>CADBHQ010000069.1 GCA_902794535.1 Fibrobacter succinogenes | reverse complement strand
TGGCCGAAAGGGGAAAGTAATGGGAATTAACAAACCGCAAATTGGCGTACTCGCGGTGCAGGGGGCGTTCATTGAACATGAACGCATCCTCAAATCGCTGGGTGCCGAAGCATTTGAAATCAGGCAGTTGCGCGACTTGAACCGACATTTGGACGGTCTTGTGCTCCCCGGTGGCGAAAGCACCGTGCACGATCTCGGGCTTTTTGAACCGCTCAAAAATCTCATCGAGAAAGGCCTTCCGACTTTTGGAACTTGCGCCGGCCTAATTCTGCTTGCCAATAAGTTGAGTAACGATTCCCACACCTATTTCGGAGCCCTTCCCGCTACTGTCGAGCGCAACGCATATGGCCGTCAGCTCGGAAGTTTTTATGCCGAAGAAAACTTTGAAGGAATCGGCAAAGTCCCTATGACATTTATCCGCGCACCACTCATACAAAGTGCCAGCGAGGGCGTCCAGGTTTTAGCAACTGTCAATGACCAAATTGTCGCTATACGCTACAAAAATCAACTGGCCATTTCGTTCCACCCGGAACTCAATGAAGACTTGCGCGTACATCGATATTTTTTGGAAATGATTTCTCATTTTTACTAACTTTGGCCGCGCCATGCTGATATATGCAGACAAAGTTTTTGAAAATCCCATTGAAGTCATTGAAGCGTTCTGTCCAAATCAGGTCAAACCCGCTTTAGATAAAGTAGAGTTTCTGAAAAACAAGGGGCTCTACCTTGTGGGTTATATGCGGTATGATCTTAAAAATATCGCCGACAACCTGCCATTGGTTTATTTCGAGGCTTTTGATAGTTATAAACCTTTTGAGCACAAGGTGCCTGATTGCAAAATCGGCACCATTGTAACTCCGCTTATCAGCAGAGAAGAATACTTTGAGAAGATTGCCTATATCAAGGAACAGATTAGGAAGGGTATCACATACGAAGTGAATTACACTTATCCGTCGTCGCTAAAGACCAATGCGAGCGAAATCGATTTGTACAATTACCTTCTGCAAAATCAGCGGACGCCCTACAATGCCTTTTTGCAGAATAAATACGAAACAATCCTCTCCTTTTCTCCTGAACTGTTCTTCACTTTGAGCGGTAACAAAATCCGGACAAAACCAATGAAGGGGACGGTCAAAAGAGGGAATGATTCCGAAGAAGATGCCAAGTAAGGAATTTCTCTTTAATGACCTTAAAAACCGCACCGAAAACATCATGATTGTCGATTTGCTGCGGAATGACTTGGGACGGATTTCTAAACCAGGAACGGTCCGCGCAGACAAAATGTTCGAAATTGAAGCGCATAAAACTTTGTTCCAGATGACATCCGAAATATCTTCGGAAATCAAGGATGATGTAACCCTTTACGATATTTTTGAGGCGATTTATCCCTGTGGTTCCATTACTGGTGCGCCGAAAATTTCGACTATGCAAATCATCAACGAAACCGAGCCCAAGTCCCGTGGCGTTTATTGCGGGGCCATCGGATATTTGCACGAAAACGAAGTCGTATTTTCGGTTCCGATAAGAATTTTGCAGAAAATAAACGGTGAATCAACTTATCGGTATGATGCCGGTAGCGCCATCACGTGGAATTCTACTGCCGAAAATGAATGGGAAGAAACTATGACCAAGGCCGAGTTTTTAAGGACGGATTTTTCGCTTATTGAAACAGGAATAACTGATTTTGAGATGCACGTAGAACGTCTCAAAAAATCTGCGCAGGAATTAGGCTTTGTTTGGGGATTCAATAAAGAAATTGTCAACCGAATTGAACTTTTCAAAGATGGACATTTCGAAGTCACGACAAGGCCCATTCCGGCTCCAAAGCAAAATCCGAAAGTCAGAATTGGCTATCACGTAAATTCAGAGAATCCTTTTTTGTACCATAAAACCAGCATCCGCCTGCCTGCACCCAAGGATGTTTTCGATGAAATTGGGATTAACGAAAAAGGCGAAATTACCGAAGGAACCTTCACTAACATAGGCATCAAACAGAACGGGATCATTTACACTCCGCCAATCAAGTGCGGACTTTTAAACGGAATTACCCGTCAAAAGTTGCTCCGTGAAGGCAAAATCCAAGAAAAAATCTTGTATCCACGCGACCTTGAAACTGCCGAGAAAATCTACTGTTTCAATTCAGTGCGCGGCGTTGTCGAAGTGGAATTGGCTTAACGCTATTTACCACACAATTCCAATTGCGCAGTAAAGTAGCGATAGTCCCATGAGCGTATAGAAAATTCGGTGGTGTTTTCGGAATATACCTTGAAGCAAAACGCCCGCGAAAAGCCACGCCAAATTGCAAACAGGCCCTGTGAATGGCAAGACTAGGCCAAATATAAGGATGTGCGGAAATTGCCGGTGGCGCGGTTGTTGCGAATTTCATCGTATGGTTTAATCGCTTGAAGCAAAAGACTTATAGCTAGATACGCAATATAAATTGCTCCAATAAACGAGAATACTTCAATAAAACTTTCAAATGTACTGCTAATAAAATAAACGATAAAAACGGACGCAAGCGCAACAATCGTGTATCCGGTAAAAAGCCCGTACCATTGCTTTATCGCCACACTTTTTCCAGTTTTCATTGCCACGGACAGCGAGCAAAGATTCGCGGGTCCTGGGGTAATTCCCGAAACAAAGGCGTAAAGCAAAAATGAAAGTGCAACTTCTAGTGACACGATGTGCCCCGCACGACGATTATTTATCTGTGCTTTCTACAAACCAGGTGAAGCCAGCCGCCTCGATGGTGCGGAAAGTCTCTTCGAGACTCTGGCCGCCTTCGGTGAGGTAGCCCGACGCGAATATGGAATCGGCCACCTTGAAAAGCGTCTTTTCGTGACCTTTGAAATACACTTCGCGGCCGGCGGCGCAGCGGATATCCGATTTCGGGAGCATGAGGCGCGCAAGGCAAAGCACCTTGATACAGTATTCGGGCGTCAGCGCCGAAATATCTCGCGTCGCAAGGCGCGTGCCTTCTACCGGCAGCAAGAAGTTGATGGGCACCGAGTTCGGATTAATCTCTAGCAATTCGAATAGCATGTCCACTACGTCTTCGGGCGTTTCGCCCATGCCGATGATGCCACCGGAACAAATTTCGAAACCGAGGCTCTTCAACATTTTCAGGTTGTCGATTCGTTCTTGGTAAGTGTGCGTGGTGCAAATGCTCGGGTAAAAACGACGGCTGCTGTTCAGGTTGTGATTGATGCGGTTGAGGCCTGCCTCTTTGAGAATCAACGCCTGCTTTTCGGTCAGGAACCCGATGGAGCAACAAATTTGCGTGTCGTTCTTTTTCATCTTGCGGATGCGTTCGGCGAGTTTTTCGATATCGTCGTCCGCAAAACGGATGCCGCTGAGCCCGATACAGTGTCTCGCCAAATGCATTTCGTCAACGAGATCGTTGTCGCCGTAAAGTTTCTTGTCTTCTACATAGCGGTACTTTTC
>CADBHQ010000068.1 GCA_902794535.1 Fibrobacter succinogenes | reverse complement strand
TTCCATATTTGGTGGTTTAAAGAAAATGGGATGTTTATGAAAAACAAAATTGCATTTGGCCTGTTATTAGGCTCATTATTATTCCCGACGATGCTTTTTGCAGACATCGTGTATCAGGGGAAACGCGTCCAGGAATGGCCCGAAGAAGCCCGCCCGACATTCACCGGATCCAAAGCAAGCGCGTCCAGTTCCGGTTTAGCGAGAGCGGTTGCAACACAAACGAAAGGCCACTACGCCGCCCCCAAAGGCAAAATCTACAGTCTCACGCTCCTCGTCGATTTCTCGGACAAGCCCGCCCCCGTTACAGTGGACGAAGTCAAGGAATGGCTGAACAAGGAAGGCTTCAACAGGGACGGTTGCAACGGCTCTGTGCGCGACTACTACCTCGACGTTTCTAACGGACAACTGGACCTCGTGAACGAAGTTTTCGGCTGGTACCGCGCAAAGCATCCCAAGTCCTGGTACGAAGGTTTGCAGGGATACTCCGGGTCGGATTCGCTGATGAAAGAAGTATTCGCGTATTTCGATTCTCAGGTTGATTTTTCACGCTACGACAACGACAAGGACGGCACCACCGAAGCCATCAACATCGTGTACGCCGGCGCCGGTGAAACTTGGGGACAAGGGCTTTGGCCCCATTCCGGTTGGTCTAATGAGAGGCGCGATGGTGTAAAGCTCACGCACCACCAGATGACGGACATGCCCGGCAAATTTTCGATTTATGTTTTTGTGCATGAAAGCGGCCACATGATTTTTGGCTGGCCGGACCTTTATTGGTACGGAGATTACTGCACCATGGGCAACCGCGCAAACGACTGGAACCCGGTAGCCATCAATGACTTTTTCCGTGCAGACCAAGGCTGGATTCCGTTTATCGACATCACGAGTGACGACGTGAGTTTCGAAACCACCAAGCCCGGCGAATTCTGTTACCGATACAAGAACCCAGCAAGGCCCGACAAAGAAGGACTCGTTTGGTCCTATGTGCGCAACACTGGCCGCGACAAAGTTCTCGCCGGAAGCGGTCTCTTGATGCAACACTATGATTTTTCTATAGAAGGCAATTCCGCTTCGGATAAGCTGGGACTCCGAATCGTGCACGCAAACGCCGCAGGCAAATCAAGCGACAACGTCGCCGATCAATGGCCAAGCCCAGGCAGCACCGCCAACACGTTCTTTAAAAGCGGAACCTATTCAGAATTTTCAGATGACGCCTACCCCGCTATCCGCTGGTACAACGGCTCCAAAACCGGGCTCAAGATTACTGACATCGGGACGCCCGGTGAATCGCTCACCTTCTGCATCGGCGAGAACTGTTTCGAACCCGTTTCAAGCTCTTCGACTCCGGCAAGTTCCAGCAGCATTACAGAAATTACAGTTCAAAAAATCGCCCTCGACGTAACACTCCCACTTGACAACAACTACGCTTACGTGACACTCGACTTGAAAGGCAGCGAAGTCGCCCAGATTTTAGGCATCAAGCAAAACGAAATTGGCGACAAAGCAACATTCTACGGAGTGGAACCCGACGGAAGCCTCAACAGCAAAACAACCGGCGAAGGCACCGGCCACTGGTTCGACAAGGACGGCAAAATCGTCGCCTGGGACCCGAACGGCTCTAGCGTTGTGTTCTCCAACGTGGACCTCACGACCATGACCACGAAAATCGGCCACATGCCAGGTAAAGTCAAAGCTGGAGACACCTTCACCGTAAAGCAAGCGCTCGTTTACGGCAGCAAGCAAGTCACCTTTGAAATCAAGGTAACGATAAACGAAAAGGGTACCACGAGAACTTGGTAAACGCCAAGCACGGCAATCCTGGAAGCAGAATCTTCAACGTTCTCGGCAAGCCCGTAGGCGCCAGGAACGCTTCCGGCGAAATGCCTGATTTGCCCAAGGGCAGGTATGTAGAAATCGGAAAGTAAAAGAATTCGTTTTGCCACACGGATGGGGAATCACTAACGTGATTCCTTTTTTAATAATTTAAATTTGGTAAAAACGATTGTGGTTACTGGAGGTTTTCTGTGAAAAAGATTTTTGCGCTGTTGGTTGTTGCGGTTTTGTTTGTCGCCTGCGGTGATGAATCGAGTAGCTCAGCCCCTGCCCCGGACCTGAGTGAAGAATCATCTTCGTCAGTAGAAAAGACAACGGAATCTAGCTCTTCGGCAAAGCCCGCTTCTAGCGAAGACAAACAGTCTTCTTCTACAAAAAAAGATGGTTCTAGCAGCAGTGTCGTGAAGTCCTCTTCAAGCGCCACACCGAAGTCGAGCAGCAGCGAGACAAGCGTGTCCAGTAGCAGTGCAAAGTCTTCCAGCAGCGTCACACCGAAGTCGAGTTCAAGTGTGAAGTCAAGTTCGTCTTTTGAAGTAGATACGGCGAGACTTTGTACTCCGGATTATGACCTTTGCGATCGAGCGCTGAGCGGTGATAGTATTCGCTCTGGTGCGTATAAACAGTTTACTGATAAACGCAACGGGCGTAAGTATTATTATTTGACAATCAATGGAGAGAACAAGGATGGACAGGCTGCTTCCGTGACGGTAATGGCGGAAAATCTGAACATCGGGGAAATGGTCGATGGTGCAAAGGATCAATCGAATGATTCGAAGATTGAACGCTATTGTTATGAAAATGATGAATCAAATTGTGAAGAATTCGGTGGACTTTATCAGTGGGCCGAGATGATGCAGTTGCCAAGCGAATGCAATACAAAAAGCTGTGCCGACCAGATTAAGCCGAAGCACCAGGGTATTTGCCCTGATGGATGGCGCTTGCTGACATACGATGATTTTTACATAGTTGTTCATGCAGATGGAAATCGGCATGGAGTTGAGGATGTACGTGCAATGGGATTTGGCGGGCACAACTACAGCGGATACAGCTTGATTGGCGCTGGATACAATTGGAATTATAAGTTTAGAAATTTAAACGAAACGACATATTGGTTTTATCCGGAAGAAGGTTCTTTAGATAAACCTGCGGCACTGAGTGGTTCTCAAAGTAATTCTTCTACAGGAAATGCTTTGCAGAGCATTTACAAAACACATGGAACATCCGTCCGCTGCGTGATGGTTGAATAACCATCTTTTTGCTCGGGCGGGGATTGCCGATGCTGACCTTCGTCAGCATGACAACAGGCGGAACTGGGACAACGAAACTGCAAAAGAGTAACCGCTGGAAAGAAGCGGAGGCGAGTGCCTGACCGCAAAGCGGACATTCCGGAACGGCCATGTGAGCGTGCGGTGCAGGCAGAGACGGAGCGCTCTTTATTCTCGGACATAGAATGCCGATGCTGAACCGAGTTCAGCATGACAGAGGGCAACGGGGCGTTGCGGGGTGTCCCCGCAG
>CADBHQ010000067.1 GCA_902794535.1 Fibrobacter succinogenes | reverse complement strand
TTCTTGTCCAAAAGCTTTGCCGGAATCACCTTCTTGATGAGCTTTTCGATGATTTCCTTTTCGATGGTAGAATGCTTGAGTTCCTTGCCGTTCACGAATTCATCGTGCTGGGTGCTGACCACCACCGTATCGACGCGCACGGGCTTATCGTTTTCGTCGTATTCGACAGTCACCTGAGATTTTGCGTCGGGGCGGAGCCACTTGATTTTGCCGGATTCGCGGAGGTTCTGGATTTCTTCCATGAGCTTGTGGGCGAGGCTAATCGGAAGCGGCATCAATTCCTTGGTTTCGTTCACGGCGTAACCGAACATCATGCCCTGATCTCCTGCGCCCTGCTTGTCATCTTCCTTGCCTTCGGCAGCCTTGGCGTCAACACCCTGAGCAATATCGGGAGACTGCTTGTCCACTGCAACGAGTACGGAGCAACCCTTGTAATCAAAAGCGAGTTCCGGGTTCACATAACCAATGCTCTTAATAGTCTTGCGGGCAATTTGTTGGTAATCGATAACTGCTTTAGTGGTAATTTCGCCAGAAATCACGACGAGACCGGTGTTGGCGAGCGTTTCGCAAGCCACGCGGCTGTTCGGGTCTTGGGCGAGGCAGGCGTCGAGAATTGCATCCGAGATCTGGTCGCAAACTTTGTCGGGGTGTCCCTTGGACACCGATTCAGAAGTAAAGAGATAATGTGCCATTGTATAAGGCTCCTTTTGTTAACAGCACCGAAAAGAACGTCGCATTTTTGAGCATTCCCAAGCGCTGAAAAAACGTGGTTTGAATTTCTATGCATAAATCTACATAAATGCATAAACTTTGTCAAGGAAAAACGGGCTTTTTACTTATACAAAAAATTGATAGCGAGTGCTAGAAATTTTGTATTGGACGCGGCTATAGTCCACATCTATATTTGCACTCAAAAAAAGTGAGGCAACCTATAATGAGTATTTTAGTTGATGTTAAAAAGTATCTGGCTTTAGAAGAAGCACCGAAACAGGTTCAAGATTATCTTTCCGTGGGTGTAACGGATCACGCCTATTTGCCAAAGACCGAAGATATTACTAGCGATTGGGTGGCCTACATCGCGGCACCTGCGTTCAAGCTGATCCGCGAGAACCTGCGGCACGATGTGGAAGCGTTCGCTTCAATCGGAACGGGTTCCGGCATCGATGTCTTGACGGGCATTGAACTTTTGGGTGCCAAGCGCGTAGGTTTTACCGACTTGCTGGAAAGCGTGGTGGACGCCGCGGCCGAAAATATCAAGAAGAATTTGAAAGATGCAGATTCGGTTGAGTTGGAATTCGGCGCAGGCGATCTGTTGCAGCCTCTTCAAAATGGCAAGCGCCGTTACGACGTGATTTATGAGAACTTGCCCAATGTTCCGCTAACAGATAACACCAAGATTGAAGACAAACGAAACAGCGGCCATTACCTGGAAAAGCGCGTCGAAGTGATTCCGGAATTTGTGCACGAACAGATGCTGGATTTGCATTATCTGGCGCTCAAGCAGGCACGCGATTACTTGGCTGAGAAGGGTGCCGTCTATTCTACACTCGGTGGCCGCGTGCCGCTCAGTGCGTTTATCAAGCTCGGCGAATTGGCGGGCCTTTCTTCTGAAATCTTCACGTATTCCTGGAAGGTGCAGGCGGAACCCGAAGACGTGATTTCGGGCTACGCTGCACAAGAAAAGGCGGGGCTCGGGCCGTTCCGATTCTACCGCGCAAGCGACTTGCAAAAAGCATTCGCCAACATTTCGGTGAAGGAATCCGGCAAGAACGCTTTCGAAATCGAAAAGTCGCTGGAATCTTCGAAGCTTACTGCTAAAGAAGCTTACGAAGCATTCCTAAAGGGCGAAGTGATCGGCCATACGGTTGCCGTACTGAAATCAAGCTTGAAGTAAAACGAGTGTATTTTGATGCAAGATTTTATCGCCCGTTTAATTGAAGAATCGAAGCGATTTCTGAATGAACGCGCCCAAGTCAACGACGACATCGGACGCGAAGCTGCGAAATTTGTTGAGCGCGAAATTCCTGCCCCAAGCGGGACTTTCGAAAAAAGTGAGTCTCCGCTGATTCGCTGGATTGAAGAGGCGATTCAATTTGGTTGCCCCGAAACGGAGCGTGTGCTGAATGCGTTAAAGCCTGCGCTCCCTTTTTTGCCGTGGAAGTATAATTACGAACCTCGCGCCGATATGCCTGATTTAGGAAACCGTATGGGCTGGGGAGAAATCCTCGGGCCCGAAGCGCCGTATCACGACGAGCATTTTTGCTACGGCTTTACGCTCTTGGGCAAGAACACGTTTTATCCGGCGCATTATCACCCTGCCACGGAACTTTACGTGGTGCTTTCGGGACATGCCGTGTGGACGTTAGACGGCGTTTCAAAAGTTCGCAACCCGGGTGAATTCATTCTGCACCCGTCAAATCATGTGCATTCGATGCGAACCAGCGACGAGCCCCTGCTTGCACTTTACACGTGGAGCGGCGATGATGTCGTGACACTCTCGAAGTACGTGTGATTGAAGGGATCTTCCCAAAAATGGCATTTACCAACGAACAATTGGAACGCTATTCGCGCCATATTATTCTTAAAGATGTCGGCGTAAAAGGCCAGAAGAAACTTTTGAACGCGAAGGTGCTCGTCATCGGTGCGGGTGGCCTTGGCGCACGATCGGCATTGCCGATGCCGATGTGGTTGACCTTTCAAATTTACAACGTCAGATAATACACGCCACGCAAGATGTGGGTAAGCCCAAGGTGCAATCCGCGAAAGAAACCATGGAAGCGATGAATACGGATGTCAAGGTGATCACGTATCATACTTTCGTAACGAGCGAAAACATTCTCGACCTCATTAAGGATTACGATTTTATCGTTGACGGCACCGATAATTTTCCGACAAAATTTTTGATTAACGATGCCTGCGTCATGGCGAAGAAGCCTTTTTCTCATGCAGGTATTGTCGGATTTCAGGGACAGTTGATGACATACGTACCGGAGCAAGGGCCTTGCTATCGCTGCATTTTCGAAGAACCGCCCCCGAAAGGTTCTGTGCCGACTTGCAAAGAGGCAGGCGTGATTGGGGCAATCGCAGGCGTAATCGGAAGTTTGCAGGCAATGGAAGCAATCAAGTATATTCTTGGCGTAGGCAATTTATTGACAGGCTACCTACTCACCTACAACGCACTCACGGCGGAATTCCGCAAGGTGAAGCTCCCGAGTCATAATGACGACTGCGCCGTTTGCGGAACACACCCGACCATTACGCAGCTCATTGACTACGAACAGGCTGCTTGCGATTTGAAACATTAAACCTTTTAGTTGCACAGGCTCGCGAGTATCTGCACTGCTTTTTGCATGTTCGCCTTATCTACCGACGAATAGTTCACGACAAACTTGCGCTGCGATGGCTTCGCCTCAAAATAATACTCCGAAAGGGCGCGGATGTTTACCCCACGGAATCGGGCGCGGTTGCAGAATTCTATATCGGAACATTTCGTGTTCACTTCCAAGATAAAGTGGAGGCCAGCGTCTTCTTCGTAAATTCGGGCGACGCTCGAAAGTTTGCTTTTGCGGATAAACGACAGGAGCATGTCGCGCTTGGCCCGGTACAGATTGCGCATGCGATTGATGTGCGTCTCATAGTAACCGAGATCAATGAATTTCGCCATCACATACTGGTCCAGGTTCGAAACCGTACACGAATAGAACGAAAGCTTATTATGGAATTTTTCGGCAAGATGCGGCGGGAGCACCATATAACTGAGGCGAATCGCAGAAGTCATCGTCTTGGAAAAGGTATTCAGATAAATCACCTTCTCGGTAACATCAATGTTCTGTAATGCGGGGATGGGCTTTCCGGTCATGCGGAATTCGCTGTCATAGTCATCTTCGACGATGTAGCGATTGGGAGATTCGGCCGCCCAACTGAGCAGACGATAGCGTTCGCCGACGGGCATCACCATCCCTGTCGGAAAATGGTGCGCCGGCGAAATATGAACGACATCAACATCAGATTTCTTGACGGAGTCTACGAAACTTTCCGCCACAACGGGAATGTGACTCACCTTGACGCCGTATTGACTATACAGTTTTGAAATTTTGCCCCAGCCAGGGTCTTCTACGCCATAGCACTTGTCAAATCCGAGCAATTGTACTAGCAAACCATAAAGGTAATCAGTCCCGGCGCCAATGACAATCTGTTCGGGCGATACCTGGATATTTCTGAATTCGCGGAGCATGCGGGCAATGGCTCGGCGAAGTTCCAGCGTGCCCATTCCCGGAGAAACTTGCAACAGA
>CADBHQ010000066.1 GCA_902794535.1 Fibrobacter succinogenes | reverse complement strand
AGGCCGCATTTCAATTATAATCAAAGGATTTTTTTTCAGCACCGCTAAAGCTTCTTTAGAACCACCTGCCTAGCAGGTGGTTTTCGATTATACAAAAAATCCTGCGGAACTTTCCGCAGGATTCTTTCCTAACCATCCCCCAGCCCGAACACTCCCGGGTCCAAATCGGGGGAATGAATTTCACCTTAGTCTTTTACGCAACGGACTCGCGCTTTTTTCTGAGGTTTCTTTTCAATAGGAACAAAATCAAAATCAAAAGCAAAAGGACGCATAGATATATCTACAGCATAGACCCCAACGATCGGATCCCGAGTAAAACTTAGCATCGATTCATATTTTTCTCGTTCCTTTTTACTTTCAGCAGTTTCAATAAGTCGTTGTATGTCATCTCTTTCTTTTTCAATTTCCTCGCTTATATAATAAGAGCCCTGCGCGTACGAATGGTATTTGAGTTCCAGGTACTTCTTGTCCATCGGCACAAGATTAAAGTCGAACCTATTGAAGAATACTCCACTCAAACCTTTTTTCTCTGCTGTTTTCTTGTCCGTTCTCCAGGTCGAATCAAGAAGATTCTGTAAACCGCCGACATAATCAACCAACGTATTCCAATCCTTGGTACTGGACACATGCCAGCCATCAGGACAGATACCTTGATGAACTTCGCCAATCAAGCTATTATCAACGACTTCCGTCATATACTTGTCATCGATTCGCATGGCATCCGTCCAAGTATAGATTCCATCAGATTCATACTTAAGATCTTCGGCCATCCATTCGTAATTTTTCCCTTCATATTCAAAACTCACGGTCTTGTATTCATGTCCATCGCGCAGGTCAGTCATGGATCCATTTTCATGGGGAATTACCATTCTAAGCGAATCAAGATGTCCCTTTGTCACATACACCCAACCAAGACCATCACAAATGAAGTAACTCGGATTCACATATTTCATTTTATTTTCATCGTAGTCGAATTCCCCAAAGGGCTTATCGAGTCTTCTAGATTCACCCCAATTTTTATCACCGCACTTTCCAAAATCAAGATAATGGTCAAGCACCAACTCATAGAAATAAGTTCTCTCCGCCATCAAATCATATTCGTCTCTACCTTTCGCGCCGACTTCGCCCTCATACATCACATTGCCCAAACTCAGGGTGAGATAGGCGTCATGGACAAGGGAGGCCATCAACGAATCACTAAGAGTTCCATCTTCGGCAAGATCATCCGCATAGCTGTCCACAAAATTTTGCAATGCAGAACAATCGATATTGGCGGGATTTTGCCTAAATTCCCATTCATCATCATCCTCACCCATCGGATAGTAGAAACCTTGAGTGTCCACAAAAATACTGATATGATAGAGAGTCCTATCTGCATCAGAAGACTTATAGATATCCAAATCCTCTGCGGAATTCATATGAACATCAACACCGAACGCATTCAGGACTTCCTTGGCGGCCTGTCTCTTAGCTTCGGCAAAAGCCTTGCCCTGCTTAACCAAATATAACACACGTTTATATTCAAAATGTGTCAACAGGTTGATATTCACCGTCTTGCGCTTTTCCAAATTAGAAACTGCATTTAGGAAAGAAGCGCATATTGGCTTTCCAAATCGATACCGTCAAACTTGAAATCGCCATCATCATTGGTTGTCTTGGTTGTAAATTCTCTGCCTGTGGGCTCAAGGCTTCCATCTGCCGACGTTTCTCTAAGGACAACATCCGAACCCTTCACGAAAGGCCCCTTCTGCACAGAACCACCAACTTTCTTACTAGCGAGCGCGACAATGCCTTCGCTCTCTTCGCTGGTGCCTGCCGTTTCTGTGGAGCAGGCCGTAATCATTGCACCGAGCGCAAATGCCGTCCCAAGCCATTTTTTCACATTCAAATTACATTGTTCAAACATCTTTAAACTCCTTTACCCGATGTGGACTTGCCACGATTAATATTATCTGTCAGAGGGAAAAACTGGAAATTAAGTCTGCACACTTTATCTGGGCGGCGTTCTTCAGCCACCATCGAAATAATGCGCTTGCGGAATTCCGCAATTTCGTCGACAACTTTCTGGTAAGTTTCCTGAGTCACACCCATGGTGATACCGCTAAAGTGGCGTTCTGAGATTGGCAACTTATCAAGCGCTTCAAGCGCAAATTCGCCCATCTGGCGCAACAGCGAATGTACCGCAACAGCAACCACATTCAGGCGCCCCGTACTAAGCGAATGGTTTGTCTGCTGGTAATTGCCTTTCACGTCACGAGAAAGCAGTCCTGATTTCAAGAGGAAACTCAGACTCGCGCTCACATCGGCCGCCGAAATCGGGAACTTGCAAGCCTTAGCGATTTCAAGCGGTTTTGCACCCGGCATCGCGACAGCTAATTCACGCACCACGGAATGCTTCCATGTTTCGTAGAATGTGTACAGGTCACTCCCGAGAATCTTTACATGGTGCGCGGTACTTAGCGCCTGCATTTCTTCGAAACATTTCTTTTTCTGAATGTCCGATTTCGCATTTTCATAGCGGACCATCAAAATAAAATAGTCGTATTCAAAGCCGAGCATGCCCATGGCAAGTGCAGTTTTCTTGGCACCTTCTTCTACCAAGCGAGTTTTGCCATCGCAAACCAACTTTAAATACGACCCCGAGGCAAAGCCAGCAAGCCTTGCAAATTCGCGCCACGTAAATGCAGAACAACGTTTCCGTTCGGTGTAGTAGTCCTGAATGTACTGGCGATAGTCTTTGTATTCAATAATCGACTTCATAACAATCATAAAATAGATTATTACTTCGGCTCATGCAATATTTTCTAAAAAACAAAATTGTCGTTTTTAATCAAATTTGAACACTTTTTATTTTACAGCAAAGAAATTTTCATTTCATAAAACAAAATAGACCAACATATAAAACAAAAAGGCTCCCGCATTTAGCAGAGAGCCTTTCATACACTTTAGAGGATGTATTTTATTTCTTGAGCAACAGGGCCCTGTCTGTCACGCGGCCGTTCACCTGCAGCACGCCGATATAGCGCCCGCGAGCGATTCCCTCGGCAGCGACCGTTTCGGAATATTCACCTGCAGCGCGCTTGCCAAGGTCAAAGGCCTTCACGATACGGCCCTGCATATCCATAAGCGAGAACTTCACCGCCCCCGCATCAGGAATCACGGGCGCCGAGAGAATGCGTCACTACGATTTCGCGAGCGCGAACACCCGTCGTCTTTTCGATGTTGAGTTCGGCCTTGGCGGATTTGCTCCAAAGTGTATCGGAATCAAAAAGCACTCCCACTCGGTAAGAGACGATAAACGTTCCGTAAGGTGCTTTTTCGTTTTCCAGAGAATCGAGCAAGGCATCACTTGCAGAATCCAGCTTAAGCACCTTCTTCGCCGCAGAATCCATCACGAAGGCGTTTTTAAGCAGTACGGCGCGGATATTCTTCGCAAGAGGCTTTTCGCTATAGAAAAGTTTCCCATTCGAAACAACAGGCGGATTCAGCATGTTGCGAAGCAGCGGGTAGCTCATACCTTCGGCGATGTACCAAACCGAGTCAAAATCGAATGCGGCGAAAGACTTCTGCATTTTCATCTGAGCATCAAGCAAGCCCTTTCCTGTCATCAGCGAATCGCTGCAGGCTTCAGCTAAATAGTAATACCCATCCGAGGGTTTCGTTCTATCAGGCAAGCCATTGCAGAAATGGATTCCGTCTTTATACGCGCTTCCAGAAGCATATCCTCTCACCTCTGCATCATTGCCGTTGATTTCGGCAAAGCCAAAGCCATAGTACGGATCTATAGCAAGCACATCACCCGTCGAATAGCAGTCTTCTATTACAGACTGGTTGTTATAGGCAAAGCTACCCGTGCCTTCGACATTTCCTGTAGAATAAGATTGCCGAATTGTTCCATCGTTTCCGCCGACAAAGCTGGCGGCTCTATACGCATTTCCGGTCGCAAACGAGCGTTCAACCAAGCCTTTGTTATGGCCAACAAAAGCTCCAGAATAGCTAAACGTTCCCGTTCCCTCAACATTTCCAGTGGCATAGCATTCCGAAATAGTTGTTTGATTCAAGCCGACCAGGCCGCCGACATAATAATCTCCAGCAACATCGACAGATGCATGCAACCCTTTCAATTCTTTGCCGTAAGCCTTAGCAATCAAGCCAGCTACGTAGAGGGTTCCTTTTGCATTGATAACGCCCGACGCCGTAGAATTATTGACCGTTCCGCTATCGACTGCAACAAGGCCCGCAACGCCTTGCACATCATAATACTCCGTGATCCAACCATACTCCGGCCCACCAAATGTGAAGATTTCCTCTGAAGACGATTCCTGGTCAGACACATCGATATATACAGAACATCTATCAATAGTTCCACTAGCAGTGTTCAACCCGACAATACCGCCAATGAAGCCATCGTTTTCCTTCACATTCGCCTTAACAGAAACATTCTTGATGTTTCCCCAGTTCAGCGCGGCAACACCGGCGGCACCACCACCACCAACCCACTGCATATCGACTTTCGCGTTGACAACGTCTCCGTAATTCAAGTGAGCAATGCCAGAAACTACCCTGCCACCATTGATTTTTCCTTTAACCGATACATTTTCAATGGTGCCATAGTTTCTGAACACGAAACCCGCACTTTGATAAACACCGTTCATCACAATGTCGACACTCACATTCCGGATAGTTCCATGGTTCACCGTAGCAACACCACCCATTTTCATTTCAAGATCGTCTCCGACAGAATAGCCCTTGAAAGACAAACTATCCACAACCGCAGATTTTGCGATCGTATCGATAAATCCTACAGCCTTTTTATTCATATATTCCGTGTACAGGCTATCGATGCTATGGCCGCCACCATGGAATTCACCGGTAAACGCACCGGTATCCTGTTTTGCATAACCGCCAAGAACAACACCATAACAATCGCAATATTCTTCCAAAACATCATACTTACCAATAGGCTTAAACCCTATCCCACCTACGGCAAAACGCTTATCCGTCCTGGAAGCGGAGGCATCGATATCGTTGGCCAAGCGATAAACGGCAGATAGCTTGTATTTCCCGAAACCGATTGATTTCAAGTCTCCATAAGTCTTGATCAAGAACGGATCTTTTTCCGTACCGGTGCCAGCCATTTTCATCATGGTCTGATCTACAGCCTGATTTGGATAAATTTTTTCTTTCATTGTCTTAGACGCATAATAAGCCTTGGTTAGCCAAGACAAATAGGGATAAGTCTTATCAGCAACAATCTGCCAAGTTGAATCGAAATCCCAACCTTCGTAGTTTTCCTTCTTGACCATCTGTAGTGTATTGCGGAGATCCCCCGCAGCCGTCGTTTTGACATACCAAAGGGTCGTATCATAATAGACCGATGTGTAGGCCGATTTGTTATCAGAGCCCGCAAGGCCACCCCATTTCGAATCGCCTTCGACTTGACCTGCGGCAAAAGAATTTTTCACGGCCGCATTGTCAGAAAAGCCCACCAAACCACCGACATTCTTTATCCCCGCAACATTTGCGATAGAATAGCAATCCGTTACACTCGCCTCACCCAAAAAACCAAAGAGACCGCCCACGTATTCCTTGCCCGACACCAGGAATCTAGACGCGCTCCTAATGACAGACCCTGCAGATTTCTTACCAGCAAGAGAACCTACGTAATTTTCGCCGGAAATATCATACTTTACAAAGATGTTTTCGACTGTCGCGCCATTATCGACACCAGCAAGAACACCGACATAGTTCTTACCATGGATGACGCCCCTAGTAGTCATAGGCCCATACGAATACCTTTCTCCAAAATACGAAGTCGTATCAAAGACTACGTTGCTTACCTTGGCGCCCTTCGCCAAAGCCCGGAAAAGGCCAACAGAATCTTCGTCGGGGCGATTGATATTTAAGCCTGCAATAATCTTGTTGTTTCCAATAAGCACACCGCTGAATTCGCCAATCGGTTCGAAGCCC
>CADBHQ010000065.1 GCA_902794535.1 Fibrobacter succinogenes | reverse complement strand
CTGGGAACCTTCGGCGTGGCTGTGGCTCCAGGCGGCCGGTTCGTCGGCTTCGTGGCTGATGACGTTGTAGAAATCCTTGTACTGTTCTTCGGTGACTTCTTTTTCGCTCTGGCGCCACAGAGCCTGCTTTTCGTTCAGGCGTTCTTCGGGCTTTTCTTCGATTTCGCCCTTGTCGTTCTTGGTCGGTTCCGGGTGGAAGTAGATGCCGTAGCTCACGAAGCCGCTGTACTTTTGGACAATGTCCTTGATTTTCCATTCGCTGGCAAAGTCTTCGGCGTCTTCGTCATCCTTCAGGTACAAGGTAATCTTGGTGCCCACCTTGTCGCGCGGGGCTTCGGAAATTTCGAATTCGCCCGTACCTTCGGAGGACCACATATAGCCCTGAGTTTCGCCGGCCTTCAATGTCAACACTTCGACCTTCTTCGCAACCATGAACACGGAGTAGAAACCTACACCGAACTGGCCGATGAGATCGACGCTGCCCTTGTCGCCTTCTTTCAGATTCTTGATGAAGTTCTTGGTGCCGCTACGGGCGATGGTACCCAGGCAGTTGATCAAGTCTTCCTTGTTCATGCCGATACCGTTGTCTTCCACGACGATGCGCTTGCCTTCCTTGTTCACCGAGATATCGATACGGAGCTGGGTGCCTTGCGGCAAAAGGTCTGCATTGGAGAGGGAAAGGAAACGACGCTTGTCGAGTGCGTCCGCCGCGTTGGAAACGAGTTCGCGGAGGAAGATTTCCTTGTTGCTATAAAGGGAGTTGATCATCAAGTTCAGCATGTCGCGAACTTCGGTCTGGAATTCCATCTTCTCTGTTGCCATTTTACGTCCTTTATGTTTAATTTTCGAGCGGTTTAGCCTGTCAAAACGTTTCAAAATGAAACAAATTGGTAGCCTAACCTTGTTTTCGCTATAGAAGGTGCAAGAACCGTGCCAAAAAGGATATATATTCACCATAGAGAAACTTTATAAAGGAGCGTCAAAATGAGGATAGGTGGGAAAATTGCAATCGGATGTCTTTCGCTGCCATTTGTCCTTGTGCTTCTTTTCTGGATACTCGGCTGGGTGACAGCCTTTGACCGTGGTTTTTCACAATATCGAAGTGGTTGCAAAAAAATCAGTACTTACTTGAAAAACCCAACAGAAAGAATGCGTTATGGAGGGGAACTTCTTTTTATTCGGGAGTTGCACAAGTACCCAGGTGTAGTACACCGGGGCGACGTCATCACGGCTCATTTGATTCCCTTTGATAGTTTTTTCCAGTCGATGGGGCACAAACTGGCCGTCTTTATGCTTGGTTCTCCAGAGGATATTGAAGAGAAAATATACCAGGCGTCCAAGGAAGCCATGGATTCAGGGAACTATGTTTTTGCGTCCCGTTTCTTTATGGTCCTTAGCGAATTTGGGTATAAAGACAGTCAGGAACTTATGGTACAGGCCCGGTCCAAGAATCGGCATGGCTTGGCAAAAGGCGATTTTTTGAATTTGGGGTTACGTAAATGGGATTCGGAAGGTCACCTTGCTCCGTTAGCATGGAAAGTTGTGGATGAAAAGGGCGGGGCGCTTCTTTTGAAGGCGCATAGGCCTGTTGAAGTGCGCGTGCTGGATGCCAATTTATGTGACTGGCTGAATGGGGAAATGTTTAACGAACTATTCTTTGATGGAAGTGCTTCCGTCATTGTGCCGTTGGACTCGCCTCGTTTAAGTCTGGTGACAAGGGATCAAACAGTTTTTGGTGATGATGTTTATGATAATGGGGTTCAAGATGAGGAAGATTCTAGACTGTTTTGTCAGGAATTGGGGAACAAAATTTTCCTAGTGGATCCGAACCGGTACATTCACATGGGAGACCATGCTTTTGACGGTATAAGGATTCCTTATATTGGCGACCGTGCAAAAAAAATGGAAGACTCCATCGGCATAGATTGTTGCCGTGATAATGCCTTCCCGTTTGATCCAAAAGACTATAAGGATTCTGTTATTGCGGTGACTCCGTCAATCTTTGTAGATACGCTTTTGCTAAAGCAGTATTGACGACTTAAATAAAGATCAGTCCGAGGATACCCACGGCCCAAACGTACCAGGCGAAGTGCTGGAACTTGCCCTTCTGCAAGAAGGTCATGAGCCACTTGAGGGCGATAATGCCGAAGATGAACGACACGACCATGCCCACCAAAAGTTCGGGGGTAAAGCCACCGGCATCAGCACACTTCAAAGCCTTTTCCGGGTCGAGAAGAGCCTTTTCGGGAGTCATGCTTTGGCACTTGATCCACTTGATGCAATCGAGGAGAGCTGCACCGCCCACGGCAGGGATGCTCATGAGGAAGCTGAATTCGCCGGCGTACTTGCGGTTCACTCCCATGAACATCATGGCGCTGATGGTAGAACCGCTGCGGCTGATGCCCGGAATGCAGGCAATGCCCTGCACAGTACCGGTCACAAGTGCACGCCACCAGTTCATCTTGACGCCTTCGTTATCCGGATGCTTGGCACCGGTCGCACCCCACTGCGAGGTAAACAGGAGCAAGCCCGTAAAGAGTTCGGCGACGCACACGGCACGCGGATTTTCGAACAAGCCTTCGAGAGCGTCCTTGAAGCCGAGGCCAATCATAGCCGTCGGAATGCTAGCCAAGATAATGTAGCCCGCTTCGCGGAGCTGTTCCGGATTCCTGCGGAGGCAACCCACGATGATATCGGTAATCTTCTTGTGGAACACCACGAAGATGGACAGCAAGGTGCCAGCATGGAGCATGATATCGAAGAACATGCCCGCTTCGTTCATGCCTAAAAGTTCGTGCCCGAGCACAAGGTGGCCGGAGCTAGAAATGGGGAGGAATTCGGCGAGGCCCTGCAACAGGCCCAAAACAATAGATTCTAACATAGTAGGGTAAATGTAGCTTTTAGACGAGAGATTGCGCGAAGCGCCATTATTTCACTTTCGTCTCTAGTCTGTAGGACCGAAGGTCCGTTCTTTCGTCTAATATTACTATCTTCAAAGTCATGGCTCGCAAATTTCTCTTGTGCTTTCACGATTTCAGCGTCTGGAACTACCAGAAAGTCGCCCCGATTCTTGAAGAACTCAAGGACCTAGCAGGGGGACCTTTCAGCGTGCTTGTTATCCCGGATACCGAAAAGGCCCCGTCCGACATGGTCAAGGGCTTTCGCGAAACACTCCAGAAACTTAAAGAAGACGGATTCGAGCTCGCGCTCCACGGCTACAAGCACCAAGCCGAATTCAGCCAGGGCCGCAGCTACGCAGGCCTTATCGGAATGAACCTGACCGGTGGCGAAGCCGAATTTGCAGGCCTTAGCGAATTTGAATCGAGCAGGCTTTTGCACTTAGGGCTAGACGCCTGGAAAGATTTGACTGGCGACTCCGAAAAGCCCGCCGCATTTGTCCCGCCGACCTGGTACAGCAACAAGTTCCTGCCGAGCCAGGTACACGCCGAAAAAATGCTCTACGAAGAACGATTCGCCCTGGTGACCGCCAAGGGCAAGCGCTACGCCTCCCCTGTCGCCAGTTTCGCAGGTATCCCCGACTTTTTGATCAAGGCCGCCTTCAAGTTCGGCGCATTCGCCCTGAAGGTTCCCGTCGGGCTCCCCCGCATCGCTCTCCACCCGGTGGATTTCCCTGCCCGGACCGAAAAAATTCACGATTTAATCCGCATTGCCTTGAACAGCGGGCGCAAGCTTTCGCAGTACAGAGACCTGTAAGCCGGTCATTTTTCCTGCCGACTGCATAGTGCCAACAGCCCACTATTTTCCTATATTTGGGCTACTATGAGCTTAAAATTTGAAACCCCCATTACCGAAGTTCCGCTGTTCCACCAGGGTAAAGTACGCGACATGTACGACCTGGGTGACAGTTTTCTGATGGTCGCCAGCGACCGTCTTTCCGCTTTTGACGTGGTGCTCCCCACCCCGATTCCTGGTAAGGGCAAAATCCTCAACCAGCTTTCGCTGTTCTGGTTCAAGCACCTCGGCATGAAGAACCACCTCATCACCGCCGACGTGAACGAATACCCGGCCGTGCTCAAGAAGCACGCCGACTACCTCCGCGGCCGTTCCATGA
>CADBHQ010000064.1 GCA_902794535.1 Fibrobacter succinogenes | reverse complement strand
AAAGCAACTGAAGTTGCCAAAGAATCAGTCAAAAACGCTGTCGATTCTCTGAAAAATACTGCGAAACAAGTCGCGAAATAGCGATTTTAATTAGCGGACATACTTAGTTGCGTATTTACACGCTTCTTTAATGATATCTTCTTCGCCATCGACGTGATGATTGCGCATCACGAATTTACCATTACAGATAACCGAATGAATGGCGCTAGAATCTGCGGCGTACACCCAGTTGCTCACCAGATTATAGTTCGGAGCCAAGCGTTCATTCTTTAAATCGAGCAGCAATGCATCAGCCAAGAAGTCGTCGGCAATCAGACCCGCCGGAATTCCATAGGCAAGCGCCGTATTCCAAGTCGCCATTTCAAGCGCCTCTATCGCCGGCAAAGATTCTGCCTTACCGGTCTTCGGTTCCACCTTTGCAAGGAGAGAAATCATCTTCATTTCTTCGTGCATGTCGAGGTTATTGTTAGACGAAGCGCCGTCAGTACCAAGGCCTACAAGCACGCCGCTATCGAGTAGCGCATTCACCTTCGGAATGCCGCTACCGAGTTTCAAGTTCGAGCACGGATTCAGAATCGCAGCCGATTCCGATTCAGCCATCAATGACATTTCATATTCGTTCAGGTGAACGCAGTGTGCGCCGACAAAGTTTTCTCGAGGAGTTCTACGGGAGTGCAACCATACTGTTTTTTGCAGTCCTTGACTTCCTTGAGTGTTTCAGACAAATGAGTATGCAAGATATAGTTTTCTTCGCGGGCCACCTTGGCGCAGCGCTTGAAAATCTTTTCGCCAACAGTATAAATGGAATGCGGCATCACGGCTAGCTTCACGCGGTCCGATTCAAAACGGTGATCCTGCAAAAACTTGAAATTTTCTTCAATATGTTCGGGCGTATCCAGATTTTCAGCAATCGTCACACCAATGGCCGCACGGATTCCCATTTCCTTCACCACCTTCATGGTGACTTCGCGACGCCAGTACATGTCCGAGAAAAAGACCGTTCCGGACTTAATCATTTCAAGCACGGCCAGGCGCGATCCGATTTCGATATCCTTAGCAGTGAGCTTAGCCTCGAACGGCCAAATGTATTCCTGCAGCCACTTCTGAAGCGGCATATCGTCGGCATAGCCTCGCAGCAAAGTCATTGCAGCATGCGTGTGTCCGTTGTAAAAAGGCGGGATAATGGCCAAGCCATCGCATTTAACGATTTCGGCATTTGCAAAATCACTCTTGGAAAGTTTACGACCGACCTTGGCAAACTTTTTGCCAGAAATCAAAATATCTTGTTTTTTTCCTTGGAACAATACAGATTGAAGAATCGTTTTAGCCATAAATTATCTCACCATTTTTCTATAAAAGTAGAAAAGGCTCCTCGAACGAGGAGCCTTTCTTCAAAAATTTTATTGAATATTAGAGGCGCTTCAGCACAGCTGCAGCGTGATGGATAAAGCCTTCTTCGGTCGCAACGGTGGCAATTGCCTTCGCATTCTTCTTGATGGCCTTTTCGCTGTAGCGGATGATGCTCATGCGCTTCAAGAAGTCGTACACGCCGAGCGGGCTGAAGAAGCGGCCCGTGCCGTTAGTAGGCAGCACGTGGTTCGGGCCGGCAAAGTAGTCGCCAACCGGTTCGCTGGACCACGGGCCGATAAACACGGCACCAGCATTTTCAATCTGAGCAGCCATGGATTCAGCTTCAGCAGTCATCACTTCCAAGTGTTCCGGAGCAATGCGGTTTGCGATTTCCACGCCGTCGAACCAGTCCTTCACCACCAAGATGCGGCCAAAGTTGCCGAGCACCTTTTCGAGAAGTTCACGCTTCGGAGAATTTTCGACCTGCACATCAACGCAAGCAGAAATCATCTGGGCGGTTTCCATGTTGTCGGTAATGCAGATAGCAGCTTCAAAGCCGGAACCGTGTTCAGCCTGGCTCAAAAGGTCTGCAGCGACAAAGTCCGGATCGCAAGTGTTGTCAGCCATCACGAGCACTTCGGAGGGGCCTGCGACCATGTCAATATCGACGACGCCAAAGACTTCTTTCTTGGCGATAGCGGCAAACACGTTACCCGGGCCCACAATCTTGTCGACGCGTTCCACAACAGTCTTGCCCTTGGCATCCTTAGCGCCATAAGCGAGCAAGCCGATTGCCTGAGCGCCACCAATGTGGTAGACTTCATCAATACCGAGTTCTTGCAGCACAAAGGCCACAGCGCGGTTGATTTCGCCCTTAATCGGGGTCACCACCACGATATCTTGCACGCCAGCTACGAGAGCCGGGACCGCATTCATAATCACGGTACTCGGATAAATGCCTGCACCACCCGGCACATAAAGGCCCACGCGCTTCATCGGACGAATGCGCTGACCGAGCACCACGCCGTCGGCACCTTCCATCAGCCAGGATTCTTCCATCTGGTTCTTGTGGAAGTCACGAACGTTCTTGATGGCCTGCTTCAGGGCCTTCTGGAGTTCCTTGGGGCACTTGGCTGCAGACTTTGCAATGGCGGAAGCCGGCACGCGAATGTTCTTGCCCTTGAGACCATCGAACTTCTGGGCGTATTCAGTAGCCTTCGCAATGCCACCCTTCTTGATGTCGGCAAGAATGCTCAACACCTTGTCGTGAATTTCCCTAGACGGAGCGACTTCGCGCCCGCAAATGCGTTCGATTTCAGCAGATTTCGGAGTAACTTTTACAATTTGCATGACTTACTTTTTCCTTGAAACACCCGCGAGATTACGAACCTTGCGAGCAGTCAATTTTTTCGCTTTCTCAGGCGCAGCCTCTTCTTTTGCCTTGACCGGTTCAACAGGCTTCACGTCCAAATGTTTGTATGCGCTTTCGATGACTTTATCGTCCACCAGAATCTTATAGGTCAAGCCATCAACAAAAGCCATCCAAGAAGCTTCGATGATGTTGCTCGAAACGCCCACCACATTCCAGTAGCCCTTTTCGTCGCCGAAGGTCGTCCACACGCGAACCGTCGCGTCAGAGGCAACCTTGGATCCGAGCACGCGCACCTTATAGTCGTCGAGCTTGACCTTCGCCATGTTCGGGAAGAACGGGAGCAAAGCCTTGCGGAGGGCGGCATCCAAAGCATTCACCGGGCCATCGCCTTCGCTCACCTGATGGCTAATCTTGTCGCCAATCTGGAGCTTGACTGTGGCCTGCGAAACAGAAACACCCTGCGGCGTTTTGTCTTCGATAACGCGGTAATTCAACACCTTGAACGGTTCCTTGACCATGCCCAAGTGGCGGTACACAAGCATCTTGAAACTTGCTTCGGCGCTGTCGAAATGCCAACCGGCATTTTCGCGTTCCTTGATCAAAGAAAGCAGACTTGCCACTACCGGATCCTTCTTGTCAATGCCCGGCTTGATGGCCTTAAGCTTTTCGACAACGAGAGAGCCTCCGGCCTGATCGCTGGTCACAAATACGCGGTCGTTACCCACAGCGTGCGGGTCGATGTGTTCAAAGCTGCGAGACACCTTCATGACGCCATCGATGTGAGCACCACCCTTATGGGCAAAAGCCGCATCGCCCACATACGGGGCGTGAGCGTCGCTCGGGAGATTCACAATCTGGTCTACGTTGCTGCTCAGCTGACGGAGTCGGGCAATCTTTTTAGCGGCAAAGAACTTAGCACCCATTTTAAAGTGGAGGTCGGCGGCAATGGTCGTGAGGTTTGCGTTACCGCAACGTTCACCGTAACCGTTCACCACGCCCTGCACCATGGTCGCACCGCTTTTTACGGCGTAAATGCTGTTGCACACGCCGAGACCGGCATCGTTATGCACATGGATACCGATAGGTGTAGACACATACTTTTTTACGTCCTTCACGATTTCTTCGAGTTCCCAAGGCATGGTTCCGCCATTGGTGTCGCAAAGCACAATAAAGTCGGCATGGCCATGTTCTGCTGCTCTCAGGGTTTCCAAGGCATACTGCGGGTTCGCCTTGTAGCCGTCAAAGAAATGTTCCGCATCGTAAATCACCTCTTCGGAATGTTCCTTGAGGTATGCCACCGAAGACTCGATCATGTCGAGGTTTTCTTCGAGAGTCGTGCGAATCACGTCGGTCACATGCAGGTCCCAGCTCTTGCCGAAAATGGTCTTCACCGGAGCGCCAGACTTTACAAGAGCCTGCAGCAGCGGGTCCTTTTCAGGCAACACCTTGGGGCGACGAGTAGAACCAAAGGCAGCAATCTTCGCATGCTTCAGCTTGACT
>CADBHQ010000063.1 GCA_902794535.1 Fibrobacter succinogenes | reverse complement strand
ATCATTTCGGCATACTTACCAAGCACCAGCATAATGAGGAGCAAAACAATCGCATGCACCAAGCCAGAAATCGGGCTCACGGCACCATTACGGATGTTCGTTGCCGTACGGGCAATAGCACCCGTAGCCGGAATACCACCAAACATCGGAGAAAGCACGTTAGCGACACCCTGGCCAAAAAGTTCGGTATTGGAGCGGTGCTTGGTCGAGGTCATACCGTCAGCCACCACAGCGCTCAAAAGGGATTCAATAGCACCCAAAATGGCAATCGTCAAAGCCGGCTGGAACACCTTCTGCATCATTTCGAGGCTAATGTTCGGCAGGTGCGGTACCGGGAAACCACTCGGAATGTGGTTCTTCATGCCAATGGTCACCACGCCATGGCCCGTAATCGGATCGTCCCAGCCCAAAACCTTCACAAGCACTGTCGCCACGATAATAGCAATCAAGGAGCCCGGAACCTTCGTGGTAATCTTCGGCCAAAGAATGCAAACGGCCAGAGCCACAAGGCCCACAATCACAGCATAAATATTAATGGTATCCAAAGAAGAAGCATAAAGCTTGATTTTGCCCACAGCATCGGCCGGGTCCTTAGAAAGGAATCGCAGACCGAAGAAGTTCGGAACCTGACCAAGAGCAATAATAATAGCGATACCGGCGGTAAAGCCCACGGTTACCGGGTACGGGATAAACTTAATGATAGCGCCAAACTTGGCCAAGCCAAAGATAATCAACAAGATACCGGCCAAAAGCGTTGCCGAGGCAAGGCCATCGTAACCATACTGGCTCACGATACCGTAAACAATCACAATAAAAGCACCCGTCGGGCCACCAATCTGGAAGCGGGAACCGCCCAAGAGCGAAATGGTAAAGCCAGCGATGATTGCCGTGTAAAGACCCTGTTCCGGACCCACGCCCGAAGCGATTGCGAAAGCAATGGCAAGCGGGAGCGCCAGAATGCCCACAATCAGGCCCGACATGAGGTCGCTTACGAAGTTCTTCTTGTCGTAGCCCCTGCGGATTGTGCGGAACAATTCAGGGGTAACGGTCGTCTTGACTCCAGCAAGGAAATTCTTGACGGACTCTTTGGCGTTAATATTGGGCATGGGGGTCTCCAATCTTAGGAACGCGGCCAAATTTAGGAAAATTTACACCCTTTGTTAAGGGTAAAATTGGGCTTTTATTATCTTTCAAAGCATGAAACAGTCCGATTTTCGCATTTTACAAACCATCGCGTTATTGATTTTGGCTATAACTATTTCAGCCAGCGCCATGGTTGCACGCCCCTCCATAAACGGCAAACTCCATGTACAAGGAACCGGCCTTTACGACGAAGCCGGAACGCAGGTCGTACTGAGGGGTGCAAGCACCCATGGTCTCACCTGGTTTCCGCAGTTCGTGAACAACGGACTTTTCAAGCAGTTGAGCACCGAATGGAACACGAACCTGATCCGCCTCGCCATGTATTCAGACGATTATGTGCACGGCGACCGTCAAAAGAACCTTGAAATTCTGCGAAAGGGCGTCCAGTACGCCATCGACAACGATATGTACGTGATGGTCGACTGGCACATTCTTACGGACAACAACCCGAACGAAAACCTCGCCGAAGCCATCAACTTTTTCAATATGATGGCAAAGGAATACGCAAATGTCCCGAACGTGATTTTTGAAATCTGCAACGAACCGAACGGCGACTGCACCTGGGAAGATATTAAAGAATATGCGAATATCATCATTCCCGTTATCCGCAGGCACTCCCCCGCCGCATTGGTTTTAATCGGAACGCCCAACTACGACCGCGAAATTCAATTCCCGGCTAAAGATCCGGTAAATTTTGAAAACATCATGTACACGTTCCATTTTTACGCGACCTCGCACAAAGACGAATTTCGGGCCAAGCTCCGCGAAGTTGTTGGGCAAGGAACACCCATCTTTGTTTCAGAAAGCGGTCTCTGCGAAGAAACCGGTGATGGGAAAATTGATTTTGAAAGCGTAAAAACATGGTACCGACTGCTCGATTCCCTGCATTTAAACTACACGATTTGGAGCCTGTCTAATAAAGAAGAAGAAGCCTCCATGATCAAGGACGATTCGTACGCCACGGATTCCTTGACCGACAAAGACCTTACGCTTTCGGGCCAATTTGCGAAGGCCATTTTCCAGGGAACCGACATAGACAAAATCGAGCTTGCCTACGAACCGAAATCCCAATTCAAGTTAATGGCTCGCACCGCGCCCTATAAGGTTTGGGCCCTATTCGCCATCCCTGTATTCATTATTCTTTTCATCACCCTTCTCTTTCACAAGTTCAAAAAAAGATTCAAGACTCAAAAAATCAAAACCTACGATGACTTGCTAAAGTACAGCCCCGATAAAGGCGCATTAAAGTTCAATTCCAAGCCCAGCAAAGTCATTCTGAGCGACCTGTTCCTGTTTTCAAGTTCTTTTTGCACCTTGATTTACCTTTGTTGGCGCGTTTCCTGTTCCATTCCCTTTGCCTACGGCTGGATTGCGATTATCGGAAGCTGCATCTTGCTAGTCATCGAGATTCTCGGCTTTTGCGAATCCATGATTCACTACAGCGGCATGCTTAAATTTCGCGAGCACCCGCTCCCTAAAATCGCCGACGAAGACTACCCCGATGTGGACATCTTTATTTCGACTTATAACGAACCACCCGAACTTTTGCGCAAGACCATTATCGGTTGCAAGTATATGGAATACCCCGACAAGAACAAGGTTCACATTTACCTGTGCGATGACCATCGCAGGCCTGAAATGCGCAAACTTGCCGAAGAACTCGGAGTCCATTATTTTGATCGCCCAGACAACGAAGGCGCCAAGGCCGGAAACCTTAACAAGGCTTTGGAACGTACCCATTCGCCTTACGTAGTGACATTTGACGCCGACATGATTCCGCAGAGGAAGTTCCTGCTCAAGACAATTCCCTATTTTGTGGACGCCGAACGCATCAACGAAAGCCTCCCCGAAGAAAAGCGCCGTCCGCTCGGGTTTATCCAGACTCCGCAGAGTTTCTACACTCCCGACGTGTTCCAGCACAACCTATACGCCGAAATGAAAGTCCCGAACGAGCAGGACTATTTCTATGGTGTCATTGAAGCGGCCAAGACATCTACCAACAGCGTGATTTACGGCGGATCAAACACGATTATTTCGCGCAAGGCACTGGAAGCCATTGGTGGATTTTATACAAAATCCATTACCGAAGACTTTGCCACAGGCATGCTGATAGAATCTGCAGGCTTTGTAAGTCTCGGCCTTTCGGAACCCTTGGCATCGGGCTTGGCGCCCTCCTCGTTCAAGGAACATATCCAGCAAAGAACCCGTTGGGGTCGCGGCGTGATTGCCACCGCAAAGCAGCTCAAGTTCCTGCGCAACCGCAAGCTGGACTTATCACAAAAGCTTAGCTACCTGAGTTCCGTACTCTATTGGTTTTCACCTATCAAGAACCTGATTTACCTGATTTCTCCTTTGATGTTTGCCGTTTTCTGTATTCCGATTTTCAAATGCACCTTGGTTGACCTGGCCTTGTTCTGGCTCCCCATGCATTTGCTTTCGATGGTTGCATTAAGAATTACAAGCCAAGGAAAAATTTCGTCCCGCTGGAGCGGCATTTACGAAACATCGGTCATGCCATTCTTGCTTATTCCGATTATCAAGGAAACCTTGGGAATCACCCTTTCTACATTCAAGGTCACCAAAAAAGAAAAGCCCAACAAGCGTCGCAGGCATCATCCGCATGTCTTATATGTTGATTGCCTTGAAGTACATCGGGATTCTCGCCGTACTCTTCTGGCTTTTGCGCAACACGTACTACCTGATTATGTGTATCTTCCTAGGAATGGGCCGAGATTCCGATGGCGAAAACGTCAAGGTCCGCGCCGCCGAAATGATTACCATTCAGAAAGAAGATGGCCGCCAAATTGACGGCATAACGACAAAGCTCTTGGAACATGGCCTTGATATTTTCACCGACGAACTTGACTCGCTCTACCTAGGCGAACCCATTAGCCTCGGCATATCCAATAAGCATTACGACTTGCACGTCAAAGGGACCGTGGTTGCTATCCACCACTCCCGTAACTCGGAAGTTCCGAGCGTCTATACCATCGAAATCCTTGATTTTGAAGGTCAAAAAGACGAATATATCCAGATGCTCTACGACCGTAAGCCAACATTACCGCAAAAGCTTCGCCTGGGCGGAGGCCTCGTCGATAACCTATGGAATAATATAGGACACAGAATTGTGACCCGATAAATTTCTATCTTTACGCCCGAAAATTCAACCTAAACCCCCAAGAGACTATGCTTTTCAATTTCGACATGATCCAGGGCGTCTATGCCCGCATTCCTGCCCGCGTTGAAGCTGCCCGCAAGCAGCTGGGCCGTCCGCTCACCCTC
>CADBHQ010000062.1 GCA_902794535.1 Fibrobacter succinogenes | reverse complement strand
TTCCATGGAGTCCATCGTGGCACCGACGCCGTCTTTACCACGAACTTCGTGGATAGCGTGGATACGCTTTGTGAAGTAGAGGATACGTTCGGTAAGGGTGGTCTTACCGGAGTCGATGTGGGCAGAAATACCAATATTTCTGTGCTTTTCAATGTTTTTCATATTTTATTCCACAAATGGAGTTGATGTTTGTTTGAGTTGCGCCCAAAGATAGAAAAAAAAAGCCCTGTTTCAAGGGCTTGTTTTTCTGAGGACTGCCCAAATGGCGGTAAAAACGGCAAAAGAGGTCAAAATCCAAAGGAGATAGCTTTTAAAAGTCATCCATGGACCGAAACTCATAAAGAACCTCTGAGCGGCATCGGAGGTGAAATTTAGGTCCGTAAGCGATTGCGCCAACCCTTCGACATTGATAGGAATATAGAAGTGGCTCAGTATGAGTTGTAAAATGACAAGAATAGCCGCTTTGCGGGGGGCTAGGTCAAGGGAATCGAGAACGCTTCCCAACGGAATCAGGATGATCGGCAAGAAGGTGACGATGTGTCGGGCTTCACTATCGATGGCAAGAAACAAAAATCCGAGAAAGGCGAGTGCATGCCCCGGTGATATCGATACGAAATCCTTCGAAAAACGGCGAAATTGGAGCAAAATGAGCGGAAGAAGGATTCCTAGGTAGGCGACATGCCCAGCGATGGTGATGGCGGGGTACTTGAGTGGGCGAATGAGGGTTTGAAAAAGGAAGACCCTCCCGTTAAAGAAAACCTCTTCGTTGGTATGGAATCCAAGGAAAACCTTGATGGCGATAATCGGTAGGATCAGTAAAACGGCTGTTTTAAGTGAAAATATGAAATAGAACTGTGCCGGGCTATAGAAAAAGGGGAAGGAGCCTTTTTTGCATAAAACCCAAAGCAGGCCAATAGCGGTTACAAGAGATAGTATTAATAAGCCAGCGCTTAAATCGACTTGTAGGAATTGGACAAGGGCGTCTTGCTTGTGCAATACTATTAATAATGTAATGATACCTGTTGCGGCGACGGCGTATGCAGCCGGGGTGATTCGATAGAGAATTTTGCCCAAGCGGTTTTCTTCTGGAATGGGTTGCAGGTTTTGCCTGAACAGAATGAGCAACAGGTTTATGGTGGTGATGGTTGGCCAGGTAAAAAGTCCAAGAAGGGATACGGCGAAGGAAAGCGCAAACTTGTCGCGTAACAATAGGTAGTAAGAGACTAAGGCTGTTGTGATGGCGAAAGCGTCTGTTTGGAACAGTTCGTAGCCGCAGTTTTTAAGGACGTAGTAGTTAAAGAAGAAAATCGAGAAGAGGATGGCTGTGGTCGATTTTTTCCAATTTCGCAGAATGGCAAGCTTAAAGAAGAAGACAACTTGAAGAATCAGATTGAATATGTGCAGCACGCCCATTCCCCATAACATGTGCGAATTGTCGAGGGGGATGTTTAATGCGCCATAGACTAGATTCATGGCGCAGAAAGGGAAAATTCTTTGTATTCGGAAACCGTCGTAACCGATAGAAAAAAAGTCGTTCGAAAAATTTCGAAAGACTTCTCTGTAGAAAGTCCCGTCGAATCCGGCCCCATCGTTGTAAGGAATCTTTTCTCCGAACAGGGAAAGGAAAAACAGTGCAAAAAGAAGTGGGACTAGGATTGAAAAAACGGATTTCATTAATCTGCTATTTCGGCGTCTTCGACTTCTTCGGGATTGTCGGCCAAAGCCTTAAAGTAGGAAGCTGCGGTCTTGCCGACTTCGGTGGTGTCATAGAAGGAATAGGCTCCGTTTCCAAGCGCTCCGATGGCCGGAATGGCACGGAGAGCGGCCCTGCCTAAGAATTTGGTAGAGACCTTGAGGCCGATTTTCTTCAGGATAGATTCTAGAACCGCAAAAGAGACCTTCTGGACCACAATGCGGCTGCCGGTGCGCACAGCGATGTCGCGCAAAAGTTGGGCGGCACTATGGCGGAACAGACACCAGACCATGGCTTCGCGACTCAGTTGGGCGAATTTACCGTAGGTGGCGGCAATATCGGACACCAGTTGGGCTTGAATGCGCCAGATGGCGGCAATGTCAGGAATCGAGGTCAATACACCCGTAACTCCGGCCGGAACCGAAAGTGTAGCGCTCACTAGGGAGGCTTTGACTGCGGCCTGGCGAATCAGTTTCTTGATTTTATCGTCAGAGTTTTCGCTTGGGGAATGCAGGGATTCCGGAATGTCGGTAATCAGGTCAAACAGCAGGGAAGCTAGTTTTTCCTTGAATTTTTCCATCTTTTCGTCGGTGCAATCGCTCATAAAAGTCTCCTTACGAGACTAATATACATTATTAAATGTGTAATGTGAAATGATAAATGTGCGATGAAGGGGGGGGGCGAGGATTCTAGAATATAATCTTCGCGATGCCGCCGGCGAGCCCGGGGATGTTGTAGCGGAGAGTCTTGCCATCGAGCCAGTACGAAAGTGCCTGGTCAATCCATTCGCGCTCGCAGGTAATTTTACGCACTACGATGTCGGTGCCTGTATCGGAATCGTCGAAAAAGTAGTAGCCGCGAAACTTAATCGGGAAAATTTCACCGTGCAAGAGCACACTTACGTCGGCAGTGCCGTTGTCTGAGTCAATAGACACGGACTGGACATCGCCAAAGCGCTTGACCAGTTCGTGGTTCTTGACAAAGGCTTCGACAGCCTTGTTGCGTAAGTTTCCGAGTAACGACATGTCTTAGCGGGGGAGCGTCAGGATTTCGATGCCGTTCTTGGTGCGGGCCACGGTGTGTTCCCACTGGGCAGAAAGCGAACCATCGCGGGTTACTGCCGTCCAACCGTCGGAGAGCGTCTTGGTGCCCGGACGACCCACGTTGATCATGGGTTCGATGGTGAACACGTTGCCGACTTCAATGAACTGCTTGAGCACATTGTTGCGGAAGTGGTACAGGGTCGGTTCTTCGTGGAAACCGCGACCGATTCCGTGACCGCAATAATCTTCGACTACGCTGAAACCATGTTCGTCGGCAATGTCTTGGATGGCGTTACCGATGTCGTAGTAGCGAGCACCTTGTTCGCCAGCGGCGCGAATGCCTTCTTCCATGCAGAACTTGGCGGTGTCCACGAGTTCCTGAGCGAGGTTGCTCACGCGGCCCACGCAGAACATGGCCGAGGTATCACCATGATAGCCCGAAAGAATCGTGGTGATATCGATGTTCACGATATCGCCGTCTTTCAGGATGGTGTTTGCACTCGGAATGCCGTGGCACACGACTTCGTTAATGCTGATGCAAGCGTAGCGCGGATAACCGTGGTAACCCATGCAGGCCGAAATACCCTTGTTCTTGCGGGTATAGTCGCCGATGAATTCATCGATTTCCAGAGTGGATACGCCCGGTTTGCACATTTCGCCTGCGCGAATGAGAGTTTCTGCGGCGAGGGCGCCTGCGTCGCGGATCAGTTCGATTTCTTTTGCGGATTTGATTTTGATTTTAGCCATTGTTCTTCCCTTTCAAACCTATTTTTTCCATGCGTAGCGGTCAACGAGGTAGGCGAGAAGCATCTGGTCTTCTTCGGTGCCGTTTGCGAGTTCCTTCACCAGCGGGATTACGCGGCTGATGCGTTCGCGGGCTTTCTGTCCGCCAAAGTGGTTCTTTTCTTGTTCGAGCTTGGCGCGCACGCGTTCGCTCACCTTCTTTGCAATTTCTTCGTTTGTCGGAACTTCCATCTTGATGAAGTTGATGCCGAAGTCTGCGGCGGTCTGCTTCATGTCGATTTCTTCGACCGGAGTAATCAGCGAAATGCAAAGTCCGCTGCGGCCCGCACGGGCGGTACGTCCGCTACGGTGCACATACACTTCGTGGTCATCGGGGTGGTCGTACACAATCACGTGTGTCACGTGGTCCACGTCAATACCGCGGGCTGCCACGTCCGTACAAATGAGAATGCGGAGTTTCTTGTCGCGGAAAGCGTTCAAGGTCTTTTCGCGCAT
>CADBHQ010000061.1 GCA_902794535.1 Fibrobacter succinogenes | reverse complement strand
CTTGGCAATGGCATTTTCGCCGCCGAGGGCGAGCATCACGGACGGGCCCTTGGTCATGTAGGCTTCGAGTTCCGGGAAGAACGGCTTTTCCACGTGTTCAGCGTAGAAACCGCGAGCATCAGCAGAAGTCATCTGGTGCATCTTCACGGCGCAGACAGAGAGGCCTGCAGCGATGTAACGGTCGATAATGCGGCCCACGAGGCCGGATTTCACGGCATTGGGCTTGATCATTGCAAATGTCATTTCCATAGTTGGTACCTTTTATTTGAAAGTGTTGAAAATATAGGATTTTTAGTCTTCGGCTTCGATCTTTTTCATCAAATCATCGGCAAGTTTGCCTTCACTCTTGATGTTATCGACGAGCCACTGGGCGGATTCCTTAAGTTCGCTGTTCGGATACTTCTTAAGGAATTCTTCAAGCACTCCGAGAGCCTTGTCGTTCCAGCCCAAATTTTCGTTGAGCATAAAGCCGCGGCTAAACATGGCCTTTTCGGCATTTACACTATTCGGCCACATGGTGTAGAAGGCGTAGTACTCCCCTTCTGCATCCATGAATTCTTCGTTTTCGCCCTGAACTTGAGCCATTTCATAAGCGACTCGTTCAAACAGGCTGTCATTTTCGGCATAGGCATACATCACATCACGATAAGCATAATAGGCATCAGACTTTTTACCGGCCTGGTAAAGAGAATCTGCACGAGCAATCAGCTTGTCAGCCGTCTTGTAGGGTTTGAATTCAGCAATTCTCGTATCGTACAAATGCACATCGGCGTTCTCATAAGCCTCCGTCGCAAATCTTTCCGTCTTTGCAACCGTGTAATCGCCGAGGTTTCTGTTATAAATTTCAGAAATACTTTGTTCGTAAGTCTTGCCCGCGTAAATCAAGCGATAGCACATGAAGTAATCATGCTTGTACAAGTTTTCGGGGAACAAAGCAATCTTGCGCACCAGATTCTTGGACTGCTCGTAAGAATAACCCGACTGAATAGCATTGCGAACATAATCGTAGTATGCTTTCAAAGTATCTTCCGGAACATCCTGGTCAAACAACTTTTTTTCGACATAACGGTTCGACAGGTATTCCAAACGGTTGTAGCGGTACAGGGCCCTGTATTCCCAGGAATGGTTCAGCTTCAATTCTCTTGCAATTTCAGCATAGGCGAAAGTTTCAGCCACCATTTCCACGATTCTCTGATGGACTCGGAGATTCATTCTTTGACGGAAATAAAGTTCGTTATAGCGCAACAAATCCGCTTCGGTAAACACCGGCTTGCCGGACTTCGTAATCAGCACCGTAGAAGAATCGATATCAAAATACGTACCATCTTTGACACCGTTCTGAAGAGCCGTTTCAACGCGGTCATAGGGTTTCATCTTGGCCGGATCCTGAGCGGCAAGATAAAAACGATGGAAGCTATTGCCAGCACGAAGGACATCCGTCACAAAGCCAGGCTGTTTTCCTTCCAGAGCCGAAGCAAGGGCATCGACCATGCCGATTCCATAGGGCAAAGCAAAGTTTTGCTTGACATGACCAACATAACCGCTATCCTTTGCGGTTTTCGAGTTGGTGCTGTTTGCATACGCTGCAGCCTTAAACTGTTCAAGCGTCGGAGCTTCAGCAAACAAAGAGGCAAGCTTTGCCGAATCGCCCTGCACATGGTACAATTCATAGCCAGGAACGGTCATGAATTCATCTTTGTGCTTGTTGTAATAGGTCTTCGCATCGACAGACGGAGTTTCCTGAATTCCAATATGGGCTTTTTCAAGAATATGGTCCGAAAGAGAGCCGCGCAATTCACGACGGTACGCATCGGCAAAGGCCTTCTTTTGCTTCAAGATTTCTTCTTCCGAAGTGTCTTGAAGCTTAAGCGTATCCTTCAAATAGGAATCAAATCGTTCCTGATTCTTTGAAACATAGTAGTAGCTTGCAACATCGCCACGAACCATCAAGAATTCGCCCGTTGAATCCGACGGGAACAATCCTCTATTGGAATCATAATACTGACGCAATTCAGCATCGCTATATGTCAAGCATTCCATGACATAATAGCGCTGGTAAATCATCGTCAAAAAGCGAGGTTCCAAGTCAGCGAAATGAGTCTTCCATTCCTCAGCCAATTCAGGATATTCAGCAAGAGCTCTCGTTACAAGTGCAGCCTTTGAATAGAGTTTGTCATACAGGAACTGACCTTTAGTCGTCTTGTACGTTTCTCCATTTTTCATGAGCAATGTGTAGTCTTCTTGATAGACCTTTTCTTTATCGATGCGAGCAAGGATTGTATCCTTGTCGCCGATACCATTACAGCCGTTCAAGAAAAACAGCGACGCCAATGAAACAAGAGCCAGGAGTTTTGCCTTCATAATTCCTCTGGTTAAGATTTCAAGACAGCAATTTTCGACACTAAGCTACAAAAAATTAGCCGACAAAGATACGACCGTTGCGGAACAACTGCATCCACGGACCATCTTCGCCCCATTCTGCCGGGTGCCAGGAGTACTGGCAGGTACGGAATACGCGTTCCGGGTGCGGCATCATCACGAGAGCGCGGCCGTCTTCGGAGCAGAGGCCGTTGATGCCGAACGGGGAACCGTTCGGGTTCAGCGGGTAACGTTCGGTGTATTCGTGCTTGCCATCCACGTAGCGGAGCGCCACGAGACCGGTCTTAAGGCAGGCTTCAGCAGCTTCGCGGCTAGCGAATTCTGCGCGGCCTTCGCCGTGTGCGACCGCAATCGGGAGCACGGAGCCTGCCATGCCCTTGAGGAGCACAGCCGGAGTATCTTCGACCTTCAAAGAGCAGTAACGGGCTTCGAAGCGTTCAGAAAGGTTCTGAACGAAACGCGGCCAGTGCTTGGCGCCCGGAATCAAATCCTTGAGGTTAGAAACCATCTGGCAGCCATTGCAAACGCCGAGCGTGAAGGTGTCTTTGCGGTTGAAGTAGGCTTCGAATTCAGCACGAGCCTTCGGGTTGAAGAGAATGCTCTTGGCCCAGCCTTCACCGGCACCGAGAACGTCACCGTAGCTGAAGCCACCGCAGGCAACGAGACCGTTGAAGTCCTTGAGGCTTACACGGCCTTCGAGAATGTCAGTCATGTGAACGTCGATGGATTCAAAGCCTGCCTTCTGGAAGGCGGCAGCCATTTCGAGTTCGCCGTTGACGCCCTGTTCGCGGAGGATTGCCATCTTCGGACGGCTTGCGAAATCCTTCACAATCTTGGCAGACGCCGCCACGTCGAAGGTGACCTTCGGCGTGATACCCGGATCGTCCTGTTCCAACTTGAGCTTGTATTCGCTTTCGGCACAATCCGGGTTATCGCGGAGGGCCGCAATGCGGCGGGTCGTGTCGCTCCAAATAGCGCGGAGATCCGAGAGGCCTTCGGCGTAGTCGCCGATGACCAAGTTATAAGTATCGTTGAGCGTACCGATTTCAGAAACGGTATCGCCGAGACCAACAGCTTCGAACGCAGCCTTCACAGCAGCGAGGTCAGCCTTCTTCACCTGAAGCACGGCACCGAGTTCTTCGTTGAACAGGGCGTCGATCAGGTTACCCTTGAGGGCACCGGCATTGAGCGTGACACCCACATGGCCAGCGAATGCCATTTCGGCAACAGTCGTGTAGAGACCGCCATCGCTCTTGTCGTGGTAGGCCATAATCTTGCCGTCGGCATTGAGCTTCTGAATCGTCTCGAAGAAGGCGCGGAGTTCCTTGGCGCTGTCCACATCCGGAGCCTTGTCACCGAGGTTGTTGTAAACCTGGGCAGCAATGGATGCACCCATGCGGTTCTTGCCGCGAGCGAGATCGACAAGAACGAGCGTCGAATCCTTATCCTGCAACAGTTGCGGGGTAAGCGTCTTGCGCACATCGGCACAAGGAGCAAAGGCACTGATGACGAGAGAAATCGGAGCCGTCACGCGGTGGCTACCCTTGTCGTCCTGCCACACGGTGCTCATGCTCATGGAGTCCTTACCCACCGGAATCGTAATGCCGAGATCC
>CADBHQ010000060.1 GCA_902794535.1 Fibrobacter succinogenes | reverse complement strand
TCGAACACGAGCATTGCATTCGCCGGAATCATCGGCGGCACGCCTGCTTCACCGTAGGCAAGGCCACTGGGAATCCAGGCCTTCACCTTCATACCTTCTTTCATCATCTGGAGCAAATCTTGCCAGCCTTCAATCACGGCACTCACCGGAAATTCCAGCGGTTCACCGCGCTTCACGCTATTGTCGAATTCCGTGCCGTCAAGCAGCGCGCCAATATAGTGCACCTGAACCTTATCGCTCACCTTGGGAACAAGGCCCGTACCTTCCTTAAGAATCTTGTACTGCACGCCCTTCGGAGTCAGCTTGATGGTAGAATCCTTCGCGTTCTTGGCAAGGAATTCCTTCTGTTCATCAAGCGCCTTCTGGGCCTGAGCCTTTTCGTCGGATTCCTTCTTCTTCTGCATCTGCAGCAACAAATCCTGCAAGGCAGATTCAGCGGTAGAATCGGTCATTTGCACCGGGCGGTCTGCATCCACCTGGTCCTTGATTGCGCCCATGAGCACATCCATATTCAGCGGCACATTCACATTGGCAATGGCCTTGCCCAAATCCATACCCAGCGCATAGCTGTAACGGTCTGTCGGGTTGTTCATGTCAGGCAATGCAGACTTAGATACGGCCGTGGTATCAGCCTGGGCTTCAGGATCCACAGCAGGCTTTTGACCACCACCACAAGCAACGAAAATACCCAAAATAGGCAGAACAGCATAAAAATTTGGCTTGAATTTCATTTTAACCTTTTGAAAATCAGTGATTTACGACACACTAAAAAGTAGAAAACGTAAGGAAGAACGGAGCGTGAACACTTTTTAGAACAATCTTTTTGACCTATAAAGTACAAAATCCCGATTTCACAAAACAATTTTTAAACAAAAATTGCCGTTTTTAGCCAAATTTCACAACTTTTATCCAAATAGACAACAACTTTATTTACACAAGTGCAGTAAACAGGGGTTTACAAAGGGGTTGCACGAACAGCTTTTTGTTACTAAATTTACATATAAGAGTGAGAAAAATAAGGAAATTGTATGAACTACCGTTTCAAAAATTTCATCAACTCGGCCTCTGCCAACAAGCAAGCTTTCGACAATTCCATCGAAAGTGTTCGCAGCTCGTTGGATAACATGGTCAGCACGAGCAGCGCTCCTGTGGTGCCGAGCCCTGCCAAGACTGGTTGGCTTAAGGGTTCTCTTTCCTACCCGTGGGTGATCGTTTGCTCCTTGGTTCCGTCTCTCAAGGACATGTTCTAAGATTTTACGAAAATCTTACAGCTTTTCATTTTTTGTAGCCTCGCTTTTTTGCGGGGCTTTATTTTTTTCCATCAATTAAAAACTAATGACTAACAACCAAAACAATTCTATCTTTGCGCAATAACATCGCGCATTCTGCGCCCCGGAGACACTTATGGCAGCACTCATCCTCGACGGCAAGGCACTTGCCAAGACCACTGAAGAAGAACTCAGCGCCCGCGTGGCAAAGCTCAAGGAAAAGACGGGCAAGACCCCGATCCTTGCAACGATTCTCGTGGGCGACGATCCGGCCAGCGCCACTTACGTGAAGATGAAGGGCAACGCCTGCGCCCGCGTGGGCATGGAAAGCATTCGCGTGGTGCTTCCGAAGAACACCACCACGCAGGAACTCCTGAACAAAATCCAGGAACTCAACGAAAATCGCGACGTGCACGGCATTCTGTTGCAGCACCCGGTTCCGCGCCACATTGACGAACGCGCCGCATTCGAAGCTATTGACGCCCGCAAGGACGTAGACGGCGTAACCTGCCTCGGCTTTGGCCGCATGGCTATGGGCGAACCCGCTTACGGTTGCGCAACGCCCGCCGGCATTATGCGCCTCCTTAAGGCTTACAACATTCCTCTCGCTGGCAAGCACGCCGTGGTCGTTGGCCGCAGCGCCATCCTCGGCAAGCCCATGGCCATGATGCTCTTGAACGCAGACTGCACCGTGACGATTTGCCACAGCAAGACCGAAAACCTGCCCGAATTCGTGAAGCAGGCGGACATCCTGGTGGGTGCCGTGGGCAAGCCGGAATTTATCAAGAAGGAATGGATCAAGCAGGGTGCCGTCGTGGTTGATGCCGGCTACCATCCGGGTGGCGTCGGCGACATTGAAAAGGGGCTCGACGACGTGGCATCCGCTTACACTCCGGTTCCGGGCGGTGTAGGCCCCATGACCATCAACACGCTCATTTACCAGAGCGTGGAATCCGGCGAAAAATACTTGGGATAATTGTTGAGCTAACGGCGAGTCCGTTCAAGCTCGACAGCGTCGGTTTCAGCAGAATTGGGCGAAAGCATGCCTTTCATCATATCGCCCACGAATTCGGCTCCGACACCAATCAACGTTCCAACAGTAGAATCGTTTGAAATCTTGCGACTGTCCATTTCGACAGTCGCATCTTTCATAGCAGACTTTTCGTTTTCTTTAGGGTCCGCATAGACAATCGGACCTTTCTTGTTGCCTAAATTAATAGAATCGGCAGCCGTAGGAGCCTTCTTTTGCACCAACTGGGCACATGTGATGCCCGCAAGCATAAATATGGCCAATCCAAAGAATTTCATTTTTGCACCCTTCAGTGCAAAATATAGCAAGACCATGGCCGGGCGAATCAAGCTTCGCTAGAACTTTGTCAAGAATTCCTTGGCATCCATGGACTGCACCAAGGTATCGCCCAGCAGAGCCCGCAAGCGTTCCAAGTCAGGGTGGCCTTCGCGTTCGAACACCACCACTTTCTTAAAGCGGTCACGATGCCTCAGCAAGAATTCCAGATTGTTCATGTCGGACTTCGGGAATCCATAGCCCAAGAAGAAAATTTCCTGAGCATTCTTGAGGTAGTAATCGGCCTTGCTCCACAACAAATTAAACAAGCTCCCGCGCAAGAACGATTCCTTGGCATGTGCCATCGGAATGTAAATCGGAGTATCTTCGCGATAAATCGGGAAACTGCGGTCGCAAGGTTCCACCTGGCACACATTCTTTAAATCGAGCGGGTCAGAGGCCCCCTTGACAGGGTACCAGTTCAAGGAGCCATGCAGCTTGATTAAATCCACAGAATGCGTCCGCGGCGCACGAACCGCACTGCGGTCGGCAGGGTCAATACGCACACCGTAATCCACCGCCACACTCGCGCCCATTTTGGGGTCGTCGGCAATAATATTTTCAATCAGCGTGTCGTAATTAAAGCTAAGCAACAAGGTATCACGCACGCCCTCGCTCGGGCAATTGACGCAGCCCGCCAGGAACTTGCGGAGAATAGTCGCCGACTCAGAATCTACCGCATGGTCGTGGCGAATGGCACCCGCAATAAAGCGCAGCAGTTCAAAACGCAAGCTCGAATGATAAAGGCTTTCTCGCACACCCGGGAAAATCTGCGCCGACAAAATAGATGTCGAAAGCGTTTCGATATTCAGGTATTCCGCCTGATTATTGCAAAGTTCCAGAAAACGCCTGCAATAATCGCGCAGGTGCGGGAACTCGTCTGAAATTCCGAAAGGAATCAGTTCGTTCAGGTCGCGGAGCGTGGGCATTTGCGGGCAAAACGACTTGCTAAACCCGGAGCCCAGTACAAAAATCCGCCGGTATGTACTCGATGCGATATCCATACCTTTAATGTATAATAATTTGAGCGAAGTATTTCAACAGCTCGCAAAAAAAAACAGGGTGGTCGGAGGACCACCCTGCTCTTTGCATGGTATAAGATCAAAAAGGATTACTTTCTAATCTTATAGGTTTTGTTGCCAACGATTACAAACATCACGCCCCTGTTAGCCAAGCGGATTTCCTGGGTGGAAGAACTGGTTCTTGCTGCGCTCAACACGCGGCCGTTGATGTCTGTAACAGTATACTTGGAGTTAGCCGGTGCATTTTCGATATAGATTGCACCATTCGTCGACCACACGCGAACATTGTTGTTCAGGGCGACATTTGCACCAATTGCGATGGTAGAAGTATCCGGAGTAGTAACAGAGGTATCCGGAGTGGTCTTTGCAGCAATGGTAGCCTTGTAAAGCTTGCAGCCTTCAAAGTAGTCGATCTTGTCGCCAGCGTTATAGGTCACGCCATTGATTTCAGTTTCGTTAATGGTCTTTTCTTCAGATTCAACAGTCGGCTTCGGCTTCCAAATTTTGAAGGTGCCGCTCAAGTGAAGCATGGAGAGGTAATGCACCAGGCCATCGTAATAGCGGTACTGACCGGTCATGAACTTAGTATCCCATGCCATTTCCAAGTTCTTCTTGACGGCTGCATCGTATTTAGAATCGTTAATCAAGGCCATGGCCGCCACTGCATTTGCACCGGCTTCGCCCTGCGTATACTGTTCCTGCGGATTAGAGCCATCCCAGTTGAAGCGAGCGTGCTGGTAGCCGTCTTTTTCGAAGAAATCGATAATGCGGCGTGCCATTTCTTCTTGGCGAGCAGAATCAACACCGAACAGGTAGTAGTCCATACCGAAGTTCATGGCACAGCGCATGGCATCGTACATGTACCTTTCGGCATTGCCATTGTAGCTTACGCCATGCGGAGTACCGTCGAAGTTGTTGTAATCCGAGAACAAGCCGGACTTTGTGTTGGAGGATTTGTACAAGTGATCGCGTGTTGCCTTTGCGGCCTTGCTCCACTTATCCTGATTGGAGGTGGACCAGCGAGCGAAAAGATCAACGTAAGCCGGCAAGTCGTAAGACGGGTCAGAGAAGTTATTTTCGTTGCCCTGCGGCTGGAACGTGATAACGTAATGTTGTGGGTTGAAAAGGCTATGCTGACCGTTGTCCCACATCTTCTTCAAGATGTACTGGGCATCGTCCATGTACTTGCTGTCATTCCAGCGGTTCGCTGCAAAGAGGAGCGACATCATAAAATACATTTCGCCGTCCGGAGCGCAGTTGTCGTCACCGCCGGAACCGCTTTCGTTGCGCTGCCAAGCGAAGTAGCCATCCCAGCCACCGCCCTTGTGCCACATGTGATTTTTGGCCCAGTTCCAGAGCTTGTCGAATTCTTCTTTGTGGCCAGTCTGCACGGCAATCATCATGCCGTAAGACATACCTTCAGAACGGACGTCTCTGTTGTTCACGTCGAGAATGTAAGCTTCGTTGCCCTTGTCGTAATAGACCTTGGAGTTGTTGTCGCCCTTAAAGTAATGATTCCAAAGGGCATCCATCTTTTCCTGAATTTCTGCATCGGTCTTACCCAAGATTGTCTTGAACGGACTTTCGTAATTACCCGTGTAATAAGCGCCGGAATAGTTCTTTTCTTTATCGCAGTCCGGGCCGTAGTAGGCTCCGTTTTCATCAAAGAAGGTTCCTGCGTATACGCCATCTGCCGCAGTAGCCGCAGAAGCGCCCAACAACAAGGCTATAGAAGCCATAGCAAGCTTGGAATAGCTTTTCATATAATACTCCCTAATTAAAATACCCACTATAATATAGCTGTGCAGACAATGAAATGCACTAGACAGGGAGCAATTGGCGTTGTACACAAAAACAACGGGATTCTGTTTACAAAAGGAAAACCCGCCCTGTATACAGGCGAGGTTTTCTTGCATTTATAGCGTTTTTTACGGCTTATTCGGCGCGCAACTAGATTCTTGAGGCTTGCCGTCGTTTCGGTTTCGCCGCGGGTCTTGAGGCCGCAATCGGGGTTCACCCACACATTCTGCTGCGGAACTTTCGCAATGATCTTGTGGAGAGCGTCCACAATTTCCTGTTCCGAGGGAACGCGCGGAGAGTGAATGTCATACACACCCGGGCCCACCTGAGTTTCAAACTTGGCTTCGTTCAGGGCGTCAAGTAACTTGAGGTCAGAACGGCTTGCTTCGAAGGTGATCACGTCGGCATCCATGTTGTCGATATCGCGCACGATGTCGTTGAATTCGCTATAGCACATGTGCGTGTGAATCTGCGTTTCGGGCTTGACCTTGGCATGCACCAGGCGGAATGCGGGAATTGCCCAGTCGAGGTATTCCTTGTGCCAGTCGCTCTTGCGCAGCGGCAACTTTTCGCGGAGAGCGGCTTCGTCAATCTGGATAAT
>CADBHQ010000059.1 GCA_902794535.1 Fibrobacter succinogenes | reverse complement strand
ATGGCGACGGACATGAACAATGCTGCACTAAGGCTTAAGAATTTCTTGAACTGCATAGGTTATTGTCTCCTAGTTCAGGATATAGAATTGCTGCTCGGCGGTGAATGCTTCGCCAATAACGCGCAAGACATACTTGCCGGTGGGGAAGGCCATCGCCTTGAACTTGAAATGAGTTTTCTTTTCGCCATCGAGATCGCGGGCGGCAACCGTAAGCATTCGTTTGCCGAACTCGTTCACGATTTCGATTTGCACAAACTGAGGGTAACCGACCGTCAGGTCGAAATCGCATTCCAGGCTGTAAATGTCAATGTTTACCTTGGTCAGCGTGTAACCGCCGTCCATTGCTTTACCGCCAACAGAGCGGGAGTTGTCGAAGTAACCGACAAAGAGCGAAGGTGCGAATTCCTTGCCCATGGCTGCCGACGGGAGAATCGTTTCGCCCGAATCGACTGCGGTAAGAATCAACGTGTAAAGCTGCGAGGCATGCTTACGCTTAAAGAATTCGGTCAATGTCGGAGTGCGCAGGAATGCGCCGAGCGGAGCCTTCGGGTTAATGGTGATAAGGCCGAGGTAGTCGGCGTACTTGGTGTCAACGCCACCGCCAGAATTCTTGCGGATGTTGAACTGGCCGCCCTTCTGCTGGGTAAGGTTAGCCGGAGCGTTTTCCCAAGTGAGTTCGTAACTTGCCCAATCGACGCCCAACTTCTGGTCGCCAAAGTTCATGTCCTTCGACGTTTCCTTCAGACCGAAAATGTTCAGCTGAATCGGCTTCTTGATGGAATCCTTGTTGAATTCCAACTTGAGGGCTGCGTCGAACAGCGGGCCCGGCAACGAAGACAAATCGAATCGCAGATAAATCTTTCCGGCGTTTCCGCTAGACACGTTTGCAACGTGCAGTTCCGGGTCGGTATTGTGCGGGCTGTAATTGTCGAATTCCGAAATCCAGGTGGCTGCACCCTTACCGCTCGGGAATCCGTCGCCGCTATTGTCAAGCGTGGTGTAGTGCTTGTCGAACACGTAAACCTTACCGGTGTCAGAACCCGTCTGGTATCCGTCGTCGGCCGTAAAGATAATGTTGTAGCGTCCGCTCGCGGTAAACGAAACGTCGGTCTCGTAAGCCATACTATCAGAGAATACGACATTACCCGGTCCAAGGCCTTTCTTCCAGCGCACCGGGTCTTCGCAAAGACCATCGCCACGGCCATCGTCAATCACAGAACCCTTCATCTTGAGCAGGTTCGGTTGCACGATCACCATTTCGTCAGGAATGAATGCCTTCGGTTTTTCGTTTGCACCAAGTTTAGGAGCGTAACCGGTAAACAGCGGGATAAACACACCGCCATTCGGAGTATGCTTCAGATCTTTGCCGTACAAGGACTTGATGTTAGAAGCCTTTCTGGATTCTTCAACAATCGTGGGGTAGGCGTTACCGCGGGTAAGTGTTTCGCGAAGGCCAGAAATCGAAAGACCGGAGTTGTCGTTAATGAACATCGGGCGGTCTTTGGCCTTGTCACTTGCGACGATTTCGACACCAATCAGTTCGGCATGAGCCTTGTTGAAGTTCTGGATAATTGTGTTCCCTTTCTTGGCCGTAAGTCCGAGAATCCAAATGTGACCACCGTTGTTGGTAATCTTCGGACCCTTGGTATCACCAATCAAGGCGACCTGGCGTCCCCACAGCTTCTGGTAGTTCAACTGAATGGTGCCAAGTGTTACGTCTTCCAGGTAAATTTCACCGCCGCCAATTTCAGAAGATTCAAGCGAGCGAACCATCATGTTCTTCAGGAGCAGGTTGCGCTTGGCCTTCATGATAATGCCGCTGCCGAATTCCGAGAATCTTTCAATCGTCAGTTCGTTGAATGCGCCGGCTTCGATAATGAATTTGCCCTTACCGTCAATGCGGCCTTCGATACCGATAATCTGGCGAATGCGGTTGCGAATATAAATGTCGCGGTTAATCGTCCAGCGACCTCCCGGCGGGAAGTACAGCGTTTCAGCGCCGTCATCAATAGCGTCTTGAATTGCCTTGGAGTCGTCGGAACCGGTGTTCGATTTTCCACCGTAGTCACCGGCAATGGTAATCCAGTTGTCAGGCTTCTGTTCTGGGTATGCCGGTGTTTCTGCAACAGCCAAACGCATAGACTGCTTGGGGCTGTGGCAAAGCTGCTTGGTTTCCTGGGTCGAAAATTCAATGATTTCGCCTTGGATCATTTCTTCGTTGTAGCCCTTCTTTTTGGACTGAATCATGGTCTTGTAGCGCGAAACCTTCATGGACCTGGCAAACAGGTGGCTTTCGTTCAAGATAGCGGTAGTGGGCTTAACCTTCTTGTTACCGCTGTCGAATTCCAGCAAACCATCAATCAAACTCATTATGGCGAATTCGCCGTGGTTGAATACGGCCGGAACGTAGCCTTTGAATCGGAGTGCACGAACCGCGAGGTTCATGTTTTCGTTTTCGAGACCGTATTTTCTCTGACCACCCATGGTCACGTGTTCAAGCGTTGCGGTGCCTGTTTCGCCCTTGGCGTAGATACCGATGTTATAACCGCGGATTTCAACATTTTTAATGAGAAGCGGACCGATACCTTCGGTAAAGCCTAAGTCAATACCGTACACGCCTAACGAGTCGGTAGAATAAATCTTGACGTTGTGAATTGTTCCTTGGTTTCCGGCGTTGAACTGAATACCAATTGCGCCCGGGTTTCCTTTACCGGTACGGATCGTCATATCGCGGATTGCGTTTCTGTACTTGGGACCAGGACCTTCTCCTGTAAAAATCATAGCCTTCGGAAAATCGGGGTTATCAAACCCGAAGGTGTTGTCTGCCAATTGTAGAATGGTGCCGCCAATGCTTTGACCCTGCAAAATGGTACGGCGGCTGGAAGATTCCTGTTTTTTAGTAACAGGCCAAGTCAGCTGGTCCGTAATTTTGTAAATACCATGCGGCAAATAGATAATATAGTCACCATCGGGGTGATCGTTCAAAGCCCTCTGGATAGCTTCGGTATCGTCAGTCTTACCATCGCCCTTTGCATAGTACGGGTCTTTGGTCACATTGACGATATTCGATGCCATGGGGAATTCCACCTGGGCAACTACGGAAACCGCAAAAAAGACAATAAAATAAAATAGGGTCCTGTACATACTAACCTCGATTGTAAATATATATAAATAAATGTAAATAAGAATTAAAATTGAAAAATCAATAATTAAAAACGTATTTTTTCGTTTTTTAACTATAAAATTTCATTATTTAGGACATTTTTCGTGTACAAACGGGTTGTGATCGCCTTGAACCTTAAAAATACGGCGGTCTCGCTCGCATTCTTTGGGGGTTACCGGGTATAATTTGTCCCAAGCCTCGAACAACTTTCGGTCCTGCTTAGACAAATTAACGCCATAGGTCTTTTCCATATAAAAGTGGGCTCGGGCTATGATTCCACGGGCTTCTTCGCGAGGTTGAGCCTTCTTTTGTTTGAAATCGACGATGGTCTTGCAGCTGCCGTACATGGGCTCGGGATCGTTGGTCCACTGGCTGTACATAAAGTTGTTGCGGTCCCCGTTGACTTCGCCAATGGCGGGGTACAGGTTGTGCATGTCGCCTTCCATAATCTTGAAGGTTGTATCGTTCGCGCTGCAGTTCTTGCGGCCTCCGTCGCGCCAACAGGGGAGGTGTTGTCCCATGTTGTGGGCGGTTACCATGTGCTCCCATTCAATGCGCTCCGCGCGCTTAAAGCTTTTGCGTTTTGGGTTTTCGCGGGGTTTGAAGTTACAGCTTGAAAAGTCGACGTTTTTCTTGTCGTCGTATTTGCAACCGCAGTAGAGAGTTTCTTGCAGTTCGCCGTAGTACACGCGCCTTAACTGCTTGCTCGCGTCGCGGTAGTTGTAATGCTGCGGGGCTGCTGTCGGGTCTACGCGCGACCAGGCAATAGCGATAAAAACCGCCAAAAGCAGTAATAAACCAAAACTTTTCATATAAAAACCACCTTGTAATATAACATAATTTCTCTCGTCTTTCGTCTCTAGTCTCTCGTCTATTATCTACATTTGGCGCATGCAATCGCTTGGTATGGATTATTTGAATTCTAGGCTCATGTTCGGCATGGTGCCGGGGCTTGAATCGACTCGCAAACTCTGCAACGCTCTCGGAAATCCTGAACGCTCTTTCAAGACAATCCATATCGTCGGTACCAACGGCAAGGGCTCTACGAGCTATTACCTCGCAGGCATTTTGCAGGCACATGGTTTTAAGACGGGGCTATTCACGAGCCCGCATCTGGTAAGCCTTCGCGAACGTATTCGTGTAAACGACAATCCCATTAGCGATTCTGATTTGAACCGTTTGCTCCTCCAGGTGAAGGCCGCTGCAGAACAAGTGCAGGTGGAACCGACCTTCTTTGAGGTCTTGACGCTTGTATCGTTTTTGTATTACACCGAGCAGGGTGTAGATGTTGTTTCGATGGAAGCGGGTATGGGCGGCCGCTTGGACAGTACGGCGGTGGCATGTGGTAATATCGTGGTGCTTACGAGTATCGGGCTTGAACACACCGAAGTCTTGGGCCCCACCGAAAGCGCTATTCTTAAAGAAAAGATGGCTGTTGTAGAAGCGGACCGTCGTCGCAATAAGACTTTTGTGGTCGGAGGCCTTTCCGAAGAATTGTTGGCAGAAGCCCGTGCTTATGCAAGTGAACTTGGTGCTGAATGTATCGTTCCTGAAATTCGGACTGACATCAAGCTCCCGAATTTGGGCCGCCATTACATTGAAAACGCAAGCCTTTCTTTGGCCGCCGCCGAATGCTTTATTCTGGCTAGCGATCGTCCATATGACTGCGCCTTGGCCATCAAGACTCTGGAAACCCGCTCCTGGGCGGGACGTATGCAGCAACTAAGCGATAAGCAGGGGAGCGTGCGCTATATCCTCGACGGCGCTCACAATTCCCATGCGGTGCGTCGCTTGGTCGAAACCTTGGCGGAGTATTACCCCGATACCAAGTTCCACTGCGTTTTTGGTGCTCTCAAAGATAAAGATGTGGGCGAAATGCTCAAGTTGATGGCTCCGTTTGTAAGCCACTGGCATATAACCAAGACTCCTTACCCGCGTTTCCGTGAATTGGACGATTTGCGTTCGGAACTTTCGAACTTGGGTTTGAAAGTCGCTAGCGAAGGTGAACTCAGCCGCAATTTTTTGGATCAGGTCGCCGAGATTGCCTCTGCGGATAACGAAAATATTCCCGTTTTAGTGACCGGCAGCCTCTATATGATTGGCGAAACGGTGCAGGCCCTCAAGGACGATTTTGATGGTTTGGCGTTTTTTCGTGGCCTTGAACCCTCGACAAACGAACACCGCTAATTTTGCGTAGAAAACAAATTCTGTAATCCGTTTTGGCTCCAAAACAAATCCTGTAAATCCAAAAGTTTTTCTTGTAAACTTTAGTTTTCGCAAATTTTGCGTTTTTATCGCCAAAAACGTGGTTTTTATCCATTATTTCAAAAAATTTGCCGTTTTTTTCGACTTTTTGTCAAAATTACTTGTATATTACTATCGAAATTTTCCCAAAAGGTCCTTTTGGTGTGTTTTTTGCTATAGGGATCTTTTGGAATTGTTATTGGAGATATAGATATATATGGCAGAAGACTTGCAATACCTTATGGAACGCATCCAGAAAGATGCTGTCGATAAAGCAGAAACCGAGGCTGCGGCAATTATCGCCCGCGCCAAGGATAAAGCGGCAGAAATCGTAAAGGCGGCAGAAGCCGAAGCGAGCGCCAAGCTCGAAAAGGCCGACAAGGACGCCGAAGCGTTTACGGAACGCAGCGAACGCACTCTGGAACAGTCTGCCCGCGACCTCCTGCTTTCGGTAGGCAAGAACCTTGAAAAGATGATTATGGATTTGCTGAACCTCCAGGTGGAAAAGTCCCTCGACGAATCCACCGTGAAGTCCATGCTTTTGACCCTTGCTAAGAATTATTCGTCTGACATCGAAGTGGATTTCTCCGATGCCGATGCCCGCAAGCTCAGCTCCTTTGTGATGGGCGAATTTGCCAAGCAGCTTTCCGCCGGCGTTAAGGTCGAAAGCGACAAGGGCGTCAAGTTCGGCTTCCGCGTCAAGCTCGATGGCGGCAAAGTCACTCACGAATTTACTGAAGCGGCCATGGCCGATGCTCTCTCGGCCCTGCTCCGTCCGCAACTTTCCCGCGTTGTAAACGCCGCTGCCCAGGCCAAGTAGGTTAGCGATGAGCTCTCCTTCTTACCTGATGGCCTCTCTTCCGATGATTGAGATGGGCGACGTTCCGCCTCTCTCCATGGAAGAGTTCCGTCACCGCTGCATCGGTGTGCTGTCCGATTCGGAAATCTCCGCTTTGGACGCTCTTCTCGATGACGGTGAATGCGAAGAATGTGACGACGAATTCGTTCGTGCCTACAAGGCTCACGAAATCCAGATGAAGAACGTATCGGGTAGGCTCCGCGCGGCTGCGTGGGGTCCCGATGTCCGTTTTACGGACAAGTCCTTCCCGGGCTACGATGTCACTTTCGCAAAGATGATTCAGGACGCGTTTGCCAAGTCGAATCCTATGGAAAAAGAGCAGGATATCGACAAGGCCCGTTTCTGGCTTGTGGACTCGCTTGCAGGTGTGGGCGAGGGTACCGTCAAGCATGTTTACGCTTATGCTATCAAGCTGAAAATTTGTGAACGCTGGGCTCGCCTGACCGAAGCTGCAGGCGACAGCGCCGTGTTGAATGTTATTAATGCAAACGATCCTGCATACGCCTCTACGGCGGAGCAGGAATGACCGGAGGTCCATTTTCAATGGCTAGTATCGGAAAAATCATCGGCGTGAACGGAAACTTGATCCGTGTCAAGTTCGAAACCGCCGTGTCTCAGAACGAAGTGGCGTATGCCAAGCTTACCCAGAAAAACAAGGACGGCAAGTCCGAAGTTATCCCCCTTAAGAGCGAAGTCATCCGTATTCGCGGTGACTACGCCCGAACTTTTGTCCGTAGAACTTGGCCCCGGCCTTTTGACACAGGTCTTTGACGGTCTGCAGAACCCGCTCCCGAAGCTTGCCGAAGAATGCGGCTTCTTCCTGCAGCGTGGTAAGTACTTGAAGGCGCTCCCGCGCGATAAGAAGTGGGCGTTTACCCCGGTCGCGAAGGTGGGCGATGTGGTGGTCGCGGGCGATACGCTCGGCACCGTTCCCGAAGGCGTGTTCACGCACCGTATCATGGTGCCGTTCCGCCTGCTCGGCAAGTGGACCGTGGAATCGGTCTCTGCCGCTGGCGAATTCACTGTTGAAACTGTTGTTGCTAAACTCAAGAATGCTCACGGCGAAACCCAGGACGTGACCATGGTGCAGACCTGGCCGGTGAAGATGCCGATCAAGGCCTATGAAGAACGCCTGCGCCCGAGCAAGCCTTTGACCATGCAGCAGCGCATTATCGATACGTTCTTCCCCGTGATGCAGGGCGGTACGTTCTGTACGCCGGGCCCCCGCTACGCCGACGTGGATATCGTGATCTTGGCCGCTTGCGGTGAACGTGCAGGTGAAGTGGTGGAAACCCTCCGCGAATTCCCTGAACTGATTGACCCGCGTACCGGCAAGTCCCTCATGGAACGTACGCTGATTATTTGTAACACGTCTTCGATGCCGGTGGCTGCTCGTGAAGCTTCCGTGTATACGGGCGTGACTCTCGCCGAATACTACCGCCAGATGGGCCTGAACGTGCTCCTCTTGGCTGACTCGACTTCTCGTTGGGCTCAGGCTCTGCGTGAAATGAGCGGCCGTTTGGAAGAAATTCCGGGTGAAGAAGCCTTCCCGGCTTACCTCGAATCCGTGATCGCCGCCTTCTATGAACGCGGTGGCGTGGTTCGCCTGAAGGACGGCTCTACCGGTTCCGTGACGATTTGCGGTTCCGTGTCGCCTGCAGGTGGTAACTTCGAAGAACCGGTGACCCAGGCTACCTTGAAGGTGGTGGGCGCATTCCTCGGCCTTTCCCGTGAACGTTCCGACCAGCGCCGCTTCCCGGCAATCCACCCGTTGGATTCTTGGTCCAAGTACGAAGGCATCATCGATTCCAAGAAGGTTGCCGAAGCCCGTCACATCCTCGCAAACGGCGTGGACGTGAACAACATGATGAAGGTGGTGGGCGAAGAAGGTACCTCGATTGACGACTTCGTGATTTACCTGAAGTCCGAATACCTCGATGCCGTTTACCTGCAGCAGGACGCCTATAACGAAATCGACGCCGCTTGCTCTGCAGAACGTCAGAAGTACGTGTTCGACAAGGTTTACACCATTCTCAAGACCCCGATGAAGTTCAGCGAGAAGGACGTCGCTCGTACGTTCTTCCTTAAGCTCACTCAGTCGACGAAGGACTGGAACCGCGTCAAGTTCGATTCCCAGGAATTCAAGGACCTTGAACAAAGTATTTTTGCTTCCGTGAAGGAGGTTTCCGCTAATGCATAATGTGGCATACCATCGTATTGAACGCATCGCCGGTTCCGTGATTACGCTCCGTGCCGAAGGTGTAGCAAACCAGGAACTTGCCCAGGTGACAAG
>CADBHQ010000058.1 GCA_902794535.1 Fibrobacter succinogenes | reverse complement strand
CGAGTGCCATAGCTCTGCACCCAAGCGTTCTGCGTAAAAATAAAACCGTCAATCTTCGTGCCGAAATATTCCACCATGTCGTTGCGTTCGAATTCGCCGTGCACAATCACATCGAGGCCGATTTCTTCTTGCAGCTTGATGCATTCGGCAATCTTCTTCTTGTTGAATTCCACGTACTGTTCCTTGGAGATTTCACCCTTGCGGAATGCGGCGCGGTTTGCGCGGACTTCAGCCGTCTGCGGGAAGGAGCCGATTGTGGTCGTCGGGAATGCGGGCAGCTTGAATTCAGCCTTCTGCACTTCGCGACGTTCGAGGCGGCTCGGCTTGCGTTCAAAGTCAGCGGCACTGAGGGCGGCAAGTTCAGCCTGCACCTTGGCATTTGCCTGCACACGCGGGGTTGCAAACAAGGCCTTATTCTTTTCGAGGGCGTTAACGTCACCGCTTGCAATTTCAGCAAGTTCAACGAGCTTCTCTTCAGCGAAGGCGAAATGCTTGAGAATGTCGGCCGAGAGTTTCTGTTCGGTAGCAACCGTATACGGCACATGCAACAGCGAGCAAGAAGTTCCGACCACCACGTTTTCAGCACCGACAGCCTTTTCGATTTCAGCGAGCAAGGCATTCTTCTGTGCGTAATCGGCACGCCAGATGTTCTTGCCGTTCACGACGCCGGCGAGCAGGAGCGTATTCTTCGGGAAACCAGACTTGATCAGTTCCAGCGACTTGAGGCCTTCCACAAAATCGAGACCGATGGCATCGAAACCGAGGGCAGCCACATCCTGATACACATCGCGGATATCGCCAAAGTAAGTCTGCAAGGCAATCTTGAGGCCTGCGGCACGCACCTTCTTGATGAGCTCATCATAAATAGACTTGAAGAGCTGCTTTTCTTCGGCGGTCACGTCGAACACCAAGGCGGGTTCGGCAAAGCTGATCCATTCGGCACCGGCAGCGGCGAGAAGTTCAGCGACCTTTGCGTAAGCGGCTACTGCAGAGGCGGCGAAATCCTTCGCCTGCTTTTTGCCGTTGTAGCGGGCCAAGCGGAGGAACGTGTAGGCGCCAATCAAAGTCGGCACGGTCTGGATTCCAGCAGCCTTCGCTTCGTTGTATTCCTGCACCGGCTTGGAATCATTCACCTTGAATTCGGAAACATCATCGATTTCCGGAACAATATAGTGGTAGTTCGTGTTGAACCACTTCTTCATCGGGAGGGCCTTCACGTCGCCCTTTTCACCCTGGTAACCGTGAGCGGCTGCGAAATACTTTTCGAGCGTGCTCAAGTTCAGGCTTTTGTAACGTTCCGGAACAATGCCGAACAAGAATGCAGTGTCGAGAACATTATCGTAGAACGAGAAATCGTTCGAGGGAATAAAGTCGATACCTGCGGCCTTCTGCTTCTGCCAACCATACTGACGGATTTCGGCGGCGACGTTCTGGAGTTCAGCTTCGGAGATTTCACCCTTAAAGAACTTTTCGCTTGCAAACTTGAGTTCACGGGCCTTACCGATACGCGGGAAACCAATTACAGATGTTTTTTTATTGCTCATAGTGTTTTACCTACCTTTTTTGTTTGTTTTTCGTTTACGCCGCCAAATATACCTCCGTTTTCATCATCGGTAAAATACTATTTTTTATGCATTCACCATAGATTTTTCCTATGGAACAAACAAAAACATTTGAATAACTAGCTATAAGAAAGCCCTATGACTTTACAACAACTTAAGTACGCCATCGCCATCGCCGATACGCGCAATATTACCGAAGCATCCAAGCGCGTATTCATCTCGCAACCGAGCCTTACGGCGGCCATTCATGACCTCGAAGAAGAGATGGGCGTTACCATCTTTAACCGCTCCAATAAAGGCGTCACGATCACTAACGAGGGTGATGAATTCCTTTCTTATGCCAGGCAAGTTTTGGAACAAGCGACCCTCATGGAAGACCGTTACAAAGGTGGCAAAAGCGGCAATACCATCTTCTCCGTGAGCTGTCAACATTACTCTTTTGCGGTCAACGCATTCGTCGATGTCATCCGAAAATTCGGCGGTCCGAGCTACGATTTCACGCTCCGAGAGACCCAAACAAACGAAATTATTGACGATATTGCGAAGCTAAAAAGCGAAATTGGCGTACTTTATTTGAGTGATAAGAACGAAAAAGTCATAAAAAAACTTATTCAAAAGAACAATTTGGTCTTTGAAGAGCTCTTTGCGACCCCTTTGCACGTGTTTATGTCGTCTAAAAACCCGCTCGCCAAGAAAGAAAAAATCACGCTGGAAGACTTAAAGCCGTATCCGTACCTAACCTACGAACAGGGCGATTTCAACTCGTTCTACTTTGCCGAAGAGCCCCTAACCGCCATCGATTTCGATTGTCCGCGCAATATCAAGGTTCGCGACCGTGCCACCCTTTTCAACTTACTTATCGGTCTTGACGGCTATACCATTTGTTCCGGCGTGATTAGCCATAAGCTCAACGGCCGCAACATTATCGCAAGACAACTCGATGTTCACGACAAAATGACCATCGGTTACGTGATGCGAAAAGGCGTAACGCCATCGCGCTACGCCAAAGCATATATTGCCGCACTTATGCGACACTGCAAATAAATTACTTTTCAATCACGCCGGAGGCGACAACGCCATCGCCAGCATAAAGCACCAAAATCTGGCCCGGCGCCGATGCAAATTGTGGTTCATCGAAAGCGACCTTGATTCGGTTCGCATCGATATCTACAATGCGGGCATTGGCGCCCTTGTGGCCTAAACGGATATGCGCCGAAAGGTCGCCCTTCAAAAGCGGAGAACTTTCGCTGACCATCAAATTCAAATCGTTCGCAGAAACTTCCACGCAAGAAAGTGCTTCGCGCGGGCCAAGCACCACCTGATTCTTCGCCGCATCAATGGCAACAACATACAGCGGCTCCTTTTGCCCGCCAATGTTCAGACCCTTGCGCTGGCCCACCGTGTAATTCACGATGCCCTTATGGTGACCAAGCACCTTGCCGCTCACATCGACAAAGTCACCCGGCACCTGGTCCGATTCTTCGAACAGCACCGAGTAATCACCGCATTCGATAAAATCCTGGCTTTCGCGCTTGGTAGCAAAATCTTCCCAGCCGATTTCAGCGGCGAGCGCCTTTACATCTTGCTTGTGCATACCACCCAGCGGGAAAAGCACCGTCGAAAGTTGCTCCGCCGAAAGGCGCGACAAAAAGTAGGTCTGATCTTTGCGGGTATCTTTAGCCTGATACAAGAACGGAACATCCGGATTTTGGAAATCGAGACGCGCATAATGCCCCGTGGCAAAATGGTCAAATTCAATTCCCATTTTGCGGGCGGCCAGTTGCAACGCCCCGAATTTAATCGACTGATTGCAACGCACACACGGATTCGGCGTGCGACCATTCCGGTATTCGGCGCGGAAATAATCCAGCACCTTGCGGCGGTATTCGTCGGCAACGCCCACTACATAATGCGGGATTCCCAAGCGGTCCGCCACCAATTTCGCCTCGGCAATATTCTTGTCTTCGCTCGCAGGCATATTCACCGAGCCGTCCCACGTTGCCATGGTGAGTCCCACCACATCGTACCCCTGCTTTTGCAACAGGTACGCCGAAAGGGCGGAATCTACACCGCCCGATAAACCGACTGCTACTCTTTTTGCCATTTGGCCAAATGTAGAAGTCCCCAAAACAAATGTCCAATAAAGTTTTTCGATACCTAGGTATCGCTAAAAATTATACCGGCAATTTCGAGCAGAGTTTTTCGACTGTGTCCGAAAGCAGTTTCTTCACGTCATCACGGTTGCAGGCATCCAGCTGTTCCATGCACGCCGTCAAGGTCAAGACAATGGTCTCCCTAAAGGCATACTCTTCTTGCAGTTTGCGTTCCTTGCCGTATTCCCACAAGGCAAAGATTAGCGCAAACACAGCCATCGAAGACATGGCAATATTAATTACCACATCAGCCCATACAGAATCCGTATGCACGCCGAAACGAGTAAACACGCTATAGATCCACCAAGAGCCACCGCCGAACAGCACCAGACTCAGGAACAGCCAAGTACGCGCCTTTCGGCCCAAGTTCCGCTTTCTCTTGCTAAAGCAGCCACCCAGGGAACCACCGCCCACAAAATCCGTCATCTTCTTGATTTCTTCCACCTTCTCGTTAGACGTAGTCAAGCAAGCCTGAACATCCTTCAAGCTATTTTCCGTCATGCTATCGATTTCAGAAATCTTGGCGCAGGCCTGATCAATCAAACTTTGGGCAGATTCAATTTTTTCTGCAAATTGTCTGTCCTTGTCATCGGCGTCATTCATCTTAAGCGCCAAAGACTCCCTAAGTTCTTCCAAGCTACGCTTCTGCACATCCAGTTGTTCCGTCAACGCTTGTATCTCGGCAACCTTTTCTGTCGCCTCCGCCGACTTGGCTTTCGCACTCTGTTCCGATTCAGTCACAGATACCATCTGGGCCTTCACCAGGTCTGTCATCTTCAGAATTCTTTCGAATTCTTCTGACGCCTTATCGAACAAAGCGCATGTCTTTTCTTCCGCCTCGGAAATGGCCGCCACACGTTCATCCAGATTGTCTTTCTGCGGAACATTCCAAAAGCCCAACATCATCTCGTATACGGCAAGATTTCTGGTGCAAATAGAGAGAACCGTGACATTCTGTTTCTTGACAGACGCCGCAATCAACATGATCAACTGCGAAAGCGTCTTGGGCGGAAAGCCGAAATAGGTCAACTCGGAATCCCTTACGCGGGCTGGTTCCGGCAAATCAAAAGGCAAATACAACCAATCGTTCGTTTTCATCTTTTCGCACAATTGGGCAAAAGGTCGCTTCACATTTTCGAGCGCCTTGCGCAACTGTACCGACCTGACCGTGCGATCGTGAACACTCACGCCAGCATAGGAATGAAGATATTCATCTCGGCTATTTTCTAAAAGATTGATGCTATCAAGAAGCTCTTCGCGCTGTTGACGATTCATCCCAAACCCACTTTTTAAAAAACCGCGCACAAGATAACTTTTTTTAACGCGATTCAGGGGCTATCTTTCGTACAACATCATTCCTTTATGCTTAACTAAAGTTTACATTTTTCGAACTCAGCCAAAAATGCTCGACCCTGCTCCCATTCGCCCAAATTCGAATCGGAATTAATGTGTCCGAGAGCGCCTGCATTAAACAACTTCGCGCCCCACGCCTCGGCAAAGAATTTCGTACGCTCGGGAGTCATGTACGGGTCGTTTTCGCTCCCCACAATGCAAACGGGCACCGGCAATTTTTCGGTAGGCATCGGAGCAAAGTTCTTGATGACATCGACTGTGTCGGCATCGGCAGGAGCCACAAGGAAGGCCCCCTTGATATTCGCCGGAAGATTCCCTTGCTGCTTCGCACGCAAAAGCCAAAGAGCCGTCGTTACGACGCCCAGACTATGTGAAACCAGAATCGTGTCGTCCTTCAGCTGGCGGACAGCTTCATCGAGTGTCGCAATCCAATCTTCTTTTTGTGGCTTATCCCAGCAATGCTGATAGACTCGGCTTGCGCTAGGCAGGCTTTTGGTCCAGAAAGTTTGCCAATGGTTCGGGCCAGAATTATTTAAACCGGGAACAATTAAGTAATGCATTCGAGAAGTCCTTTTCTTTCCTACAAAAATAGTATAAAAACAAAGACTCCGCAAAATCGTTAATGCCGTTTTGCCTACTTTACAGCTGCGATCAGGCGTACGGAATCAAAGGCCTTCAGATTTCCTAGCAGAAAATACCGCTGCTGTAGCGCATTTTCGCCGAGAAATTCGTCGACCTTGAATCCGTAACGCTCAAGCACCTCGAAAACTTCGCGGTCCAAGTAGCCTTCGGCCATGGTTTCGCCGCAATCAGCAACAATTTTTCGCAATTCCTGAACCGAATTCGAATAGGCATCTTTTTGCAGGTAATCAAATACAATCGAAATGCCGGTTGATGCAATCTCTGAAAACTGCCGCACGGTTTCTGCAAAAACAGGAAGCGGAAGGTAATATGAGACGCCCAGAATGCTAATAACTGTCGGCTTTTTGCAGTCAAAGCCATTTGCGACAAGTCTTTCGACAATGCTGTCCTTGCTGAAGTCGATCGCCACAAAATGGACATTCTCCGAAACGCTCCACTTGAGTTCACGAATGCGATTTTTCTTGTAGCTTTGCGTCGGAAGTAAATCCAATTCAAAAACTTCGACATTCGGGTCTTTGTTGCGGAACGAGAACGTGTCTACTCCCGCACCGCAAATTACATATTGAATCTTTCCCGAACGGGCAAGGAGCTTAACGCGATCTTCGGCGAAGCGACTCCTCGAAAGTACAATCGGGAGAAAATATTTCCGGTTAAAATATTCGACCGAATTTTCTGATTCCTGCGGAAACCGCTTTAGAATCAAGCGCGATACATTTTCGTACTCCTCGCGGCCCATCAAGGTCGAACGCCAAAAAGTCATTGAAAACGGTATGGTCCGATTGTAGAGAATGCCAGGCACGGGCAAATGCGCACAGTTTTGCCGTTAAACTTTCCATTGTATTTTCCTTTTAAAATTTTAGTTGAGGGCCTTAGCCCATAAGAAACGCCCGCGTAGGTTAACCTTACACGGGCGACAAAATGAATACCGCAATAAACGCCCGTCAACATCGGCCGTTCTTACAACAAAATCCTACAATCAGAGGCAGCATTTTATTTATCCTGTAATCCCTTGAGTCTCTGGGTACGTTCCGCAATCTTTTTGCGGTATACGTTGATTTTGGCAATCGCTTCAGCAATGGGGAGCGCGATATCAAAAGCACGCACGTTAAAGCGCGTTAACGCCTGCACCGCCTGCGGGCCAAGCTGCGAGCAGAGAACATAATCCAGATCGGCTAGATTCTTTGCTGCCGAGAACATGGATGAACGTTCGACATCTCGCTGACCGCAAGCGCCATCTCCGCACGAACCGTCGCAATGCTCCGGCTTAACGCGGACTTCGACTTTTTCAAATTTTCCACTTTCTTCATCGACTTCGTAGACATCGAACGCCGCGGCATGTCCAAAGTGAACATTGACATTTTCGCCATCGTTTGTGGCGACTGCAACTCTATATTTAGCCATGAGAGAAAGTCTCCTTTACACGGATACGGTCCATGTAGATTTGTGCTCCGACATCGTAAACGCCCGGGACGCCAACGGCGTCGGCACGACAATGGGCACAATGCTTGAATACATTGATGAATACGCCCGCCTGTTCCTGAGCAATCGCAAGTGTCTTTGGTGTCGGAGCAGGAATATCCTTAAAGCCGTTTTGCGGAATCAACGGAATGATATTGTACATAATCGCACCCGCTTCGCGCACGGTGGCCGCCACATCTTCGATGTGCTTGTCGTTAATGCCCGGGCAAAGAACCGTATTCACTTTGATAAGCGTTCCACTCTTTGCAACTTTGCGAATGCCTTCGAGCTGGTTGTGAATCAGAATTTCTGCGGCTTCTACGCCCGTATAGGTTTTACCGTGGTAGAAAATTCTCGCGTTGATCATCGCCTCGATTTCAGGGTCAACGGCATTCACCGTAACCGTGAGCGAATCAATGCCCACATCGATGACTTCGTCAGCCTTGTCATTCAGCAAAAGCCCATTGGTGCTCATGCAGCGAATCAGCTGCGGGAATTCCTTTTTTACCAAGCGGAATGTATCTAGCGCAAAAGGAGTTGCCAAGGTGTCGCCTGGGCCAGCGATTCCCACTGTCGTAAGTTCCGGCACAAATTCCAGAGCCTTGCGAATGTACCCGCATGCCTCTTCGGGTTTAATCACCTTACTCGTGTTTCCTGGTACCTGAGCATCTTCGTTAATGCGCCTATCACAAAAACGGCACTCGATGTTGCAACCTGGGGCGACTGGCAAATGAATGCGCCCCTTTCGGTTTTTGCAAGCACCAAAACACGGGTGTTCTCTAAAAACTGTTTCTTGACTGGTTGCCATAAAACCTCGCAAGGTATAGAAACCCTGCACAAAAAATGATCGGCAAAGAACCGATTTAGTTTGTATTAAATATTGTGAACGTTTTGCCTAGCGTTCTGTAGCGTGATTAATGCTTTAACTTCTTAGCCAAAGAAGTATAGGTGTAAAGTTAAAAATCACGGCAATGGATTTCAATACGAAGGCAAGAGCGAAAATAAAAAAAGTTCATTTTTTTGAGAGAGTGATAGCTTTACGCTAACGTGTGTTATAGGCGTTCGCTATCGCAAAATACTTTTTCGCATGCGCAATAGATTCACGCTAACAAGGGTTATAAACGAAATTTATAACAACTTAAAAAAAGTGATTTTTTTTGACCAAACGGATTCAAAAAGTATTGGAAAGAGTTGACTTAAATTTTTTGTAGGAAAACATCAAGGAGACACGATAACATGTCTAAGAAATTACGTCAAATCGCTATTTACGGAAAGGGTGGCATCGGTAAGTCCACCACGACTCAAAACTTGACCGCAGGCCTTGTAGAACAGGGAAAACACGTTCTTGTGGTCGGTTGCGACCCTAAAGCAGACTCCACCCGCCTTTTGCTCGGCGGCCTTCACCAGAAAACGGTGCTCGATACCATTCGTGACAATAAGACTGAAATTCAGCTTTCTGACCTTGAAAAGGTCGGCTTCAAGGGCGTGCGTTGCGTAGAATCCGGTGGCCCGGAACCGGGCGTGGGTTGCGCAGGCCGTGGCATTATTACCTCGATTAGCATGCTCGAACAGCTCGGTGCCTATACCGAAGACCTTGATTACGTTTTCTACGATGTGTTGGGCGACGTGGTGTGCGGCGGTTTCGCCATGCCGATTCGTGAAGGAAAGGCCAAGGAAATTTACATCGTGGCCTCCGGCGAAATGATGGCCCTTTATGCGGCAAACAATATTTGTAAGGGTATCGCCAAGTATGCCCAGCACGGCGAAGTGCGCTTGGGCGGTATCATCTGTAATAGCCGTAATGTGGATAACGAACTTGACCTGCTCCGTGCATTCACCAAGGAACTCAACACGCAGCTCATTCAGTTCGTGCCGCGCAACAACATTGTGCAGCAGGCCGAAATCCGCAAGAAGACCGTAATTGAATTCGAACCTAAGTCCAGCCAGGCAAACGTCTATCGTGAACTCGCCAAGAATATTGACGAAAACGAACTCTTTACCATTCCGACCCCGATGACGCAGGATCGTTTGGAACAGATTCTCATCGATTACGGCATGATGGAAAAAGACTACCAGATTTAATGTGAGGGTTCATGGCCAAGACTAATATTAATTTGAACATGACCTCAGTCGAAAACCGCGAATATCGACTGGGTACGATTATCGGCTGGGACGGCAAGGCGAGCGATTTGATTAAGGAATCGGCCTACGACGAACGCAGTGCGAAAAAGCATGGTGGCTGCGCGGGCAAGGGCTCGGGCTGCAAACTTTGCGAATTGAGCTCTCCGCTGAACCAAGAAACAATGTGCTCTAATGCAATTGTGCAGTGCCAGGTGGGTAACCTTACGGACTGCGCCCTGATTGACCATTCTCCTATCGGTTGCAGCGGCGAAAACTCCAAGTTCAACCTTTCTATGCATAACGGCCTTCGTCGTCGTGGAAAGCCCCTGCAGAATACGCTGAACATCAGCACGAACCTGAAAGAAAAGGACATGGTTTTCGGCGCTTCTGAAAAGCTCCGCCAGACCATCCTCGACGCAAAGGAACGCTTTAACCCTAAGGCGATCTTCATTGGCATGGCTTGCGCTACCGCTATTATTGGCGAAGACATCGATTCTATTGCCGAAGAAATGGAACCGGAAGTTGGCGTGCCTATTATTCCGCTGCATTGCGAAGGTTTCCGTTCCAAGCACTGGTCTACCCAGATTGTGGAACGCCACCCGACCAAGAAACAGAATGACTTGATTAACATCGTTGCCCTCTGGGGTTCGGACTATTTCTCCGAAATGCTTGCTCCGCTTGGGCTGCGCGTGAACTACCTTTTGGACACCGCCTCTTTCGAAGAAATTCGCCAAGCCTCCGAAGCAGTCGCTACCGCAACCTTCTGCGATACGTTGGGCGGTTACATGGCAACAGCACTTGAAGAATCTTTCGGTGTTCCGCAGATTGATGCTCCGCAGCCTTACGGCATCAAGGGTACCGATGCATGGCTCCGCGCTATCGCAAAAGTTGTCGGCAAAGCCGAAGCTTGCCGAACTCCGCGAATTTTTCAAGGGCAAGAATGGCATCGTGATGACGGGTTCTGCATACGCACACGGCCTTATCAGCGTGCTTTCGGAACTGGGAATCGGCCACGACGCTGCACTCGTGTTCCACCACGACCCCGTTTACGACGGCGGTGGCGAACATCAGGATACCTTGAAGGAACTGGTCGAAACCTACGGCGATATTCCGCACTATACCGTTAGTAAGACTCGCGCCTTCCAGCTTCCGCAGCTTCTGAAGCGCGCCAAGACAGACTTCTTGCTCATTCGCCATCCGGGCCTCGCTTCTGTCGCGGGCCATCTCGGATTCCCGACCCTTACCATGGGCGACGAACATATTCCGGTAGGCTATCAGGGCATTCTCCGTATCGGCGAAATGCTCAAGGGCGTGATTGCACGTACCAAGTTTAACCAGGTGCTTAAACGCAACGTGAAACTTCCGTATTCTGACTGGTGGCTTGCTCAGGACGATCCGTTCTACCTGACGCACCATCCGGAAGCACTTGAAGACTTGCCGGAACCGAGAAATCTCAAGTTCAGCAAAAGCAAAAAGAAAGACAACGATAACGGCGAAGAAAATAATTCGGAAAATGTATAACTAGGGAGTTTCAAAATGTCTGATTCTACAATTAAAAGAAAAAAGAGTAATTCCATTTCGGACCCCCGATACGCTTGTGCGGTTGGTGCATCTCATACGGTTGTAGCGATTAAGGGTGCAGTTCCCATTGCCAACTGTTCTCCGGGTTGCCAGCTTAAGCAAACGGCTTTTCTCACCTTCGAAAATGGCTTTCAGGGTAGCATTTACGCCGGTGCCGGCAACATGCCGAGTGCAAACTCTACCGAAAACGACATCGTTTTTGGCGGCATTAAGACTTTGGATCAGTTGATCACTCTACGTTGTGCTTACCGGTTGCGTGGGCGGCCTTATCGGTGATGACGTTTCCACGTTGGTGCGCAATTACCGCGATTTGGGTTACCCGATTGTGTCTGTCGATACCGCCGGTTTCAAGGGCAACAACCTTTTCGGTCACGAAGAAGTCGTAAACGCTATCGTCGACCAGTTCGTGGGCGATTACAGCGGCGAACGCAAAAAGGGCCTGGTAAACCTTTGGTTCGAAACACCCTACTACAACCAGAACTGGCGCGGAGACTATCAGGAAATTGCCCGTATTCTCCGTGGTGCCGGTTTTGAAGTCAATGTTCCCTTCGGACCCGAAAACGAAGGTGTTAAGGATTGGTTGCGCATTCCGAAGGCTCAGTTCAACTTGGTTATTTCTCCGTGGGTGGGCATTCGAAACGCAGAACACCTCCAGGAAAAATACGGTCAGCCGTTCCTGCACATTCCTGAAATTCCGCTCGGCGCCGAAGCGACAAGCGAATTTATCCGTAAAGTTGTCGAATTTGCCGGAATTGACAAGGAACAGAGCGAAAAGTTCATCAAGGAAGAAAACAGAATCTATTACTACTATCTGGAACACTTCTCCGAATTTTTCGCCGAATACTGGTTCGGTATGCCCAGCGAATTTGCCATTACCGCAGATTCCGCCTACACACTTGCCTACACCAAGTTCCTCGTAGACCAAATCGGTCTTATTCCGCGCAAGGCTATCATCAGTGACGATCCTCCAGAAAAATTCCGCAAAGGTATCGAAGATGCGTTCCACAACATTAGTGAAGGAGTCGATGTCGACGTGGAATTCGAAGAAGATGGCTACCTGATTGAAAAGTCTATTAAGGAAGTGAATTTCTCTTCTGGAAAGCCTTTGATTCTCGCCTCTTCGTGGGAAATCAATATCGCCAACGAAAAGAATGCATTGCTTTTCGAAATTACTCCGCCCTCTAGCGAAACGTTGATTATCAATCGCAGCTTCGTTGGTTACAAGGGTGCGCTTAATTTGCTCGAAAAGATTTATAGCACTTCTGTCGGTGGTAAGTAATTTCAAGACAAATTAAACAATTCTTTTTACTCTCCTAACAAATGTCGCTTGATTATTCAGGCGGCATTTTCTTAAAAAGTTCGAAGTCACTTTTTGTCAGCGTCTCTGTTCAAGTCTAACCCTATATTAAGCTATAAAGAAAAAGTATTTTACAAGCTCATTTTTATTTCTACTTTTAACGCACAAAATTTCGAGAACGTCATGTTCCGAAGAGCAAACAAATCAGAACGAGGATACCTATATGTGTAGACTTTATAATTTTGCTCAAGGCATACGCCAGTAAGCACTCACCCCCACCAAACAAAATTTAATCGCATCGTGCAAAAAAGTTTTTTGCATGGTTGCTCAACTCATAAAAATTTTTAATCAGGAGATTTATAAATGAATATCAATTCGAAAAATATTGCTGCCAAGATTATCCTTTTATCTGCAATCACCTCTTTCGCCGCAGAACCTCTTTCTGTCACTACAAAGTCTGGCGTAACTGCAACCCTCTACGGTTTTGCATCTCTCAACGCCGCCTACGAAGATTCCAAGAGCAATAACGGCAACTTCGCCAACTTCGTTGCCGCTTCTGACCTCACCAATGAAAACGATGGCGGTTGGCATCTCACCCCGAATCTGACTCGAATCGGTTTCAATCTTTCGAGCGGTAACGATACGACTTATTTCAAGGCCAACGGTAAAGTCGAAGTAGACTTTTACGGTGGTGGCTCAGCCAACAATCCTAACCCGCGTCTCCGCCACGGCTACGGTGAAATTTCTTTCGGCAAGACTGGCTTCTCTATTTTGGGCGGTCAAACCTGGGATGTGATTTCTCCGTTGGTAACCCCGACGCTTAACGCAGGCGTTCTCAATAACTCCGGCGACGCAGGCCTTCGTAGAGCTCAGCTGAGACTCACCGAGAAAATTCCTGTTGGTGAAGGCTCCGTGGATATTGCCGCCGCTGTTGTCCGCACCATCGGCGAAAACCAGCCGTACAATTCCTCTTCTGCTTCGGAAACCGGAACCGACGCCGACATTCCTACTTTCCAGGGCCGCATCGGCATTGCGCTTCCGCTGTGGGTGGAAAACAAGAAGGCTGGTTTGGGCGTTTCGGGCCATTACGGACAAGAAGAAATCGACTTGGACGCAACGGGCGACACCAAGAATATTCCTACTTGGTCTGCTAACGTCGACTTGACTCTCCCCATCACAAGCGCAATCACCTTCCTTGGCGAAGGATTCGTCGGCGAAAACCTGGATACATACGCTGCCGGCATCGGTCGTGGATTTGTCGCCAACACCGAAGACCCCGAAAGCGTCAAGAGCATCAAGGCATACGGCGGATGGTTTGCCCTGCAAGCTAAACTAATCCAAAAACTGGCAATTAACGCAGGTGCGGGCATTGATAAGCTGGACCGCGATGACATCGAAACTGTGGGCGGCCGCGAACAGAACATTTCCGTTTTCGCAAACGCCACCTACAGTCTGACCGATGCATTCTCGCTCGGATTTGAATACTTGCACGTTCAAACCGATTACCTGACCGCCGGCACCGTGAAAGAAGCCGACTTGAACCGCTATCAACTTTCTGCAACTTATGGCTTCTAACGAAGGAGACTTGAATAATGAATCAGAAACAAATTTTCAATAAAATCCGCAATCGAATTGCTTTCACAATCCTCTTTAGCCTCGCCTGCGCTACTTCTGCAATCGCCGCAGACAAGATTTCCATCGGTTACCTGTCTTCTACAGGTCAAGGAAAATTCTTTATCGCTAAAGATGCTGGCATTTTCGAGAAAAATGGCCTTGACGTAACGCTCGTTGAATTTTCGAATTCCGGCGACGGCATTGCTGCTGTCCGCGCAGGTAAACTCGATGCAGGCGCATTCGGTTCGCTCGCTCCGCTTATTCACATTTCGCAGGGTGCCGACATCCGCGTGATTGGTGGCATCATGGGCGGCGACCAGGCAGTGATTACCCGCAAGGAAAATGCTGCCTCCGTTAAAAAACTGAGTGACCTCAAGGGCAAGAAAATCGCCACCATTCGCCTGGGTACTGCCGACGCCATCGTTCGCGGCGGCCTCAAGAAAGAAGGCGTCGACTGGCGCAAGGATGTCACCATCGTAGAACTCAAGAATCCGCCTGCCGTTATCGAAGCCGTCAAGAACGGTAGCGTATTCGCCGGCGTCACTTGGGGCCCTCACGACCTCCGCGCCGAAGAAGCAGGCCTTTCTGTGGTGCTCCGCAGTAAGGACATCAATCCCGGCCATATTTGCTGCCGCCTGATTGCTTCGCTCCGCAAAATCGAAGGCCGCGACGATGTCTACAAGCGCCTGGTCAAGTCGCTGATCGAAGCCGAAGAACTGGTGCAAAATGACCACAAGAAGAGTGTGGAAATTATTGCCAAGTGGATCAAGCTCGATACAGCTCTTGTCAACAAGGCGTTCTACAGCGGACACGTCACGCAGGATACGGACCCGAACGTGAAGGGTGTCGAATTCTTCTGGGATTTCTTGAAAGATGCTGAATTTATCAAGTCCGACAAGAAAGTCTCCGAATACGTGCGCACCGATTTCTACAAGGCCGCCATCGCGGAACTGCGCAAAGAAAAACCCAAGTCCGAATTTTACGCCAAGGCCGAAAACATTTTCAAGTCCAGGAACTAAGAATAGTATGACAATAAAGCAAAATGGTTTTGAAGCAACGAATCTCGGTTTTTCGTACGATGGCAGAGCCATCCTGAAAGACATCAACTTGAAAATCAATCAAGGAGAATTCGTATGCCTGCTGGGCGAAAGCGGTAGTGGCAAGACCACCTTGCTTAACCTTCTCGCCGGGCTGACCAAGCCGAGCGAGGGACATGTCTACTGGAAAGGAAAAGAAATCGAAAAGCCTTCTGCAGAAAGGAGTATAGTCTTTCAGGACTACACCCTTTTCCCTTGGCTTACCCTTCTCCAAAATGTAACGCTCGCTATTAAAAAGACAAAAAAGCTGAAGACGTGCTACGCCAAAAATTTAGCCGAAGAATACTTGAACTTAGTAGGACTTTCAGGAAGTCTGCATAAATATCCCTTTGAACTTTCGGGCGGAATGCGCCAGCGCGGAGCCATAGCGCGCGCCTTAAGTGTCAGCGCCGACGCCCTTCTTTTAGACGAACCCTTTGGCGCTCTCGATCCCGTAAACCGTGCAAGCCTCCAGGATTTGGTGCTGGAACTTTGCCGCGGCGTCAAAGACCGCCCGATTACAACTTTATTTGTAACGCACGACATTCGCGAAGCCGTTTATCTCGGGAGCCGCATTATCGTTTTAGGTTCTACCCCGGGGCGTATCATTGCAGACATCCCGCTTGATTTCCCGGTAAAGAAGAATCGTGGTGAATGGTTCCGCAACGAAAAAGTCCAAGAAACCATTGCGGCCATTGAAGACGCCTACCACAAGGATATCCTTGAAAAACTAGGCCACATTGTACAAGGAGGTGCCAGCATATGAGAACTTTTACAAAACACTTATCCAAGTTTTCGGGAATCCTTTTTCTTCTCTTTTTACTTGGAATTTGGGTGTTGATCAGCTGCGGCCCGGAATGGGACAGTCAATACCTGTTCCCGTCTCCTAAGGCGATATTTAAAGCCCTCTTCGATTCTCGTGAAGAACTTTTGCGCAGTGCAGGAGCTTCTCTTTTAAAACTGGTGCCCGCCTATTTGGTGGCATCGATTGTCGGAATCTCTATCGGAATTGTTTCCGGTTCTATTCCGTGGGTATCGAACATGCTGAAACCCATCTCTAGGTTTGCGGCCCCCATTCCGCCCAACGTCTACATTCCTTACGCGATAGCGATTCTTCCGACGTTCTATTTGTCTTCGACCTTTATCATCTTTATTGCCGCCTTTTGGCCCATCTACTTGAATACGGCTGCCGGCGCGGCTGAAATTCCCGAAAAATACAAGCGTAACGCCGCCATCATCGGAATCGGAAAGTTTGAATACCTGTGGAGAATCGCCCTTGTGGCAAGCCTGCCGTCAATATTTTCGGGGCTTTCTGTAGGCATGGGACTTTCGTTCATCATGCTCACCGTGGCTGAACTTTTCGGCGAAAATACGGGGCTCGGTCACTTCGTGCAATTTTACGCGGACTATTCCGATTACCCCAACATGGTTGCAGGCATTCTTTGGACAGGCATTGTGGTGCTTGCGATTATGGAACTGTTTGAACTTGTTAAACGCAAGCTCCTGTTCTGGACAAAAGCGAATTAGTCATGATTAGTAACACTTCAAAAATATTTATATTGGCGGTGAAAATTGGAGATTTAAAATGAGCCTGACCGTCGAACGCGCAAAAGAAATCAGCAAGGGCCACGTGACCGAAGAATCGCTGGTCATCCATTCCCTCAACGTATGCTACGCCATGGGCGCCATGGCCAAACACTTCGGCGAAGACGTTGAACACTGGCAAGCCGTGGGCTATCTGCATGATTACGACTACCAGGAATTCCCCGAAGAACACCTGCAGCACACCGAAAAGGAACTGCTTGCGCAGGGCGTCTCTGAAGAAGACGTGCGTGCCATTTTGGCACACGGCTTTGAAATCGTGAACCAGGTGGAACCCAAAACCAACATGGAAAAGAGCCTGTTCACCGTCGACGAACTCACCGGAATCATCCAGGCCTGCGCAAGAATGCGCCCCAACGGAATTTTGGACCTCGAAGTGAAAAGTTTCATGAAGAAGTTCAAGGACAAGAAATTCGCCGCCAAGTGTAACCGCGACTACATCCTGAAAGGCTGCGCCCTGCTCGGCATGGACGTGAAGGATGTTGCCGCCATCTGCATCGAGGGCATGCGCGAACACGCCGCCGAAATCGGCCTAGCAGGGAACGCTGAGGCATAATGTCATATTAAATGTCCGAAGTCAAAAAAATTCTTGCAAAAGATTTCTACAAGATTGATTCCCAAAATTCAACGCTACTCGATGTCCGCGAAACGAGTGGAAGATAGATAGCATCCCGAAAGACAAGCCTGTTTACGTGTTCTGTTCTACGGGAGATCGTTCCGAAGAGGTTGCCGAAATTCTCGCCGATCGCGATTACGACGTGTACAATGTGGAAGGCGGGCTTGACGCCATCCCAAAAGTTCACTTAGTTGATGCCAAGGGCTTCAAATGCCCGGGCCCCATCGTGAAGGTGGACGAAGCGGTCAAAAGCGTGTCCGTCGGCGAAGAAGTCCAGGTGGAAGCGACCGAGAAGGCGTTCTTCTCGGATGTGGATGTCTGGTGCCAGCGTACCGGCAACGAGTTGAAATCGCTTGCCGAAAAAGACGGTGTCATTTGCGCGACTATCGTAAAGCGCGACGCGCCCCAGTCTCTTGAAAAAAGGGATTTTGAGCACGGCAAGACTTTTGTCGTTTTTAGTGGCGACTTAGACAAGGCGATTGCCTCGTTCATCATGGCGAATGGTGCTGCCGCGATGGGCCGCCCGGTTACCATGTTCTTCACCTTCTGGGGAGTAAGCATTTTGCGCAGGCCCGAAAAGGTGCGCGTCAAGAAATCGCTCATCGGAAAAATGTTTGGATTCATGATGCCCCGCAGTTCCAAGAAACTCGGGCTTTCGCGCATGAACTTTGGCGGAATCGGCGCCAAGATGATTCGCGCGGTCATGAAGCAGAACGGCGTTTCTTCGCTAGAAGAACTGATTGAAAGCGCAAGGCAGAAGGGCGTGAAGTTTGTCGCCTGCCAGATGTCGATGGAACTCATGGGCATTACTGCCGAAGAGTTGATTGACGGCGTGGAACTTGGCGGTGTTGCGACCATGCTCGGCTCCACCGAAAAATCCGACTTGACGTATTTTATTTAAGGTCCCGTTATGATAAACAGACAAACCGCTCTTGATATTTTGAATGCGAATGCAGATTCCTTACCGAACTTGATTGAACAAGCGTATCAGCTGCGTACCAAGTACAAAGGCAACCGCGTAAGCATCCAGTTGCTCACCAATGTCCGCAGCGGAAACTGCACGCAGAACTGCGCCTATTGTGCCCAGTCGCGCGATTCTGCAGCTCCGATTGAAAAGTACCGCTATGTAGAAGACAAGAAACTTTACGGCGACAACGATCTCGTTGACGAAATGCATTTGGCGAGACACTGTATCGGGCTCAGCGGCATC
>CADBHQ010000057.1 GCA_902794535.1 Fibrobacter succinogenes | reverse complement strand
ACCCTTAGAGACCTGCATGATCACCGGAGACTTCTGCTTGACAGCAGCCTGCACGATGGCCTGCATCTGTTCCATGGTGTTGAAGTTGAAAGCCGGGATAGCGTAGCCACCCTTAACAGCCTTTGCAAACATTTCCCTGGTGTTCACCAGGCCGAGTTCCTTGTAAGAAACTGCCATTGTTTTACCTCTTGATTTGATTGGCGACTTGCATCGCCGGTTTAAAAGTTACGGGGCTAAAAATAGCAAATTTAAACTGCTTTGTCACGCAAAATGCAAAAAAAGAAACCCCGCACCAAGTGCGGGGTGACTTTAGTGGAAAAGTATTCCGTTAGGCTTACTTAGCTTCCTGCTGCTGAAGAGCCTTGTCCTGGATCACGAGGTCCACGCGACGGTTCTTCTGGCGGCCTTCCTTGGTGGAGTTGTCGGCGACCGGCATGGTCATACCGAGACCCTTGGCTGTGAGTCGATTTTCGGCGATACCCTGTTCCACAAGGAATGCCTTCACGTTATCGGCACGCTGCTGGGAAAGCTTCATGTTGTGTTCTTCGGAACCAGTGTTGTCGGTGTTACCTTCAATGGACACATTGAACTGCTGGTACACAGAAAGAATACCGGCCACCTTGGCAAGGCTCGTCTTGAGGTCTGCCTTAAGGTCAGCCTTGTTCACGGCGAACAAGATGTCCGACATGGAAAGGATAATGCCGCGAGCGGACTTGGTCACCTGAATCATCTGGGACTGCAGTTCGTTCAGCTTGTTCATGGCTTCCTGCTGGCGAGCTTCGGCCTTGGCGCGTTCTTCGGCAAGTTCCTTCTGGAGGTCGGCTTCACGCTGGTTGGCAGCCTTCAAAGCGGCTTCCTGAGCGGCGGCTTCGGCCTGGAACTTTTCCTGGTTCTGCTGCATTTCGGCCTGCAGACGGGCTTCCTGGTCCTTCATCTTGGCCTTTTCGGCTTCGAGGTCGTTCACCTTACCGGTACGGGCCTTATTGATCTGTTCCTGAATGGCTTCGATAGAACGAGCGGTGGCAGCGCGCTTTTCCCACTTTTCAGCGGTGCTGTTACGAACTTTCTGGGTTTCGGCCTGGGCGGCAATCGTCTTGGCGTAAGTGTCGCACTTGGCGGCAAGAGCCTTGGTTTCATCGGATTCGGCGTCGTCATTGTAGGCGGCGTCGAGATTCATGAGGTTGGCCTTGGCGGCTGCGAGAGTGTACTTTGCAGAGGTGGCGTTGGCCGGAATATTCTTGGCTGCGTTATCGATTGCGGTCTGGCAAGATTCTACAGCGTTCGGACCTTCAGCTTCTTCGGCAGCAAAGGAGAATGCGGCTGCCATAGCACTAATCACCAAAAGATTTCTCGTTTTCATTACTTGGCACCTCCGTTCTTGGTTTCCTGGTCAAGGATGTTCTGGTAAAGGAGCTTACGTTCGACATCGCCTCTCAGTTCCTTTTCAACCTTTTCGTCTTCTTTCTTGGCGGCGGCAAGTTCGGCATTTGCGATAGCGAGCTTGTATTCGAGAGTGCTCTGTTCGGCGAGGGCGGCGGCTTCTTCTTCGTCACCGTCGGCCTGCAGGGCCTTGGCGGAGTCAAGTTTTGCGTTTGCAGATTCAAGTTGAGATGCATCGACCTTTGCTTCTTCGGCGATGGTCTTGTTGGAGTCGGCATATTCAATCGACTTGGTGGCATTTACGCCACCGGCACAACCGGAAAGGGCAGCGAGGGCCGCAAAAGCGATTCCCGCAACGAGTATTCTGGATTTCATTAAAATCTCCTTTTGGGGTTTAAAAGTCGGTTTTTAATATACAAAAAAAAAGAACAAAGAGCTTAGAACTTAGTGCTTAGATTATCTCTAAGTTCTACCAACTTAAATCTTCCAACTAAAAATTTACTTGATTTACCCTAACTTTGTATATAAATTTATACACGTGTTTGGATTGGAGATTGCATGAGATTTTTTAGCCCTGCATTATGTTCTTTTGCCTTAGTTGCTTGCCTTGCGGGCAACGCCTTTTCGGCTGTTGAATACACTTTGCACAAGTCTGCGAACCCGACCTCCGACGAGCAAGACGCCTACAAGCGAATTACGACCGTGATGGATTCTGCAGTCAAGCTCTACAACACCTATTCGAATCTTTCCAAATACATCAACGTGTATTATGCGCCTGGCGTGCCCACAGCCGAGGCCAGCAGCAACGGTGATTTGCGTTTTGGCGAAAACCGCAGCTACATGGTGGTGCCCACCGCCATGCATGAAATGGCGCACACGATGGGTGTCGGAACTACGTCGGAATATGCGGCAACATGTGTAGACGGTGTCTTTAGGAATGACAAGGTTCAGGCAAAACTCCGTGAAATGGACGGCCCGAACGCGGAGCTCCATTGCGACCGTCAGCATATCTGGCCGTACGGTTTGAACCAGGCTAGCGAAGCCAAGTCCGAGCAGGACCTGATTAACCATGTGATTCTTGTTGAAACCATTTACCAGCAACTGTTCAAGGTGGCGTTTTTCAAAGAGGGGAGAATCAAGTCTCTCGGCGATACAAAGAAATGCATGGGGATTACTTCGTCCAACGCTCTGGAATTGATGGATTGTAGAGATACGGCGACCTTCGTGAAGATTTTCTCGGTGGGCGACAATCCGGTTACATATTACATTCAACTCGGGAACCGCGTCGTGGATATCCCGAACGAATCCACAGCGGCTGGCATTAGAGCGGCAACCTACGGTTATAATGGCGGTGCTCACCAGCGGTATGTATTTGAAGGCGCTCCGGTCAATACGCCGAATGCTTTCTACCTCAAGAATTACAAGAGCGGGCATTATCTGCAGGCGGTCGGAACGACGGTGGTTCAGAACCCGAAGAGCTCCGGCGATGATTTTATTTGGCAATTGCTTGAAAGCTCTGCCGAAGTGGCTGACACGAGCGATACCTCGACGACTGCGATTCCGCTGGTTCGTAAAGTGGAACCGCCGGCTTTAATTAGGAAGGCCAAGTTCGATGCCATGGGCAGAACGCTTGCTCCGGCCCGCAGAACCCCGCGCTATATCAGGATGTATTAGAGAAAAGGAGACCCCGGATCAAGTCCGGGGTGACAATGAATAAAAAAACGAAAAAGCCTCTCTTTCGAGAGGCTTCCGATTTTCGGTAGTGGGCGATAACGGATTCGAACCGCTGACATTCTGCTTGTAAGGCAGACGCTCTGAACCAACTGAGCTAATCGCCCGAAAGGGTTTACTTGTCCTGCTTTTTGCTCTTCCAGAGGATTCCGACCGGAATCACAACCAGATAAGCGGCAACCAGGATAAGCGGTGCAACCGTGAGAGAAACCGGATTGTCTGCGGGGCCAGTGGCGAGGCAAAGGAAACCGATTACGAGGAGCAACACACCGACTGCAATCAGAATGATATTCTTTTTATCCATCAGTAAGTCCTCATCTCAAGATTACGAAGCCAAATATACAAAGTTTATGGCGTTTGTCAACCGAATTTGGCCTAAAAACGCACTTTTTTTAGTCGAACGGCCTTATTTTTGGCCTGGATATTTAACGCGAGTATGGTAGGTTCCGTCCAAACTATCCAGGAATGCTCGTTCGAGCTTGAACAGTTCCCTAATAGACAGGTTACATTCGTTAAACTGACCTTCGGTAAAGCGGCTTTCGATGGTCTTGTGGATCATGGCTGCCAAAGCTTCGGGGCTAGTGTCGGTCATGGAACGGCTAGTCGCTTCGATAATGTCGGCGAGCATCAGGATTGCAGTTTCCTTGCTCTGCGGCTTGGGGCCCTTGTAGCTGTAGTCCTCGACCTTGACTTCTTCGCCAGTTTCCTTGGCGTTTTCAAGAGCCTTGTGGTAGAAGTACTGAATAATCGAAGAACCGTGGTGTTCGCGAATGCCTGCGGCCACGAGCGACGGAATGTTGTATTCGTTGGCAAGGGCTGTACCCTGTTCCACGTGTCCGGTAATAATCTTCACGGACTGGAGCGGATCGATGTTGTTGTGCGGGTTGATTCCTTGCTTCTGGTTTTCGGTAAAGTATTCCGGGCGCATTGTCTTACCGATGTCGTGGTAAAGCGCCATCACGCGTACAAGCAGGGAATTTGCGCCAATGCTGTCGGCCACGTGTTCGGCAAGATTAGACACCTGAATACTGTGGTGGAATGTACCGGGGGCATATTCCGAAATGCGCTTGAGGGCCGGGCGGTTAAAGTCCGACATTTCCATAAGCGTAAGCACCGTGGTGATACCGAAAATACGTTCCATCAAGTGAATGAGCGCCACAGAAGTCAGGGCGTAGCAAAGCACGATGTTCGCACTTGCGGCCATCAGGTTCTGATAGAATGCTTCGAACGAAAGTCTGTTACGCAGCAGGAACATCACGCTAATGGCTGCGGCCATCGCCACAACGCCAACGATAATTCCCCATACGAACTGCACTCTGTAACGCATGCGGGCAATTGGTGCGGTTGCAGCGATAGTCACGGCAATTGCACAAGTCATGGCAGCCAAATCGTAGCCATTCAAAATACCGAAAATCATGGCAGAAAATACGGTGAACGCAAGGCCAATGTGACGGTCGTAAAGCACGGTCGCGGTAATTGGCGCAAAGGCGAACGGGTAAATCCACATCAGATCCAGATTTTCAGGAATAATGGAAATGTTGATGTTGTTGATGCTTCCGGACAGGTGATGCATGACCCAGAATGCGATAATCTGGAGCATGGCGAGCGCGATTAGACTCCAAAGCTGGCGTGCATTCTTGAACATGCCTCTAGACGGTGTGTTATAAAGGAACAAGAAGAAGAACGAAATAATCAAGACAAAGATAAGAGCGTTACCGTAAATGGCGGTAAAGGTCTTGGAGTTTTCTTCTTTCTGCTGGGCGCGTTGCAAAGCGTCGATTTTTTCAAGAATTTCCTTGGTAATGGGGGCACCCTGCGCCACGATTTCCATGCCACGCGGCACCATGCCCTTAATCAAAGTCACCTTGTTGCGGGCTTCTTCGCGACTAGAAATGGTTTCTTTTTCCAAGTAGAAAACGTTCGGCATCATGAACACGAACAACGTTTCGTAGAAGGCGCTCAAGAGTCCCTGTTCGTTCGGGAAACTCATCTGGAGCTGAGCGAAAGCTTCATCGATGCGGCGGCGGAGCGGCTGGATACTGCTTGCTTCAACAGTTGTCTTTTCGTTGTCCTTGATAAGCGTGATGTTCGGCTTGGTGTAAACGATGTACTTGAAATCTTGCAGGTTGTAGTTGTCGCGGTAAAGCTGGGCTGCCGTTTCGGTGCTTGCAATGAATGTGTTCGAAACGCCTGCCTGAAGCATGCGGTTGAATACCATTAAGAGGGAGTCGCGGGCCTTGGAATTCAGGCTCAAGGGCTTAATTGCCGAGGTCGAAATACGCTGCTTTAAAACTTCGTAAATGCGTGAAGCCTGCACGACCTTGGATTGCAGGGTAGAGTCGCTTTCGCCGCTTGCGGTAAGCTGGTTGATTTGAATTTGCAGAGAACCATACTGGGAGAGTTTGTGCAGGAACGACTTGAGGTCTTCGTAGACGCGGTTGGTTTCATCGCTGTTGTAGCCAAAGATGGCGTTCACCTTTTCGGCGGCGCGGGTCTTTTCGGCTTCGATTTCTTGTTCGGACTTGGGAACTTCGAAGTTGATGGGAGCCACAATCGTGCGTGTACTCACCTGGCCCAAGTGCGGGCGTTCAGACTGGAGAGCGATGTTCTTGTCGGGGAACATGAAAATCGACGCGGCCACAATAAGTGCCCAGCCGATAATAAAGTGAAGTCTAGTCTGTTTCTTTTTCATAGGAGTTTATTTCTCCTTTTCGTATGCGTTCAAAATATCTTTCACGAGCGGGTGACGGAGTACGTCGGTTGCCTCGAATTCCACTTGGGCGATTCCATGAATACCTTTCAAAAGCTTCATGGCGTGCACAAGGCCAGACTTTTGGCCCTTGCCGAGGTCGACCTGCGTGGCGTCACCTGTGATAATCGCCTTGCTGTGTTGGCCGAGGCGCGTGAGGAACATTTTCATTTGTTCGGGCGTAGTGTTCTGTGCTTCGTCCAGAATGATAAAGGCGCGCTTGAGCGTGCGGCCGCGCATGTAGGCGAGCGGGGCGACTTCAATTGCTCCGGTTTCTTCGTAGCGGCGAAGTTTTTCCACTGGCAGGAGCTCGGCGAGGCTGTCGTGAATGGGGCGCAGGTACGGCGCGATTTTTTCTTTGAGGTCGCCGGGCAGGTAGCCCAAGGATTCGCCGGCTTCAACTGCCGGGCGCACCAAGCAAATGCGTTCAGCCTCGTGGCGTTCCAAGCTTGCAACGGCGAGCGTTACGGCCAAGAAGGTCTTGCCGGTTCCGGCTGGGCCCTTGGCAAAGATGATGTCGTTGTGTTCGACCGCCCGTACCAGTTCGGCCTGAGCTTTGGTCTTTGCGAATACCGAGACACCCATGCGGTTCCTGAAAATCGGAGTCGAGGGAATTGTGTCTGGGTCTTTGAAATCGCTTACAGAAGAATCTGCCGGATCAATCAGCTTTTCGAGTTGGTTTGCCGTCAGTACTTTTCCGTTTTTTGCAGCCATTTTAAGTTGGTCGAGTACAGCAAAAACTCCCGCCGTGTCGCTGTTTTTCTTTTCGATAATACGGAGTCCCGGGAGTCTTGTCTGTATTTCAACACAAAAACGGCTCTCCAATAAGCGGAAAACCGTTTCGTTCTCACCTGAAATAGTTCGTTTCAGGTCGTCTGATAAAGAATAGCGCAGTTCGTTCATCGAGAACGTTGTCAGCTATAAATTATTCTTCGGAAGCAGGAGCCGTAGAGATACCGAGCTTGTTCTTGGCTTCGAAGATTTCCTTGCGGAGCTTGTGGTTTTCTTCGGTAATAGCGACAGCTTCGTCTTCGGTCTTTTTCAGCTTGTTTTCGTCAATCTTTTCCTTAGGAGCAGATCTCTGGGCAGAAGGCGTTCCGCTATCGTCGCTATAATCTTCGTCGCTAGAAGAACCACCACCGGAAGAACCGGCGCAAGCGGTGAACAGTGCTACAGTTGATGCTGCAAGGATCAATTTCCAATTTTTAAAAAGAGACATTTAATCAGGCTCCATTCTAGTCTGTGATGCCTCAAATGTATATAATTTAAAGCAAAAGCGGTGCGAAAAAGGTAAATTTATACCGAAATTTTACCTATTTAGAGGCAAAAAAATGGTCGAAAAGTCAATTTCTAAGCCCTATTCGCAAGTTTTTATATCGTCTGACCGCTACAATTCCAAGAATTTGTACAGAAAACGCCGTAAGGCCATGCTCAAGGAACTCGATTCGTTCTGCGTTTTTGCAGGAATCCCCATGGACCCCGGAACCGAAGAAGCCTACGTGCAAATCTGGAATAAAATGGTGCAGGAACCAGCCTTCATGTTCCTGACGGGAATCAATCAGGCGGGTTGCTACCTGTTGCTCGACCCCAAAACCGATGAAGAAATCCTGTTCGTGCCGCCCAAAGACCCGTTCAAGGAATTCTGGAATGGCAAACGTTTAGGTTTTTTGGAAGGCGATAATGAAGTTGCTCGCATTACGGGAATCCAAGATGTTCGCCCTGTAGATGAACTCATGGATACGGTGGTCGCCCGCGCGAAAATGCTTCCGAAGGGGAGCTACGCTTACGCCTACTTCTTTGAAAAGTTCAAGGAAGACCACAATGACCGGTTCAGGCACCAGCTGCTCAAGGCGCTCAAGCCTACAGGTATCAAGCTCAAGAGTGCAGCTGCTCTGCATTGGTCGCTTCGACTCCCGCTGGAACCTGAACGCATTATGGATGCCGAGGCGGCGCAGTCGGTAACGAATAACGCCTTCCGTAAGGTGCTCGCCGAAATGAAGACTTTCAAGACCGAACGCGATTTGGGCTTGAAGCTGGATTATGAAATGCAGCGTGAAAGCGATGGCGATTTGGCTTTCCCGACGATTGTCGCGGGTGGAGCAAACGCTTGCTGCTTGCACTACGTCAAAAAGGATGAACCGCTTAAAGCAGGGGAGTTGGTGCTGTTAGATTTCGGTATCCGCATCGGAAGCCTGCATAGCGATATTTCCCGCACTATTCCTGTGTCCGGCAAGTTTAGCCCGCTACAGAAATTGCTGTACCAGATTGTGCTCGATTCGGCGCTGGAATACCAAAAGCATGTGCGTCCGGGCGTTTCGCTTAAGGAAATCGGGACGGTCCCTTGGGATTACATTATGCAGGAACTGGAAACCCGCCTGGTCAAAGGCGCGAAGGGTTCGTACAAATTATTGTACGACAAACGCCCGCATGGGGTAAGCCACTTTATCGGTGAACAGATTCACGAAGGGGAGCCGGGAACCCGCTCTCTGGATACAGTCTTAAGGCCCGGAATGCTTATTTCTTGCGAACCGGGGCTCTACGGCGAATTCAAGGCGACCATTGGCGGCAAGACCTACTGCGAAAAAATCGGTATCCGCATCGAAGATGACCTGCTGATAACCAAGGACGGCTTCAGGAACATTTCTGAAGATATCCCGAAAACGGTCGATGATTTGGAACAGCTGATGAAGTAGGCTTGTTGCTAAAACCATTGTATTTTCCTAAATTTTCGCCGAAAAAATTTAAAAGGTTACAACCATGAAACTCTCCAAGTACTTTTATGTGACGCTCCGCGAAACGCCGAGCGACGCCACCATGCCCAGCCACATCTTCCTGATGCGCGGCGGCTATATCAAGCCTGTTTCTACCGGTATTTACTCCATGATGCCGATGGGCTTCCGCGTGATCCAGAAGATCGTGAACATCATCCGCGAAGAAATGAACAAGATTGGCGGTATCGAAGTGGACCTGCCGGTGGTGCAGACCGCTGAACTCTGGAGCGAATCGGGCCGTTACCAGGCCATCGGCGAAGAACTGCTCCGCTTCAAGGACCGCAACAACCACAACATGGTGCTCGCCATGACCCACGAAGAAGCCATGACGGACCTCGTGCGCTACGTGCTCAACAGCTACAAGCAGCTGCCGGTGATGCTCTACCAGTTCAAGACCAAGTATCGTGACGAAGCCCGTGCCCGCGGCGGTCTTATCCGCGTCCGCGAATTCCTGATGAAGGATGCCTACAGCTTCCACACCAGCCAGGAAGACCTGGACCGTCACTACCAGGAAGAATACGACGCCTACCTGCGCATCTACCGTCGCGTGGGCATTGAACCGGTGGTGGTG
>CADBHQ010000056.1 GCA_902794535.1 Fibrobacter succinogenes | reverse complement strand
ACTTGCATGTATAAGACACGCCACCAGCGTTCGTTCTGAGCCAGGATCAAACTCTTCATTAATTTTTTAAAGTCTTGGTCCCGTTAATCACGTTCGTATCATTGACTATTCCAAGAAATCTCTTGGACCCGTCACTAAGCACATCTCCGATTCCTTCAATCTTCCCGGCGGCCTCGCGGGCCTCCGTTTCGCGTTCGTTTGAGCTCTTCAGCCCTCTCGTTCGCGGGTGAGGCCAATTATAGAACTTTACGCCGTGTCCGTCAAGGGGTTAAGGCAAAAAATTTCACTTTTTTTTCGATTTTTTTGAAATAACGGTATTCCGCCCGATTGCCCGCCATTCTATCAACACATTATCAACTTTTGTCACAAGCAAAAATCATTTTATATATTTTGGAGAGAGAGGAAAACTGTTTATGGTTAGGAAAATTCAAGTCTTTATAGCAACAATTTTGACGGCCGCAGCTTTTTGCCAAGCGCAGATGGCTCTAAAAAAAAGTCAAAACGAGAAAATTCCCGTCATTAACAAGGAATTCTTGCTTTATAAAGGTTCAAAAGCAGACGTAGAAACCCAAGAATCTCACAAAGAACACAAGGACAGCGAAATTTCTGCCATAAATAAGGGATCTCAATTAAATCTCAGCAAGCGTCAAGTTTCTGTTGCACAAATAGGATTATGCTTAGCAGCATCTATAATCAAATCTGCTACAGGCTCCACGGAATCCGTTAACTGTGACTATACCCATTACGGGACACACTAGCCGCAGACAAATTGCAAACAAATTCTCTTATTGAGCTAAAGCTCTATAGTCATACCGCAGCGCATCTGTTCGGCGCGGTCGCCTAGAACTTCGTACAGGATTTCAAACGCACGATTTCCGGTGCAGTGCCCAGTATAAATCTTCTGGACATCCAATTCGCGCAGGCGCTCGGCAAAGGCGCGCACCACTTCATCTTTATAGCGGAACAAATGAAATCCGCCGAGAATCGCGTAAATCTTTTTGCCAGGGAAAGTCGCCTCGATTTCTTTTACGATGTTGTCTGCGCCGCCGTGGCTGCAACTGTTCATGACAAACAAGCCCTTAGGCGTATCGAATACGAGACTTTGTTCGTGATCAAAACTATCGTAGCGGTACTTGCCGTTTTCTTTGACCGAAAGATGCGCACGTTCGCCAATCGATTCTAGGCCAGGCGTCTTGTGCGGCACCAGATACACATTCGGCGCTATCTGCATGTCGCCTTCGGCAAAGCGGATGCGGTCTGCAAAGCGCTTTAAAAAGCCCTTGTGAATTCCGATGTATTCGTGGTAAGTAAATCGGCCCAGCAATTTGTGTGTATGATAGCAGTTTTCGCCCGCGCCCTTGCGCAAGTAAAAAGGCGCAATCTTGTTCGCATGAAAGAACTTGGCCATGCCATCGCTATGGTCAAAATGCGCATGACTCAAAATGCCCACATCAACCTTCGAAAGGTCCACGCCCATCACGCCCGCGTTTTTCGCGAACAAATGCGACGCTCCCGTATCGAGCAGGTAACGCTTGCCCTCGAATTCCACATACACCGACAAGCCCCATTCGCCAAAGAGCTTGCGGGAGCCACAGCAACTAGCGATATTATCTATCAGGACCTGAATCTTCATATTACAAAAGCCGGATTATTCACAATCAAGACAGGTCCATTCTACGATACCAGAACCGTAGTTATTAAAACGAGCTCGCGTGTAGCTTTCGATATCAATTAAGAATCCGATTTTGCCCGCATTCTTGGTGCAGCAACCATCGCAGTCGCTATCGGCGCACTTGTCGTAAACCACAGCATCAATTGTGTAGCCGCCCTTGCGGAGTCTAAAGGTCTTTAATTTGTATGTATCCCAGTCTTTTTCATGGATGGCGATAATGTTATGTTCGCTAACCCATTCTTCGGTCTGCTGATCTTCGAGGCCCGCAAACCAGCCCGCCCAAGTGCAGCCATTATAGTCTTCACATTCTTCGCTGCCGGGTTCCGGCCAAGAAGTATACCATGTAAGAGCGGCCCTATTCCATACGGTATCGGTAGAAGATTCGCTAGATTCAATTTCGGCACTTGACTCTGGCGCAGTTTCTGCGCTACTCGATTCTAGAACGACTTCGGAGCTACTCAAAACAACTTCTTCTGAGCTACTAGATGCGACTTCGGAACTGCTGAGTTCCTGAGCAGACGAACTTTCCGGCGCAGGCGAGCTAGAATTATCGTCACTGCATGCGGTGAACAATGCAAGCGCAAGAACTACACTACCCAAATAGAATTTCATAGAGCCTCCTTTTAGCCCAAATACTTTTTAAAGCAACTTTCCGTCGCTAAAAGCGTTGCCTACACGGCGTTCCATGACATAGTAGCCGTGGCCTGCAGAATCGTAGCACACCGGAGCGAGCTTTTCGACTGAGAGTTTGCCCGCTTCGTCCAGCGCAGAATCGTCGACAGATACATTCACGATTTCGCCGAGCAAAAGTTCCGAATCTTCGTCGTAGCTCACAAGCTTGCATTCCAGCGCAAGCGGGAGTTCAGCAATCAGCGGGGCATCCACATGAGCGCTCTTGACAGAGGTCAGGCCCGAATGAGCAAACTTGTCAGCGACCTTGTTGCCCGAGGTGACGCCCAGGTAATCAATCGCCTTGATGTTCTTGGCAGTGGCCATGCTGACGGTAAAAGCCTTACGCGCAAGAATATTCGGCATGGTCTTATGGCTGTGAGCCACGTAAATGGCGACCTGGTTCGTGTCGCTGATAGAGCCCCAAGCGGCTACCATGGCATTCGTAGAACCGTCTTCGTTATACGTCGCAATCACCAATGTAGGCTGCGGGTACAAGTAAGCTTTAACACCGAGATCTTTACGCATTGTTTGCTCCTTTTAAGTTCTTGATTTACAAGATATAAAAATTTTCCGATTTCATCGCTAATTTTCTCTATAACACAAAGCGTGTTATTTAGAATTAAAAACTTGAACTAACCGGCTAAAATTCGGCGATTTTCGTAAAATTCAGCGATTTTTGTGTTATAAGAACATTGACTTTTGTAATTGCAGAATCTAGTTTTATAAATATGAAGTCGGTCCTCGAATACAGAAATTACCACGCATTTATGCAGGATTACTACGACTCCCGCAAAAAAAGCGGAGCGTTTTCATGGCGTGAATTCAGCAAGAATGCCGGTTTTTCGTCTTCAAACTACCTGAAACTGGTTTGCATGGGCAAAAGCAAACTGAGCAAGGTCAAAACAGCCCAAGTTGCCAAAGCCATGGGGTTGATTGGTCACGAAGCCGAATACTTTGAACAACTCGTTATTTTCGGAAATGCCATAAAGGATAGCGTCAAAAAAACAGCTTTCTTGGAAATGTCAAGGATTGCCCAAGAGCACAAGGTTCGCGTCATCGACAGCGATGCATTCCAGTACTACGAATCCTGGAAATACCCCGTCATTCGCGAACTTGCCCCAATGATGCCCGACGCTCAGCCACGAAAAATCGCCGACGAATGCAAAGAGTATGTTTCGGCTGAAGAGGTCCGCGACATTCTCGCTTTCTTAGTGAAAGCAGGATTCCTCAAGAAAGACGGCGATAAAGTCTATTCGCAAACTGAAAAAGCAGTCGTCGGTTCGCCAGAAGCCCTCCCGATCGCCATTCGCGAAATGCACAAGGAAATGGGCAGCATGGCCGTGCGTGCAGTAGACCGATACAACGCAAGCGAGCGCTACTTTACAGGAATGACTATCGGTGTTAACGAAGAAACCTATTCACGAATTATCGACGAAATCAACATTTGCGCCAAGAAGATTGCCGCCATTGCAAACGAAAGCGACAACCCAAATCAAGTCTACGGATTGAATTTTCAACTTTTCCCTTTCACAAATAAGATTGAAGGAGAAAGCCATGCTTAACATTAAACAGAATTTCTACATGGCGGGAGCAATTGCCCTTATTACGCTTGCAGCCTGCTCCTCGGACAGCCCTACCACGGCTGGCTCCACGACTATTCCGAATGCGACTGCCGAAATCAGCAGTTCTTCGGACGAGGTGACAACAAGTTCCTCGGACAACGCAATTACTAGTTCGGCAGGCGAAGAAATAAATAGCAGTTCCTCGAACAACGAAACCATTGGAAAACAGGATATCATTTTCACCACTACGCCCACAGCAAAAAAAGCAATCTCCCAAGGCGAGGTCGTTGTTTACGGTAATGAAAATGGAGCGGAAGCAAGTTGTTCCGCAGGCAAGTACGCCAGCACGAAGAAATACCTGGCGAGAATCAGCATTGCCGACGGTGAAACCATGGAACGGACAATCGGGTTATACAACTTCGGAAGTGCCTGCAACGATATCTACAAGGCTTTCCAGGAATCGTGCAATTCCGGCTTGGTAGATGTCGCACCAGATGCAGTATGTAGCGGGAACGGAGACTTAAAGGCTTTCTGCTACGCTTCCAAAACTGATTCCGTTAGGACATGCAATGCAAGAGGCGAATGCATCACAGCAGGGCCGGATTCCACAATCAACTTCGACACTCTTCTTGAAAGTTTCACCAAGGAATCCAACGACATCTGCGGCACCATCGCAGACGGTGTAGACACGACAGAATACGACATTCCCAAATCGGAACCCGATAGCAGCACCAAGGCAAATTCCGGCAGGGTATTCATCCTTGAACCTAATACAGATAAACTAGATGTTACCGATGAAGAACGCGCAGTTCTAGATAGCCTTGCTGCGGCGTTCCCTGAAAAATACAGAATAGATGAAATCGACGGCATGACCTTATTCCTCAACTACGATGCCGAATACCGTTTTATGACAGCAGGCAAGAAGTTCATCCTTAACGAAGATGACAACACCTGTACCGGAAACATCTATCAAGAAGAATCCGGCGTAACGCGTTATATTTCAAAGTACGGAGATTGGCGTTCCACACACACGACAGTTCTTGTATCTAACAACGCAATCGTGTATTTGGTCAATGACGGTACCGGTTCCGCCAAGGAAGTTTTCCAAGCGGAATGCGAAGCGACAAACGGTTCTTACTACGAATATATCGAGAAGGCATTTGGATGCGCCGTAAAGAACTTCACGGAAATTCCGTTCGCAACCATCGTCAGCGAACAGGAATCCATGAGCAGAAACAATTTCGATATTCTTCCAGAATTCACTCCAAGGACGTTCGCTAATTAGCGAAACCTACCTAGAGCCTTCCCTCAGTCTGAACGCCACGCAGGCGATGTCGACTACACGCGGGAGGCTCATTTCGCGGCTCATGCCCTGCGGCAAGTTGCGGAAGCCCACGTTCTGGATTTTTTCGTGAAGCTTCTGGATAGTCGCGGCGACAGAATCGCCGGCGCTAGCATCGGACGATTCCGAATTGCTGGCGGCGTTCTGCAACAGGTTCAAAAGTACGAAACCCGCACCCAGGCGCTGCTGCTTGTCAACGAGCGTATTGAGGCGCGAAGTGTCGGATACGAGGAACCCGATTTGCAACAAAGTATCGCCCGAAAGTTTTACCTTGACTTGGCGCTCGACCGCAGAGGTGGGGCGCACTGACTTTTGCAAGGATTGCATATAGCCGACGAAGGGGCGAGCGTTTGAGGCTGCGACTGTGGATTGTTTCGATTCCGGCGACTGCGAAGACTTTGCACATTCGGCTTTGTAGTTTGCCATGATCACGATGTTGTCGGCAAGGTCGAGGTAGTCGCCGCAAGCGCCTGCCACCAGAATAAAGCTGTAGCCCTGAGCCGAAATTTCACGGATGCGGTCAGTCAGCGGAATCAGCGGTTCGCGGTCATCGCCCAAGAGCTTGCGCACGCGAATGTCGCGAATCAAGAAGTTCACCGCCGAGGAGTCTTCGTCAATCAGGAACGCCCTGGAACCCGCTTCCATAGCTTCGAGCAAGTTCGCGGCTTCGCTTGTAGAGCCCGACGCCGAAAGCGTATTGAAATTCTTGGTCGAAACGCCGCCCGGCAAGTCGCGCACGAACTGCGACAAGTCTGTGCCGCGCACGCTGCGGCCGTCTTCGACGCCCACGCGGAGAGCCGATTCGTCAATCACGATTCCTTCGCGGCCGTCGCCCGGAATATGCGGGTAGACCGCGCG
>CADBHQ010000055.1 GCA_902794535.1 Fibrobacter succinogenes | reverse complement strand
AAGGGCAAGGCCACTGTCCAGACGCTCGACCGCAGCACTGAAAAGCTGAAGGAAGGCTGGGCAAACGATCCGTCCAAGAAGGCCAAGAAGGGTGTTGACATTAGCAAGCCGGTTAAGGTCGGCAAGCGCACCGTCACCCTCATCACGGTGGAATAAGGGTTATCATTCCGGCTTAACCGCCGGAATCCTCCTTTAAAGAAACGCCTCGGCTCTGCCGGGGCGTTCTTTTATATTCGCCTAATGAACCGGCTGTATAAACGAAAAGCCGCAGGCATTTGCCCGCGGCTTTTTAAATATGTTCTGTATTTTATCGTTCCAGGCGGCAAGCGGCGGAAGCTTGATATTCAGGCTCCACTGGCGATTCTGCCACGGAATGTCCTGCGTCCAGACTTCGCCGAAGTTACCCACATTAGAGCCGCCAAACATGGCTGCATCAGTGTTGAAGATTTCCTTCCACTTGCCGCGGGTCGGAGCGCCTAGGCGGTAGTCGTTGCGGACTACCGGCGTGAAGTTGAATACGCACAGAATCTGGTTTCCGTGATCGTCCTTACGCACAAAGCTCACGATGGAATTGTCGGCGTCGTCGCACCAGATCCATTCAAAGCCAGTGTAGTAGTGGTCGATTTCCCAGAACGGGGCGTTTTCCTTGTACAGGTGGTTCAGAACCTTCATCATCTGCAGGAGCTTGCCGTGGCTATCCCAGCTGATCAGGTGCCAGTCGAGGGAGCGCTTCTCGTTCCATTCGCGGAACTGACCGAAATCGTTGCCCATAAAGTTGAGCTTCTTGCCCGGGTGTGCATACTGGAAGGCGTAGGTGAGGCGGAGGTTTGCAAATTTCTGCCAGTTGTCGCCCGGCATCTTGCCGAGCATTGAACCCTTGCCGTGCACCACTTCGTCGTGGCTGAACACCTGAATGAAGTTTTCGCTGTAAGCGTACACCATGCTGAAGGTCAGCTGGTTGTGGTGGTACTTACGGTGAACCGGTTCGTGCTGAATGTAGCTGAGGAAGTCATTCATCCAGCCCATGTTCCACTTGTAGTGGAATCCGAGGCCGCCCTGTTCAGGCGGACGCGTAATGCTCGGGAAGCTGGTGGATTCTTCGGCAATCAAAATCGCATGCGGTGTGAGTCGACCCATGATACTGTTCAGGTGCTTCAGGAATTCCAGCGTATCGTAGTTGATGTTGCCGCCGTCCTTGTTCGGTACCCACTGGCCAGGACCCTTACCGTAGTCGAGGTAAAGCATCGATGCCACAGCGTCGACGCGCAGGCCGTCGCAGTGGAATTCCTTGAGCCAGTACATGGCGTTTGCAATGAGGAAGTTTTTGACTTCGTTGCGGCCCAGGTTAAAGATGTAGGTGCCCCAGTGCGGGTGTTCACCCTGGCGCGGGTCGGCATGTTCGTAACAGGCGGTGCCGTCAAAGCGTCCGAGAGCGTGTGCATCCTTCGGGAAGTGTGCCGGAACCCAGTCCACAATCACGCCGATTTCGTTCTGGTGGCAAAGGTCCACAAAATGACGGAACTGGTCAGGCGTACCGTAGCGGCTCGTGGGGGAATAGTAACCAGTCACCTGGTAGCCCCAAGATTCATCGAGCGGGTGTTCGGCGAGCGGCAAGAATTCCACGTGGGTGTAGCCCATTTCCTTGAGGTAAGGAATCAAGGTGTCTGCAAGTTCGTCCCAGTTCAAGAAACGGTCCGGATTGGCAGGGTCGCGGCGCCAGGAACCGGCGTGGACTTCGTAAATGTTCATGGGCGAACCGAAGACCTTGGTTGCCCAATGCGTAGACATGTACAGGTCGTCGCCCCATTCGTAGCCGTCGAGGTGCGTGGTGATGGAGGCGGTTGCCGGGCGGACTTCGCTGAGCTTTGCAAGTGGGTCCACCTTCACGTGCAGGTTGCCGTCGGCACCGTGAATTTCATAGCGGTAGAGTTCGCCTTCGCCAATGTTCGGAATGAAGATTTCCCAAATGCCGGTGGAGCCGAGCATGCGCATCTGGTTGCGGCGGCCGTCCCAGCTGTTAAAGCTACCGACCACGGAGACCGCGCGGGCGTTCGGAGCCCAAACGGCAAAGTGTACGCCTTTAAAGCCCTGGTGTTCTACAAGGTTTGCGCCCAGCTTGCGGTACAGTTCGTAGTGCGTGCCGCTCGTAATCAAGTGGCGGTCAAAGTCACTAAGTACAGGGAGGAATGCATACGGGTCGGTCAGCGTGTATTCGTTGCCGTCGTCTTGGCGAATGACCAAGTTATAAAAGAAAGGTTCGTATTCCTTGTCGAGAATGGCTTCGAAAAATCCTGTGTTACCAAGCTTCATGAAGTCGAACTCGAACTCGCCGTCGCAAGATTCACCACGAATAAAACTTGCCTGCGGCTGGTAAGTGCGAATCACCGTCTTCACGCCGCGGTCCGTATTCAGCGGATGCAAACCCAAAATTGAAAAAGGATCCTTTGTATTAAAATCCCAAATGGCACGCATGTCTTCCGAAGTCAAGCTCGTGAAGTCATTCCATTCCATATCATACTCCTGTAAAACACCTAGTTGTAATGTCGTAAATATAACTTAATCAAAAAAATTGGGGCTTTGCAATTCTATATTTGGGGCATGTACAGGCGAGTCCTTACGATTCAAGATATTTCGTGCTTTGGACAGTGCTCCCTCACGGTGGCACTGCCGATTATTTCTGCGTGCGGTGTCGAGACGGCGGTGTTGCCGTCGGCGATTCTTTCGACCCATACGGGCGGCTTTACGGGCTGGACATTCCAGGACCTGACTAAAGAAATGTTGCCGATCAGCGAGCACTGGCGTGTGGCTGATATTCGCTTCGATGCTTTCTATACCGGTTATCTGGGTTCAATCGAGCAAATTAACATGGTTCAGCACATTATGGACACCAACGGTGTCGATGGTGCAATTCGGGTGGTGGACCCCGCCATGGCCGACAACGGGGCGCTTTACCCCGGCTTTAACATGGAATTTGTTGCTGCCATGAAGGATTTGTGCGCCCATGCCGATGTTTTGCTCCCGAATATGACCGAAGCTTGCATGCTCACCAATACGGAGTACAGCGAAAACATTGACCGCGAAACGGTCGAAATGCTTTGCAAAAAGCTCTGCGCATTGGGCACCAAGTCGGTGGTGTTGACCGGTGTCGGTTTCCGCGCGGGTTACACGGGCGTCATGCTCTACGATGGCAAGGATTTCAACTACTACGAACACAAGAAGATTACCAAGGGCTTTAACGGCACGGGTGACTGCTATGCCTCGGCATTTGTGGGAGCCATGCTCCGTGGCCGTTCCATGGTCGATGCGGCCCGAATTGCGGCTGATTTTGTGTTGGAATGTATCGAAAAAACGTACGAAGACAAGTCTCACTGGTATGGAGTCAAGTTTGAACTTGCGCTCCCGAGCTTGATTAAAAATTTAGCAGACGAGTAGGTTCTTATGGCAATTGCAATGGAAGAAACGGTTGACCCGATGCAGTTTACGCAGGTGTTCAAGGTAACGCCCGAAATGATTGACGACAACCACCATTTCAACAATGTGTGGTCGGTGCAGTGGATACAGAATATCGCGATTGCCCATTCCGATTCCGTGGGCGGTACGCAGCTGATGCGTGACCTGGGTGCTGGCTGGATGATTCACGTGCAGCACGTGGAATACAAGAACCAGGCTTTCCTCGGCGATGAAATTCGCGGAACCACATGGGTGGCTGCCTACGGTAAAGTGGCCAGCTTACGCAAATGCCGTTTTGAACGCGTCTCTGACGGCAAGGTGATTTTTGAATCGGAAACCCAGTGGGTGCTTGTCGACATGAAACGTGGTCGCCCCGTTGCCATCTCCGATGAAATGAAGAAACTCTACGTCGGTCACTAGATGTCAAATGTGGAATGAGAAATGTGAAGTGACGCATCACTCATCACACATTACACATCATATATATTCTTCTAAACAGATTTTACGTTAGTAAAATCGAATCCGTGTGGCCCTTTACAAGAATTTCTTGACTAAATACTGGATTCTTGCACGCAGGCTTTTTTCGTTGCCTTTGTGGTACGGCGGGTAAAGGAATGTCATGGTGTCGAGGGCGCTCTGCCGCATCACGTTCCTTTCATGGCTGAACGTCTTGAAACCGTAAATCCCGTGGTAATTGCCGGTACCGCTCATGCCCACGCCGCCAAACGGAACCGACTGATTCGCAATTTGCAAAATGCAATGGTTTACGCATGTAGAGCCCGAGGTCGTGCGGGTGATGACTTCGTTGATTTTCACTTCGGACTTTCCGAAAATGTACAGCGCTAGCGGCTTCGGACGCGCTTGAACGAAGGCGATAGCCTCTTCTAATGAATCGTAGGCGATAATCGGGAGAATTGGTCCGAAAATTTCAGATTCCATAATGCACATGTCGGGCTCGACATCTGTCAGCACGGTTGCGGGCGTGTAACGGTTTTCAATATCTTCGGGGCTGAATTGTGCGCCCAAGACAGCTTTCGCGCCGTTGTCCAAGGCGTCCTTGATGAGAGCTTGATGGCGTTCGACAGAACGACTTTCTACAATGTGCACAAAAATGTCGGAGTTACGGCGGGCCTCATCGGTGTTGCCGTACATCTTCTTTATGTTGTCTGCAATTGCTTCGGCGAGCGGTTGCATTAAACGGCGCGGGCAAAGCATGTAGTCGGGAGCAATACAGGTCTGGCCTGCATTCAGGCACTTGCCCCAAGCAAGTTTCTTCGCAGCATCCTTGATTTTGACATCATCCAGAACAATCACCGGCGATTTTCCGCCGAGCTCAAGTGTAACGCCGGCATGAATTTTTGCAGCTTCTTCTGCCACATGGGCACCCACGTTCGGGCTACCCGTAAAGAACACATGGTCGAAGGGGAGTGCGAGCAACTGGTCGCCAATTTCGGCACCTGCGCCCTGCACGACGGCCACTTCGTTTGGCGGGAATACATCTTTAATAATCGATTCCAGAATTTCGGCGACATGAGGAGTCTTGTGGCTCGGCTTCGCAATCACCACGTTGCCCGCGGCGACCGCTGCAACAATCGGCGAAATAAACAGCAAGAACGGATAATTCCACGGGGCCATAATCAGCACGCGGCCCTTGGGCTCAAAGTGACTCACGCTTGAATTCAGCGGGAACAGAAAACTCCAGCTACCGTCTTTATCTTCGACCCAATCGGGCAAATGATTCACGGTATGATTGATTTCTTGCAAAGCAGGGTAGACTTCGGTGAGCCATGCTTCGGTCTTCGGCTTATGAAAGTCGGCCCATACGGCATCGTAAAATTCCTGTTGTCTCGTTTCAATCGCCTTGTGAAGTTTTAGTAACTTGGCGATGCGTTCTTTCACGCTTGATTGTGCAATTTTCCAGCGGTTTTCACCCTGCGCATCAAAAAGAGTTTTCAAGGAATCGTTCATAACGAAAATATAAGTTTTTTGTTGATACAAACTCAACTATTATCGAATGAGTATAAGCAGACTAATGACTTTATCAATCTTTTTTTATAGATTATAGACATGGCATCTTTAATTGAATACAAAGGTAAACGTCCGGTCTTGGGCGAACGCGTTTTTATCGCCGATGGTGCAAAAGTCATTGGCGATGTCGAAATCGGAGATGATTCTTCGGTGTTCTATAACGCTGTCATTCGCGCAGACCTTGCCGAAATTCGAATTGGCAAACGTACCAATATTCAAGACAATGTAACAGTCCATCTTTCGACTGGAGTTGGCGTGCATGTGGGCGACAATGTAACCGTTGGCCACAATGCCATTTTGCATGCCTGCGATGTAGACGATAACGTGCTGATTGGCATGGGTGCAATCCTTATGGACGGCGTACATATCAAGTCGGACAGTGTGGTTGCTGCCGGTGCCGTTGTCACGCAGAACAAGGAATTTCCGGAACGCAGTCTGATTGTGGGCGCTCCGGCGCATGTGGTACGCGAACTGACCGAAGACGAAATTCGCAAATTCCACGAAAATGCAGAACATTATTTGATTGTGAAAGACGAATTGATGAAGGTGTAGACCATGTATAAATTTGTCTTTCTCATAAATCCAATCAGTGGCGGCGGCCAGGGCAAGGTGATTCACCAATTCTTGCCCGAAATTATGGCGTCGCTCAATTATACGGAAGACCAGTGGAAGGCCGAATTTACAACGATTGATGGCCTTGAAAAGCAGATTAGCGATGCGCTTGCTAATACCGAAAAACTGGTGGCTGTCGGTGGCGATGGCACCGTGTCTTCCGTGCTTTCGGTCATGGTCTCTTCGGAATACGCGAAATCCGTAAAAATCGGCCTGATTCCCCTTGGTACGGGTAACGATCTTGCCCGCGTTTTGAACCTTTACAAGCCCTATGTAGACAAGGGTCTTCTGTTCCTGGTGCGCAGGCTTTTGCAGGCCAAGGCACGACCCTTCGATATCTGGAAGGTGAACGGAAAACTGGCCTTTGCAAACTATTTTTCGGGCGGAATCGATGCCCGAATTGCTCACGATTTTAACCGCGCCCGTGCCAATGGCGAATTCAATTCGAATTCTGTGCTCGTGAACAAACTGCACTATGTCAAGAGTTTCTTTGCGGACCGTTCTTACGCCCTCAAGAAAGGCAAACTTTCGTTTGTGGATGCTGAAGGCCGTCGTTGGCAAAAGATTCTGGATGGTCACCGCACCGTGATTGTGGGCAATATCCCGAGTTTTGCAAGCGGCGCAAATCCGTTCTACAAGTCCGACATGGCGGACGGCCTGCTCGAAATTGTATGCGTGCCGAACATGTTCAGGTTCTTGCTGGCCATTGCCGTCGGAAACTTGCCTGTAATCGGAAATCTGGTCAAGAAGTATTTTATCAAGACTCGCAAGGCAAAATCCGTTAAGCTTGAATTTGCATGGCGAAGACCTGAGCGGTAAACTCGGCGGCCATGTAGACATTGACTTTGCCTGCAAGGTGCAGATTATGGCGCTGGGGGAATAATGTTCTCCGTTCGCGCCTCTGACATTGTCGATTACCTGCAAAACATATCCCAAATTGAATGTCGCGTCTTGCGCGAGTCGTCAGAGGTTACTTTGACGGGCTTTGCGGCACTTACGCAGGCTCAAGAAAATGATGTGAGTTTCTGGGTCGGCAGGGTCGAGAGCGTGACGCATGCGAACGGTCCTTCGAACGATGATTTGAAAAAGACGGCCGCCGGCCTCCTATTCGTGCCTTCTGTGGCTGCGCAAGCGGGCGATGTTTCGTTCACCGAGATTTTCCCGAACGCAAAGAACATTGTCGCCGTCGCTGAACCTTACCATGCCATGGTCAAGTTCCTGGAACGTTTCGAGGGCAATGGATTCACCGACAACATGGAATCGGGCGTACATTTTGACCGCGACTACATGGGCGTGGGTTATGGCGAAAACGGCCCGTGGATTCACCCGTCGGCGGTTGTCGAAGGCTTTGTTGACGAAGGCTGCTTTGTCGGGCCCGGCTGCGTCGTAATGCGCGGTGCAAGCGTCGGGCGAGGCTGCCGCCTGGAATCGAACGTGACCATTTACCCGAATGTTATTGTGGGCGAGGGTTGCATCTTTCAGGCAGGCGTCGTCGTCGGTAGCCGCGGCTTCGGATTCTACGAGCACGAAGGCGAACGCCGCATGGTGCCGCATTTTGCAGGAGTGCGCATCGGAAACCGCTGCAGTTTTGGCGCGAACACGGTAGTGGCGGCTGGATTCATTTCTCCGACGACCATCGGCGACAACTGTCATCTGGATTCCATGGTGCAAATCGCGCACAACTGCGTTCTCGGAAACAATATTTACATGGCCTCGCAAACAGCTCTCGGCGGCACGACGATTCTCGAAGACGGCGTACAATTCGCGGGCGGCGCTAAGGCGGCGGGGCACTTGACCGTCGGCAAGAATGCGATTGTGACTGCGAAAGCGGGTGTGACCAAGAGCGTTCCCGCCGGTAAGACCGTCGCAGGGTTCCCCGCAATTGACATCGAAATCTGGCGTCGTCAAATGGTCGAGCTCCGCATGATGGCGAAGAAGAACCTGAAGTAGCTCGCAGTTTGCTATTTTGTACTGCGTAAATGTCTAACGAAATTGTTTTTAAATCTCGCAGTTTAAGTTTTGGTTCGACTTCTGTTTCTGTCGAGCCGCTAGAAAAGGACCCGCAGAAGGTTCCTTTTGTAGCTTGGTATGTGGGCGAAAAGCTTTTTTACCGCAGCGATGCGTGTCATTGTTTTGAGGAACTTGAATTTTTTGCGAAGCGTACCGCTGGCTACAAGCTGAGCGAATCCGGCTTGGAACTTTTGACGCCGGAGCATTTGGCACCCGTGTTCCTGATGTGGCCGCACCGACGCTTTAACGTGCGACTTTCTGATGCGGCCAAGCCCGAAGTCCCGATGATGGACGGTTCTGCGATTCCGTTCTTCTGCGAAATGCGAAAATTCTGCGGTGCGCCCGAAGAGCTGGTCTTCTTCGATGCGCCTGTGCATGCCGAGTGGGACTTGGGTAGAGATGCCGCGGTCTACGGCCATGTCCGCATTACGCCGGCGGAAACCTTCGAAGTGGAATACGTGCTCGACCGCAACACCGCCCGCGACGGTTACGACCTGAAGTCGGCAGCCTCCGTCTCCATTTATTCGCCCGAGAACTTGTACCAAATTTTTATGGCGCGCACCTTCATTCACCAGGTAGAACTGGAGCGCGCCCGTGCGGCAGGCCTCCTCGCCGGAGTCGATGAATCTTGCGGACTCCTGCTCGCAGCGGGGGATTGCGCGGCTCAAAACAGCGCCTGTTCGCCAAAATTCCGCATCGCAAACGAGCCTGGAGCCTGCGATGCATAAAATACTAGATTTGATTGGAGACCTGAGTTTTATCTGTCCGGCCCTTCCGAGGGTCAGAATCGAAATCACCAACGGTGGGCACGTGTCCCATCGACAAATTATGGAGAAAATTATTCCTTATGTCCATGCTGGAATCTTTACCCAAGTCTAATGTCGCCGGAATCCTCTACGATGCCGAAGTCGTTCACAGCGTTCTTCCGCAGAAGGCCCCGTTCGCCTTTGTCGATGAAATCTTGAGCCTCGACGCAGAAAACATGGAAATCGTTGCCAAGTGGCACTTGACCGGCGAAGAAGGATTCCTCAAGGGACATTTCCCGGGCAATCCGGTACTCCCCGGCGTGATTCAGATTGAATCCATGGCCCAGGCCGCTACGCTCCTCACCATGATCGGTCGCGAAGCCGAAACTACTGGCAAGCGTCCTGCCTTCATGGGTGTCGAAAACTGCCGTTTCCGCGCTCCGGTGATTCCGAAGGCCGAAATCGTCTTGAAGGCTAAGCTCATCATGGCCCGCCACGGCATTTACAAGTACAGCGGCGAACTCCTGACCGTCGATGCCGAAGGCAAAGAAACCCTCTGCACCAAGGCCGACTTCAGCGCCGCCATGGTCTAATTTTTTATGCCCGAGTCATGCTGACCCATGGCTGCCCAGGGCAGGCTTCGGTCAGCATCAGCTTTTCATACCTGAGAAAAATAGACTTTATTGTCACGCTGATTGGGAATCACTAACGTGATTCCTTTTTTTATAATTTAAATTTGGCAAAAACGATTGAGGTTACAGGAGGTTTTCTGTGAAATATTTTGCTGCGTTGTTGCTTTCTGCGGTTTTGTTTGTTGCCTGTGGCGATGAATCGAGTAGCTCTGCGCCTGCCCCAGACCCGAGCGAAGAATCGTCTTCATCGGTAGAAAAGACAAAGGAATCTAGCTCATCCGTTAAGCCCACTTCTAGCGAAGATAAACAGTCTTCTTCCTCTGCCCAAAAAGAAAATTCTAGTAGCAGTGCTGTGAAGTCGTCTTCTTCGAAAAATATGTCAAGTAGTAGTGTGTCGAATCCTGCTTCTAGCAGCAGTTTTGATATAAATGCTCCTTGTACCTATGGTGATATATATATAGAAGAGATTGATGGAATTAAGGCTGGCTATATATGTTATGAGGATGGCTGGACATTTTATGGTTATCAGGCTGTTATGGGTGGACCATGTGAAAAAAATGGGTTGAAGAAAATTATAGGTGGCGTGCACGCTGAATGTGTCGATGGTATTTGGGTCCCCTATGTTGCGCCTTCCTCTAGTTCCACACCCAAGAGTAGCAGTAGCCAGGGGTACAAATCTTTGCCGAATCCGTTGCACTATAATATGAGCTATGGCGAATTTACGGATTCTCGTGACGGTACAAAGTACGCTACAATCGATATCGATAATGAGTATGGCCCCGATAGTGTCCATCTAGCCTTTACCGTATTCGCTCAAAACCTTAAATATCACGACAAGATGGTACCTGGTACAGAAGAACAGGATGACGATACGAAGGTTGAAATGTACTGCTACAATGACAGCATTGAATACTGTAATGACTGGTGGGGCGGTTTGTACCAATGGGCTGAAATGATGGCACTGCCTTATGAGTGCAATAGCAAAAATTGTGCAGACTTGATCGACACCGATGGAGATGGTTTCCACCAGGGGATTTGCCCGAATGGGTGGCATTTGCTTTCTGAAAGAGAAATGCTTGCGGCGTCTTATGCTTCTAACACTGATATAGGGATAAAGGAACGAGCCAATACCATAAAGTCAGAAATTTCTTTTTCGCTACTCGGTGGAAACAATCTTACAGGAATGAGCTTGATTGCGGCGGGCTTTCGGTCCAAAAAAGAGGATGGGGCGAATTCGGTTATGTTTAAGCAATTAAAAGAGGGTACATATTTTGATTTTCCTGCAGAGTATGGAGGATCAAAAGTTGGATCGTGTAGAGGGGGGGCGGTGTTTTCTGATGATGCCTTTTTGGCGGCGGGGGATCAAAAAGAATTTGGGGTTTCCGTTCGCTGCGTTAAAGACTATTAATTCTTTTCTTCGGTGGGGAATGTTTTGAGGATAGCGGAGGCGAGTGCCTGACCGCAAAGCGAACATTCCGGAACGGCCATGTGAGCGTGCGGTGCAGGCAGAGATGAAGCGCTCTTCGCAATAATGACTCTTATTAAACAGAAATCACGTTAGTGATTTCGAATTCGTGTGACGAAAAAAATGCCGTTAGGCATTTCTAATCCGTGAGGCTTTTGGGGTTTTAGGGGCTAAGCCCCTAGGCGAGAGGGTGGAGAGCAACGAAGTGCGAACCAGGGGGAGGCTTCCCCCTTTTTTACGGATCCAGCAAATCGCCGCGGATGACTTCGACCTGATCCCCAATCAAACTGATGATGTTGGTCGGATTAATTTCGATGGGGCCGCAGTCGACCATCATGTCAACGGAATGCTCGAAAGTCTTCCAGATATCGTCCGGCTCGTACATGTCCTCTTCGGTGAGCTTGGCGGCCGTGCTCAGGATTGGCTTGTCGAAATGCTGGAAAAGTTCCTTGAAGAACGGGTGCGTCGGCATTCTCACGCCAATTTCAGGGCGCTTGACGTCCAGGCGGCGGGCGATATGCGGGTCGGCGGGCAAAATAAACGTGTACGGCCCGGGCACGCGCGGCTTCATGATATTGAAAGCAAAGTTGTCGACGCGGGCGTAATCGGTCGCCTTGCGGATGTCCGGAATGATGAGCGCCATGAAGAATTTCTTCATCGGCTTCTTGAGCGCATAAAGCTTATGAATGGCCTTGGGCGATTCGGCGTTGCAGCCGATAGCGTAACCAGATTCGGTAGGGTAGAGAACGAGACCGTCGTCTTCGAGGGCGGCCGCTGCAAGCTTCACGATTCTCGCTTGCGGATTTACTGGGTGAACTTCAAAACGCATGGCGATAAAATAGTAAAAACATAGGAAATTGCAATAGCTGATTTTAAGGGCTAAAAACTCAAAATTCCTGCTGTTTAGCCTGTCTTTTTTCTATTTTGTATGCCGTAAAATAATACGGAGTTTTTATGTCCAATTATTGTCCTGTTATCGGTCTTGAAATCCATTGTCAGCTCGCGACTAAAACCAAGATGTTCTGCGGCTGCGAAGTCGAAGTGAATACGACCCCGAACAAGCACGTTTGCCCCGTTTGCCTCGGTATGCCGGGTGCCATGCCCGTGCCGAACAAGAAGGCGGTGGAATATGCGATTCGCCTGGGCCTTGCCCTGAACTGCGAAATAGACCTGAACGCCATGTGGACCCGCAAGAACTACTTCTACCCGGACCTGCCGAAGGGCTACCAGATTACCCAGACGGGCGGACTTCCGGTGTACGACCACCCGATTTGCAAG
>CADBHQ010000054.1 GCA_902794535.1 Fibrobacter succinogenes | reverse complement strand
ATTCGTGAACGGCAAGGAACTCAAGCATTCTACCATCGAAAAGGAAATCATCGAAAAGCTCATCAAGAAGGTGATTCCGGCAAAGCTTTTGGACAAGAAGACTCGCTTCCTCATCAATCCGACGGGTAAATTCGTGATTGGTGGCCCGCATGGTGACTGCGGTCTGACCGGTCGTAAGATTATTGTGGATACCTACGGTGGCATGGGCCGTCACGGTGGTGGCGCTTTCAGCGGCAAGGACCCGAGTAAGGTTGACCGCAGCGCCGCTTACGCCGCACGCTATGTGGCAAAGAATATTGTCGCCGCTGGCCTTGCAGACCGTTGCGAAGTGCAGCTCGCTTACGCCATCGGTTATTCCAAGCCGGTGTCTGTGCTGGTGAATACGTTCAAGACCGGCAAGATTGATGACCGCAAGATTGAAGAAATCGTGAAGAAGACCTTCGACCTTTCTCCGGCCGGCATCGTGAAGATGCTCGACTTGAAGAAACCCGGCTACCAGGCAACTGCCGCGCTCGGCCATTTCGGCCGCACCGGCGCCCGCTTCACTTGGGAAAAGACGGACAAGGCTGCCGCACTTAAGAAGTTGGCCAAGATCTAAGCGAATTCTCTCTAGCAAAAAGATTAAGGCTCGTCAAACGACGAGCCTTTTTTGTATATAAAAAACACCCTCGGCAACTGATGTTGCCGGGGGGGTACCTGCGCGGAGAGTAGTGCACAGGATTTTAGGAGTACAAATTATTACTTATTCCAGTCGACTTCGCGGTAGATTTTTTCGGTGAATTCGTCGGCATTCAGCTGCAGGTATCCGACTTTATGCAGCAGGTCTGCAAAGTAGTGCAAGTCGGCTTTCAGGTTGCGGCCACTCTTGATTTTCTGTTCAGGAGACTGGTATTCGTAAGACTTGATGAGTGCGGTTGCGAATTCCTTGTCTTCGATAGCGGAGTGCTTGCCAGCCTGCATGAGTTCCACGGTTTCTTCCGGATGTTCGCTGATCCAGGTGTGCGCCTGTTCGAGAGCGCGGAGGAGAGCCTTGATCTTTTCTGGTTCCTTTTCCAGAAGGATGCCCGAAACATAATAGAAACAGCAATAGCGGCCTGCAAAAACAGGGTCGGTTGCCAAATCCATCAGCACATCGGCACGGCCATCAACAGCAGCGAGGCTTCCCAGCGGGTCCCAAAGTGAAACCGCTTCGACCTGTCCGCGTTCCAAGGCTTCGAGCGCCAAGTTGCCATCGGCATAGGGCAAGAATTGAACATCGTTTATGGCAGAGACTCCGTTTGCTTCAAGCCAAAGTGTTGCGGCCTGGTGCGGGGTTGCCCCAATGGCGTTCACGGCAATCTTTTTACCCTTCAACCCTTGGGCGTTACGAATCGGCGAGCCCTTCTTGACAAGCAGATGAATGCAACCGATATGGAATCCTTCGACCACCTTGATATTCACGCCATTTTCGACGGACTGGAAAAAGGCGAAGTCGGAGTTCGTAATCGGATAGGTCCCGTTGTTGAGCCCGATTTTGCGGGTTTCCGCATTCGCCGACACGAATTTCACATCGACACCTTCCTTGGCGAAGAAGCCTTTTTCTTTAGCGACAAAGAACGGCGCAATGCAAAGGGTTCCATCGGAAACGGGAATTTCGACAGAACCGTATTTAAAAGCGGGTTCATTGGTAGCGGCGGTTTTTTCAGTTTTTTCTTCTTCGCAAGCGGTGAGTGCAAAACCCAAAGTAAAAACAGCTGCGAAAGACAGTAATGTTTGAATGAATTTCATTTAAAATCTCCTATGATTATTTTTTTAGATCCTTCACTGCGTTCAGGATGACACGATGAGGATGTTTAATGCTTTGTTGTACTTGCCTTAATTGCCTGTTCGAAATCAGCGATAATGTCGCGCGGATCTTCGATACCGACGGATACGCGAATCATGTCGTCAGGAATTCCCGCGGCAAGCCTATCCTTCGGCGAAAGCTGAGAATGCGTACTCGTTGCCGGGTGCAGCACGCTTGTGCGGGCATCACCCACATGCACCACCAAGGCAGCGACTTTCAAAGCCTTCACGAACGAGCGAATGGCAGCCTTGCCTCCCTTGAGGCCAAAGGTCAGCACGCCGCTTCCGCCCTGATAATCGAAATACTTGCGAATGCGCTTGTTATTCGGGCTAGATTTGAGCGCCGGATAGTTGACCCAGTTTACTGCCGGATGCTTGGAAAGGTATTCTGCCAAGGCCAAGGCGTTAGAGCTGTGCTGCGGCATGCGCAAATGGAGCGTTTCAAGACCCAAATTCAAAAGGAATGCGTTACCGAAATCGCGCAAGAACTGGGCGCGAGCCTTGACAATGTAGGCGGCACGACCAAATTTTTCGGTATAAGAGGTGTTGGCGTACTGCGCATCGGGATTGACAAGATCCGGGAACTTTCCGTTATTCCAGTTGTAATTGCCACCATCAATCACGACACCGCCCAAGGCAATGGCGTGGCCGTCAATGTACTTGGTTGCAGAATGAATGACGACATTCGCCCCATGCTTCAAGGGCTTCACCAAGAACGGCGTTGCAAGGGTATTATCCACAAGGAACGGCACGTCGAATTCCTTGGCAAGCTTCGAGAACTTTTCAAAATCCAGAACGCCAAGCGCCGGGTTTCCAATCGTTTCGCCAAAGACCAATTTTGTATTCGGGCGGAATGCCTTGCGAAGTTCTGCAATAGGCGCTTCCGGGTCAATGAAAGTCGTTTCGACACCGAGCTTAGAAAGTCGAACATCAAGCAGCGTGTAGGTTCCGCCATACACCGCCTTAGAAGCCACAATGTGATCGCCTGCCTTCACCAAATTCGAAATAGCGAGCAATACGGCCGACTGTCCCGAAGCCGTTGCGACAGCGCCCACACCGCCTTCCAACTCGGTAATTTTTGCTTCAAAAGCCGCTACCGTGGGGTTACCCGTACGCGTGTACTTGTTGCCCGATTGCTTCAACGAGAAAAGACGACATCTTCGTACTTGTAAGTGGTTGACTGGAAAATCGGCAATACGCGAGGTTCGCCCACTTTCGGCTTCCAGCCCGCCTGCAGGCACTTGGTGCCGAAATTCCAATTTGCCGGATTCGAAACATCCGCTGAAATATTACTTGATTTTTTTGATGTTTTATTTGTCATGTGAATTACTCTCCTTATAATATTTTCAATGCGAAAAATAGAAAGGGCCTTCCGTTTTTCCCAATACTTTGTTTTTATACGGAATTATCAAAAAATCTTATAACAAAACGAAAAAGCCCCCGACAGAGTCGGGGGCTACTTTACTTAACGTTAATTTATTTACAATCCACCATAATCAGATTCTCCGCTTGGAAGAAGCTGTCCCTTAAGCATTGTATAAAGGCGATCGCCGTACTTGAATCCGCGCGCATCGTGAGTTGCCACAATCACAGACGTTCCCGAATGCACAAGATCCGCTAGCAAATCAAAAACCTTCTTGCCGTTGGTTTCGTCAAGATTGCTAGTCGGTTCGTCGGCAATCACAATGTCCGGCTTATTGACCAAGGCGCGCACAATCGAGGCTCGCTTGAGTTCGCCGCCCGAAAGCTCCGCCGGCATTTCGTTCACCAAATGGGCAATGCCGAGAGTTTCGAGTTTTGAATGAATATCAATATCGACCAATTCCGAAATATCCCTCACCTCGATTTTCTTGCCCTCGCGAATCGCACGCGGCAACAAGATGTTTTCAAGCACCGTAAATTGCGGCAAGAACACCGCATCTTGCGGGATATAGCCAATCTTGTCATTACGAATCGCCGAAAGTTCAGCATCAGTCAGGCTTGCAAAATCGACACCGTTAAAAATAATCGAACCACGCGTGGGGCGATTAATTCCCGAAAGCAGCGACAAAAGCGTGCTCTTACCGCTACCCGATTCGCCGAATATCACCGAAAAGTCACCAGACCAGGCAAAAAATTCCACGTTATCGACGGCATTAAATTCCTCGCCGCGGCGTGTATAAGTCTTATATAGATTAGAAACGTTTAAAATCAATGTTCTACCTCCCTCAAAGCGGCGTAAGCATCTATCTGGCTCACCTTATTTGCTACGCCATAAACAGCAGCAGGGCCCACCGAATGCAAAAGCAAAACTACCACAGCGTAAACAGCGGCGATTTCGGCATTTCCAGGAACAATAAAGGGCACGTTCACATGTTCGCCAATCCAAATTTTAAAAGTGAAAAACGCCACGCTCGAAAGCAGCAAGCCAATGTACGTTCCTACCGCCGACACCAGCAGCGATTCGCCCAGCACAAGAGTCCTCAAGCGCTTGCGGGCATAACCCACAATTCGCAAAAGCGCATATTCACGCCTGCGTTCGCGAGTCGAAAGTGAAAACGAAATCACAATCGCGGCAACCGCAATCATCAAGAAAAGGGCCACAATCGACCACACCACAATCTGCAAGAAGTTCGCCGACTTTTCAAGACCCGAGAACAAATCCTTGCGGGTGCGAATTTGCACGCCGTCAAAGCGGGTATGAATTTCTCGAGAGAGGCGCTCGATATCGGCCCCTGCGCGAAGTTTAATTAAAATGCTGGAATAAATCGGCGAATCCGACCCTTCGGACTTGACATCCTGATGCAAGAAAATCACGCCCTTGGCCTTAGCTGCCTCGCGGATATCGGCAAGTGTCGCCACATCTACAAAAACGGCCTGGTCTAACTTGTTGCCAACCGGTTCAAGAGATGCCGCCACGGGGTATTCATGGTCAAAGAACTTGACGGTCTTTTTCTCGCCCACGCTAATGTCGCCGCCTACCACGATAGCACCCTTAGGGAGTTTGTCCATAAGGACCTCGTGAATCCAAGGCTGAATTACAAAATCAGATGCCGGCTCGAAACCGATAATCATGACCTTCTGATCGCAGCAGCTAGAACTCAACGTGGTCAAAAAATACTGCGGCGTCGCAATTTCTACGCCGTCAAGGCCACGAATAAATTCTAGCGAGCCCTGAGGCAAATAGGTGTACTTGGAATCGCCCTGCAAAAGTACAGTCTGGTCGTTGATTTCGCTCCCCTGGGGAATCACGATGACGTCGGCACCCAGGCGAGACGAAAGACGATTCAGGCCCTTCGAAAGCGAAAACGACAAAAGTCCACCCACCAAAAGCACCGAGGCGAGCAAGGCAATCAAAAGCGAAAGCCCAAAACTACGGAAAGGGTTTCGCAAGTAATTTTCAATAATCAAATTCAAATCAGTCTTGTTCATTTCGCCTCCTCAGTTTCAAGTAAATCAAATTCAGCGCCGCAAAAAGCGCAATCAGCACACCAAAAACAGCAAGTACCGGACCCGTAATCACATGACATGCCATTTGAGCGTGCTGGCATGTTCCGACAATTACCGTTGGCACAAGCGAAACAAAAACACCCACCACAAGCGTTACTGCAGAAAGAATGACGTGTGCTTTCTTTTTAAGGAGCCCCGCAGCAAAAACGGCAATCACCAACAAGGCAAGGCCCAAAACCGCATCTACCGTTGTCGAAGTTCCGCAACGCATCGCTCCGTTACCACAAACAGGCAAAATCACTTTAGAAAGTGCAATCAGCAAAATGCCGAAAATCAGGTTAGCAATCACAAATACTTTATACTGTTTCATAAACAACTCCTTGTTGGTTAAATGATGTATTCCGGCGCCGTATTGGAGCGAGCAAGATCAAAGCGTTCCAAAATCTTGCGGCGTTTTTCCAGGAACTGCGCCGAACCTCTTTCACGCGGGAAACTATCACGAATTTCAAGCACCTCGCTAATGCGGCCCGGTCGCGGTGTCATAATCACGATTCGGTCAGACAAGTAAAGCGCTTCGTCAATATCGTGCGTCACCAGAATCATCGTGGTATTGCGTTCCTTACGAAGTTCCAAAAGTAAGTTCTGAATTTCGGCACGGGTAAACGAATCCAGCGCACCCATGGGTTCGTCAAGCAACAAAATTTCCGGATCGTTAATCAACGCGCGCGCAATCGCCACACGCTGCGCCATACCGCCACTAATCTGGTGCGGAAAGTTCTTCTCGAATCCGCCCAGTCCGATTTTCTCGATAAATTCGCGAACCTTATCCTTATTCTGCTTATAAACGCCACGAATCTTGAGGCCCATCGCAATGTTGTCTTCTACCGTGAGCCACGGGAAAAGGCAACCCTGCTGGAACACATAACCGCGCTTAGAATCTGGCCCATGCACCGGTTCGCCATCAAGAATAATCTTACCTTCTTGAACAGGATCAAGCCCTGCAATCAAGCGCAAAAGCGTCGTCTTTCCGCAACCCGATGCACCTAGAATCGAAACGAATTCACCCTGAAAAACAGAAAAGTTGATATCCTTCAAAATCTGTCGCGGTTCGCCCGTGCGTTCATCAATAAAAGAGCGGTTCACTTCACGAATCTTCAAGATTTTTTCTTTATCTAAAATATCCGTCATCTTACCACTCCTTTCTGCCAGCGAAGTACATAACGCTGCACCGCGCCAACAACCTTCAGAATCGCCGAGAACAGCACAGCCATCACGACAATCGCCGCAAACACCTTGTAATAGGCACTCCACACCTTCGATGTGTTGATGTAGTAGCCAAGGCCACCCGGCTGTCCCATCATTTCGGCCATCACAAGCGTTGTAAAACCAAACGCAGCCGCCGTCATAATGCCCGTAAAAATCTGTGGCATCGCATGCGGAATCGCAATATGGAAAATCTGGTACAGTTGCCCTGCGCCAAAAGTACGCGAAAGTTCAAACAAAGACTTCGGCGTACCCTGCACCCCGTCAGCCGTCATGGTCGCCACCGGGAACCAGGAGCAAATCGCAATCAAGAAAGTCGCCGCCGCAAACGAAGTCGGGAAAAGCGTCAGTGCAAAAGGCATCCACGCCACCGCTGGAATCACGCCGCAAATGTTGAGCACCGGCAAAATCCAGTAGCGAGCCTTCGGATACCAACCGATCAGCACTCCCGTCAGAACGCCTGTCACTACACCCACCGAGAATCCAGCCAAGAAAAGGCGCAACGAGTAAAGCGTATTCTGCCAAATGAATTTAGTGTCACCAATAAAGGCATCCATAATAATCGCGGGCCCCGGAAAGAACGGCTGCGGCAAAAACAGCTGCTTGGTTCCGAGAATATCCCATGCGGCAAGCGATAGTCCCACCGCAAAACGGAATTTCGCGCCCGCCAAAAACTTTGCCACCTTATCGGCACTCGCCTTACGGACAAACAGCACGATTGCGTAAATGGCATAATAGGCGATAATGGAAAGCAAAACCAAACGGTACGCCAAATTGTCGTCAACCGTAACCCCACCAAAAACATATTCCTTGATTCGCACATTTTCGGCCACCTGCGGAAAAAACAGGTTCACCAAGAAGGCGATCAGGAAACCTGATATCGTCAATACTATATTCATTCAATCTCCGTGAAAAAGTTCAAAAAAAGGCGCCCCTGAAAATGGACTTCGAATATTTCCAGGAGCGCCGGGTTGTACGGAGAGTACAAACTACTTGATATTTTCTCTCCACGTGGCGGGCTTGAACAGTTCCTTCAAGGGCAACAGGCGCTTGTCAACGTCGACACCCAAGACAGAGTTAAAGTTGTTCGTAGCCTGCATCTGAGCGCCAAAACCAACGATGATGATAATCTGCTCGTCGGTATAGAACTTGCGAAGACCTTCAAAAAGTTCATCCGGAACCTTTGTCGGGTCCTTCACGATCTGCTGGCCGAGCTGCTGCAAAAGCTTTTCGCTTTCCGAAGTTTCAAAATTGTTCGGATCGAGGCCCAAAGCCTTCAGGTCGCTAATGAAGAACAGCGAGCATAGAAGGCAGCCGTTCGTTGTAGAAACCGAGTGTGCAAAAATCGTTGCAGCACGCAGACCCACCGTCTTTTCGAGACTTTCCCAAGCATCGTACCAGCCCATGAAAGCCTTGTAGATACCGTAATCCTGGAGCATTACCAACTTCATGTTGGTCACCTTGCCTGCAGCTTCCAACTTTTCGTAAGCGGCCTTTGCTTCGCCAGTCAACTCATTCGGTTGTTTTAAATGTACTCTTGCCATTGTTTATACTCTCCTTGTGGTGCGTAAGCACCGTTTTTGTTATTGTTTTTTGTTGAAGTTTTTTTTGCAGCGCAAAACTACAGCGCAATTTTCAAGATTTCCTTGATCGCCGCGGCATCCAGCGGAACATAGTGCCCAACCTTGCCGTTACGCGTTGCACGCGCAGCCATCGCGTCAAAGTCCTTGTTGTCAATCTTGAGTTCTGCCAGGCTCGTTGCGAGGTGCAGCTTCTTGAAGAATGCTGCCAACTTTTCAGACAAAATGTAAGCGCGTTCCGTTTCGCTGTAGTTGAACGAGTCTACACCGAACACACGGCTCGCGAGGAGCGCAAGCCTCCACGGCTTTTTCTCGGCCATGTACTTGGTCCAGGCAACAATCACCACAGCCATACCTTCGCCGTGAGTGATGTTGTACTGTGCCGAAAGTTCATGTTCGATTCGGTGCGATCCCCAGTCCGCGCGACGACCCGCATCCAGGAATCCACCGTGGGCTACGCTTGCAAGCCACTGGATTTCACCACGGGCATTGACATCCTTCTGATCTTTCAAGAGTTTGTCCGCATTCACGAGCAAAGCACGAATCGCGCCTTCAATCAGGTAATCAGTCGTGTCGGAATATTTTTCGTCCGAGAAATAGCGTTCCAACAAGTGCGAAAGAACATCTGCGATTCCCACGAAAGTCTGGTATGCCGGCAGGCCCACCGTGTATTTCGGGTTCATAATGGCAAACTTCGGGATCCATTCACCGCTCGAAAGGATTGCCGCGTTCGAAGTCTCGGAACCGCTCGAAGCTGTCGTTGCAATCACGCCAATCGGCAAAACCTGCTTGGGCGAGACACCTTTTTCAAAGAAGTCCCACACATCGCCTTCGTAAGGAATACCGAGCGCCACAGCCTTCGCGGTATCAATCGAGCTTCCGCCACCGACAGCGAGCACAAAGTCCACCTGGCTTTCCTTTCCTTGCTTCACGAGCTCGCGTACAAGGTCAATCGAGGGGTTCGGCACCACGTTTCCGTTTTCCGAAAAACGAATCCCGAGTTCCGCGACAGCATCCTTGATCACATCGTAAATACCGAGCGTCTTGATAAAATCGCCGCTGTAAACAAGCTGAAGAGATTTCACGCCGTATGCGGCCAAAAGCGATTTCAGTTTCTGTTCACTGTGTTCGCCAAAAACAATCTTTGCTGGATTATAATATTCGAAGTCAATCATGTAATACTCTCCGTTACCGCCTTGGCGGCGGCCTTAAAAAAAGAATCCAGCCCGACGAACGTTTCCTAATGGTGAAAACGCGCTCGGAACTGGAAACTCAATGCAAACTATTAGATAGCTGCAAAACCGTTTTCGAGGTCAGCGATAATGTCTTCGTAGTGTTCCGTACCGATAGACACGCGGATCGTTGCCGGGGTAATTTCGGCGGCAGCCAGTTCTTCCGGAGAAAGTTCGGCGTGCGTGGTGGTGTACGGGTGAATCACGAGGCTCTTCACGTCGGCAACGTTTGCAAGCAGGCTGAAGATCTTCAGGCTATCGATGAACTTGAAGGCTTCTTCCTGGCCGCCCTTGATGTCGAAGGTGAAAATAGAACCGCCGCCATTCGGGAAGTACTTCTGGTAAAGCTTGTGGTCCGGATGGTTCGGGAGGCTCGGGTGGCTCACGCGGGTAACCTTCGGATGCTTGGTGAGGAATTCGATAACCTTCTTGGTATTTTCCACATGGCGATCCAGGCGGAGAGAAAGCGTTTCGACACCCTGCAACAGGAGGAATGCGTTGAACGGAGAAATTGCAGCGCCTTCGTCGCGGAGCAGAATCGTGCGAACGTAAATCACGTAAGCAGCGGCGCCCGTCGCGGTGAAAGGAATACCGTAGCTCGGGTTCACTTCGGTGAACTGCGGGAACTTGCCGGATGCAGCCCAGTCGAACTTGCCGCCGTCCACGATGATACCGCCGAGAGTCGTGCCGTGGCCACCGATGAACTTGGTAGCGGAATGCACCACAATGTCAGCGCCGTGTTCAAGCGGGCGAATCAGATACGGAGTACCGAAGGTGTTGTCGATGACCAGAGGAATCTTGTTCTTGTGGGCGATTTCGGAAATGGCTTCGATATCCGGGATGTCGGAATGCGGGTTGCCGAGCGTTTCGATAAAGATGAGCTTCGTGTTGCTCTTGACAGCGGCTTCGACGCTCTTGAGGTCGTGAGTGTCAACGAAAGTAGATTCGATACCGAAGTCACGGAGCGTATGCTGCACCAGGTTGAAAGTACCGCCGTAAACCGTGCGCTGGATAACCACGTGGTCTCCGCTGCGGGCAAGAGCCGTGATGGCGTAAGTGATGGCTGCGGCACCAGAAGCAACCGCGAGAGCGGCAACGCCGCCTTCGAGGGCAGCGATACGTTCTTCGAGAACGCCCTGAGTCGTATTGGTGATGCGGCCATAGACGTTACCGGCGTCCTTCAGGGCGAAACGGTCAGCAGCATGCTGTGCGTTGTGGAACACGTAAGAGGAGGTCTGGTAAATAGGAACTGCGCGAGAATCGGTTGCGGGGTCTGCCTGTTCCTGGCCAACGTGAACCTGGAGAGTTTCAAAATGGAGCTTGTTCTGTGTCGTCATGGTTAAAATTCCTTTTAGGTTGCAGCAAGCAACGGGGTTTTTCGCTGACCCTTGCTTACTAAAATTTTTTCTGGGGTGTCCTTTAGGCTTGTTTTTCTAACCTGCAAAGCCTTAAGGACGTAAGACTTTCGGCTAGTTCGTTTTCAGAATGCCTCTCGGCATTCGACAGTCACTTATCATAGGCGCTCCTTCGAATGCTTAGGGTTCACAAACCATTTTGTTTTCCCTATCAATCTTGTAGGCAATAAGATAGAATAAGATTTTCCCCCTGTCAAGCCATAAACGCATACTATTTAACTATTGTTTGTTATAGAATTTGACTATAACTCGTGAAATAGCCCTTAATTCCGCCATTTCAAGGCCATTTCGCCTAAATATGTTCAAATAAAACGATAACGGGCAAATTTATTTATTATTATCACTAAAAGGTTTATATCAAAATGAGATTGAATTGCGTTTGTTTAGTGGTGTTTCTTACCCTTCTTGGAATTTGTTCTTCGCAAGCGATGAATGTTTGCGAAATGGACGAACGACTTCTAAATGGCTTTGTTTTAATTTATCCACACAACGAGAGCGAGGCGCGCTCGCTTCTTGATGATATCAACCGCGAAGGATTGCAAGTCGACTCTGGAGACTGCCAGGAAGACCGTCTCAAAAAACTACAAAACAAAGCATCAACTTTTCTTACATACAACGGACATCTCGTAAAGGATATCAATTTCAATTCAATGGACTTAGCCGATGAAGATGTCGCCCTGTTGAACCTGCTATTTGAATACGTTTTGGCAAAATATAATACGGCACACGCCTTTGAAAAAAATAAGGAAACAAAGCCCAAAAAAGATGACGAAAAATTACTCCTGCTGCTTTCTGAACTCGCTGATATTAGTTATTCCGTTATTATCGCAGAATTCAAGAACCCAACTCCTGCCGGGGTTGTATCTAATTTAGCCGCAAGCACACTCCCTTCATGGCTGTATTTATGGATTCGACAAGACAACCCGTTTGAGCACAATAGCGACTACGATTTTGGGTATTCGTGGTTGATTGCGATGCGTGATGTATTTTTAAAATCCTTCCCCGAAAGCACGCACAATGCACTTGTGAATACTTTGATCAATGAAGCATCTGCTGAAAAAATGCTGCATAGCGACCGTAGCCGTTTGAATTTTCATTTTGGCATGACATACATGATCGGAAAAAGTTTTGTCAATTCAGCGATGGACGATGTTGACGAATGGTTTTCGCTATTGGCTCAAGCAAGGCTCCAATTTTATTCACTCTTGATTTTATTGCACATAAACGCACTCTTTGGCGATAATTTCAGCTTTGGGGGATTCGGACTTATGGGTGGATACCCACTAATTGATGGAGATGTGTACGGACTTGATATTTTTGGGGGTCTGTCTTTTGTCGAAAGAACAACAAAACTTGACGATGAAGAATTTAAGACAACTTTTGGAACGGTTGTTGCCGGAGCCCAGTTCTTTAAGAGATTCCCCGTTGGAGACATGTTAGATATTATACCCAAAGTTCAATGGCAAATTGAAGTGGCCCCCACCTACAACAACTTCAAAACTAATCAGGACGGAGTAGGGCTAATGAACCGCTTTTATTTAGGCATCGGTTTCGATGGCAAAGCGCCCATGGGAAAACCAAGAAAGTAGGTTTATCGGGACAAAAATCCAAACGAAATTTTATATAGCGTTTCCCGCGCCACTGCGCGGGCCGGGCTATATTTTAGCGGCAAACGCCTTCGCTTTGCTCGCCGTTTACCAGCAAAAACGGCGCCTTGCAAGCAAGTCGCCGCCCCAAGGGGTCACTACCCCTAACGCAAAAGCATCTGTACAAAACGACTACAAATATTCAAAACTGTAGTAGTTTTATTCAATTTTTTTTAACGAAATACGGAATATTTGAACATTTTCCGAATTTCGTTTAAATTTTGCTGTCAAAAGTGTATATTTATAGCATGGTGCAAAATAAAGTCCTATCCGATCAAAAACTTGTCTTTTCGAGCGACGAACTCCAAAAGCAAGGTTTTTCGTATTACCAAATAACGAAAATGGTCGAACAGGGCAAACTCATCCGTCTCAATAAATCTTATTACGAAAATGCGAGCTTTATCGGCGACCTGAATGATTTCTACTACGTTCAAGCTTTTGTATCCCAAGGCGTGGTGTGCCTTATGAGCGCTGCCGTTTATTACGGCCTAACAACCTTCCGTCCCGACGCCATTGACGTCGCCGTTCCGCCCAAAACAAAACTTTCCTCGCAGCCAGAATCGCAAAGGCTTGCACTGCACTACTTTTCAAGCGCGCGTCACACCCTTGGCGTGCGCACAATTTGCGAAAATAAGAACACCTTCAAAATCTACGACATAGAAAAAACGATCGTAGACATCATCTCTAACCGGAACAAAGTCGGAATTGAAGAGACCAAGGAAATTCTGACCCATTACCTCACTAGGCAAGATAGGAATATCAACAAGCTCTACCGCTACGCCGAAAAACTTTCCTGCCTGAAAATCCTGAAGATTTACCTGGAGGTTCTCGTATGAATATCCAGTCGATAAAGGATAAACTGAAGAATGTTGCCAAGACGAATTTCAGGTTGTATTAGGAATTGCTCACAGTCTATGGATTGGAACGAGTACTGTTCAAAATTGGAAAATCAAAGTAAAGTACAGGGAAAAATTTCTCAATAGTCTGAATACACAACCTCTTTTAGTTGATTTACTGTTTTCTCCGCTTCATCGAGTAATTTCTGAAAGAGCCCTGTGTTATAATCTTTCAAGACATCCTTTTTTTAATTTTGTTTATTGTTCAAAAGATTTTTTATAAACTAGGAATAGATATACGTTCAATTCAATGGTTGATATCCAATTACATTCCTTTAACAATTCTTGCTTTTTCAAAGCGATTGGTTTAGAATTTTTCTAAAATTAGAAGTTGACACGCGTTAATTATTTATTTCTCTCTGTTTGTATCTCATTTTGCTTAGATGGAGTCTCAAATTCAGGAGGGGAAGGCGGGTTAACAAGATATGTTAAAACAAAAATAGCAAATCCACCGATAGCCGTAAGCGCAAATCGATTTGTTTTTACGTGAACCTCAATAAATCCTTTACATGTACCCGACAAAAAACAAGCGGCACCGGACGCAAAAAACAATCTAAATATAAGATTTTGGTATCCTGAAGATACTCCAGAAAAGAAAGCAATAAGTGAAGCAATGCCTATACATACTACACCAGCTATAATTGATACCCAATCAATCTTGCTGGTTCGCAAGGCGATTTTATTCGCAAATCCTGTTGTTGGCAAGCCAACCTTTTCAAAATTTATTTTAAATTCCCTAGCTCTCTTTTTTCTGTAACGATTCAATACCGATTCAGACGTCCTTAAAAAATTACTCTGTAAGCGAAAATTAACGTTTAGTTTTTTGCTCAAAAGATCCATCATCATCTTATAATGAATAGCAAAATCAAAAACATTTTCAATACTTGTAAGATAATCTTCTTTTCCTACTTTCGAGGCAAAAAAGTCCTTATTTGTTTTTTCGCACAAACTGTTTTCAAATTCCGCAAAAAAACTCCCCACAGATTGCTGAACATCATTGAAATTTTGTTCATTTAAATTGTCTTTCAATCCAAGCAAGGCGGCATTCAGCTCTTCTTTTCTCTTAAGTATGTTTTCCATAAATACTATCGCTCCTTATTATTTATCTTTGCAATAATTTGTTGGATGATGCTTGTCGAATCTGACATATCAACACTAGAGAAAATCATCCTTGTTTTTTTTCTCAAGTGTTTCTCTAGTATTTCAAGAAACTTGTCATCCGAAGGCAAATGGTCAACCATTAACAGTTGCCGGACATCTTCAGTAATTCTATTCAATTCATCTTCAGTCGGTGAATTAACAAAATGATATTTTGCATTGATTATATCATACAATTCCTTTTTTGTCATAACAGACTCCTTATCTCTAAAGTTTATCGTTTATCTTTGCTATTATGTCGTCTATAATACTGATTGAATCAGACATGTCAACGCACTCTAAAATGTAAATGTACGAATCATGTAATACGTCAAATAATATATTTTTTAAATCATTTTTAGAAAACTTTCCATGCCATCGCTTTAAATACAAAAGCTTTTGTTTCACTATTTCTAGTTCTTGATCAGAAGGTGTTCTTGCATTAGGGCACACCTGTTTTATCAATTGCATTAATTCATCGTTTGTCATTTCTTTCACCAAGTTCTTGATTTCTTTTTTTCACAAATCAATAGAGATAGGGCTAATATAGTTTTTTTATTTTAAATGTACGTAGGAACTAAAAAAACTCTTTCAAAAAAAATACAGAAAAAGAACCAATATTCCTCTTTAACACCTTGATTCATAACGTTAATAGTTCTCAATTTCTTCATTTCTAGAATCTTTTCTCTCTATCCGCGATTCCCCTCCCTCTTCAAAAAACTATATTGCTCAAAGATACACAGGAACGATTATGACCGACGTTGAATTGAAAAAATTGAAAGACCGTCTTTGGCATTCTGCCGACATGCTCCGCGCGGGTGCGCACCTCGCCGCAAACAAGTATGGGCAGCCGATTCTGGGACTCATCTTTTTGCGCTATGCCGATATTTTGTACAAACAGCACAAAGACGAAATCAACGCCGAGTTCGAAAAGCTCAAGGGCACGCGCCGCGCCCGCACCCTGAAAGACATCTCCATCGAAAAGTGCGGTTTCTACCTGCCGGAATGCGCCTACTTCGACACCATCAATGACGCTCCGGACGATGCCAAGAAGGCAACCCTTGTAAAGAAAGCGATGAAGGCCATCGAAGAAGAAAACGAGAAGATGGAAGGCGTTCTCCCCAAAGATGTCTATGCGCAACTCGTTCCCGAAGAAGAACCGGAACTGCTCTCGAAAATCGTGCGCGTATTCAAGGACATTCCCGAAGACATTAGCATCGACCTGTTCGGAGAAATATGGTGAACGTGTTGCAGCCCCACGGCATCAACAAGAAATTCCTGGACCCCGCTTGCGGTTCGGGCGGCATGTTCGTGCAGGCGGCCCGCTACATGCACAAGCACAACAAAAGCGAAGACGACACGATGTCTTTCCGTTGCTACGGCGTGGAAAAAGAGCCCGATACGGTCAAACTCGCCAAGATGAATTTGCTCCTGAACAATGTCCGCGGCGACATCACCGAAGCAAACTCCTTCTACAGCGACCCATACAATGCATTCGGCGCATTCGATTACGTGATGGCGAATCCCCCGTTCAACGTAGATGAAGTCGTTGTCGATAAAGTCAAGGAAGACGAACGTTTCAGCACCTATGGCGTTCCCAGAAACAAATCCAAGGCAGACAGCAAAAAAGCATCGGACAAGAAAGAGACCGTCCCCAACGCAAACTACCTATGGATTGGATACTTCGCGACAGCCCTGAACGAACACGGCAAGGCGGCACTCGTTATGGCGAATTCCGCAAGCGATGCCGGTGGCAGCGAACTTGAAATCCGCAAGAAGATGATTGTAGAAGGCGTCATCAGCCAGATGGTCACCCTGCCCTCGAACATGTTCAACTCGGTCACGCTCCCCGCGACACTCTGGTTCTTCGACAAGCAAAAAGCGGGCGGCAAGAAAAAAGACGAAATCCTTTTCATCGACGCACGAAACGTATTCACCCAAGTTGACAGGGCACACCGCAAGTTCAGCGATGAACAAATCAAGAATCTCGCCATCATCAGCCGCCTATACGAAGGCGACACGCAGGCGTTCAAGGACTTGGTCAAGGAATACAAGGAAAACATCAAGAACGCTCCCGTAAACAGCGATGACAAAGAAGTCAAAACCAAGGATTATTGGCAGGCACAAATCAACTGGCTCACCGAACGGTTCCCGGACGGAAAATACCAAGACGTAATCGGCCTTTGCAAGGTCGCAAAAATCGAAGGAGAAGACGGAATCAAGGACCAGGATTATTCGCTCAACGCGGGCCGATATGTGGGCGTTGTCATTGAAGACGACGGCATGACCACCGAAGAATTTAAGGAAACGATGCTCGGACTGAACGACGATTTCGCCAAGTTGAGCGCCGAAGCGAAGAAATTGGAAAAACAGATTGCAGAGAACATGAATGCGTTATTTTAGAAAAAAATCATTTTTTCTTTCGGACCTTAGCGTAATTCAACAATTCATATGCGGATAAGTAAAACAGAAATGATGAATTTCAAACAATATACAATAAAAGACTTGGCAGAAGTTTTTTCAGGTTACGCTTTTTCTACCATTGAAATGGAATCTAATGGCGTTCCAATTTTGAAAATAGGAAATATTCAAAATCATCAAATTACAAAAGAAACTGACAGCTTTTATAGCAATCTTATTTCGTCAAAACTAAGCAAATATATACTACAAAGAGGTGATTTTTTAATCGCAATGACTGGTGCTGGGAGTGTTGGGAAATCAGGAAAAATGGTAGACTTTGAAACACCTTTTTTAATTAACCAGCGCGTAGCAATTGTAAGAGCGAATCCTGAAAAAGTGGATCCGGTTTTTCTTTTTTATTTTTATTCGTTAGATCACATAGAACGTTTTTTATACGGATTAGGCATAGGAGCAGGTCAACCCAATATTTCGGCAAATGATATTTCAGGAATAAAGGCTCTTTTCCCGTCTCTCCGTGCTCAGCAACAAATCGCTTCTATTCTCTCCGCATATGACAGCCTAATAGAAAACAACAACAAGCGCATTAAAATATTGGAACAAATGGCGGAGAACCTATACAAAGAATGGTTCGTCCGCTTCCGATTCCCCGGCCACGAAACCACCCCCATCGAAAATGGAATTCCCCACGGCTGGGATTACAAGCCCTTATTCAAAGTAGCGTCCGTATCATACGGTTACACCTTTAAATCAGAGTTATTCTGCGAAGATTCGTCATTAAAGCCCGTTGTTCGCATAAGGGACATTCTTGACAACAAAACAAACACATACACTTCTGAAGAATGCGACGAAAAGTATCTTATTTCCAAACATTCAATTTTAGTCGGAATGGATGGAATTTTCCATATGTGCTTATGGAATGGTTCAACGGCATATTTGAACCAGCGAGTTGTCAAAATAGACAGCATCGAAAAAGACATTTGCAATTACTTACTGTATTTTGCGATACGCCCGCAAGTTAAATTTTGGGAGCAAACAATATCAGGCACAACAGTAGCCCACTTAGGGGACAAACACCTAAAGAAAATGTCTGTTTTAGTCCCTCCCAAAGAATTACTCCAGGTAATTAATCGTCAAATGAAAGCCTTTATGGAAGAGAAAAACTCTCTCTTCATCGCCAATCAGAACCTCATCAAGCAACGCGATCTGCTCTTGCCCCGCCTAATGAGCGGAAAACTCGCGGTGTAATAGGAATATATGAGCAAAAATGTTCTTGATTTACAGAATGATTGCCTAAATAATGCAATCCCCTGCAGTCAATTGCTCCTCAAAGCATATGCCATAGCCCGAAAACTACATATTGAAAAAATGGCCGATTTCTGCAAAAAAGAAATGGATGGGTACCAGAGCAATCCTGATTCAGTTCCCATTTATAGAAAAATTTGTATCGACTTGCAGGTAAATAATGGGAGACAATGGAAATCGGTTGTTGTTCCAAATAACTCTTATATATCTAGCCACAATGTATGGGAATCAATTAAAGAACTCGAAATCCTCTGTTCTGAAAAGAAAGCCGCATTTCAGGTAAAATTAACTACAGAGCAAATTGATGTCCTTCGAAAAATATTTAATCGTGCAAATATTTATGAAGGTGTTAAAATTGTTTCTACATACCAGCTTGAAGGCATTGTTTATAGAATTCGGAGAATTATTTTAGAATGGGCTCTAAAGCTTGGCGAAGATGGTATTTGGGGAGAAAATCTTGAATTTTCAAAAGACGAACAAGAAAAAGCAAAAAATCTTCCCTCAATTCAAATCATCATTAACGGGAACGTTTCTAGTTCAAACATTGCAGGCGAACTCACCGATTCTATTTCAAATATTCAGACGCAGGGTTAGTTTATGGCAAAGTTGGTTATTGAATTACAGAAAGATTGTTTAAATCCGACTCTGTCCTATGCGAATCTTTTTCAGAAAGCATATTTCATTGCACAAAAAATCGAACAAAAAGAAATGGTTGAATTCTTGAAGAAAGGAATAGATGGATACAAAAAACAAAAAGATGTTCCCGATTATAGATACATAAATGTGATCTATAAAGCAAATAATCCAATGCTAGGGTGGATTCCTGTATCCATTCCCTCAAATAGTTCTTTGGTTAAATATTTGCATTATCCTATTTTTCAATCTGTTAGTGAACTTGAATCATTTATGAACGCTAAGGGAGATGCTTTAGTCATGTCTATTCCGGTAGAATTGCAGGAATTATTTATTTCGCAAATGATCGGAAAAATCCCTTTTGAAATTGGCGCTCATTTTTCAAAAAATCAAATAAAGCCTATTCTTGAAACCGAAAAGCGAATAATTTCAGACTGGGCTCTAGATTTGGAGCGAAAGGGAATTCTAGGAGATGAATATCAATTTACGGAACAAGAAAAGAAGAATGCAAGCGATATGACAGTATTCAACAATTACGGAAATATTAATGGTTCAAACATTGTTGGATCTGCAACTAATTCAACACTGAATGTGAATAACACCAATAGTTTTGATTATGAAGGTGTTGAAAAACTTCTTGAATCTGTGCAGAAACTTCTCCCTGCCGGGAATTTTGCAAAAGGCGATTTAGAAAAAATCCAACAGGATATTGATGAAATAAAAGAGTCTCTTTCAAAGCAAGATGTTCCTGCTGTTAAAGGAAAATTAAAAGACTTAGCTGAGTTTTGCAAAGGAATTGCAGGGAATGTAATTGCTTCAGGTGTATGGGCTCAGATTCAACCTTTTCTGTTTTAAATACATATGAAACTAATCGAAGACTTCATAACTGATAGTGCTAAATCGCAAACGCTACTCCCAGATTTGCTGGAAGAGGCTCGAACTGTTGCAAATGTGATTGGCGAATTTAAATTTGCATCTTTTTGTGAAAAAGAATTGAATGGCTATGACGAAGAAGATGAAATGCCTGATTATCGCTACGTCGAAAAGAAAGTTCAAAGCTGGTATGATGGCCCACTTGATCCCAATGCCAAACGTTACATGACGACAATGTCTAAATCGTATGAGATTAGAGATCCGATTAAAGTTGTTTGCGACATATCAAAAGAACAGAAAGACTATGAACGTTTTTTTGAAATACCAAACGACCCTTGGAAAGGTTACTCATCTCTTTCCAAAGAATTGAATTTTTTGTTAGGCAGAAAATCAATGACTGGAAAAATCAAATGCTTAAAGATGGCAAATTGACTTTAGACGGGAGTGTGCCAAAAACGGAGATAAATAACATCAATATAAACGCCCCTGTCAACAATTCGAATATCATAGACAAAATGACAAATTCTTCTGCCACCGTCAATAATGGCGCTGATTCTTCAAAATAGGTCTATTTTCGCCCAAATCGCCTCAATTTTAGGATGATCGCCATAAACTTCAATCTTTTATTGTATATATTTATTGAAAAGTTGATTTACTATGTCCGTTTTGTCGTTTAAAACATTTTGCATCGAGAACTATGCCGAGCACTGCGACAAGAGTTCCAGTGACGTGTATGAACTTTTTGCCTCGTCGGGCCTGCTAAAGCACTTGCAGGACGATTATGGCGATTTGCACGGCATGGGGAAAGAATTCCTGATGGATTATTTTGACAAATGGTTGTCCGGAGGTGCAAAATGATTCTTTATCACGGCTCGGATGTCGAAATCAAGTGCCCTAAGATTATCACCTCCGAAAAGGGGCGCGATTTTGGTTTTGGCTTTTACACGACGACAATTCAAAAGCAGGCAGAACGCTGGGCGGCCCGAATTGCGAACTTGCACACGCGCCAGGATTCCGCCGAACACAAGCCTGTTGTGAGCGTATTTGAATTTGACGAAGCCGCTGCCAAAAGCCTCAATACCAAGTTTTTCGAAGGGGCGACTCTAGATTGGCTGGAACTGGTCATCAAGTGCCGTTCCGACATTCGCTATAGTCACGGTTTCGACATCGTCTTTGGGAAAATTGCAAACGACAATGTCGGCGAAACGGTTGAATACGTTCTGGCTGGGGTGATGCGTAAGGAAGACGCCGTTGAGCGTCTGAAGTTCGAAAAGATTAACGATCAAATGTGCTTCAATACGGAAAAGGCTTTGCAAACCTTGCGCTTTGTGAAGTCGTACACCTTGTAGGTTTGATATGTCAAAAAGTTCGCATCACCTCATAAAGACAATCCTTATACCGCAGGTCGCAAGCCTATTGATTGAAAAGTACGCGGTTTCCGAAGACGATGCCATCAGGATTGTCTATATGTCCCCGACGGGAAAATGCTTGGACGATGATTCTTTGGGACTGTTCGGGCAAAGCGCGCAGTATTTGTTTGGACTTTTGGAAGAAGACATTTCGAAAAATCCCGGCTTGCTAAAAACGGCGTAATCGCTATGAAATCCTTTATTTCCGAAGACGATATCGAGCAGGCGATTCTCCAGATGCTGGAATCGCCGGAGTTCGGTTACGAGGTGGTCCATTGCGATCCGTCTCCGGAAAAGATGGAAGTGCTGCCCGATGGCACGGGGCGTTCCAGCAAAAAGCAGTGTGTGTTGCCCGTTGTTTTGCGCGAGTCGCTGGCAAGGCTCAATCCAGAAATTCCCGCAAACAAGCTGGACGAAATTGCGCAGGATTTGGTCCGCGACTATTCCGGCACCGACATGACGGCGACAAACTACGCGCTCTACAAGAAAATCCGCGACGGTGTGCGCGTCCCGTTTGTCAAGGACGGCAAGCCCGATTTTGGCGACGTGTCGCTTATTGATTTCGCCAACCCCGAGAACAACACGTTTACTGCCGTTTCGCAAATGTGGATTCAAGGGCACTATCACTTTCGCCGCCCCGATGTTCTGATATTCATAAACGGATTGCCGCTGGTCTTTATCGAACTGAAAAACAGCACCGTCAAGATTGAAGAGGCCTACAACAAGAACCTCCAGGATTACCGGAAAGAAATCCCGAACCTGTTCGCCCTGAACCAGGTGTGCGTTCTTTCGAACGGCTTTGAAACCAAGCTGGGAGCGTTCAACGCAAGCTACGATTACTTCTTCGAATGGCTCAAGAAAAGCGAAGACGACAAGATTGACCGCAAGCATATCCGCGGCGAGGGCGTAAGCGCGCAATACATGGTCAGGAGTTTGCTCGACAAGGCAACGCTTATTGACTACATTGAAAACTTTATCCTGTTCCAGAACGGCTCTATAAAGATTATCGCCAAGAACCACCAGTTTATGGGTGTGAATAACTTGTGCCGCGCCGTAGAGAATCGCAAGGAACTGGACGGCAAGTTGGGCGTATTCTGGCATACGCAAGGGAGCGGCAAGAGTTACTCGATGGCGATGTTTGCCCGTAAGGTCAAGCGTAAGTTCAGTGGCAACTTCACGTTCCTTATTATCACCGACCGCGAAGACCTTGATACGCAGATATACAAGAACTTCTTGCGGACAGAAATCATCGGCCCGCAAGATGAATGCCAGCCCAAGAACGGCGAACAGCTTCGCGAATACTTGCAAGGGAACAAGCCTTTTATATTCACGCTGATTCATAAGTTCGGTTACGACAAGGGTAAAAAATACCCTGTCCTTTCTACCCGTGATGATATTTTCGTGTTGGTGGATGAGGCGCACCGTACGCAATACAAGACTCTTGCCGAAAATATGCGCACGGCGTTGCCGAATGCGAACTTCGTTGCTTTTACGGGAACTCCGCTGCTAGGGAGCAAGCGCCTGACCAACCAGTGGTTCGGCGACTATGTTTCGGAATACAACTTCGCGCAGTCTGTGGAAGATGGCTCGACGGTGCCGCTGTTCTATAGCCGTCGCGTTCCTGAAGTGGGCTTGCAAAACAACTTCCTTGATGACGATGTTGTGACGATTATCGAAGACGAAAATCTGAACGACGCCGAAGCCAGGTTGCTTGAAAACTCCAGTTCCCGCATTTTAGAAGTCATCAAGCGCGAAGACCGCCTGGATAAAATTGCTAGGGATATAGCGCACCACTTTCCGCGCCGCGGGTTCCTTGGCAAGGGAATGGTCGTTTCGGTCGATAAGTTCACCGCCGTAAAGATGTACGACAAGGTTCAGCATTACTGGAAAAAAGAAAAGACCGCGCTGACCATCGAACGGAATAACGTTGTCAAGGATAGTGAGGATTACAACCGCCTGACCGCCATATTGAACTACATGGATAAAGTAGAGATGGCGGTCATTGTCTCGGAAGAAGCGGATGAAAACGAAAAGTTCAAGGCACAGGGGCTCGACATCACGGCTCATCGCAAAAAGATGAACGAGATTACGCCTGAGGGCAAAGATATCGAGGACCGCTACAAGGATCCCGAAGATAACTTGCAACTTGTGTTTGTGTGCGCCATGTGGCTAACGGGTTTCGACGTTCCGAACCTTTCTACGCTTTACCTTGACAAGCCGATGAAGAACCACACGCTGATGCAGGCCATCGCCAGAGCAAACCGTGTGTATCCGGGAAAACCGTGCGGTATCATCGTCGATTACGTGAACGTATTTAAGTTCATGAAGCAGGCGTTGGCCGCATACGCCATTGGCGATGACGGCACTGAATTCCCGGCCAAGGACATTGACGAATTGATCGGCTATATTGACGCTTGCATTGACGAAGCCGATAAATTCCTGTTGGAACGGAATATCAATATCGAGAAAATTCTGGACGGAGCGTCCACATTCGATAAGCTGGATGAATTCCGCAACGCTTACGACACCATCATTTCTGTTGATGAGGATGTCAACAAGTTTAAGGTCATTCTGAACACGCTGATGAATCTTTACGAAGCATCCAAGCCGGAAATTTTCGAACGCAACTGGAACAACCCAAAGTTCAGCCCGCTTGTTTATTTGCACGGACTATTCTTCAGGCTTATTGACGATGAAAAGATTGAAAAGGCCCGCAAACGCATGGGCGATTTGCTGGATAGTAGCGTTTCGTCGGAAAGCGTGAAAATTGATGACGCAACCGAAATTCGTGATGTATCGGCAGCTGGGTCGTACATGCGCGGCTCCAAACTGATAGACCTCTCTAAAATTGATGCTGAAGGATTGCGTAAGGAAATCAAGCAAGCGAAATATAAGGCCATCGAAATTAACGACTTGAAAGAGTTTATCGAGAAGGCCTTACGGCAAATGATAAATCGCAACGTCACGCGCATCAAGTTCTCGGAACGGTTCCGCAACATCATCAACCGCTACAATGCGGGCGGCACCATTGAAAAAGGAAGATTCCCGCTCGGCGACAATGGGCCTGAGTGACGAAGAACTCGAAATATTCGACCTTCTCGTGATGGGAAAAAAGCTGACGAAGGCACAGGAACAGGAAGTCCTGCTAACCTCCAAGGCATTGTTCCAGAAATTGCAGGAAAACCGTCAAAAGATTCTTGTGGTGGACTGGTATAAAGACGAACAGACCCGCGCTAAAGTCAAGAGTACGATCGAAGAAGTTCTAGATGCTCAGAACCCGCCGCATTTGCCCGATTGCTACGACATAGATTTATTCAACATCAAGAGCAACCTGCTCCTGAACCACTTCATTGATATGGCCATGCAGGGCTACGGCTGGGCAAGAGGCGGAGTTAATTAATCTCTCCAATCCCCGCATCCACAAAAAAACTCCCCCAACTTGGAGGAGTTTTGAAGATAGATGGCAAAATGTCAGTTAGCGAGGATTACTCGTACAATCCCTTGCTAAAGTAACGGTCGCCGCGGTCGGGGGCTACGAACACGATGTTTCCGCGGGCACCCGAGGCGATAAGTTTCTTGGCTGCGGTGAATGCCGCGCCCGAAGAAGATCCTGCAATGAGTCCTTCTTTCTTGGCGAGTTCGCGAGCGCCGCCAAAAGCGTCGTCATCGTTGATTTTGATGACCTGATCCACAAGCGACATATCCATGGTGTCGGCGATAAAGTCGTTGCCAATTCCTTCGATGTTGTAGTCGCCGTGTTCGCCGCCGCCCATAGTAGAACCTACGGGGTCTGCGAGCACTCCCTTGATGTTCGGGTTCTTTTCCTTGAGCGCCTTAAGGATTCCGCTGAAGGTGCCGCCACTGCCTGCGCCTGCGACCACGTAGTCGATTTGTCCGTCC
>CADBHQ010000053.1 GCA_902794535.1 Fibrobacter succinogenes | reverse complement strand
GTCCGCTAATTAAAATCGCTATTTCGCGACTTGTTTCGCAGTATTTTTCAGAGAATCGACAGCGTTTTTGACTGATTCTTTGGCAACTTCAGTTGCTTTGTCAGCGGCGTCCTTTGCGGATTCCTTGACCGCTTCTGTAGCCTTGTCTGCCGCTTCCTTGGCGGCTTCGGACGCCTTTTCTGCAGCCTTGTCTGTAATGGACTTGGTAATTTCGCTTGCTTTTTGTTCGGCAACCTCAAGCAGGTTCACCGGTTGCGAAGAATAGCCCATCATTTCAAGCGTGCATTTGTAGGAGTCGTAAGCAAAAGAGGTGTCGCGGACTTCGGGAATGACTCCGCCGAAGGGGAACAAGTGCAAAATTGTGAGCAGTACAAAGCAAATGAGTAGAGCCTTGACGACTCCGAAAATTCCGCCAAGGATTCGGTCAACTTTTCCGACGGTTGTTGCTTCGGTCAGGTGCTGGAGAAAGTGCCCGATAAATCGGAACAGCAAGAAGGGAACCAAAAATCCGATGCACATGCAAACGAGTTTGGTCGAAAAGGCGCTAGACTGCAATGTGTTTGAAATGAAATCAGAAAGCAGGTCGCATGCGAAATAGGCTCCAATAATACCACCTGCCCAGGCAATCAGTCGGAAAATTCCGCGGAAAAAACCGTGCCATAAACCGAGCAACATTAGAAAAAGGATGATGACGAGGCAGACGATGTCTATTGCGTTCATGAGATTCTATTTCTAAAAGGTTCTTCTAAATAAATCGTGTTACGATAAAACTAATTAAAAATCCAATAAGAGCGCCAACAGCAAGTCCCTTGAAAAAGTGGAACTTGATGTGAGTCGGATAAATCGGGGGTTCGGTGTAAAGCGTTTCGTCGATGGATTCCGTCTTTTGCTTGATAGAATCCTTGATTGCAAAAATCCACATGGCCGTGTAAGGAACCATATCGCGCGGGTAATTGCGCATAATCAGCGAGACCTGTTCAGCGGCGTCGAATGCGGTGAGCGGGCGCTTGCGCGGATCCTTGTTCAGCATTTTGGCTATCAACTTCTTTAAGCGGCGGGGGAGATCCTTGTCGAATGCTTTTTCGGTCACTCGAAGTTTTTGGATTCTCTGGAGCGTGTCGCTAAAGTTGCTGCCGCGGAAAATATTTTGACCCAGGAGCATTTCGCTTGCGACAATGCCGACTGCGAAAAGGTCCGATGCCGGAGTGGCTTCTTCGCCAACGGTCTGCTCAGGGCTCATGTAGGTGACGGTGCCGAGAATTGCGCCTGTTTGCGTGAGGCGTTCTGCATCTTCGCCCTTGTTGAACTGGAGCAAGTTTTCCGAATGAGCGATACCGAAATCAAGCAAGTGGATTCGTCCGTCGTTATCAATCATGATATTGGCGGGCTTGATATCGCGATGCACGATTCCCTTGCGGTGGGCTTCTCCCAAGGCACAAAGAATTTCGTGCAAGATATTCAAGACAATCCACAGAGGCGGCTGCTTTACTTTATCGAGAATCTGGCGGAGCGTAAGGCCGTGCACGAATTCCATGGAAAGCGAAAGCTTGCCGTCTTTTTCTTTCCACAAGGCGTAGGGCTTGGTAATTGCGGGGTGGTTTAAGTGGGCGAGAATGTTGCCCTCTTGCATAAAGCGGCGAATGTTGACATCGCTGTCTTCGATGTCTTGCTGCATCTGCTTGACAACCACCATGCGGTCAAGCGACTTGTCGTGACAAAGCCACAATTGACCCATGGCGCCGGAACCGAGTTCCTGCGTCGGCGTGTATCCGCCAATTTTAGAGGGCTTTTTTGTTTCGCTTGACACTTCCAACTTCCTACAATCACCAACCGAAATTTACTTATTTTTTTCCATCTAAGTAAATCGTGTGGTGCTTCGTCTTGGGGTCCAAATTCGGATAATCCAGAATGTAGTGGAGACCGCGAGATTCCTTACGGTGGAGTGCTGCAATCAGAATCATCTTGGAAACCTGCAAGGCGTTCAAGAATTCAATGAAGTACAGATTTTCTGTTTCCTTGTTCTTGATGGCGGCGTCGACATCTTTTTCAAGTTCTTCGACAACCTTGAGACCCTGATTCAGGCCTGCGGTCGTGCGTACGATACCGCAATGAGTCCACATCATGTCCTGCAGAATCTTCTTGCGCTTGCGCCAGTAGGCAGACTTGGTGAACGAAATCTTTTCGCTCTTGCTCGACTTGCTTGTTGCAATCTTTTCTTTCAAGAGACCGCTTTCGCTAATGTTGTCGACGGCGCGAATGGCAAAGACAACGCTTTCCAGAAGCGAGTTCGATGCCAGACGGTTTGCACCGTGGACGCCCGTCGCGGCGACTTCGCCGCAGGCGTACAGGCCCTTAATCTCGGTGCGGGACCATGTGTCGACCAGTACGCCTCCGCACATGTAATGTGCGGCGGGCACCACCGGAATCCACTGCTTGGTGATGTCGATGCCTGCTTCCAGGCACTTGGCGTAAATGTTCGGGAAATGGCTCTTGATGTCTTTCGGCGTGCGGCCAGAAAGATCGATAAACATGTTGGGCTTGCCCAAACGCTGCATTTCGCTGTGAATGGCGCGGGCCACAATGTCGCGCGGTGCAAGCGAATGGAGCGGATGCACCTGGTTCATGAATTCTTCGCCCTTGAAATTCTTAAGAATGCCGCCGAAGCCGCGCACTGCTTCCGAAATCAGGAACGGCTTCTTGAGGCTCGGAGCATAAAGGCTCGTGGGGTGGAACTGCATGAATTCAATATCTTGGAGTGCTGCGCCTGCGCGGGCTGCAATGGCCATGCCGTCGCCACAGCTATCGGGCGGGCAAACGGTGTACTGCCAGATTCGACCGGCACCGCCAGTAGAAAGGATAGAAGCCTTTGCATAAAGGTTTTCGACAAGGCCTGTCTTCTGGTGAATAATCTTTGCACCAATGCAGCGCTTGTTCTTGCCTTCACCCTTGCAAATCAAATCCTTGATGTAGCAGTTTTCGATGTAGTGAATGTTTTCGTGCTTGTGCAGTTCGCAAAGCAATGCGCGCATGATTTCTTTACCGGTCAGGTCTGCGGCATGCAAAATGCGGTGGTGGCTGTGTCCGCCTTCCAAGTGCAAGTCGAACTGGGTCTTATCGGCGGGCGAGGGGGTGAACTGCACTCCCCATTTGACCAACTGCTGAATGGTGGCAGGACCGCTCTTGGTCAGAATGTTCACGGGTTCCTTTTTGCAAAGGCCGGCACCTGCTTCCAGCGTGTCGTCGATATGGAATTTGAACTTGTCTGTTTTTTCGGTGACGGTTGCGATACCGCCTTGTGCGTAGTTCGATGAGCCGTCCGGCTTGGCTCCTTTAGTGAGGATAACAACCGAAAAGCCTTTTTCTGCTGCATGGAGTGCTGCACTCAAGCCAGAAATGCCTGCACCCAGGACCAAAATGTCGTACATGACCGAACTCCATTGAGTAAACTTTGTCTTTGTGTAGTGTATAGATAGAAAAAAACGGCTATTTCGGCATTATTTGAATGCAAAATAAAAGTAATTGAATTTTTTTGCTACATTTTGCCCGACAAAAATTTCTATGGAGTCTACTCTATGTTAACGTGGATTAATGAAAAAGCCAAGTGGATTATCGTTATCTTTGCCGCGGGTATCGTGGTTGGCCTTTTGGCCATGGACCGCGTCCCGAACCAAGGACACAGCTATCCGGTCGGCGTTGTAAACGATAAGAAGATTACTTACGCCGAATTCGACTCCCGTATCAAGAATATCGTGCAGAACCAGTACCAGGGTCAGCACCTCGAAGACGAACAGTACAACCAGTTGCGCTCCGAAGTGTTCCGCAGCTTCGTTCGCCAGATTCTCTTGAACGAACAGTTTGAAAAAGCCGAACTGAGCGCCTCGGTTGCCGAACTCGAATCCGAATTCAGCCGCAATCCGGATGCCGTGCGTGGCCGCTTGGTGCAGGAAGCTCAGCGTCGTCTGTACATGATTCAGCAGCAGGCTACCAGCCAGGAAGACCTGATGCAGCGCACTCAGGCTTACATTGCTAGCCTCCCGAAGTTCCTTACCGATTCGACCTTCAACAAGGCTGAATATGACGCTTGGCTCAAGACTCCCGAAGCATTCCGCTGGGGTGTGATGCTTCAGCTCGAAGAAGACCTGAAGACCAACACGATTCCGGCTCGCCAACTGCAGGTGCTGGTTGGGGCTTCTGTTCACCCGACTTCTCTCGAAGCGAACTGGAATGTCAATCGTCGCATGACCGACTACGAACTGCAGGTGGCGGTTGCCAATGGCGCAAACTTTAAGGTCGATGAAAATACCGTGGATAGCGTGATGGTCGCTGGTTACTTCAATGCACATCGCGACAGCTTCTTTGTCAAGAAGGACATGGCTCAGTTCGAATTTGCTTACCTCCCGGTCGAAGCAACTGCCGGCGACGATGCCCGCATTCGTGAATACGCCATGACGCTTTACTACCAGTTGACCGATTCCTCTTCGACCACCACGTTCGAAGATATGGCCCGTATTTCTTCTGAAGATGCATCTACCGCTGAAAAGGGTGGTGTCTTGAGCGATGACTATGTGGGTCGTGGCGTGTATGTGAAGGAATTCGAAGATGTCGCATTCGCTCTCGATTCCGGTGCTGTTTCTGAACCGGTTCGTACCCGTTTTGGCTACCACATTATCAAGAGCAATGGCAAGTCTAAGGACTCTACCGGTGCTGACCTCGTGAAGGTAAGCCACATTCTCTTGGTTGTGAACGCTTCTTCTGAAACGATCGATAGCCTCGAAGGCATTCTGACCAAGGTTAAGGCTTCTGTGGATGCTGGCAAGACCTTTGCCGATGCTGCCAAGGAACAGAACCTCGACGTTCATACCTCTAACTGGATTTCTCGTGGTGAAAACATCGACGGTGTCGGTTACCTCAAGGGTCTCGCCGCCTACGCTTGGCCGAACGAAAACCTCCCGGACGAAGCCAGCAAGGTTTCTCCGATCATGAAGAATAACAAGTGGGTGGTGGTCGCTCTCAAGTCTAAGGAACTGAAGGCTGGCGAACGTAGCCTCGACCTGTACTTCAACAACATCAAGAGCACTCTGCTCCGCAACAAGTCTGCCGCCGCTGCTGAAGCTTACCTCGCTTCTGTTGCTGACAAGGTTAAGGCTTGGGCTCCGGCTGATAGCGCAGACACTGCCGCTTCTGCCAACAAGATTGAAAATGTGAGCATGGAAAAGGTGACCGCTTCTGTTGACGGCTTTGTGCCGGGCTTCGGCTATGGCAGCAACTTGATTTCCAAGGTTCTTGAAAATGCCAAGGAAGGCGAATGGTCCTCTGCTATTGCAACCGAAAACGGTGCCGTGATGGTGAAGGTTGTTTCTAAGAAGGCTCCTGAAGAAGCTGCCGTCAAGGAAGCCGTGAAGACCGAAGTTGCCAATACCACGAGCTATGTTGCTATGACCTTGTTCACTGAATTTGTGAACAACCTCGAAAATTCGACTCCGGTTGAAAGCAACCTCGACCTCTACTATAGGGACTAATTCCTAGACAGAATTTGTACGCTTTGCTATATTTGGCGTCGCTTGTTTAGCACGCTAAATAAGCAATTCGGTGCCATCGTCTAGTGGTCCAGGACACTGGCCTCTCACGCCGGTAACAAGGGTTCGAGTCCCTTTGGCACTATTAAAACAGACCCGCTTGGGCCTGTTTTTTTTGTGATATAAATCAAATTGTAATGCGTTGTATACACTGCTTATGAAAAAAAACATAAATATTTTAGCATATTTGTTAACAAAAAGTTATATATTTGGGGCATACGGATGGGTAAATGAGATTATTTGACGAAAAAGTGGTGTTGCGGTTCTTGCTGGTGATTGCAAGCGTTTTTTTCGCAGCCTTTATTCCAGAAATTCTATCAGGTAGGGAACGTCTAATTTGGGCGATTCCCTATATTCTTGCAGATTTCTTCCTGGTTGTCGTGGCCGTCCTGTACAGGTTCCCGATTATCGGTAACCGCAAGCGCATGCGCGAAGACGTGAATATTGAGCCTCCTGCCACCGAATCTGTCCCTATTCGCGATTTTAAGAAAGACCTCATGGAACGCGACGAAATCTTCCAGATGATGGTCGATATTTCTGCTAGCGGATTCTGGACCTTTGACGTGATTACCGGAAAGGTATACTGGTCCCACCGCGCTATTAAGCTTTTGAAGGCCGAAGCCAGCACCATGCTCGATTCCTTTGATCTGCTCAAGGAACGCATTGTCGAAAGTGACTGGTTGCAGTTCAAGAAGGCTTTGAAGTCTGCTCTCGAAAACGGCGAAAAATTCAACATGATGGTCAATCTGTTGGATTCCAAGTCGGCCGATGGCCGCTTGATGCTTTCGGGTCATGTGCAGATGAACGATTCCGGACACCCGATTCGTATTGTCGGTGCCTTGAACGAATACACCGATAAGCAGGCCCAGGCCAAGCAGAGCTACTATTACGCCTACCAGGATGCACTTACGGGCGTTTATAACCGCAAGTTCTTCTTGGAAAAGCTCAAAGTCGATGTCGATATGGCCTTAAAGCGCCCCGATTACCTGTTTGCGGTGGCCCTGTTGGATATCGACCGATTCGGAACTATCAATACCTCTTATTCTATTAATGTCGGCGACAGTGTCTTGAAGGTGGTTGCCGACCGTATCAAGGCCCAGTGCCGTATTGACGATACCATTGCACGTATTGGCCCCGACGTGTTTGCGATTATTCTGCACGATATCAAGTTCAATGATGACGATAACGATATCAAGGCGATTGTCCGCAGAATTCATAGCGCTGTCAAGCAGCCGATCCAGTTGGAAGGCCGTGAACTTTATATCGGCGTGTCGATGGCGGTAGCCCTGAACCGCGAAGTCGACTGCGTCGAAGACATTATGGCGAACGTGACCTCGAGCCTGCGCGAAATGAAAAAGAGCGTGGCTCATGGAGGTATCCAGTTCTTTAGCGGTGGTATCCGCGAAAAGGCCATGAAGCTTTACAAGCTCGAATTCGATATCCGTAGGGCCATTCAGGCTCGTGAATTTGTGCTGTTCTACCAGCCGATTGTCGATATTGCGAACGGAAATCGCGTGGCTGCATTCGAGGCGCTTGTTCGCTGGAACCAGTCTGAAAACAAGTTTATTTCTCCGGCCGAATTTATCCCGATTGCCGAAGAAACGGGCTTGATTATCCCGATGGGTGCCCAGATTTTGAGAATGGCATGCTTGCAGGCGAAGGCTTGGGCCGATCAGGGCTATACCGACTTGCAGGTGGCCGTGAACTTCTCGGCAAAGCAGTTTGCGCTCGACAACATGATCGACGATATCAAGCAGGTGTTGCTTGAAACGCATTTGAACCCGAAGAACCTGAAACTCGAAATCACCGAATACACGGCCGTTTGCGAAGCCGAAAAGACGGTCAAGATTATGAACGCTCTTTCGGGAATGGGTATCCAGATTTCGATTGATGACTTCGGTACGGGTTACAGCAGTCTTTCTTACCTCAAGCAGTTCCCGATTCATACGCTCAAGATGGACAAGTCCTTCATTGACCATGTGACTGACGACGAAGAAGACGCCTCGTTTGCCCGCATGGTGATTGGCATTGCAAAGTCCTTGAATCTTGACTTGATTGCCGAAGGTGTTGAAAGCGAAGAACAGCTCGAATTCTTGAAGTCCGAAGGCTGCAAGCTGATTCAAGGATTCTATTTCAGCAAGCCTCTTTCTGCCGACAAAGCGCAGGAATACTTGAAGCAGCATTATCTGCCGGCCTCAAAGGCTTCTGCACAAAAGCCTGCAAAAGAAATTCCGATAATTGAAAGAGGTTACGTCGGAGAAAGTTATATTCCGTAACAACGGCGAGTGTTTTCACGGCAGTCCCTGTAGAGTTGTTCTACAGGGATTTCTTTTACTTGGGCGAGGGCCTGCGCAATGTAGGGAATATAGCCCGAATGGCAGGGCTTTCC
>CADBHQ010000052.1 GCA_902794535.1 Fibrobacter succinogenes | reverse complement strand
GAAGAAGTGCATGAACGGAACGCGGCTTTCGAGAGTGGATGCGTGGGCCACGAGAGCGAGGTCCTGGCATTCCTGCACGCAGCTGGAGGCGAGCATGGCGAAACCGGTCTGGCGGCAAGCCATCACGTCGGAGTGGTCACCGAAAATAGAAAGGCCCTGCATGGCAAGGGCACGGGCTGTCACATGGAAGACCGTGGGGGTCAGTTCGCCCGCAATCTTGTACATGTTCGGGATCATCAAGAGAAGACCCTGGGAAGCGGTGAAGGTCGTGGTGAGGGCACCGGCCTGCAGAGCACCGTGAACGGTACCGGCAGCGCCACCTTCGGACTGCATTTCAAACACGCGGGGTACCTGACCCCAAATATCCCCAAATATTCTTCTTGCCTGCAGCACTCCAGTTGTCGGCGTGCTCAGCCATAGGACTAGACGGTGTAATCGGGTAGATAGCCGCAACTTCGCTAACAGCAAATGCTACGCTAGCGGTGGCTTCGTTACCATCACACGCAATCATCTTTTTTGCCATGTGTGTCTCCAATTTTTAGGTTTTTTCGAAAAAATCTGATTTAAGTGCACTTTCGGCCCATTTGGAGCCAAAAGCGAAAAATCCAAGATGAAAAATATAAAGATTAAAGGGAATTGAACAAGGATTTTTTGAAAAATTGCGTAAATCTAGGGGTGTTTCTTTATTGTATATTTGCTGCATGCGATTGTGGCTTACGACATCTCCTGACGATTTTGCTTCGGAATTTGACGATATTGAGCAAATGTTTTCCCGCGGGCTTTCGCGCTTGATTCTCTCGAAGCGCGGGCGAGGGGGCTCTCCTTATGCCACTGAAAGCGATCACGAACGCTGGCTTTTGTCGCTCCCGATGGAATGCCGTGACCGCATCTGGGTTCGCGGGACCCCTGATTTGGCGGAGCGCCTGGATGTTCGCGGGTGCGTTGCCGAGGCAGGCTCGTTGTTGGGCGATGTTCCCGAAAGCTGGAAACGTGTGAATACGGTTGCCTTTTGCCGGAGCCTGGATCAGCTGGAGCAGTTGCCGGAATGGGTGTCTGGGGCGCTTGTGGGGCCGGTATTTCAGCCGCAGTCGGTGTATGAACCGGTCAAATTTCATGGAATTGAGCGAAAATTCCGCAGGTGATTGCTTTTGGCGGCGTTGACCACGAAACGCTCGATGAAATCAAAAAACTCCCGGTGCAGGGAGTCTCTGTTCTCGGGGGCATTTGGAATTATGCCGACCCGGTGAATGCGTTTATTAAGTTAAATAGGGCTGTAGGCGGTCAGCTGTAGTTATTTTGTGACATAAACGCCGTTTCTCGGCTTGTTCTTGAGTCTGTTGCCAAGCAAGTCAAAGTAAGCCGGATTACGGTTCAAACGCATGGATTTGCTGTTGTCACGAAGTTTTTTAGAAACGATGGTTGTCGTGGTGTCCGGTTCCTTGTAGGGCTTATCGGGGTCGTCTACAATTAGTAACCGCTAAAGTCTCCGTCCACATTCTTGAGCGTGTTCTCGCGGGTGGTAGACTTGAATCCGTTCGGACCTTCCCAGCTCCAAATCTTGCCGTCCCACGGGTGCGGGCCAAATGTGACTGACGCGCCCTTGGCAACCTTCAAGTCTAGCGTCTCGTTCCAGCCGTCATCGCCGACCTTCACGTAGGGGATAATCTTTGTGCCGCTGCACGGAGCTACGACCTTCTTGCCATCGCAAACACCGATAGAATCGGGAATGTCAATGACTCTCGGCTCAAAGTCAGGAGTGGGGAAGGCCTTCATGAGGGCTGCCGTCTCCTGGGCGGTAACCGGGAGGATTGTCCCGTGGCGGGGCGTGAATGCGCCGCTTGTCTTGGTATCCTGCACGAACTTGAAGTTTTCGAGGTCAGAACTGCTTGTAAATTGATAATGCCCGTTCATGTAGCAATCGTACATGAGCACCCAGGAATTCTGGTTGATAAGCTTGAATACGCCTGCCCCTTCTACGGCTTCGGTAGTCTGCTGCAGGGCCTTACTCGGCTTGCTCCACTGCGAACCCGAGGTAGCTCCGCTCTTGGGCATGAGTGTCTGTGCGGTCACCTTGCAGATTCCGCCGTCGCCTTCGTTCTTGTAAAAGGCATGGTACTTCTTGTCGACCGGGTTATAGACGATATCCATATCGATAGTCGATTTGCCTCGGTCAAAGAAATGCTGCGGGTCGCCTTCCAGGTCGGTAAAGTCCTTGTTCGAGTAGGCATAGAATACCTTGTCGTAGCTGATGGTGCCATCGTTGGTCAGGAGGGAGAAGTACACGAGCGGGCGGCCCTTGGTGCCGTCTCCGTTGTCGTAGGTGTCGTCCCAGAAGGTTTCGGGGGCCCAGACACGGGTCACGTTCGCAAAATTTTTGCCTTTATATTTGTCAGGGAAGTGTACGGTGGCGTGCTTCCAGTTAATCAAATCGCGGGATTTCATGAGCACCATGCCGCGGTTGCTTGCCCAGCCTTCGGAGCTCTTCATGTCGGTATTCACCATGTAGAACCAGCCATCGGGTGCTCGCAGCACATGCGGGTCGCGAAGCCCCTTCTTGATGCTTACCGTGTCGGCGGCCACCACGCGTTTTCCGTTGTTCATGGCGGTAAAGCTGTAGCCGTCGTTGCTCAGCGCGTAGTAGATATTCTCGTTGTCGTTGGCCGGGAAATACGCGAAAAGGTAGTTGGAGTAGGGTTCGTACCCATGGATGGAGACCTTAAGCGGTACGTCCTGTGTCTTTGCGCTCAGGCCATCGTGGATAGTCGCCGTGAGGGTCACTTCCTTGTTTTCGCCCACAAACCTGCCGTTAATGTGGCCATCGTTGGTGAGGAACAGTGTGTCGCTGCTTTCCCAGGTGATGGGGAAGATTTCCCCGGCAAGCTTTATGGTGTCGAGGAGGGAGAGGTCGGTATACAGGTCGTTGACTGAGTTGCCAAAACTCTTGCTTACGCTGTCAACTGCGCGCCAGAAGGGGGCTACATCGACTTGTGCAAAAGACGCTCCTGCTAAAGCGATTGCCAACGGTATAATTTGCTTCATCTCAAAAAATCTCCAAACCTGTAAAAGTATAGGCTAATGACCATCCATAAATATAATTCCACTTTTAGAGGGCGTTTTGTCAATTTTAATAAGAATGTTGACTTTTTTTCCATACCCCTTTTGTACATTATATCACATGTTGTAAAGGGGAAAACATATAAAAATGTTGCAAAAGGGCTTTTTCTCAAAAAAAATGGCATATTCCAAATTGGAATAAGTTAAGTTGGTCTATTCAGACCGCTAAACATTATATTAGGGTTATATGGAACGGAAGCGCGCAAAGATCTTGGTAATTGACGACACGAAGACGAATATCGAAGTGCTCGAAGGAATTTTGTCCGGCGAGTACGACGTTTTTGTGGCCCTGGATGGCAAAAAAGGCCTATTTTTGACCGAAAAAGTCAAACCGGACCTGATTTTGCTCGATGTGATGATGCCAGAAATGGATGGCTACGAAACGCTTCGCCAGATGAACGAAAAAAAACTTGTCGAAAATACGCCGGTTCTGTTCCTGACGGCCAAAGCCGATTCCAAGAGTGAACAAATTGGCCTTGATCTGGGTGCCGTCGATTACATTACCAAACCGTTCCACCCGAATTTGGTGCAGCTCCGCATTAAAAATCAGCTTGAATTTAAGCAGCAACGCGATCATTTGCAGGAACTGGTCGAAGAAAAGACCCTCGATTTGCGTAAGACCCTCAAGGTCATGCTGACAAGTCTCGGTGCGCTGGCCGAATACCGCGACCCCGAAACGGGCGCCCACATTAAGCGTACGCAGGTGCTGGTACAGATGCTTGCCGAAACCCTTCGCGAACATCCACGTTTTAAAGATGCGATTCCGAACAATGAATATATCGATTACTATGCGACAGCGGCTCCGCTCCATGATATTGGCAAAGTCGGCATTCCCGACGAAATTTTGCGTAAACCGGCACGCCTGAACGATGAAGAATGGGCGATTATGAGTACGCATGCGCAAAAGGGCTACGATGTCTTGGTGAATGCCACGCATGAACTCAAGGACCATCCGCTGGTCAAGATTTGTGCCGATATCATTTTGAATCACCATGAACGCTTCGATGGTGCCGGCTATCCGAATAAACTCAAGGGAGATGATATTCCTGTTGGTGCACGCTTGATGTCGGTGGCCGACGTGTACGACGCCTTGGTTTCGAAGCGCCCCTATAAAGAAGCTTTCCCGCACGAAGTGGCTGTCGAAGAAATCTTGAAAGGCAGGGGGACTCAGTTTGACCCTGATGTCGTTGATGCCTTCATGTCGTTAGAATCTAAATTGCCCGAGATTTACGATCATTTTAAGGAAAATCCTTAAAAAGGAGTGGTCGTGTCCCGTAACCCGCTGAACGCCCAACGTCGTCGTTTACGTAACCGCATTTCTGTGGTTTATATGCTACCGACATTGCTCGCGGCAGTGGCGATGGTCATTATTTTTTCGCATGCGGTGCGTTCCATGCTGGTGGATTCTGCCGTCGCGAATACGGAAACCGCTCTTCGTGAACGCGTGCAGACCGAAGTAGAAGCCTTTTTGAAGGTCCGCGAAGAAAAGTTCCTGACGGCAGTCAAGCGTGTGCAGCAGGTGACCAAGGAAAAGGCCGTCAAGCCGGTTCTTTATAAGCAGACCCAAAGTGACGAAGGCATTGTCGATGTGTATTTCGGAACGACTACCGGCGAATTTGTTTCGGGCAGAGGAATCAAGCTTGAAAGTGATCAGGCTGAATTCCGTACCAAGGGCTGGTATCTAGAAGCTTCCCGTAAAAGGGGACTTGCCTACACGGGACCGACCATCCGCAAGAGTCTCAATCGTCAGGTGCTTTCACTTTCTTACCCGATTTGGGATTATTATCAAAAGTTCAGGGGCGCTGTCGGCGAAGATATCAACCTTCACCAGTTAAGGCTTTCGATGGGTGCGCTTGCCAAGGAAGAAGGCGGCATTACCATGTTGGTGGGCAGTGAAAACGATAATCTGTTCACGTATTTCCCGTACGAAACGAACCGCGGCAAGGTCTTGCAGGACAGTGTCGAAGAATTGTTGGAGCTTGTGTCCGACAAATTCAGTTCCGATACGCTGATGGATGGGCGCATTTTACGCTTTGAAAAGACGAATGAACACCACCAGCAGTTGATTTTCATGGTAACGCCTTTGAAGCAGTTGCCGTTCTACTTGGTTCATGTAAGTCAGCATAACAAGATTGCTGCTAGTATCGATAATAATTCTTCGACCGTGCTTGGCATTGTGGCGATTTTAGTGTTCGCCTTGGTAGCGCTTGCGGCGATTACCTCGCACTTACTGTTCCGCCGCTATATTCAGCGCGACTTGAATGACAGCGTGAATTCCAGTACACTTTTCGATACGCTTTTGTGGAAAGGCGATAACTTCACGATTATTTTAACGAACGAAAACTTTGATATTCTGCATGCGAGTGCCCATGTGGTCGATTTCTTGAACAATGGCGATGACATGAAAGAAGAAAGCCTGTTCAAGTTCTTCCCCTCGGATGCGTTCAAGAAGTTTGCGCATCGCGTGGCGATGGGCGGGCAGATGCTTGCAAGTGAACGTAAGACCATTGTGCGGGTGCAAAATGCTGATGGTGAAGTCGCATGGTGGGGCATGTCGTTCCAGGCGCTTGTCGAAGACAATGGTGCAACCCGATTCCTGATCATGATCAACGATGAAACGAGCGGAATCCAGAAGGATACGATTCTGGATACGATTATGCTTTCGGGCGATCATTCGATCCTGATTATTTTCGACAAGAACCTGCATATTAAATATATGTCACGCCAACTGGCGGAATTCTTGGGCAAGGAATGGCGCTCGTTTGTTGGAATTTCGATTAATGAATTGAAAGACATGGGCCTTCCGGAATCGATGATCGATGCCATGATCAAGTCTTACCAGAATGACGAAGTCTGGAAGGATTCTTTGATGCTCAAGCCCGAAAACGGCACCGAAGAAACTTGGTTCCGCGGCGAAGGCTGTACCTTGAAAGTGCAAGAGACTGTTGTTGGCTACATGCTTTCGATGATTGATATTTCGGAAGTGGTGGCTGCCCGAGAAATTGCCGAGCAGGCGACCCAGGCCAAGAGCGAATTCTTGGCCAACATGAGCCACGAAATCCGCACGCCGATGAATGCCATTATCGGTATGGCCCACTTGATTTCAGAGACGAATCTGGATAATCACCAGCGAGGATTTGTAGACCGCATTGGACATGCTGCCAAGTCTTTGCTCGGAATTATCAATAATATTCTTGACTTCTCTAAAATCGAGGCGAAAAAGCAGGATTTGGAAATCACGCAGCTTGTGCTGCAAGATGTGATTGACGAGGTGGCGGCGCTTGCCGAGGTGCGTATCGCTGGCCGCCCGATAGAACTGATTGTCGATATCGATCCGGATATTCCTGAAATCTTGATGGGTGACCCGCTTCGACTTTCACAGATTTTCACGAACCTGATCAACAACGCGACCAAGTTTACTGAAAAGGGTGACATTACCCTGAGCGTCAAGCTGTTGCAGCAGGCGAACAATATGGTCAAGCTGTATATCTGTGTCAAGGATACGGGTATCGGCATGACGCAGGAACAGGTGTCGCGCTTGTTCAACGCATTTACGCAGGCGGATGGTTCTACCACGCGCAAGTACGGCGGTACGGGCCTCGGGCTTGTGATTTCCAAGTCGTTGGTGGAACTCATGGGCGGGCAACTCCAGGTTTCGAGTGAATCAGGGGTTGGTTCGCAGTTCTTCTTTACGATTACGCTTCCGATTGCACCGCAGGCGGGCGAAGAGCCCAAGTGGAAAAACGAAGACCGCTTTACGAACAAGAATGTGCTTTTGGTGGATGACTGCGCGAACCTGCGTACGATTTTAAGGCATTATTTGAATAGGTTGCACTGTGTGGTTGAAGAGGCTAGCTCCGTAGACGAGGCTTTGGACCTGATTCAGGCGCACGAAGAAGCGGGCGAGGCCCCGTACGATTTGTTCTTGGTCGATTACAGTATGCCGATTTTGAACGGATTTGACTTTGTGCATGGCTTGACCGATAACATGAAGTCGATTCCGAAGGTGTTGATGCACCCGATTCATTTCGATGAAAACGAACTGAATACGGCCAAGAGCCTGGGCTTTAACAGCAATGTGTCTAAGCCGCTCCAGATTAGTACGCTCTTGAGTGCACTGCAAGAAGCCTTCGGTTATTCGCTGACCTACAAGAAGGTGGAAAAGAAGGAAAAGGGCAAGATTTACTTTAAGGAAGCGAAAATCCTGTTGGTTGAAGACAACCAGATGAACCAGGAACTGGCCGTGTCGCTCTTGAATAGCGTTGGCCTTACCGCGATGATTGCGAATAATGGTAAAGAAGCGCTCGACATGCTCAAGAAAGACGCCTTCGACATGGTGCTCATGGATATCCAGATGCCGATTATGGATGGCCTTACCGCGACCAAGGAAATCCGTGCCCGCGAAGATGAATACTTTAAGAAGGTGCCGATTTTAGCCATGAGTGCTCGCGCCTTCCAGAAAGATACCGAAGAATGCCTTGAAGCGGGCATGAACGCACACATTGTAAAGCCGATTGATCCGACGGTCTTGTACGAAGAAATGGCGAAGTTCTTGCCGGTGGCCGCCGAAACGCCGCATGCAAGCAACGGACATGATTCTGACCTGTCGCAAGATGACAAGAATTTCATTTCGTATTTCCAGAAGGTGCGCGACTTTGATGCGGAATCGGGCCTTTACCATGCCAACAATAACCGCAACATGTACCTCAAGATTATGCAGGGATTTGTGCGCGATTATGGCGGAAATTCGTTCAATTTGCGCTCGCTTATTGAAGAATTCCATTACGAGGAAGCGACCCGTATTGTGCATACCATCAAGGGCCTTTGCGGAACGATTGGGTCTACCCATGTGCAGAACTTGGCGGCCTCGCTCGAAGCGGAACTCGAACAGAAACAGTGTAATTTTGGCAATTACAATGTGTTCGAAGAAAAACTGCATGCGCTAATCGAAGACTTGCAGATTGTGCTTGCTGATATTGCCTCGGAACAGAATGCGACGGTACAAAAGTCGCATGACCCTGAAGCCGCTCAAAAGCTTGCGACTGCGGTCAAGGCACTGAAGGATGCGGTTGATACCTGCTCTTCGACCCAGTGCAAGCGTATTCTTGATGGCATTGAAAATATTGCGTTTGAGCCGAACCAAGAAGTTCTGCTCCACAAGTTGAAGGAACTGCTGGACGATTACGACTTTAACGAAGCGTCCGAAATTCTGGAAACTCTCGAAAAGACTCTTGTCTAGTGTAGGATCATCGCCGCGATAAACGCGAGCGTCACAATCACTGCTGCCGCTATGGCGAGCGGGTTTGCCTTGTTCTTTTTTTCGCCAAATTCATTCTCGACAATTTCGTCGTAATCCGGTGTTTCGAGGTCGGTAAATTCCGCACCCTCGGACCAGCCGGTATTCTTGTCGCTTCCGCAATGCGGGCAGAACGTGGCGTCGTCTTTAATTTCTGAATGGCAATGAGGACAGAGCATGGTTATTTACTGAATTTGTAGCGGCCCAAGAGGTCAAAGTAGCGGGCCTTGGGGGCGATTTTTACGGGCTTGCGAGTTTTGCGGATAGATGTTGTATTTTCTTTGGTGTAGATGACAAAGATTTCTTTAGAATCATCACCGTTTGATTGCACTATAGAGTAACCATTTTCATTGGGCTTGTATACAAAAGAAGATAATAGATTGCCCTCTTCTTCGTATTGTTCACATTTAGTATCATCGTTTAAATTGGCTACAATGAATGTTTGCTTTGTTCTTGAAGAATCGGTGTTATAGTTGTATGTTTCTGTTTCTATAATCGAATCTTTTTTTAAAAACATTTCAGAAAATGTAGGATCTGATCTTGTTACTTCTACACTAAAATAATTTGATGTAGTCCTTATTATTTGAGTATACTGGTAATCTCCCTTATAATATGTTTTTAGGTAAAATAATGATGTATCCTGTTTTTTATCTTCAGATACAATGTATTCATACCCATCATTCTTCAATACTGTTTCATTTGTATCTCTGTAAAATATCCAAAATGCAGACTCGTGATTTTCATTTTTAAAATCTGCACGAACTTTTTCAATAATTCCATTGTTATAGATATATTTTTGCCCTTTCCAGGAACTGCTTTGGTTGTTTATATAAATAGAATCAACACGAATGTTGCTTTGGGGACTGAACATCCTTGATGATTGTGTGTAAAAAAAAGATTCCGTGCATGTATTTGCTGAAGCAAATGTAGTCAGCATGAAAAAGGTAGCGAGGAATAAAATCTTGCATTTGCACATTGAAAACATAAATAATCCTTTTCTTGTTTTTCTTAAATATAATTTTAAAAAGGAGATCCCCGATCAAGTCGGGGAAGACAAACAACAAAAAACACCCCGGAAAAATCCGAGGTGTTTTTTAAGCTTTTTACGCTACGCGGCAAAGCCGCATTCCATTACAGCTTGTTGTTAGAACCAAGAACGTCGACGATCTTGTGTTCGTACATCTTCTGCATGTTTTCGCGAGCCGGCTTGAGGTACTGGCGCGGGTCGAAGTGTTCCGGATGTTCG
>CADBHQ010000051.1 GCA_902794535.1 Fibrobacter succinogenes | reverse complement strand
GTTTAAAAAACGTATTGCAAAAAAGAATCCCCGCGGCAAACTTGCGTCAACCACGGGGATTCAGGAGTCATGAAGAGAAACTTACTTGATTAAGACCGGCTGGGTAGCGGCAAGGCCTGCGCCCTTGACGCGCACAATGTAGCGGCCCTTGGGCATATCGGCGAGGCTGAATGCGCTTGTGCCTGCGGCGAGGTTGCCCTTGTAGAGGGTTGCCACGCGCTTGCCGTTCATACCGAATACTTCGACAGATACGAGGCCAGCCTTTGCTGTCGTGAGAGAAACGGTCTTGCCCGAGACGCTCAGCTTGGCGGCGGAGCCAGCCTTGGCGACAACCGGTTTGAATGCGGCAGGTGCGCCAGTTTCGTCGACAAGTTCAATCTTTGCAATCTTGGACTTGCTCTGCGTTGCAGCCTTGAAGAGTTCAGAGGTCTTGTCGAAGGCAGAAATCACCTTGCCGTTGTCAGCGACGAGTTCGTCGAAGATTATGGTTCCTTCGAAGCCCACGGCCGCAACCATCAGCGTTACAGAGAAGAGCTTGTCGAGGTCCATGGGGTGTTCCACTTTATCATCATCTTCGTACTTGGTAATGTCAAATTCGCAAGTCGAAGATGCGCCGTCGTTAATCCAGCAGCCGGTGGAGGTAGACATTTCCCACGTCCAAGCGTCGTCTTCCATACCGTTGCGGACAAAGGCGAGACCAACCCAGATGCCTCCGTCTGCACCGCCGGAACCGTTATTCGTAATCTTGAGAGAAACCGTCGTTGCACCAGTGAGGTTGGGAACCTTTTGAAGTTCAATGTTTGCACCACTGTCGTTCAAAGCCTTGTAGGTCACGGCCATCATCAGGTTCTTGTAGTCTTCTTTCTTGGAGGTGTCTGCGTCGAACTTGGCGCTTTCACTTGCAGTCGGGCAAACCTTCGTAGCAGAGGCTGCTTCGGCGTAGTTTTCCCAACCCGGCATTTCGTCAAGAGTGATAATGCGTTCGTCGGCGAGGTTCTTTGTCCACACTTCGGCAGAAGTCTGGCTAACGTAGCCGCCGTTCCAAGAGGGAGATTCGTACCAGGGCATCCACCAGCTCCATGTTGCACCATCGGTGTACATGTTGTCGACGTCAGGAATCGGGCCGTTTTCGCTGAGCGAAATAAGCTTGTTGGTTCCAGCCTTGTTCGTGAGGTCGATGAATGCAGAGCTGTTGCTCTGGTGATCATTTGCCTTGTTGTAAATGTCAATGCTCAACACGTCATAGTAGGTTTCGCCCGGAGTCCAAGACATTGTGGCGGCATCCTTCGGGTTAAAGTCCCAAATCAGGTTGTTCACGCCGTTCTTGAAGACCATGCGTTCGTAGACCAACTGGTAAAGGGCTGCGAACTGCTTGCCAGTATTGACGCTCCACCAGAACCAGTTTCCACCGGATTCGTGCAACGGACGGAAGATGGCAGCGACGCCTTCTTTCTGAAGGTCAAGGAAAATATTAGAAACGAGGTCGATATCACCGACAATGGCCTTGTACTGGGCGGAAGTCGTATCCCATGTAGTGGTGCCCTTGACGAATGCTTCGGAGAAGTCAAATTCGGTATTGTTGGTCTTGTTGCCGTTAGCGGTGTAGAATTCTACTTCGTCGCCCGGGCGCCAGTGCCATGTGACAGCCGGAATGCCGCCTTTTTTCCAAATAGACTTGGCGATATCGATTGCCTTTTCGGTGTATTCCTTGAACCAAGAAGATTCCTTGTTAGCGCCGGTGGCGTTCATCAGGTCGACGCCGACGAGTGCCGGGTACTTGCCGCCAGCTGTATACACTGCTTGAACGTCTTCGTGCAGGGTCGCATCGCCCTTGGTGTAGGCGTCCATGTTTCCGGTCATCACGCCAGAAATAGTCTTCTTGCCAAAATTGTTGACCAAGAAGTTGTAAAGCTTGACTGCAGACGGGGTGGCGTTCTTGGTGACAGGAGCATTGCAAAGTGTGAATGCCTTTGCTTCGTATTCCTTGACTTCGATGTAGTCCACATCGATCCAGCCCCAGCTATTGGTAATGGCGATTGTGTTTTCGCCTGCGGCAAGATTCAGAACCGTTTCAACGTCGGCGAACTTGCCCTTTTCGGTTTCTTCAAATGTAACGGCAGAAGAGGTGCTTCCGACAACGACATTGTTGATTTTGGAAGTACCGTAGTTGTTCATGTAATGGATGACGATCGTGTACTGGCCCGCTTTTTCAACGGAAACAGGTGCAAACGTAAGGTTGCCACTTTTCAGCTGGACAACCTTGCTGCCCGATGCGGCGGAAACGGTGGCGACTTCGGCGCCATCAGTGGCCGTGCCGTCTTCGGCTTCGTACTGCGCAGCGCTTGCTGTTGCTGCGGCGGCGAGACCGAAAGCGAGAATCGTTTTTGTGAATTTCATAACATGCTCCTATATTTTCGTCAAGGAAAATAGGTTTTGCTGAGTGCATTTCAAAGCATATTTTGAATAGTGTTGAATAAATCGTTGGGTAATTCTCAACAAAAAAATCCGCTTTTTCAAGCGGATTTTGATAACTAATATTTACTAGAAACGCCGTTTTCGCGTATTAAAGCTCAATTCCCGTCTTTTCGTGGAAATGGAAGCCGAACGTAAATGTGCGCTCTTCACCAGGCGGGATCACAATGAGGCCACGGTGGTGATTCAATGCATCGGGTTCCGTTGTCATGGGCTCGATAGCGATGCTCATGCGGTCAGGCGGCGTATAAATCTGGATGGCATTGTACTGCTCAACGCCAGCCTTTTGCCAAATGTCAAGCGTATAGCGGTCGCTTTCGAGCGAAACATGGGCGTTGTTGATAAAATCAGAACCGTCAGCCTGCAATTCCGTGACATCTTTTTTGAGACAGAAACAGTCGTTGATGAATTCGTCATTGATTTTGCGACCGTTTTCAAAACGCGTGTCGTCTTTGTATTGTCCGGTGGGGAGGTCTGCCTTGTCCAACAGGGCGAGCGAGCAACTGGGCAATTTCATGGTTAGGTTGTCAATCTTTTCGCCCAAAGTAAAGTACGGGTGCCAGCCTTCGGAATAAGGCATGTCGGTGTTACCGATGTTCTTGACGGTCGAAGAGATAGAGACGCTTTCGCCTGTAAAGGTGATGGCGTTGGTGGCTCGGAAGGGGAACGGGAAACCGGCGAATGCGCCCGGCCAGTCGCAAGTGAATACGGCAGTGCAGCTGTCGTTTTCGCTTTCAAAGGAATCGAATTCCCATTCTTTGTCTTGCAAGAATCCGTGCAGGGCATGCGGAGCCCAGCTTACATTGTTCACGAGTTCGTAGGTCTTGCCCTGCCAAGTGAATTTTGCATAAGCGGTGCGGCCCGGAAAGGGCGTGAGTCTGCAGCCGGCGTTGGTGTCCGGCGAAATTTTCCGCAGGGTGGCTTCGTCCTTGTAGCCGTACAGCAGGTCAAGCATGGTCGAGGTACGGGTATTTTGCGTGTTTTCTACGGGGACTCGCCAACCGTTGAGTCCTCCGCCAAAGCCACTCAAGATTTCAAATTCGGCTCCGTCATCGCGTTGAAGAACAAAACAGGGAATGGTGCCCAGGGGGCGGAAAATTAGTTTGAATTGACTCATACGGCAATAAATGTACAATAAATAAGGGAAAAATGCCCCGTTGCAACAATCAAATAAGAAAATATTAAAATACAATGTGACGATTTTCATACTTAAATGAAGGTCCCGTAAGCTTTTGCTATCTTTCGCCGCATGGATTCCCAGACGATTGTAGCCCCGATGACGCCAGCTGGCGTGAGTGCCGTGGCAGCCCTCCGCGTGAGTGGCTCGCAGGTGCGTTTGGTGGTGGAACGCCTGTTTGGAACAAAGGCTGTTAAGGGACTGGTGCCCCGTATGGCGAATCTCGGTACTGCCCGCGACCCTCAATCGGGCAAGGTTCTCGATAGCCTTCTGTACATTTATTTTGAATCGCCGAATTCTTATACCGGCGAAGATGTGCTGGAACTTTATCCGCATGGAAACCCGCTGATTGTACGCGACTTGCTGCAGGCAATCCGCAGCATCGAGGGCGTGCGCCTGGCCGAACCTGGCGAATACACGCGCCGCGCCTTCTTGAATGGCAAGATGGACTTGACCCAGGCCGAATCGGTGGCTGACGTGATTCACAGCGCGAACCGCGCGGAACTGGAAAACGCCCACCGCCTGCTTTCGGGCGCGCTTTCGAAAAAGATTGCAACGCTCACGGCCCAGGTGAAAGATATTTCGGCCCGTCTCGAGCTCGATGTGGATTTTGCCGAAGAAGAAGCCGACCCCGATTATGACGGCTGGCAAGAAAAGTTTGAAAATATCCGCACGACAATCCTGCAGATTTTGAACAGCTTCCGCGGTAAGGCAAATCTGAGCAGGCTCCCGCTGGCCGTTCTTTACGGCGCCCCGAATGCGGGTAAGTCGAGCCTGGTGAATGCGCTCCTCGGCGAAGACCGCGTGCTTGTGAGCAATGTTCCGGGCACCACGCGCGATTTTGTCGAAGTTCGCCTGTTTTTAGATGGCGGTGAAGTCCGACTGGTCGATACCGCAGGCATTGCAGAACATGCCACCGACGAACTTGATGCGCTCAGCATGAAAAAGTCCCGCGAGATTTTGGAAGAAGCAGACCTCAAGATTTTAGTCCTCGACGGTACAGACGAGAGAACGGGCGGAGCCCTACAGACGAGAGACGAGATTATACCTGATTTTATTGTCGTTTCCAAGAGCGATTTGACGTCTTGTCATCCTGAGCGAGCAAAGCGAGTCGAAGGATCTCTCTGTGTTTCCTCCAAGACTGGCGAAGGCCTTGCCGAACTCAAGAGCGTCATGAATGCGGCCTTGTTCAAAAAGTCTGACAACGCCGAAGACCTCTGGATTACCAGTGAACGCGAAAAGGCTTGCCTCGAAGATGCTTACGCCGGCGTGAACCGCGTGCTCGATTTGCTCCGGAGAAATCCGGCAGTGGAATTGCTTGCGTTTGAAATGCAGCTTGTGCGCAGGGCGCTCCAGAGTATAACGGGCGAAATTTCGTCTGAAGACATTTTACAATCTATTTTCGCGGGGTTCTGCATTGGAAAGTAGTTATATCGGTGCTTTGCTTGCCATTTTCATGTTTGGCTCCTACATGGTGCCCCTTAAAAAATGGCCGAATTATTCTAGCTGGGCATACCTTTCGATGATGACCTTAGGCGCGCTTTTGAGTGCGCTTGTCGTTGCGTTCTATACGGGTACTTTCAATGTGCACCCGATTGGCGTGCTTTGCGGCCTGATGTGGGTCGTGGGCGGTGCCTTCTGTTTTTGGGCGGTGCAAGCCGAGGCTGACCTTGCGGGCGCAGGCGTACGTTCCATGGGCGTGAGCATTCTGGCTTCGTTCCTTTCAGGCGTGCTCCTATTCGGTGAACAGTCCAAGTTCTTTCTCTCGATTCCGGCGATTGCATGCTTTTTGATCGGGCTTTCGCGCTTGTCGCCGTCGCATGGTGGTTCTGTATTCAGGAACTGGCGCTCGCTTTTGGGCGGCCTTGCCTTCGGTACGTACCTGATTCCCTATAAGCTTGCAGTTCAGTCGGGCCTCTCGATGACCGATGTTGAATTCCTTTGCCCGTTTACCATCGGCATTTTTGTCGGCAGCCAGGCGCTGATTGCCGTGCTTGAAATTCGCCGTAAAAAGATGTTCGAATACAAGCTTGTGCCGAGCGTTGTCACCGTTTTGATGGGTGTGCTCTGGACGATCGGTATGCACGGCTGCTTCTGGGCTATCGATGTGAACGGTGCGCTTGGTTATGCCATTGGCTACCCGCTCACGCAGCTGAACTTGTTGGTGAACCTTGGCTGGGGTGTGTTCGTTTTCGGCGAATACAAAACGGCCCGCGAACGAATCAAGTTGCTCTTGGCGACCTTCATCATTCTCGCGGGCGCTGTGTTGCTAACCCTGTCGAAGGGCTAGCCGGGGCGTTTTCTCTCTCTTACTTTATTGCAATCTTCTTTGCTCCAAAGCCGTCAACCTTGACCATGTAGATACCGCTCTGCGCGTTGTCGAGGTTCAGCGTTGCGTGTCCGGCGGTAAGCTTTGCGGTTGCAATTTCTGCACCATTGAGGCTCAATACTCGCACCTTTGCGGTACCGCGGGCGTTCACCGTAAGCATGCGGCCCTGAGCCTGCACCGAGAATTTGGCGCTCGCGATAGCCTTAGGCTTGATTGCATCGGGGTTGTAAACCTTAATCGGATTTTCATCGTAGCGGGCGACTAGTGCGTTCAGGTACCAAGTGGTATGCGGTAACCACTGTTCAACCCAACGCCAGTTGTTCCAAGGTTCTTCGGGGTTAAAGCCTACGTAGGCAACTCCGTCGTCATCCCAAGCGATTCCCGAGCCGTCCGTGCTCTTGCCAGTAATGCCGTTTGCAATGCCGCCCTTGAGGGTTGCGTCGTAATCAGAGGTGCCGTCGTACTTGGCAGGATTCTTCTTACCGATGCCGTACATCATGCAAGTGCCGTAAGGGTTCTTGCCCAAAATCCAGTCGAGCTGGTCGGTTACATACTTGGATATAGCTCCGGAATCAACGATGCTCAATGCGGTCTGTGTATAAGTAGCTGCGGCAGAAAGGCTTGCGAGACGAGCGTCTTCGCCCTGCCACCAATACTTGCTTTCGTTGTCGTGCGGAATAAAGAATCCGTCCTTGATGTTTCCGCCGGTCTTGTAGGTCTGGCGGGCGTAACCGAAGGGGTTTGCAACTTTGTTTGTGATGGTGGTGAGCCAGCTCAAGTGCTTGCGGACGGCCGCGAGTGCTGTCTTGTAGACAATTTCACCATTGGAGACTGAACAGTCGAATTCAGGGGGGCAAGGTTCGCGTTCGATCTGCATTTCTGCTTCGAGGAATCGTACCAATGCAATCAGCGGAAGTCCTGCGTCGCTTGCATGCCAGAACGGACGGGTCTTCGCGTCGTCGCTCCAGAAATAACCGTCTTCGCTAATGCGGTCGGCCAGGTGTCCAGCGCGGCTTTCCATATCGTTCATGTAGACACCTTTTCCCGTAGCGAGGAACAGTTCCGTTGCCGCAAGGAGTGCGGTGTAGTCATCAATGATGTTTTCCTTGCCGTCGTCGCAGTAGGCGCAGTTGCCACCAATGCTCTGCTTTTCAGAGAGGTGTGCGTAAGCTTTCTGGGCTGCAGCGAGATACTGTTCGCTGGTGTAATCGCCTTTGACACCGAGTTTTGCCACACGGGCAAGGCCTGCGATTGCCATGCCACCGCCTTCGCGGAAAGCCGTCTGGTAATTATTGCTCTTTTTGCCGTCTTCGCCGCTAAAGGCGCACAGGTAGCGGCTACCCATGCCCCAGTTGTCAAACACGGTCATGTAGAAGAATCCCTGCTCGTCAAGCATGCGGACCAAGAAGTCTGCGCCGTAGGCGGCTTCGGCCGCCGCGGTGGCCTTGGTGCTTGTCGAGGCGAGCAGTGTCGGGATGCGTTCTGCCGCAAAGGCGAGCGACCAGACCGTCAGCGGAATCTGCTGCGGGTTCAGGTAGTTCGCGTAAGAAAGGTGGCTCAGGTACTTGCTCACGTCGCCGCTGGCATCGTACCAACCGCCGCGTACGTCGCGCGAGACTCCATCGCTCCCGTAAACGGATACCTTCTGGTCCCAACCGATAATGGGGTCTTTGTTGGCGCGGTCGTTGTAGAAGTAGTCCATGACCATGCTGAGCGTGCTCTTGGCAAGCTGGTTTCCACCTACGGTAAATTCTTGCGATTTAGAGGGGCTGCCCGTAACATCGTCAATGTAGTACGTTCCCTCATATAAAAAACCGTAGGGAATTTCGATGCGATAGTATTTTCCGCTTTTAGACCAATTGTCGGGATTTTCGCCTTTGCCAAATACACCCTCCGCTAAAACTTGCGGGGGTAAACCTTGGGTTTGGGGCATGTTATCGCGCAAATAGTAAATGCTCCACTTGGTTCCTTCGAGTTCTTCGGTGCTTTGTACTACGGCCGAAAAGGGCTTGCCTAGGTCGTAGCCCGCCTCGTTAAGGAAAAACGTGTTGTCCGCGAATGCGGAAGCCGCAAACGCAAAGGGGAGGAGTCTGCAAACTGTTTTCATAGGCTTGAATATAATTTATTGACCCCTGAATATCAATAATCGGGCGTAAAAGTGTGTTTTCAGTCAAAACAACGCCCCCTAGGAACGCCTTGCGCGAAAAGATATTTTTACGTGACTGTACCCATGGCTTGCGGACAAGCTGTTTTTTATGATGGGGGGGGGCCTCCCCCTCGCTGCAGCCCCGGCACGCCGTGTCTTCTGCTACCCCCTCGCCTAGGTGCTTGCGCCCCTAAAACCCCAAAGTGCCACACGGATTCGATTTTGCTAACGCAAAATCTGGATATGAAAAAAGTTGCTTCTAATTGTCTTGCCGCATTTAATGCGGCATCTCCTTTTTCCTGTTGCAATAAAGCAGCTTTTTGATTAGTTTTACTAGAGCGATAACAATGTTGTTTCGCCCCGCCCGCGTCTCATTGTGTTGTGACTTGCTTTCAGATTTTCTAGTTTTGCTAGTGCAATAACAACTTCGTTGTACACCATCTTATCATCTCCTTTGTTGTGAATTGCTTTCAGATTTTCTAGTTTTACTAGTGCAATAACAACAAATAGTGTCGTGTTTTGACCCGTTGCCGTGTTGTGAATTGCTTTCAGATTTTCTAGTTTTACTAGTGCAATAACAACACGCCCAATTTATCGTTTGGCGCGTACATGGTTGTGAATTGCTTTCAGATTTTCTAGTTTTACTAGTGCAATAACAACCGATCGTTAGGAGCTTTTTACTAGTGCAATAACAACTCAATATGATAATTAAAACCCTGCTGCGTAGTTGTGAATTGCTTTCAGATTTTCTAGTTTTACTAGTGCAATAACAACACACCAAGTTTTTGATGCAAAGTCTTGTAGGTTGTGAATTGCTTTCAGATTTTCTAGTTTTACTAGTGCAATAACAACGTCCTCATTTTCACATACAAAGTTTGTTTGGTTGTGAATTGCTTTCAGATTTTCTAGTTTTACTAGTGCAATAACAACGAGATCGTTGATAATTGCGTTTGCTGCGCGTTGTGAATTGCTTTCAGATTTTCTAGTTTTACTAGTGCAATAACAAC
>CADBHQ010000050.1 GCA_902794535.1 Fibrobacter succinogenes | reverse complement strand
GGCCGCTTCATGGCGCTGCTCCGCGAATTCAGCAAGCAGACCTTGTTCATCGTGGTGACGCATAACAAGCGTACCATGGCCGAAGCCGACATGCTCTACGGTGTGACGCAGGAAATCAAGGGTATTTCCCGCATCGCCAGCGTGCAGTTGGCTGATGCGACCAAGTTCGCGATTTAATATGCCTCTCACGCGCAATAATGTCATCCCCGCGAAGGCGGGGATCTCCGCATTAAAAGGCTTCTTTTTTGCAGCTCTTTCCGCGATTTGTTACGGTACGAATCCGCTGGGTGCGCTTCACTTGTATGCGCAGAATTATTCGCCCGAGACGGTTCTTTTTTACCGGTTCTTTACGGCGGCGCTGTTGCTCATGATCGTCATGCTTTCCAAGGGCTCGCATTTCAAAATCTCGTTCCGAGAGTTCCGCATCTTGGTCGCGTTCGGCTTCTTGTTTGCCGCAAGTTCGTTCACGTATTACGCCTCGTTCAAGTACATGGACGCGGGCCTTGCCTCGACGCTCTTGTTCCTTTATCCGCTCGAAGTCTCGGTGCTCATGGCGATTTTCTTCAAGGAAAGAATCAAAATTTGGACAGTCCTTTCGATTGTGATTTCGATGGCGGGCATTGCGCTTTTGTATCGTGGGGGAGACGGCGCAACGCTCAGTTCGGTGGGTTGCCTGCTCGTGTTCTTGTCGTCCATAAGTTACGCCATTTATATGGTGATGGCGAACCGCATCAACTTGCAGATGGGCTCGGTCAAGATGACTTTTTATGCCATCTGTTTTTGCATGTTCTTCTTGTTGCTTTATTCGGTGACGCTCGGTTCGGGGCTCCCGCCGGTGTTTACGCAGGCTAGCTCGTGGGGCTGGGGCTTTATGCTGGGCCTTGTGCCGACGGTGCTCTCGCTCATTTTCATGGTGAAGGCGGTGCGTATTGTGGGTTCTACACCGACGGCGATTTTGGGCGCTCTAGAGCCCGTGACCGCCGTGACGATAGGCGTGACTGTCTTTGCCGAAACGCTGACGACGCGCATCATGGCGGGCATCATCTTGATCCTTTGTTCCACCATTTTGATTGCCGTAAAGAAATAACCCACTGCCAACTATTTACTATAATTGCCGATATGCAGTGCACATGTTCTGTTTGCAACAAGGAATTTAACGACAAGGTGGGGATGTCCCCGCTGGAAAGCAATCTTGCCATCCGCGTTCGTAACAAGGTCGGAAATATTTGCCCGGATTGCCGCGCAGAAACATGCAAAACCAAGCGCGGTCGCTGGCGCATGTTCTTTTATGACCTGAAAATCGGTCTGCTTTGCCTTTTGCTGCTGTTGCCCGTATTCCTGCTCTTTGCGGGGATTGTTGTCGTGCTTGCGCTTTATGTGCTGTAAAGCTTGAGTTCGTTTGGCTAGAGTCCGCCAGGCTAGAGTCCGCCGACCGCGACGATAACGCCTGCGAATACGAGACTCACCATTGTCATCAATTTAATCAAGATGTTCAGCGAGGGGCCTGCGGTGTCCTTAAACGGATCGCCTACGGTATCGCCGACGACACCTGCCTTGTGACAATCGGAGCCTTTTCCGCCGAAGTTTCCTTTCTCGATATATTTCTTGGCGTTATCCCAAGCACCGCCTGCGTTGTTGAGCATGCAGGCGAGCGAGAATCCGCAAGCGAGCCCACCGGCGAGCAGGCCGAATACGCCTGCGATTCCCATGAACAGGCCTACAACAACCGGAACAATGACGGCGAGGAGCGAGGGCAAAAGCATTTCGCGCTGGGCTCCGTGAGTCGAAATTTCGACGCATTTGGCGTAGTCCGGCTTGCCCGTTCCTTCCATAATGCCGGGAATTTCCTTGAACTGACGACGGACTTCTTTGACCATAGAAGACGCTGCACGGCCGACCGCCTTGATGGTCATGGCGCAGAAGACGAAGGCCATCATGCAGCCGATAAAGAGACCGCCAAGAAGCATGGGGTTCATCAGGTTCAGGTTGAAAGCGTTCATGAAATCGCCGAACGAAGCGTCTGCAATGGAGAGCGCTGCAAGCGAACCATCGTTTGCGATGGCCTTGATGCCGCCTTCTAGAATTTGCCAATGCGTGTTGCTAGTAGAGGCTCCAGAGGTGAGCGCGGTAGAGCTGCTGAAGAAGGTGACGCCACCGAATTCGAATGCGCCGTCGTGGGCGAATTTGCCGAGCCAGAGCTTGATTTCTTCGACATAGGAGGCGAGGAGTGCCATGGCGGTCAGAGCGGCGGAACCAATGGCGAAGCCCTTGCCTGTCGCTGCGGTCGTGTTGCCGAGCATGTCGAGTTCGTCGGTGCGTTCGCGAACTTTCTTGGGTAGTTCAGCCATTTCAGCGTTACCGCCCGCGTTGTCGGCAATGGGCCCGAAGGCGTCTGTCGAAAGCGTGATGCCGAGAGTCGAAAGCATACCGACGGCAGCGAAGCCGACACCGTAAAGGCCCTGCGAAATGTTACTGAAACCGCCCGCAAAACCGAAGGAGGCGAGAATGCCAAGAACGATGGTAATCACCGGGAGGGCGGTGGAGTACATGCCGCCCATCTGCGTGCGCGAAGCGATAGCGCGGGTGGGCTTGTAGGCGTCGGAGGTGTAGAATTCGGTAAACTGTCCTATGATGACGCCAGCGGCAAGGCCTGCGACGACAGATCCGAAAATGCCCCACGAAATGAGTCCCAACTTGACAAAGACAAGGAGCGCCAAAAGAATAAGGATCGAAGATCCGAGCGTTCCGACGAGAAGGGAATGCAAGAGCGACTTGGTGTTGGCGTCATCTTTGGTGCGCACCATGAAAATGCCGACAATCGAAAGAACAATGCCTATTGCCGCGACAAGCATCGGGGCAATGACATGGTGCATGCTCATGCCGGGAAGGGCCGCGCCGAGGGCCGCTGTCGCCAAGATGGATCCGCAGTAAGATTCGTAGAGGTCTGCGCCCATGCCCGCAACGTCTCCGACGTTATCGCCGACATTGTCGGCGATGGTGGCGGGGTTACGCGGATCGTCTTCGGGAATTCCCGCTTCGACTTTACCGACCAAGTCTGCACCGACATCGGCCGCCTTCGTGTAGATACCCCCGCCAACGCGGGCAAAGAGCGCTTGCAGCGAGGCTCCCATGCCAAAGGTCAGCATGGTAGTTGTCACTTCGGCCATCTTGGCGTGCCCGAAAGCGGAATTCGTAATCAAGCTGTCCGAAAATTCCATCGAAATCTTGCTTGCCAGGGTGGCTCCCATGCCGAAAATATTATGGTCGTAAATGAAGTTCAGAACATAAAACCAGATGGAAATGTCAAGCAGGCCGAAACCGACGACAATGAGCCCCATGACCGCGCCGGAACGGAATGCCGTGACGAGCCCCTGGTTCAGGCTCTTGCTTGCGCCCGCGGCAGTTCTGGAATTTGCCTGCGTTGCCGTTTTCATGCCTAAGAATCCACAGAGCCCGCTAAAGAAACCGCCGGTGAGGAATGCGACCGGAACGAAGGGATTCTGGATTCCGAGGAATGCAAGAATCACGAAAATGAGGAACAGAATGGCGAATACGACCGAGACGGTTCTGTATTGGCGCTTGAGGTAGGCGAGTGCCCCTTCGCGGACATAACCCGCAATCTCTATCATGCGCGGCGTCCCTTCGTCCATTTTCATCATGGATTTGAAAAACAGGAATGCCGCTACAAGGGCAAGGATTGACGCTGCCGGAACAGTGTACCAAAAACCAGGAATGCTGAATGTTTCCATAAAAGACTCCTTTGATACCGTTTTTGGGGCGGATTTCTATATAAATCTATACTGAAAATGGCGGAATAGGAAAAAATAAAATGCTAAAATTATGCTATGGAATTCATTAAACTCGCTCAAAATCGTTACAGCTGCCGCAAATTCAGCGACAAGGCTGTGGAACCCGAAAAACTCTCCCTCGTGCTTGAAGCGGGGCGCCTTTCTCCGACAGCCGTGAATGGCCAGCCGGTGACGGTGAAGGTACTCAAGTCCGAGGCCGCCCTAGCCAAGCTCCGCAGCATTACCCGCATGGCCTACAACGCCCCCGTGGTGCTCATGGTCTGCTACGACAAGGACAAGTGCTATTCTCCCGTGACTTACCACGACGATTTTGTGAGTGGCGATATGGATTCCAGCATCGTGACGACTTCGATGATGATGCAGGCGACCGACTTGGGCCTTGCGACCTTGTGGGCTCGTGGTTTCAACGCCTCTGAAATTGAAAAGGCCTTCGACTTCCCGGCAAACCTCAAGCTGGCTTGCTTCTTGGATGTCGGTTACGCCGACCCCGCCGAAGGTGGCCCCTCGCCGCGCCACCCCGTGCGCAAGCCCATGAGCGAATTCGCAGAAGAAATTTAAAAGGAAGGCGGTCAATGACCGCCTTTTGTATGAATTAGAATTTGTTTAGAATGCTTCGTTGATTGTTACGCCGCCGTTCAAATAGCGGTGTACAAGCGTTTTTATTAAAGTTTGATAGTTTATTCCAAGGCGAGAAGCTTTTGCCTTCATGCCTTCGATGTCGTCGTCGTTCATACGAATCGTGATGTTGTGCGCAGTTCCCTTGATCGAGGCTTTGATTGCTTCCAGTTCTTCTTTCGGGACTGGCTTTGTGTCGCCGCGCTCAATAGCTTCCATCAGCGAACGTTCTTCGTCGTCTATCGGTTCATACTTTGAATCTGAGATTTCCATTTTCATACCTCCGCTGATAAACTCTGCTTGGAAAAGCCGTTTTAAGAAAGATTGTTCCGTCCTGTTCAACAACAAATGGAACGCAATGAGCGTATCCGTTCACCAACACCACGAACATTTTCTGCCCTGGATGTCCTTCTTGGTTGGCGACTTCTTGGACATCGAATCGTTTCGCAATAATCTCTTGGCGAACATCTTCCATGTTGACACCATGTTTTTGCAAAACTCTTAGAGCCTTTTCCTCGTCAAACCTTACATTTGTATCTATAATATACATATATATCATTCTAAAGTCAATAACCTCAATTGCGATATATGCATAATTTTTTTGCGAAAAAGCCTTTCGTGGGCGAATAGAGACTGTCCCTATTCATATATATACACGCTAATTTTGACTATTTCAAGCAATTTTAGAACGAAATTTTACAATGATTTACAAAAAGGTGTCTGTGTGTAAAAGGGAAAATCGTTTATTTCTATATTTCGCGTGAACTTATTTGAGGTTACCGGAGGTCTTCTGTGAATATTTTTAAAAGTGTCCTTGCCCTGTCCGTTCTCCTGACCATGCTCGTTGCATGCGGAGGCGATTCCTCTTCATCTTCTGTTTCCCCAGATCCCCGCCCCTGTGAGGATCAGAACGAAGATTGTGACGATACCAGCTCTAGCAGTGGTGAAGTTTCCAAGAATTCTTCGAGTTCGCAAAAGAACTCCAATAAGGAAAAGTCTTCTTCCTCGGTAGAAAAGTCGAAGTCCTCCTCTTCGTCTTCTAAAAAAGACGAAAATTCTAGTTCTTCAGTAGAAAAGGCGAAAGAATCTAGTTCCTCGGTAAAGCCGTCTTCTTCGGATGCCAAGTCCAGCAGCAGTGAAGAAGTGAAACAATCGTCTTCAAGTGTCGTGCCGAGTAGTTCTGCCAATTCTTCATCAAGTGCTAAGGCTGTTATGGGTGGACCTTGCCCGAAGAATGGTGTGCAAAAAATTATCAATGGTGAATATGCTGAATGTGTTAATGGCGTATGGACTCTCTATATTCCGCCTTCTTCTAGTTCCACACCCAAGAGTAGCAGTAGCCAGGGGTACAAATCTTTGCCGAATCCGTTGCGCTATAATATGAGCTATGGCGAATTTACTGATTCTCGTGACGGTACAAAGTATGCAACAATCGATATCGATAATGAGTATGGCCCCGATAGTGTCCATCTAGCTTTTACTGTATTTGCCCAGAATCTTAAATATCATGAAAAAATGGTTGCTGGTACAGAAGAGCAAGAAGACGACACAAAGGTTGAAATGTACTGCTATAACGACAGCATTGAGTATTGCAATGACTGGTGGGGCGGCTTGTACCAGTGGGCCGAAATGATGGCCTTGCCGTATGAATGTAACAGTAAAAGCTGTGCCGATTTGATTGACCCTGATGGTAACGGTTTCCATCAAGGTATTTGCCCGAGTGGCTGGCATGTAATGACCGAAAGGGAATTGCTTGCTGCTTCTTATACGTCGGGTGGCGATAAATATCTTGATAATCGTATGAGTTCTCTTGCGTCTGAAATATCGTATTCGCTAAAATTTGGAATCAATACTTCGGGTATGAGTTTCATTGCTGCGGGGTATAGAGACGGCGAAGAAAATGCTTTTGCATATCTTAAGGAAAGTGCTGTTGTAGATTATCCTGAAGAAAGTCCTTCAGAGGTAGTTAGCACTATAGCTGGAGGCGTATCTAAATATATGACGCTTCTAATGGGTAATTTGAAAACAAGTGGTGTTTCCGTTCGCTGCGTTAAGGACTATTAATTTCCATAGCCATCTCTAGGCTTTAAATCAAAAAAGTTTAACAAAAAAATAAAGATTCCGCTGAGGGGCGGAATCTTAGGAGTTCTTCTATGTCCAACAACAAAAAAAACAACAAGAATAAGAAAAATCGTAAAAATTTCACTCTTGAAGCTCTTAAACCGGAGCGCTTTTTTTCCGGCAAGACAACCGGAAATGAATGCCCTAAGGCGGAAGAAAATGTGTCGTTGAGCGAACATTAGAGGCCGAAGGCCGAATCCATGTGAGTGAGACGAGCACATTTCTGGAGCCGTGGGCTGCCTGATGTCGGGTTTTTAAGGGCAGAGCCCCTTAGGCGAGGGGGTGCTGGAAGACCCGGCTATGGATTGCTTCGCTACGCTCGCAATGACGTATGCCGGGGCTGCAAGCAGGGGGATTCTTCCCACCCTTTGGGTTTAGAACTGCTATTTTACTATATGGCACTCCTTCGGAGTGCATATAGTATGGCTCGGCCATGCCAAAAACATAATGTTTTTGTCGCGGCTCTCGCCTTTTTCTATATTTACACCGGAAAATTTTAAAAAGGAATAAAAATGCGTTCTTTTAAATTTGTTTCTCGCGGTATTTTGACGGTCGCTTTGGCTGCCGGTATCGCCTCTGCTCAGTTGTTGAATTCCAAGAGCCTGGACGTGATTCGCGTCGAAAAGGTCGGTATTTCTGCCGGTAAGATTGATAGCCTTGCTAAAATGCTTGGCGAACAGCAGTTCCGTGGCAAGAAGATTGATGATAAGACCATGACTCAGCTCCGTTATGCCGTTATCGATAACTTGGTGGGTCAGGAACTCATTAAGCTCGAAGCCAAGAAGTTGGGTATCAAGGTTTCTCAGGGTAAGGTCGATAGCTTGACCAAGCTCTTCAAGGCTCAGTTCCCGAGCGAAGACGCCTTCCAGAAGGAACTCAAGAAGTCTAACACCACCATGGCTCAGTTCAAGGAAAAGATTGAAGATCAGTTGAAGAGCGAAGCAATCCTCGAAAAGAAGGTTCCGTATCCGAAGGATCCGACCGAAAAGCAGAAGGAAGCTTTCTGGGAACTCAACAAGACTAAGGTGCAAGTTAACGACTCCATTAGCGGTGCTCGTATCGTGGTTTACACCAAGGGCAAGTCCAAGCAGGAAATCGAAGACGCTAAGGACATGCTGAAGGGTCTCGCCGCTCAGGTGCGCAGCAAGAAGGCTACGTTTGCACAGCTCGCCGCCATGTACAGCGACGACCAGACCGCCAAGAAGACTGGTGGCGTGATGAGCAAGTTCATTGCCAAGTCTAAGGGTGATGCATTTGTGAAGGCCGTGAATAAGATTAAGGTGGGCGAAATCACCGAAGTTTATACCGATAAGGACGGCGTTGCCATCTTTATGCTGACTGAACGTAACGATGGTAAGTATGAAAGCTACAAGCACCAGATCGACTACATTCTGCGTATGCAGGCCGAACAGGAACGTCAGGCTCAGCTGAAGGCTTACCTCGATGGTCTTGGAAAGGCTTACAAGGTTCAGTACCTCGACGCTAAGTACACTCCGCCGCAGGCTATCGGAGCTTCTAAGTAATGGCTTTTCAGACAACTCACACCGGGCTAATCGATTTGCGTACGCGCATCGATAAGCTCTGGGGGTATCTTTGACTTAGAGGCCAAGACCGAAGAACTTTACGTTTTGGAAAAGGACTCCGCCGACCCGAACCTGTGGAATGACCAGGAAAAGGCGCAGTCCATGATGAAAAAAATCGGCAATCTGCGCGCCCTGCTGGACTCGTGGAAAGAAGTCTCGCAGAGCTGCGACGACCTCGCCGAACTTTATGAAATGAGCAAGGCGGAAGAATCCGCCGACCTGACCGCATCGATTGATTCTGACATCGCTGAACTCAAGTCGAAGATTGAGGCGATGGAATTCAAGAAGATGCTGAACGGTCCGGATGACGCTTGCAGTTGCTTGCTGTCGATTCATCCGGGCGCAGGAGGCACCGAGTCGCAGGACTGGGCGCTCATGCTGTTCCGCATGTATACGCACTTCTTCGAACGCGAAAACATGGACTTCAAGGTGGTCGACTTCCAGGAAGCGGAAGACGCCGGCCTCAAGAGCGCGACTATCGAAGTCACTTGCGAAAATGCTTACGGCCTGCTCCGTTCCGAAATCGGCGTGCACCGTCTGGTGCGCATCAGCCCGTTTGATGCCAACGCCCGCCGCCACACGAGCTTTACCGCCGTGTACCTGTACCCCGAACACGAAGACATCGAATTCGATTTGGATATGGCTGACGTGCGTGTGGATACTTACCGCAGTAGCGGCGCCGGTGGCCAGTACATCAACAAGACGGATTCTGCCGTGCGTATGACTCACTTGCCGACAGGTATTATGGCGAGCTGCCAGACCGAACGTAGCCAAATTCAGAACCGCGAAACCTGCTACAAGATGCTCAAGACCATGGTCGCCGAACATTATCGCTTGGAAGAAGAAGCCAAGCGCGATGCCCGTATGGCCGAAAAGAAAAAGGTCGAATGGGGTAGCCAGATTCGTAGCTACGTGCTGCAGCCTTACCAGTTGGTCAAGGACCTGCGCACCGGCGTCGAAACTTCTGACACTGCAGGCGTGCTCGACGGTAAAATCAAGCCGTTCATCAACGCGTATCTGCTGAGTACAAGCGAAGGCCAGAAATAGTCACAGACCGTTTTCAGTAATCATTAGATAAAAAAAGTCCTCGCAAAAGCGAGGACTTTTTAATTCCAAAGAATCAGAAGACGATGTTTATCGGAGTGTGGATGCTAGGCGTCCGTGCCCTGAAAACAAAAAGTCCTGCAACAATTGTTGCAGGAATAAAGACTAAGAATTTGATTTTTTAGGGAGCGGATACGAGGCGTTCGAAGCCCGTAGCGTACAAGTCGTACGTAAGGGCTTCGACAACGAAGTAGATGCCCCTAAAAAACAAATTATTACTTAACCTTGATGGCGCCGCGTTCGAGCTTGATCGTAAAGTTGGTCACGTCGCAAACTTCGCTCGGACCCCAGTACTGGATCGGACCCGGATAGGTGTAGGATTCAGTCTTGGCCCAAACTTCGCGGTTCTTGGCGAAGAACTTGAACGGAGCACCGTCGAGTTCAACGAGAGCCTTCTGGATCACCGGCTTGTCGGCACCGTGACGACGTTCGATGTTCATCATCATGGTGATAGGAATGCCACCGGCAGTCCACTTTTCGATACCCTTGGTCAGGTCACGCACAGAGCTCATGTAGCCGTTCATCTTGTTGAAGGCGAGCACAGAAGCGGTGTAACCGAGGCTGTAGCAGTAGTCGGCGTCGAAGTTAGACGGAGCGGCGCAACGGCCTTCGTAACCGAAGAAGTGGTTGAGAGCAGAGAACTTGCCCTTGAAGTTCTTGCGGCTCTTGAGTTCCTTCTTCACCATTTCGATGACGAGCTTTTCGGTTTCGATGAGGGAAACCTGCACGTTGCCGTGGCTGTCGCGGTCGAGCATCAGCTGGCCCTGAGTGGTGGCGGGGAGGCTCTTGAGGACTTCAGCAGAAGCCTTAGAGATCCAGTTGCAGAGCTTTTCAACCTTAGCAGCGGTGTCGAGGCCTTCGACTTCCTTTTCGTGGTGGGCGAGGGCTTCAGAGAGTTCGGAAATGAGCACGCCAACATCCGGGATGAATTCGAGGAGGCCTTCCGGAATCAGGCAGACGCCGAAGTTCTTGCCGTCAGCAGCACGGGCAGCAACGATGTCTGCAACGTACTTGATGACCTGCTTCAGCTTCATCTTCTTGGCCTTGACTTCTTCAGAGATCAAGCAGATGTTCGGGTGGGTCTGGAGAGCGGCTTCGAGAGCGATGTGAGAAGCGCTACGGCCCATGAGCTTGATGAAGTGCCAGTACTTCTGAGCGGAGTTGGCATCGCGCATGATGTTGCCGATGAGTTCGGAATAGGTCTTGACGGCGGTGTCGAAACCGAAGGAGGTTTCGATGTATTCGTTCTTGAGGTCACCGTCGATGGTCTTCGGGCAGCCGCAAACAACGCAGCTTGCGCCGTTGGCCTGGAAGTATTCACCGAGAACAGCAGCGTTGGTGTTGGAGTCGTCACCACCGATAATCACGATAGCGTCGAGCTTCTGAGCCTTGGCAACAGCCATGCACTTCTTGAACTGTTCTTCAGTTTCGAGCTTGGTACGGCCGGACTGGATGATGTCGAAACCACCAGTGTTGCGGTAGGAGTCCATGATCTTTGCCGAGGAAGCCGAGGAGCTTGGAATTCTTGCTGATGCTCTTGATACCGTCGAAGATACCCGCAATCACGTTGTGTCCACCAGGAGCCTGGCCACCGGACAGAACAACACCCACGTTGAGAGCCTTACCGGCAGCAGCCTTGGTAGCCTTCTTCATGGAAATGTACGGTGCACCGTAGGTGTTCGGGAACAGAGCCTTGATCTTGGCCTGGTCGCGCACGGATTCGGTAGCCTTGCCCTTGTTGAGGACGACTTTGAGAGCGCCGTCGCGGAGAGCGGCGGGGAGTTTCGGCTGGTAGGCCTTGCGAGCCTTGCCGAGGACGGACAGATTGTCAGCCATTGTTTTTTCCTTTTGAGTTTGCCCGATGTTCGGGCCGGGTTAAAAAATTACGTACACAAATATAGAAAACTAGTTTTTGCATTTCAAACTTATTGTATAAAAAAAGTGGAAACGATGTGTTTCCACTTTTGGGTATTTTATGGGAGAGTTAGCTTTAATTATTTGAACACGGCAGTAAAGTTTGCACCGTTTGTCAATTGAACTTTTCTCGGATTTTCGGTAGAACCGTCAGACCAACCAGAGAATACACGGCCCGGTTCAGGAACGGCTGTAAGCACCATGTCTACGCCAGTAAAGAACTTGCCCTGATAATTGCTGCTCGGGAGTCTCATGCCGTCAGCAAGAATCGTACCGTTTCCGTTTGCGGTGATGCTGACGGTGGTTTCGCCTTGGAGACCAAAGTAGTTCGCCAATTCCTGTCTGAAAGTCTGCGTGCGGTTCTGTGCGAATTTTAAGAGATCGCTACCGCTGGGAGACCAGTTGAATGCAGACTGATTGCGCGGCCAGCGCTGTTGGTCGCGAGACTGTTCGGAAGAGGGAATCATCGCACTCATTTTCTGCACGGCCTTCTGGACTTTTTCATAGGTCAGGTAGTCGTTCAGGAGAATGCAACCCTGGTTGATGAACAAGTGCTTGAATTCGGGGTTTGCGAGGAGCTTTTTCAGCATGTTACCGATGGTGGTATTTGCGCCGCCACCGAAGCCCCAGCCGCCGCCGATGCCGCCACCAATGCCGCCGCCCATGCCAGGCCATTGTCCTTGTCCGGGGTCTTGTCCGCCCGGTTGTTGTCCATTTCCTTGGCCGTTATCCATGGTGGCGCTACCTAGCACCCATTGGAACATATTCTGGCTTTCGGTATCGAATCCCGAAATGCCCGGAGAGAATCCGTAGCCGTGGTCCACGTCGAAAATCATGAACTTGAACGGGATTCCGTTCTGAGGGCTGCCCCAAGCACGAATGTTGTTATTCGGCCAGTCGCCGTTATGGATATACATTTCGGCAATCATGTACTGGGCGAAACTGTTGATGTTCAATTTTTCTTTGAGTTGCGCGTATTGTTGGTTGTTTTCGCCTTCGAAGTTTCCGCTGGTAATCGAGTTGGTCAGCTGGCCAAATTCTGCGCTAGAGGCTCCGTTGGTGCCGCTGGGCGCCCATCCGTTCATGCAGCCGTTGTCTCCGTTGCTGCAGTTCTTGACGACGTTAATGGATTTAGAATCAATGCCATAATTTGTTTCTACAAAACTTCTGTTCAGGCGTTCGCGCAAGTCGTGAATGCCGAAGTATTCGCCGTTGTAGAATACGACTACTTGCAGGCTGCGCTGGTAGTCCACATCGGTACCTTCCATAAGGCTTACAAGCATCGGGTCGCCGAAGTAGTCGGTCCAGAATCGGTTACCGTTGTTGCGGAGGTTGAAGCTCTTCATTTTCTTGGCTTCGGGGCGGGTCGAGAAGAATGAATACTTGAGAACCTTGTCGCCGTAGTCGTCGTTATCCATCTTGATGGCGACACTCTTTTTGGGTTTGTAGCGACTCCAGTTTCCGATAATCGAAATGCCTGCGTCAATTTCCCACGTTTTTTCAGTCGTAGCACTTCCTTTTTCGAAGTATTCCACGTGCACGGGGAGTTCGTCATCGCGCCAGAAGTTTGCCTGTTGGCAGGGCTCGGTGCATTTTGGGTTGCTGTTGTCCGAGACGTTGCCTCCGCCAAAGTTCATGCCGCCGGGCATACCGCCCATGCCGCCACCGTTCAAATCACCTGTTGCGTAAAGGCCCTTGGATGAGTCGAACATGTCGGTGTGATTCACGGTCAAGGCCACCACAGGCATCGAGACGTTTTCGTTGATGAAGTAGGTCTGGGTTGTGGTGTCGGCCGGCTGGCCGTTCACGAATTCAGAGCAGCGGATAACCGTGTTTTCGGTAATCTGCTTTGATTGCGTGATAGATTCGGAATTCTGGGTGGGGAAGGAACCATCAAAAGTACACTTGATCTGGCCACCTTTTTTCGGGGTCGGAGGGTCGATTGTCAGGCTCTTGTAGAAACCGGCCTTCGGCAAGAAACTTTCTTTGGGTTTGTGGTTGTCGTCGTATTCCTTGAGTCCACTCGAAGAAGAGGCTACCGGAATATAGATGTCTCCGGTGGAAGAGCTAGAAACGCCTGGTTGAGGGGGGACAACTGAGCTGTTGGGGTCAGAGGAACTGTAAACGGTTGCTACAGAACTCGAACTTACAGGAATTGTGGCGCTGCTTTCGGGAACAGGATCGGAAACAACCACGGGAACCGTGACAGTTTCACCCGTGTTCGGGTCTACCACTTCAATGGCGGGAACAGTATCGCCCGTACTGGGGTCTACATACGGAACAGTGGGGGTGATTACACCTGTATTGGGGTCGACATAATCGCCTGTGACGGGGTCAATATACGGGGCGTTGGGATCGTAGCCAAGTTCGCCGGATGGTGTTTCAGTAATCGGGTTTGTGTCTTTAGGATCGTCTGAACAACCAATCAGCAACGCGCCTGCGACAACCGATAGTAATAGTGCTTTTTTTTGCATAATTTGCCCCTTGTATTACAACCCTTATACACCAAGCTATAAACTATAATGTTTTAAGGTGAAAAAGCCCTTTGTTAAGGTATTATTTACAGCTATTTTGGGTGGGTTTGGCACGTTTTGCGTGTGTTTAAGTTTTACATGGGGTGAAATGTCCCGAATTTTTGTTTTTGTAAAAATTTCGCAGGTTTTTGTGTAAAAATAAATGCCCGAACGCGGGGGTTCGGGCATTCAAAGTGAGTATGAAAATTGAGCTATCTGATTACTTTTTGCAGCACTTGCATTCGGCGATGCACTTGTAAGCGATACCGCCAATCACGCCACCGAGAATCGGGGCTACCCAGAAGAGCCAGAGCTGCTTGATGGCAGCGCCGCCAACGAATACAGCCATAGCGGTAGAGCGGGCCGGGTTCACAGACGTGTTGGTCACCGGGATAGAAATGAGGTGGATGAGCGTGAGGCAGAGGCCGATAGCGATCGGGGCAAAACCTGCCGGAGCGCGGCCGTCGGTAGCGCCCATGATCACGAACAGGAAGATGGCCGTGAGCACAGTTTCAATCAGGAATGCGGAAAGCACGCCGGAGGTCTTGCCGCCAAAGGCGTTCACGCCGTTGTTGAGGGCGTCGGACCAGCCGTTAGTAGCGAATGCGCCGATGCCTGCGTTAGTGAGGTCGGGGCATGCAATCACGTAAAGGAGCGCTGCTGCGATGATACCGCCAATAACCTGGGCGGCGATGTATGCCGGGGCTTCCTTAGCGGGGAAGCGGCCGCCGGCAACCTGACCGAGCGTGACAGCCGGGTTCAAGTGGCAGCCCGAAATGTGACCGATGGCGTATGCCATGGTGAGCACCGTAAGGCCAAACGCGAGCGACACGCCCACGTAACCGATACCGGTGGTGGGAACGCCGCAAGCGAGCACGGCTGCACCGCAGCCGCCAAACACAAGCCAGAAGGTGCCGATAGCTTCGGCAATAGCGCGAGTAGTAAGTTTCATTTGAATTTCTCCATATTGGGGGTTAAGAGTCTGTGGTTAAGATACAAAAAAAGAAACCCCGCGATGGCTCGCGGGGATTTCCTTGACTTAAAGAACGAATTACTTCTTTTCAGCGGTCTTAGGCATCTGCACGGAGATGTGGATGTCCTGCAGCTGCTGGAGGTCGACTTCGCTCGGGCACTGGTCCATCGGGCTAGAAGCGCTCGTGTTCTTCGGGAACGCGATGTAGTCACGGATAGATTCTTCACCTTCCATGGTAGCGACAACGCGGTCGAGACCGAAGGCGAGACCACCGTGCGGAGGAGCGCCGTACTTGAAGGCGTCAACGAAGAAGCCGAACTTGGTGCGAACCTGTTCTTCGGTAAGGCCGAGCAGGCGGAACACCTTTTCCTGAACTTCAGGGTTGTGAATACGGATAGAACCACCACCGATTTCCACGCCGTTAAGAACAAGGTCATAAGCTTCGGCGTTGCAATCCTTGAGGTTGCCACCGAGCATCATGTCCAGGTGTTCCGGAAGCGGGTTGGTGAACGGGTGGTGCATGGCCATGTAACGGCCTTCGGTGTCGCTGTATTCGAACATCGGGAATTCGGTAATCCAAACAAATTCACGCTTCTTCGGATCGCGGAGACCCTTGATACGGGCGACTTCCAAGCGGAGCTGACCCATAGCGGTTGCTGCAACCTTTTCCGGACCGGCGATGAAGAACATCATGTCGCCGCACTTAGCGCCGACAGCGTCGCGGAGTTCGTTGAGCTGTTCGGTGGTAAAGAACTTGCCGACCTGGGTTTCCACTTCGTCATTTTCCTTGACGCGCATCCAAACGAGGCCCTTGGAACCGTACTTGGCAACGTAAGCGGTGAGTTCGTCGATCTGCTTACGGGTGAAGTCAACGCAACCCTTGGCAGCGATACCGCGGATCTTGCCACCGGCGGCAACGCAGTTCTTGAACACGCCGAATTCGGACTTGGCGCCGATTTCAGACACGTCGTGAATTTCGAGGTCAAAGCGGAGGTCCGGCTTGTCGGAACCGTACTTGAGCATCGCTTCTGCCCACTTCATACGGCGGATGTGGCGCGGCGGTTCGAAGTTCCAAACCTTGCCCAAGACTTCGGTCACGAACTTGTCGAACATTTCCATGACTTCGTCCTGGTTCACAAAGGACATTTCGACGTCGATCTGCGTGAATTCCGGCTGACGGTCAGCGCGGAGGTCTTCGTCGCGGAAGCACTTGGCAATCTGGAAGTAGCGGTCCATGCCAGCGATCATCAAGAGCTGCTTGTACTGCTGCGGAGACTGCGGGAGGGCGTAGAACTTGCCCGGGTTCACGCGGGACGGCACGAGGTAGTCACGTGCGCCTTCCGGAGTGGACTTGCAAAGGCACGGAGTTTCGATGTTTTCGAAACCGTTAGAATAGAAGAAGTCGTACACGGCCTTGAGGAAGCGGCTCTTGAGGAGGAGCTTCTTCTGGATCCACGGACGGCGGAGGTCCAGGTAGCGGTACTGCAAGCGAAGGTCGTCGTTTTCCTTGCATTCTTCGTTCGGGTCGTTAATGGCGAGCGGAGAAGTGAGGGCGGCGTTCAGGATTTCGAGCTTGTCAGCCTTGACTTCGATTTCACCCGTAGCGAGCTTTTCGTTGGTGTTGCCTTCTTCGCGGGCGTAGACCTTACCAGTCACGTAAATAACGTATTCGTTACGGAGTTGTTCGGCGGTCTTCAACACGTCGGCGTTGTAGTCGGGGTTGAAAACGATCTGGGTCTTGCCATACTTGTCGCGGAGGTCAACGAAAATCACACAACCGGCGAGTGTTACGGTCTGGCCAACATCTTCCTTGCGAAGCTGGCCGCAGTTATGTGTACGTTTCATGGTTGTATCCTTGAAGATAATTTTTCGGGGCAAAATATAGAAACTTTTATGCCAAAGGGGGAGGCTTCCCCCTCGCAAAAGCCCCGTCTTTTGCTACCCCCTCTAGCGGGGACACCCCGCAACGCCCCGACAGTAACGCCCACGGCTCCAGAAGTAAGCTCGCCTCGCTCACATGGATTCGGCCTTCGGCCTCTAATGTTCGCTCGCCGACTTACTTTCCTCCGCCTTTGGGCATGACTCTCCGACTGTCTTCCCGGCGAAAGCCGGGATCTCCTTTGATGCATGAAAAAGGAACGCTCCGCCTCGGCCTGCACCGCACGCTCACATGGCCGTTCCGGAATGTTCGCTTTGCGGTCAGGCACTCGCCTCCGCTTTCCTTAGCAATTTCTCTTCTGCTGTCGCGTTGTCCCTATTCCGCCAGTTGTCATGCTGACGAAGGTCAGCATCAGCATTCCCCGTCCGAGCCAAAAGATGGTTATTCAACCATTACACAACGGACAGAAAAACCATGGATTTTGTATACTTCTTCATCAGGATTTCCTTTTGCCGTAGAATACTGAAATGAAGCATGAACAAACTGATCTCCTCCAACAGCAGACTCCACTGGATAAAACCAATACGTACCATCTTGAAGACTAGTAAAGCTATGGTTCCAATTATATCCTGCACCAACAAGGCTAAAGCCACTATCATTACTACCGCCAAAGCCGTATGCAGAACGAGTTCCCTTTACTCCATCCTTATTGTTATCAGCGTGCACGGCAATATAGTAGTCATTATAAGTCAGCAGTCTCCAGCCATCAGGGCAAATTCCCTGATGATTGGGTTTAATTAAATCAGCGCAACTTTCGGTGTTGCATCGACTCGGCAACTGCATCATTTCAGCCCATTGATATAAACCACCGTAGTTATTGCAATTTGTCGTGTCGTTGTCATAACAATACTTTTCTATTTTAGTGTCATCTTCCTGATCTTTTCTACCTCGCACCATATCGCCAATATTTAAATTTTCAGCCATCACCTTGATAGAGGTGACCTTACCAGCAGTGTCCTTTCCATCAATTTGGATGTAATAGTATTCGCGACTGTTTCGCAGATCAACAAACTTGATATAATCACCAGCTCGCCAAAGGACCCCTTTAAAAGCAATGGTTCTATCATAAGAACTACTCGATTCTTCCTCCTCGCTACTGCTCGACGCAGCAACACTCGAAGAAGACTGTTTCACTTCTTCACTGCTGCTCGACTTCGGCGTGGCACTGGAAGAAGACTCATTCACAACGCTGCTGCTAGATTCTTCTTTTTTGACAGAAGAACTACTCTTGTCGCCACTGACGGAGCTAGAAGAATTCTTGGTTATTGTTGAGGAACTAGATTCCTTCGCCATTTCGACTGACGAAGACGATTCTCCACTCGGGTCCGGAGCGGGCGCAGAGCTACTCGATTCATCGCCGCAAGCAACGAACAAAACCACAGAAAGCAACAACACAACAAAATATTTCACAGAAGACCTCCTAGAACCTAAAAATAGCAAAAAGTTCCCAAAATAGGGAACTTTGGGGCGTTTTGCAAGAAACGAGTGCTTAAAAAAATAACTACAACTTGCCGAGTTCGCGAAGCATTTTTTCGTACTTGTTGGCGCGAGATTCCGCTTCGTCAGCGCGAGCCTTTTCTTCGTTAGCACGGGCTTCCGCTGCATCAGCCTGCTTCTGGATTTCATCAGCACGGTCCTTCGCCTCGAAAAAACGCTTTTCAGCATTATCAGCACGGTCCTTCGCCTCGAAATAGCGCCGTTCTGCATCATTTGCACGCTGGCGTTCAAGGTCTACGGCGATGTCGATTTCCTGTTGCCATGTCATATAGCGTTTCCTCGTTTCGTTGTCCGTCTGATACCACTTCACCAAGCGATCGATGTTTTCTGTTTCTGGAGAACTCGGCTTCCTTGTTGCAAAGTACTCCATATATTCTCTAATCGATTTTTCAGCGATGTCTCGGTACTTGTTAAATATATAAAAGTTCTTGAAACAAAGGTCCCCCAATTCAATTTTCGGGTTGTCGACTTCGAGATTCTTGAACCTGTACACGGCGCGTCCCTGCCCGAATATATCTTCGGGACACAGGAACACGATGTAGAGTTCTTTCAAATTGTAATATACTTCACCCTTGTTCAGCGCCTCGCTATCGCACATCGCCTGGTAATAACGGGTTCGCTTGGGGATTTCCTTGGTGTCTTCCATTTGCATCTCGATATCGAAACTGCGGAGAGTCTCTCCGTCCGGACCAGTTTCCTTCACAAAGACGTCGTAGCGGATTCCCTTGTAGAAAGGGCTTACTTCGACAGTCTTTTCGGGCTCGGGATCCCTAAGTTCGTGAATCTTGATGCCGAGAACCGCTTCGAGGAAGGGTTTGGCTATCTCCTTATGGCTAAACACCATAGCAAACATGAATCGGTCTGTAATGGGGAGTTGTTCAAAAGGCGTGCGTTTATTTTCCATTTTTTCTCACAACCGGAACGCGCCGGTTTTCGCGAATAGAGAACCGCCCCTATCTTTATATTAATACGCCACTTTTGAAAATAGTGTCTGATTTTGCCCCTTTTTGATGAATAAGATTTTTTTTGCTGTACGTATTTCGATTCTGCAATCGACTGAAATTATTTACAGAAAATGTAAAGTAAATTTGTTTAGTTTACAGAATTTGTAATATTTCAAAATTTTGTTTTTCGTGAAATTTGGATAAAATTGGCGTTTTTAGTGTGATTTAACAATTTTTGTAAAGTTGGCACATTTTTTGCAAATGGGGGCGTGGAAAATTATAAAGAGAACTGAATTATGCCAATTAATTTTTCAAAATGGACCGGGTTGGGCAACGATTTCGTGTTGCTGGAACCGGGTGTGACGCTAGATTATAGCGATAATTTCGAACAACGTGTCATTCAGCTTTGCGACCGCCGTTTCGGTATCGGTGCCGATGGCGTGGTCATCGTGACTCCGATGGATAACGATGGTTGCCTGGTAATCGACAAGATTAGCGAAGGCCCTTTGGCAAAGCCTGTTGCAAATGGCGTTGATTTCGAAATGCGTATTTTTAATGCTGATGGTTCTGAAGCAGCCATGTGCGGTAACGCAACGCGTTGCGTGGCCAAGTACATTCGCAGTCGCGGTCTTGCAAAAGATGCCAATACTAAAGTGTTTAATCTGCACACCAAGAGCGGCTTGGTGAAGCCTGCGCTTTTAGACGATGGTCGCGTGTGCGTCGATATGGGACTCCCGAGGAATTTCTTGGGCTCCATCAAGCTCACGGCCGACAGCTTCGACTTTACTGCCGAGACGGTTTCCATGGGAAATCCGCACGCGGTGATTTTCGTGGATGACATCGAAAAGATTCAGCTGGAAAAGTGGGGAAGCATCTTGGAAGTCGACAAGCAGTTCCCCGATCGCTGCAACATTGAATTTGCACAGGTGGTGACGCCCACCCAAATCCGCATGCGGGTTTGGGAACGGGGTTGCGGCGTCACGATGGCTTGTGGTACCGGCAGTTGCGCAACCCTCGTTGCGGCTCAGCACACTGGCCGCGTGGGCGTTGAAGCCGACGTTGTCCTCGACGGCGGTGTCCTCCACATCAAGCACGAAGAAAACGGCCCCGTCCTGATGACCGGCCCTGCTCAGGAAGTATTTAAAGGAACGATCGACTAAAGAAGAAATTATGAACGAATCAATTGTAAATGCAAACTACGACTTGCTGCCCGGCAGCTACCTTTTCTCGACTATCGCCCAGAAAATCAAGGAATATCAGGCGAAGAAACCCGATGCTGACATTATCCGCTTGGGTATTGGCGATGTGACCACGCCCTTGATTCCGGAAGTCATCAAGGCCATGCACAAGGCCGTAGACGAAATGGCTGTGAAGGGAACTTTCCGCGGTTACGGTCCCGAACAGGGCTACGATTTCGTGCGCGAAGCAATCGTTCGTGGCGAATACACCGCCCGCGGCATCGAAATGGATCCGGACGATATCTTCGTGAGCGATGGTTCCAAGTGCGATGTGGCAAACATCCAGGAGCTTTTTACAGAAAATGTAAAGATTGCGATTCCGGATCCGGTTTATCCGGTCTATTTGGACTCCAATGTGATGGCTGGCCGAGCAGGCGTGTTGCAAAGTGACGGACATTTTTCTAAGGTGACCTACCTTGCTTCGACCGCAGAAAACAACTTCCAGCCGGATTTGCCCAAGGAACCGGTGCAGCTGATTTACCTTTGCAGCCCGAACAACCCGACCGGTACGGTGCTCAGCCGCGAAACCTTGCAGAAGTTCGTGAACTACGCAAATGAAAACGGAGCCTTGATCCTGTTCGATGGCGCCTACAACTGCTACATCCAGGATGAATCGCTGCCGCATTCCATCTTCGAAATTCCGGGTGCACGCACTTGCGCCATTGAATTCCGCAGTTTCAGCAAGACTGCTGGCTTTACGGGCGTGCGCTGCGCCTACACGGTAATCCCGCACGAACTTTCGAAACTCCGTGCTATGTGGAACCGCAGACAGTGCACCAAGTTCAACGGTGTAAGCTACGTGACGCAGCGTGCCGCCGAGGCGATTTACAGCCCGATTGGTTGGCAGCAGACTAAGGAAGTCATTGCCGGTTACATGCGCACGGCTGGCGTTATCCGCAAGGAACTGACGGCCGCGGGTTACACGGTGTTCGGTGGCGAACATGCTCCGTACATCTGGTGGAAAATCGCTGACGGCGAAAAATCCTTTGATTTCTTTGACCGCCTGCTTGCTACCTGCGAAGTCGTGGGTACCCCGGGTAGTGGCTTTGGCCCCTGCGGCGAAGGATACTTCCGCCTGACCGCCTTCGGTGACTACGAACGCACTCGTGAAGCCCTTAGGAGAATCAGAGAGAAACTTTAGAACTTAGAACTTAGAACTTAGAACTTAGAACTTAGAACTTAGAACATACCTTCATCTCTAAGCTCTAAGTTCTGCTAACTGCCTACTAATTACTATCTTATGTCCATGCCCTCTCCAATAGGTTCAGAAATCTCGGTCGTCCAGAAGATCAGTGTTGCGATCATTCACGAACGCAACGTTGAAAAGTTGCTCGAGAATGTGCTCGACATTCTGGAATCCGAACTCGGCATGCTTCGCGGAACGTTCGCGTTGCTCTTTGGCGATACGCTTAAGATTGAAGCGTCTCGCGGACTGGATGAATCCGAAAAGCAGCGCGGTTTGTACCGCATGGGTGAAGGCATTACGGGCCATGTCGCTGAACGCGGTGTGAGCCATGTGATTCCAGACCTGCGCAAAGACTCCCGCTTCTTGAACCGTACGGGTAGCCGCCATTATGACTCCCAGGTGGCTTTTATTTGTGTGCCTTTGATTCACGACGGTCAGGTAATCGGAACGCTTTCGATTGACCGCCCGGTGGATGGCGCTACTGATTTAGACCGCGATGTGGCTTTGCTTGAAATCATTGCAAACATCACGGGTGATGCCGCTAACGAATGCATTGAACTGCATAACGAACACGAAGCCATGCTCGAAGAAAACCGCAAGCTTCGCGACATGCTTTCGAACAACCCCGGCGAACTAGTGGGTAACTGCCGCGAAATGCAGCAGATTTATGAACAGGTGCGCCAGGTGGCTCCGAGCGATGCGACGGTTCTGATTCGTGGCGGTAGCGGTACGGGTAAGGAAATGATTGCCCGTGCAATTGTGAATTTGTCTGAAAGAAAGGACAAGCCTTTCATTACGCTGAACTGCGCGGCTTTGCCCGAAAACCTGGTTGAAAGCGAACTTTTCGGTCACGAAAAGGGTGCGTTTACGGGTGCGGTGAATCGCCGTATTGGTCGTGCCGAAGCTGCCGACGGGGGAACGCTCTTCCTCGACGAAATTGGCGACCTTACGATGCAGACTCAGGTGAAGCTCCTGCGATTCTTGCAGGAACGAACCTTTAGCCGTGTGGGCAGTAACGAAGAACTTCATTCCGATGTGCGATTCTTGGCTGCTACGAGCCGTAACTTGGAAGAGCTAATTGCGCAGGGCAAGTTCCGCGAAGACTTGTTCTACCGCTTGAACATTTTCCCGATTACCATGCCCGATTTGGCAAAGCGCAAGTCCGACATTATCTTGCTGGCGGAGCACTTCATCGAAAAGATGAATCTGCGCTACAACAAGAAGGTGGCCCGCCTTTCGACGACGGCGATCAACTTGCTCATGAGCTATCACTGGCCGGGTAACGTGCGTGAACTGGAAAACTGCATGGAACGCGCCGTGCTTACCGCAAGCGATGACTGCATTCACAGCTACAACTTGCCGCCTTCGCTGCAGACGAGCCTTAGCGTGGGTCCTTCTGGTGCCGTGGCGACCAAGACCGCTCCGCTCGAAGTGATGATGAACAATTACGAACGTGAAATCATTACCGAGGCTATCAAGCGCAATAACGGTAACCTTTCTGCAGCAGGCCGCGACTTGGGCGTGTCTCCGCGCATGATGAATTACCGTATGAATAAACTCGGCATCAAGTCCGGGCGTTGACAAGGGCCAAACTAATCTATATTTAGGTTATGTTTGGATTTTACCGATTCGCATCTGTTTGCCCGACGCTGAAAGTCGCCGATACCGCCTACAATACAGCTGAGATTATCCGCTGTGCAACCGAGGCTATTGACGGGGGGGCCGCCTTCGTCGTGTTCCCGGAACTTTGCATTACGGGGTATACCTGCAGCGACCTGTTCCATCAGGAACTGCTGCTTAAGAAGAGCGTGGAATCGCTTTCTAAGATTGCAGAAGCGTTTGCAAAGAGCGATACGGTGATTGCGGTTGGCTTGCCGCTCCGTATGTTCGGTTGCCTTTACAACTGCGCCGCATTCTTGCAGAAGGGTAAACTTGTGGCGGTGACGCCCAAGATTCATTTGCCGAACCAGCGTGAATTTTACGAGAAACGCCATTTCTCTAGCGGCCGCGACTTATTGCGCGGCGGTGTAGCAGGGGCTGCGCCGGTTTGCCCGGTGGAAGGCTTTGGCGATGTGCCGGTGACGAACTTCTTTACGGTTGCCGGAAAGTCTGGCTCTGAAGTCCGCGTGGGCGTGGAACTTTGCGAAGACTTGTGGACGGCGGTGCCGCCGAGCGGCGAACTTGCCCTGGCTGGTGCGAATGTGATTGTGAACCTGTCGGCAAGCGATGCCTTGGTCGGCAAGCGTGATTACCGCCGTAACCTGGTGATGAACCAGTCGGCACGCTGCATGGCTGCCTACGTTTATTCGTCGGCGGGCGTGCATGAATCTACGACGGACATGGTCTTTAGCGGTCACTTGATGATTGCCGAGAACGGCAGCATGATTGCCGAAAGTAAGCCGTTTAGCCGCGAATCTGAAATTATTTATGCAGACATCGATGTGGAACGCCTGAACATGCAGCGCTTGAGCGAAGGCTCGTTCCAGGATTTCGACAGCCGGAGCTTCTATGCGCGCGCGGCGAGTTTCGATGGCCTGCGTTCGATTGATTCGCTGAAGTATCGCTTTGTGGCGCCGATGCCGTTTGTGCCGGGCAACATCGAAACTCGCGACAAGTCCTGCACGGAAATTTTCAATATTCAATGCGCAGGACTTGCGAAGCGACTCGAAGCGTCGCATTCGAAGCGCGCTGTGATTGGCCTTTCGGGCGGCTTGGATTCTACGCTTGCCTTGCTCGTTGTGGCCGAAACTTTCAAGCTCCTGAAGCGCCCTGCTTCTGAAATCCTGGTGCTTACGATGCCCGGATTCGGTACGACCAAGCGCACCAAGAATAACGCCGTCACGATGGCGGAACTCTTGGGCGTGGAATTGCGCACCGTTGACATCCAGAAGGCTTGCCTGCAGCATTTTGCTGACATCGGACATGACCCGAAAACGCTCAATGTGACTTACGAAAACGTGCAGGCCCGCGAACGTACGCAGATTCTGATGGATATTGCCAATAGCGTGGGCGGAATTGTCATCGGTACGGGCGACCTTTCTGAAATCGCCCTCGGCTGGAGCACTTACAATGCAGACCACATGTCCATGTATGCGGTGAACTGCGATATTCCGAAAACGCTCGTGCGCCATGTGGTGGGCTGGTATGCAGATCATGCCGAAAGCTTTACTGCCGACAAGAAAACGGCGAAGGAACTTGCCGATGTGTTTCGCGATATTTTGGATACGCCGGTGTCGCCGGAACTTTTGCCTGCCGATGCGAATGGCCAGATTGCGCAGAAGACCGAAAGCATCTTGGGTGCCTACGAAATCCACGACTTCTACTTGTACCATTTCGCCAAGTACGGCGCTGCTCCGCAAAAGCTCCTGTTCCTTGCGAAGTATGCCTTTGCGGGCAAGTTCAGCGACGAAGAATTGGAAAAGGCCTTAGCCGTATTCGTGCGCCGATTCTTTACGCAACAGTTCAAGCGCAGCTGCATTCCTGACGGTCCGAAGGTCGGTACGATTTCGCTTTCGCCGCGAGCCGACTGGCGCATGCCCAGCGATTCAAGTTTCAGCGACTGGATGTAGGCTTCTTGGCGATAAGCTCGTCGAACGTTTTTTCGCGTTCTTCGGGCTTCTTTAAACCTAAAGCTTCGTCAAAAATATCGGATGAATCACGATAATTTACGGGTTCTTCGTTCAAATAATTGTCTACAAAAAATGAATTACCCCTACTGGGAATAAATCCGAAAACTAAACATGTTATTCCGGTGATGACTGCCCAAAAGATAAATAGGATGGTCATTAGAAAAAAATCGACTCCTATACATAAAAAGAATAATGTCATTACAAGGTAAAAACCTGTAAAGACTAACCATGTATATAGCCTACCTTTCATCTTATCAGTCATGCTATAAATATAAACTAATGAAAAAAGAAATGCTGATGCTGAAACGAGTTCAGCATGACAGTAGGCGGGGAATGGAGGTGCCGGAACGAGTCCGGCAAGACAAGTAAGAAGATAATCGCTTAGCAAGCGATAATAAAGCGTTGGCCAAGGATACAAGATAGAAGGCCGGGGCGTTGCGGGGCGGCGAGCGCCCGCAGTGAACTGACCCCAAAAAGTTGGACATTTAAAAATTAGGTTATATTCGCCCTATTTATTCGATATTG
>CADBHQ010000049.1 GCA_902794535.1 Fibrobacter succinogenes | reverse complement strand
GCAATCATGTTCTGCACTTCAGAATGGAAGTAATCCTTGAAATCACGACCATTGATAGTGCGCTTGCCGGAACCCGGCTTCAGGATCACAGCAGCGATGGCGTTCTTGCGACGGCCAGTGCCGCGGTAGATCTTCTTATTTTTTGCGGTAGCGATAGAGGTATCCTCCGTTCTTAAAGTTCTACAACTTCAGGTTTCTGCGCAGCGTGCGGATGTTCGGCGCCGGCATAAATTTTGAGCTTCTTGATCATCTTGTGACCGAGAGCGCTGTGCGGGAGCATGCCCCAAATGGCAGCTTCGAGCGGTGCAGTCGGGTGCTTTGCAGACAGGTCGGCAAAGTTGATCCAGCGTTCACCGGCAATGTGACCGGTGTGGTGGAAGTACTGCTTCTGCAGGTTCTTGTTGCCGGTAACAGCAACTTTTTCAGCGTTGATCACAACCACGAAGTCGCCAGTGTCGACGTTCGGGGAGAAGATGGCCTTGTGCTTGCCCATCAGGAGCTTTGCAACTTCAGAGGCAACGCGACCCATAGGCTTTTCGGCGGCGTCCACAAGCTTCCACTTGCGTTCGACGTTCTTCGGGTTTACCGTAATGGTCTTCATGTAAATCCTTTTTGAGTTATTCCGGAGCAAAGTCGCCCCGTGAAATGCTGCGCTAAATTTAGAAGAAATTTCCGGGCTTTGCAAGGGCAAAAAAGTACTATTTTTCGAAAAATCCGCGTCATTTAAGCATTTTTCATTCTATCAATTATATCAATTATATTAATTATAATATAGTTTTGCTATAAATTACCCCATTTTCGCCCTCAAAAGCACACAAACTACACTCGACCACCCGAGTCTTAAAGACAACCGCTCGTCACAAAACAAGCTTGCAAACTATCTGTAATTTTTTTCAACCTATCCATATTTTTTTCAAGCACACTCACTTTTTTGGAACTAATTAACTTATATTTTGGTCATAACTATATAATGCATTTCTCTCAAGGAGTAAGAATGAAGAAACCCATTCTAGCAATCTTGGCAGCTACGCTGATGCTTTCTTCCGGCGCATGGGCTGGCTTTACGATTCACGTTGACAATGGCAAGAAAAAGGAAAGACCGGCCGACCCTCCTCCTCCGCCGCCACCTCCTCCGCGTGAACGCCTGCAATGCCGCTTTGAAAAGCCGGATTGCCGCCCGCGTGACCGCCACTTCCGCGTTGACTACCGCAACCGCCGTCCGATGGTTGAAGGTTCTTGCTACCGTGGTGATGCAGAAGGTCGTTTCGACTACTACTGCAACGATGGTACCCGTTGGATGACTGTTGACTTCCGTCGCAACCGCCCGGATCGCGTTGACTGCCTCGACCCGCGCCGTGGCCGTATGTTCGCTGCCCGCGACATCCGCGACTGCATCGACATTCACGATCGCTAATCGGTAAATTCAAATCGAATTTCGAAAAGCACCAGTTTCACTGGTGCTTTTTCGTTTGCACAAAAATCCCCTGAATAAAAAACAAGTCCCGAAGCATTCGCTTCGGGGCCCGTTGTTTGGTGTATTGAGTTTCTAAAGATTAGCGAGTAACTCTTACAGACTGCATCTTGCCAGTGGTGCGGCTGCGCAGGTAGTAGATACCGGAGGCCTTCACAGCGCTGGAGCTCTGGAGGATTTCCTTAGCAGCGTCGAAACCGTAGGCAGTGAGCACACCCATGTGGACACCGTTCTGGTCGAACACGTGGTAGTCCTGACGAGAGTTGTTGTCGAGTTCCACCTTCTGGGCGATTGCAGTAATGTCACCCTTCGTGAATTCGATGTAGTCGATGTCGAAGTATTCCTGAGTCACTTCCATGCGGAGGATATGCTTGCCGGCCGGGAGAGTCACCTTCTTGCTCACGTTGGAGAATTCGTCGTAGCTAGTTCCCGTGACTTCGAAGTCGGCGAGAGCCTTGCCGTCGAGGGAGAGCGTGAATGCGCCAGTACCTTCGGTTGCGACAGAAGCTACAGCGGTGTATTCGCCTGCTTCGGCAACGTTGATGGTGTATTCGTACCAGTCACCGGTATTGTTGTAGCCGAGAGCAATGCCCGTACCCTTCTTGTAAAGGTCGGCACCGGTATCCTTGCGGTAGTCGGAATCACCGTGGTTTTCGCCATCGTCGGCATAAGAAGCGTTGCTCGTGCCGTCTTCGTTCTTGCCCTTGCCCGGAATGTCGAAGTCTTCGACTTCGATCTTGCCCGGGACAGCGAGAGCTTCACCCTTGAACGGAGTCTGCGGTTCAGGTTCCACCGGAGTGATTTCGCCCGTAGGAAGGCCCGTCGTGTTCACGCCCTTGTTCTTGGAGAGGTAATCCTTCAACCAAGTCATGGCCGGACGGTCCTGGCCGTTCCTGATAATACCGGAGTTACCGCCAGAGGTCCAAGTAGAACCGTAGATGTAACCCCAGAGGGTGATACCGGCAATGTGTTCATTTTCCATGAAGTAGGAGATCTGCTGAGAGTAGCAGTTCTTCTGGTCGTTATCGTCGTTAGAAGCGATATCGTATTCAGAGATGAACATCGGCATCTGGGTCTTGTTCCAGATTTCTTCAATAGCGCTCTTGAGCGTATTGATGTTCAAGCAGGAACCGCCACCGCCTTGGCCACCTTGCTGACCACCGGAAACCTGCATGTCGTGAGCCTGCAAGCCATAGGCGTCGACCGGAGCGCCAGCCTTTTTCAGCTTATTGATAAGGTCGATACCTTCGTTCTTCTGCCACTGAACGGTATTGTAGTCGTTATAGATCAAGATAGCGTTCGGCCAACGCTTACGGGCCATTCTGAAGGCTTCAGCCACGAATTCGTAGTTGCCGTTATCGCCACCGAGAGCCGCGATGATATTGTTGTTCTTGCCGTAGCCAGAGTGGTAGCTGCCACCCGACTTAATAGCTTCGTTCACCACGTCGATCATTTCGAGTTCGGGGTAATGCTGCTTGACGGCATCCATCCAGTTCGTGATTGCCGTCTTGGTGTCGGCTGCGCTAAGGCCGTTCAACCAGTTCGGATACTGGGAGCCCCACACCAGGGCGTGGAACTTGAAGTGGCCACCGTTGTTCTTTGCCCAGTTATAGGCAGCGTCGCAACCAGACCAGTTGTAACGACCGCGGGTACCTTCGATAGAAGCCCACTTACATTCGTTTTCAGCGGTAATCTGGTTCCAGAGAGACGTAAAGTCGCTACGGACCTGGCCGTTAGTGGTAATGTTACCGACGAATTTGGCTGCACCATCAGCCAAGCCCGGACCGGCAAAAGAGAAAGTTGACGCTGCGAGAGCAACAGCAGCAACTTTCGTTGCTGTAGAGATTATCTTTTTCATATCCACACATCCTTTTTGATGGTTTTTCATCCCAAAAACCATTATAAATATATCCCGCAAAACGCCCTATTTTACCCTAAAAAGCGAAATTGCCATGGACAAAATGTCCATAGCGTAACATTTTTGTAATAAAAACAAGCCCCGAAGCACTCGCCTCGGGGCCCGTTGTTTGGTGTATTGAGTTTTGAAATTTACCTAGAAATTCTCACAGACTGCATTTTTCCGGTCCAGCGGTTACGCAGGTAGTAGATACCGGAAGCCTTGATGTCGCCCGTGTTCTGGAGAATTTCGGCAGCGCCTTCGAAACCGTAGGCCGAGAGCACGCCCAAGTTCACGCCGTGTGCATCGAACACGAAGTAGTCCTGCAGGCCGTTTTCATCGATCTGGATGCTCGGCTGGACAAACATCGGATCATCTTCGATTTCAATCGGTTCCGGATCGGTAGCATCTTTACCCTTCACGAAGGTGAAATAGTCGATGTCGAACCAGGAGCCAGTCACCGTCATGCGGAGGATATGCGTGCCGGCCGTGAGGGACACGTTCGCCTTGACCTTGTTGTAGTCGTCGTAGTTTTCTTCGCCGGACTTTGCTGCAGGAACAGTAATCACGTTGGTGAGTTCCTTGCCGTCGAGAGAAAGCTGGAAGCTGGAAGTCGAACCTGCGGCAGCCACGGCTGCGAACATGGTGTAGTCGCCCGCTTCTTTTACGTTCACGGTGTATTCGAGCCAATCGCCTTCGCTGTTGTAGCCCACGATGATGCCGGTCGCCTTCTTGTAGAGGTCGACACCTGTCGTGTCCTTGCGGTAATCCGTCACGTCGCCGTGATTTTCGATATCGCTTTCGCTGTAAGAAACGTTGCTCACGCCATTGGTTTCGCCGACACCGGAAATATCAAAGTCTTCGGCTTCGATTTTGCCCGGGATGTCGAATGCAGAACCCTTGAACAACTTGCGCGGCACAGGTTCGACCGGAGTGATTCACGCCCTTGTTGCTCTTGAGGTACTCCCTCATCCACTTCAAAGCGGCGCGGTCCTGGCCATTCTTGACAATGCCGGAGCAGCCACTCGCAGTGCCGTTACAGTCGAGCCAAGTGCGACCATAAATGTAGCCCCAAATGGTAATGCCGGCAATGTGTTCGTTTTCCATGAAGTGAGAAATCTGTTCGGAGTAGCACTGCTTCTGGATATTGTCATCGGTTGTCGCGATGTCGTATTCGCTGATGAACATCGGGGTCTGGGTCTTGTCCCAAATTTCCTTGGTAATGCTCTTGAGCGTATTGATGTTCAAGCAAACGCCGCCGCCACCGGTACCGCCCTGGCCACCGCCCTGGCTCATCATGTCGTGGGCCTGCAAGCCGTATGCGTCAACCGGAGCACCGTTTTTCTTGATGGTCTGGATAAGCTGAATGCCCTGATCCTTGTTCCACTGAACCGTGTTATAGTCGTTATAAATGAGGATAGCCTTCGGCCAACGTTCGCGCGCCATCTTGAAGGCGGTCGTTACGAACTGGTAATTGCCACCGTTATCGCCACCGAGTGCCGGAATGATGTTGTTGTTCTTGCCGTAAGGAGAATGATAGCTGTTGTTGCCCGTGCGGATAGCTTCGTTCACCACGTCGATCATTTCGAGATCCGGGTAATGCTGCTTGACCGCATCGAACCAGGCGGTAATCGCCTTCTTGGTTTCGTCTGTGCTAAGGCCATTGAGCCAGCTCGGATACTGGGAGCCCCACACCAAAGCGTGGAACTTGAAGTGACCACCATTCTGCTTTGCCCAGTTATAGGCAGCATCGCAGGCGCCCCAGTTGTACTTGCCGCGCTGACCTTCGACGGAGCCCCACTTACAGCCGTTTTCGGCCGTAGCCTGGTTCCAGAGCGCAGTAAAGTCTGAGCCGACACTATTACTCTGGGTAATGTTACCAATGAACTTGGCTGCGCCATCGGCAAGGCCGGGGCCAGCGAACGACGGAACGGCACAAGAAAGTGCGACCGCCAAAGCAGAGAAAGAAAGTTTCTGTTTCATGAAACCACATCCTTTTTTAAAGTTACACCATGCATCTATAAAATTATCTCGGCAAAGGCGGAATCGCTCACGGTCTTCAAGGATTTCCATTGATAAAATATCCATAATAATGTAAAGAGCAAGAAACGAGCCCCGGGGCATACGCCCCGAGGCCCGTTGTTCGGTCTATGTGTCTAAGAGAGAGATGGAAAAATCGGTCTTATTTCGTGATGCGTACGGATTGCATCTGGCCTGTGGTACGGCTACGCAAGTAGTACACGCCAGAAGTCTTGACGGCGCCGGAATTCTGGAGAATTTCCTTGGCGGCATCGAAACCATAGGCCGAAAGCACGCCCATGCGCACGCCCTGCATGTCGAACACATAGTAGTCCTGCAAGGTATTGTTGTCGAGCTGGATGCTCGGCTGCACAAACTGCGGATCGGCATTGGCGCCCTTCAGGAATTCAATGTAGTCGATATCGAAATACTGCGTGGTCACATCCAGGCGGAGAATATGCTTGCCGGCCGGAAGGGTCACATTAGCCTTTGCAGTGGTATAGTCGTCAAAGCTTGTGCCGGAAACCGAGAGTTCACCCACGGACTTGCCGTCGACAGAGAGGGTGAAGGCGGCAGAACCATTGGCAGCGACAGAAGCGATTGCGGTATATTCGCCCGCTTCGTCAATATTGACTGTATATTCGTACCAGTCGCCATTGGTATTGTAGCCCACAATGTTGCCCGTTGCCTTCTTGTAGATGTCGACATCAGGTGCGTCGGTCTTACGGTAGTCGGAATCGCCGTGGTTTTCGGAATCGCCATCGTTGTAAGACACATTGCTTACGCCGTCGGTTTCGCCGACACCGGTAACATCGAAGTCTTCGGCTTCAATCTTGCCCGGAATAGCAAGATCCTTGAACGCCTTGCGCGGTACCGGTTCAGGCGGGGTGTAAGGTTCTGCATTGTTAAGGCCCGTTTCATTCTTGCCGTCGGCAAGGTGGTTCTTGAAGTAGTCCTTGAGCCAGGTCATGGCCGGACGGTCAGAACCATTCTTGATAATGCCGGAGTTTCCGTTCGTGGTCCAAGTAGCGCCATAGACATAGCCCCAAAGGGTAATGCCTGCGACCTGCTTGGATTCCCAGAAGGCCGGAATCTGTTCGGAATAGCGCTGCTTTTGCTGACTGTCGTTGTCGGTACCGATATCGTATTCGGTAATGTACAAGGGCATCGGTTCGCCCTTCGCATTCTTGACACTCGTCTGAATTTTGTTCAAGGCGCTCTTGAAGTCATTTGCGTTCATGTCGGTCAGGTCATGCGCCTGCTGGCCGTATGCATCGACCGGGGCACCCTGCTTCACGAGCTTGTTCACGAGGTCGATACCTTCGTTGATCTGCCAGCGGAACGTGTTATAGTCGTTATAAATGAGGACAGCCTTCGGCCAACGTTCGCGCGCCATCTTGAATGCCGTGGCCACGAATTCGTAGTTGCCGTTATCGCCACCGAGAGCCGGGATAATGTTGTTGTTCTTGCCGTAGCCGGAATGGTAGCTGCCACCCGATTTAATGGCTTCGTTCACCACGTCGATCATTTCGAGGTCGGGGTAATGTTCGGCCACCGCATCAAACCAAGCGGTAATCGCCTTCTTGGTTTCGTCGGTGCTAAGGCCATTGAGCCAGTTCGGGTACTGAGAGCCCCAAACCAAGGCGTGGAACTTGAAATGTCCGTTATTCTTTTTTGCCCAGTTGTAACAGGCATCGCAACCGGACCAATTGTAACGGCCGCGGGTTCCTTCGATAGAGGCCCACTTACATTCGTTTTCGGCGGTAATCTGGTTCCAGTAGGTACCAAAATCGCTTTGAACTTGGCCGCGGGTAGTAATGTTACCCAGGAATTTGGCGCCACCTTCTGCAAGCGGAGCCGCCTGAGCCATGGTTGCAAACGATGCAGCCAAGGCAATCGTAGAGAGAATTGTCTTCTTCATGAACCAACATCCTTTTTAAGGTGTACCAACCAATGATAAATCTACCGCGAAAAAGGCCCGAAAGCCCCCCTTGGGCAAACAGTTCCATTGACAAAACATCCAAGGGCAGGTAAACATTGAAAAACAAAGTCGTTTTAAAACGCTTTTTACACGGAAATGTGTAAGATTTATTTGCGGTTTCACAAAGTTTACGCAAAATATATTGCATTTCAGCAATAAATGTGTAAATTTATTATGGAGTGAAAACAAAAGGGTATCATAAAAAAGGAGTATTTATGCGTAACCCCAAATTCGCAAGTATCGCTAGCCTGGCACTGTTCGGCTTGTTCAGCAGCCAGGCTTTTGCCTGGAGCATTGACGGCGTGGTCAAATCCAAGGTTTCCGGCCGTTTGCTCGGCGGTGTAAAAATCAACACATTCAACTTCGGCGGCTATGAAACCACTAGCGCCGAAGATGGCACATTCCGCCTCAGCAGCGATGACAACACGGGCATTGTCGCCAACGCCTACACCGCAAATGTCGCCCTCCACATGGAAGGCAACATGCTCACCATTTATAACGCGGACGCACGTTCTCTCAGCGTGTCCGTGATCAACTCCCTTGGCAAGGTTCTCAAGAAAAGCAACATCGAAAACGTCCAGGGAATCGTCTCCCTCGACTTGGGCAAGCTTGCAAAAGGCGCGAAGTTCATCCGCGTCAGTGCAGACAACCGCAACAGCACCTTTATGTTGACCGACAAGGGTGCAGTCAAGGCTCTCAAGAAAGAAGGCGACCTGTTGCCGATGCTCCAGTTCGCGCTGGATGGTTATGCCAACTTTGTCTACCAAATGCAGAGCGAAACCGAGACCGGCGTGACCATCGAAATGGTAAGGCCCTCTGCAGAAGCTTCTTCCAGCTCTGAAGCTATTGAACCGCCGAAATCTTCTAGCTCTCAACAGGTCGAACCGCCGAAGTCTTCCAGCAGTGTCGGCAACGACGGACCTATCGTAGTCGATTGCTCCGGCAAGACTGCAAAGGTCGGAGATAAGCAAAACATGTCCGTGACCGTCGATGGCAAGCAGCGCACCTTTATTATGCACATTCCGAGTGCCTACAAGGGCGACAAGCCCGTACCGCTCGTTATTGACTACCACCCGATTGGCGGTTCCGGCAATGGCGAATTCGGAAGTTCTCCGTACAAGGCCAAGACTGACCCCGAAGGCGTAATCACGCTTTACCCGGACGGCACCAGCAAACCGGGTGGAATGGGTAACGGCTGGAACGTCGGCCCCTGCTGCTCCAACGACGACGACGTCAAGTTCTCTTACGCAATGATCGACAAACTCAAAGAAATCGCCTGTATCGACCCGCAGCGCATCTACGCAACCGGTTTCTCGATGGGTGGCGGCATGAGCAACCACGTGGCTTGCATGATGTCCGATGTCTTCGCCGCAGTAGCACCTGCAGCTATGGACTTGAACAAGACCAACAGTGCACAGTGCAAGATGTCTCGTCCGATCTCTGTCATCAACTTCCGCGGTACAAATGACCCTGTCTGCAAATACCAGGGCGGCGATAGCGGATTCAATGACGGTCTGAACTTCTTGGGCGCCGAAGGCACCTTCAAGTTCTGGGCTGAAAAGAACGGCTGTACCGGCGCTCCGACCAAGAACGCCAATGGTTGCGACGAATACTCCAACTGCCAGGATGGCACGAAGGTTGTTCTCTGCACCAAGCAGGGCGGTGGCCACGACTACGGTGACGCAAGCATCGGCTGGCCGTTCCTGAAGCAGTTCACGCTCCCGGCAAGTTTCGTGAAGTAAGTTCTCTCTCACAAACGAATCTTAGTACTCCTAAGAATACCTCCTAAAAACCAACCAAAGAATCCCCCGCCTTGGCGAGGGATTCTTTTTATGAATACGAGCAAAGACCTATGAGAACTCCAAAAGGATTAGTCAGTCTTTGCTCGTCCTTCGTTTCGACAACAGACTAATGCCTGTTGTCTCAACTCGGCATTTAATGAAAGCGGTCGATGACGGACGAATCGCATTTAAAAACACTCCGGCCCGAGAGCCGGAGTGCGTGTTGCATGGGGGTCGTATGAAGTTTCTTTTTAGCGCACGCTTACGCGGTGAGTTTTGCCGGCGGTGCGAACGATGTACATGCCGTTTGCATAGCCTGCATTCTTGAGCGAAGCCGTGAGCGATTCGGTAGCGGTAGCGCCGCGGTCAATACGACCAAGGAACTTGCCTGTTGCACTGAATACGTCGTAGCTTGCATTCATGCGCTGCAATGCCGGAGTGTCTGCGATACGCGTGGTTTGCGACGGATCCACGAATTCGAGCCAGTCGAGGTTCACGTAGTTACCCACGATTTCGAGTTTGAGCACGTGTTCGCCTTCGGAAAGCGTTACCTTGCCTGCCTCGTGAGTCGAATAAGTTTCCCAGTCGGCACCTTGCGGGACAATAATGTTGTCTGTAACCGCATTACCGTCGACATAGAGCTTGAAGCCTACATTTTCAGAAGACGTGGCGTAGTTTGCATTAAGATTGTATTCGCCAGCCTTGGCCACCTTGACGGTGTATTCAAGCCATTCGCCTTCTTGCGTGTAACCGACAGCATAGCCATTGCCTGCTTTCACGATATCGACTGCATCGTCGCGGTATTCTCCGCCCTTGTTGTCGTCATCCTTGTCGAGGTAGGCCTTGCCCGAACCGCCGACGTCGTAGTTTTCGACTTCAATCTTGCCCGGGATTGCAGCAGCGACGTCTTTATAAGGCGCCTGCGGAATAATGGGAGTCACGTACACGCGGTAGCCGTACTTGGTGTTGGTGATGTTCACCGGCACCGTAATCTTGCCATCGCTTACATCGTATTCCTTGTCGGACACCAGATTCGTCGAAGGCACGGCCTTGTCCTTGTTTTCCCAGACCACGTATTCCACCGTCACATTCACCTTGTTGCCGAATGCCGAAGGAATGCCCGAAATATTCACATTCACATCGCCCTTGGTGTTACCGCCGAGCACAATGCTTGCAAAGCCTTTCTTCTTGTCGAGAGCAGCAAAGCCGTCGACGCCATCGCTCTTGTCGTTAGGAGGCACAACCTTTGCCATATAGCCGCTCATGTCGCCATACCACTTGTACAGCCACCAGCCGCCACCGCGTTCGTTATCCTTGGTGAGCAGGCTACCCAAGCGACCCGGAAGCGGTACGAACCACCAAGAAATCATGGCGCTTTCGACACCGTGACGTTCGAATTTAGCGATAAACGGAATAGACAGGCCCGGGCAACCTTCTTCGCTGTGTTCGGTCGAAGAATATTCGTTGATGCTCAGCGGGCGCGGCTTGACGTTGTATTTCTTTTCGAGGTTACGGTAAGTTTCGACAGAACCCACGAAGCCACCGCTACCCCACTGGTGCCAGCTGACCACGTCGGGCATGCAGTTGTTCTGCGAACAGTACTTCACGAATTCTTCCATCTTGGAACCATGATAGAAGGAGTACGACGGGCCAATGATTTTGGCACCGGGGTCCATCTGGCGGATCAAATCGTAAGTCTGTTTCCAGAGACCGGAATTGAAGTCAATGCTTGATTTCCAGGTATCGTTCGGTTCGTTCCAAATTTCGTAACCGTCAAAATTCTTGTTGTTCGATTTGAGCTTGTCGTTAATGACGGACTTCACTTCGTTTTTCCAGTGGTCCATGTTCTGGAACTTGTACGGCCAGCCCGGCAATACGTCGGCCAAGCGAATCTGGATTTTGGCACCGATGCTTTCGACACGCGGAGCCACAAGGAACGCGCCACCGATAGGCTGCTGGCGACCGCTACCGCTACGCGCCGGCGAAAGGAACACGTTCGGTTTGAGAGGTGCCACATCTTTTTCGATATTGCTCGGGAGCGTCTCGGTCAAGCCATAAAGCGAACCGGTCGCCACGTGTGTCACCGGCTTAATGCTGTCGCCCAGGCTTACGTTCAAGTTTACCGCGGCAAAAACGCTCGCCGGCAACAAAAATAGCGGGAAAAACGTTTTAAAGTTCATATTTACCATCCCTTGTGCAAAGCGCACACTTTTACCAATTTAAAGATACACCCCCAAAGTCCATTTTTGTATACCCCTCACAAAAACACTTTTGCAAAAATTTCAATAGCAAAACCCGCCCGTAAAACGCCCCGGCCGAAACCGGGGCGTTCATTGCATGGGGTGTGGAGGTTCGTTTGTGCGTTAGCGCACGTTAATGCGGTAAGCCATACCGGTCTTGGACTTGACCAAGTAAGTACCCGAGCGCTTGACCGCGGCCGTTGTCTTGGCCTGCAAATCTTCGATACCAACAGTCGTAAATTTAGCAACAAGTCGACCCTGCATGTCAAACACACTGTAGTCGCGGACTGCATTATTTGCCATTTTTACGCTATTCGGCAGAATCGGGGTCAAACCTTCAGTGTTCGGATTAGCACCTTCCGTGATATCCTTTTCCGGCTGATTCTTGTAAATATTCTCAATTTCAGTTTCGCCGTACTTAGCCGGGGCGATTTCCTTGTTCCAGCCGAAGTTGCGGAATCCGAGCAGCGAGTATTCGGTCGGGTCGTTCAACTTTTGGCGAATCGGAGCCAAGCGGAAGGTGTGAGAATATTCGCGGTTAGCCTTGAGCAGGTACGCATCGAGCGGCTGGGCACCCCAGGAATTGATACCGCCAACACCCATCTGGTGCAAATCCACACGAAGCGTAATATCCTTGTCGCGCTTGAGTTCCCACGGGAGCTTTACGTTGGAAAGCTGTTCCGGAGTGTAATGCTGGGCGCTGAATTCCATGCGCGGGTTACCCACAATCATCAGGCCCTTGCCGTCGTTGTTGGTGAGCGTTGCCCACTTGACGTCGGTGCGCTGGCCGGTTTCGCCGATTTCCATGTACTTGATTGTCATAGAATCGGCGAGCGTAGAATAGAGACCCATGAAGCTTCCGCGGTTACGGCCCATGTAGTTTTCGTCGGGGCCGCGACCAAACCAGCGGACCTTTTCATAGCCACCCGGCACGGTAAAGATTGTACCCACGTTCGGCAAGTAGCTCTTGGAGCCATCGGGATTGAGCGTGTAGCTCACCACGATATCGCCACTACCGTATACATAGTAAGTCATCTTCATCTTGGTGCTGCCCACATCGGGGAAGCTAAAGTTGAAGGTCACCTGGGTTTCTTGCTGAGACACTTCCTTGACTTCGGAGGTCACGTTGCGCTTCAGGCTTGCCTTACGCCATTCGCCATGACCCTTTTCCATATTGAAGCCCTTGTCGTTGTCAATCGGGGCACGCCAGAAGTTCGGAATACCGCCGTTCTTGATAATGGTATCGTTACCGAGCACGTAGCTTGCAAGCGTGCCGTTCTTTTCGTCGAAGCGGATCTTGAAATCTTTGCCCTCGATTTCGAGACCGTTCGCCTTGTTCACCTTGTAAGTCGGCAAGGTGCTGATATCGATTTCAGTAGACCAGAGCTGGCCCAAATCGATGCCGAACTGTTCGTGGGCAATGCTATAGCCGGCCTTAGCCCAGAGTTCATCGTTCTTGAGGCGGAAATCGAGATCCAAGAAGTACTCGGCACCAACTGTGGTTTCGATTTTCGGCATGTCAATCGTGATTTCTTTCTTTTCGTTCGGGCCAACGTTCATCTGCGAACCGTTCAGCTTGCCCTCCTTGATGACCTTGCCGTTTTCCTTGATAGACCAGTAGCCATCGAGGAAATCGCCCAAGTTCTTGTAGAGGTAGCGGCTTTCAATCTGAATCTTGCCCTTGGCGGCGTCAACGTTCTTGACGCGGACCTGAGCGTACTGATACTTGACTTCCCAAATTTCGGGCTGCAAGGCGCGATCGGGGAATACGAGGCCGTTCGCGCAGAAGTTGTCGTCGTTCTGCCAGTCGCCCCACATGCCGCCGAATTCAAAGTACGGCGTACCCTTGTGACGAAGACCCTGGTCAATGAAGTCCCAAATGAAACCACCGAAACTGCGCGGGTTGCCGTAGAAGGCATCCATGTATTCCTGCAGGTCGCCCACAGAGTTACCCATGGCGTGTTCGTATTCGCAAAGCATAATCGGCTTGTTGGCGTCCTTATAGTTACGCACGGCGTCGGGGCCATAGTACATCCAGCTGTTCACATCGGCGTTATTCCAGTCGCCTTCGTAATGCACAAAGCGGGTAGAGTCAATCTGGTGGGCGCGTTCGCGTTCCGAGGCGAACACGTTACCGTTACCGGCTTCGTTACCCAAAGACCACAAGATAATGCAGGGGTGGTTCTTGTCGCGCTGCACCATGGAATTCATACGGTCCACAGCGGGGGCACGCCAGTCGTCGCTATTCTTGGGCAAGCTGCTGTTTGCACCATGACTTTCGACGTTTGCTTCGTCAATCACATAAATACCGTACTTGTCGCAAAGATCGTACATGTAGGGGTTATTCGGATAGTGCGACATACGGAGAGCGTTAATGTTAAAGCGCTTCATGAGAATCACGTCTTTTTCCATGCGGTCATATGTCACGGCGCGGCCGTTATCCGGGTCGAGTTCATGGCGGTCAACACCATGGAATTTTACCGGCATGCCGTTCACGTACAAGCGCGGAGCACCGTTGTCTTTCTTGATTTCGATTTTGCGGAAACCGATCTTGTTGCTTTCAACCTGAATCACCTTGCCGCTAGCATCTTTAATGGCAAGCACGGCCGTATAAAGGTTCGGCGTTTCGGCAGACCAGCGATCCGGTTTTGTAATCGGGAGTTCAAAGTGCACGCTCTTTTCGCCCTTCGAACCAATGCCCGAAACCTTCTGTGCCGACGGGGAAATCACTTCGGTACCCTTGTCGTTGTACAGAGAAAGTTCCACAGTGAATTCGCTAGAAGCCGAACCCGTAGAATTGTAAATCCAGGCGGTCGTCTTCAGCAAGCCATCGGTATAGTTGTTCGTGAGGGTTGCATCGATCTGGAAGTCCTGAATATGCACTTCAGGGACTGCATACAGGTACACATCGCGGAAAATACCGGCGAGACGAATGAAGTCCTGGTCTTCGAGCCAAGAACCATCGCACCAGCGGAACACCTGAACAGAGACGTTGTTTTCGCCTTTGCGCAAGTACTTGTTGATATCGAATTCATGGTCCGTAAAGGTGTCTTCGGCGTAGCCTACGTAGTTGCCGTTCACCCAAACGTAGTAGGCAGATTCCACACCTTCAAAGTGCAGGCGAATGCGTTTGCCGCTCCACTTTTCGGGAATGGTGAAGTTACGGCGGTAATGTCCCACCGGGTTAAAGTTGGTAGGGGCTGCAGGTGCAGACACGTTATGGGTCTGCGCCCACGGGTAAACCACGTTGGTGTAAATCGGGTGGTCGTAACCAAACAGCTGCCAAGACGACGGCACCGGAATTTCGTTCCAGCCAGACACATCGTAGTTGTCTTTGTAGAAATCGTTGTTGCGCTGGGCGGGCTTTTCGACATGGAAAAATTTCCACTTACCCGAAAGTGTCTGGTACCACTCAGAAGCGTGACGGTCACCCTTCACGGCCTCTTCGACCGTAGAATACGGCATAGACGTGACGTGCGGCGTAAGCGCATTCACCGCAAACACACGCGGTTTGCCGTTCCATTCATCGTTGGGTTGAGCATTTGCAGTGGATGCCAACGCTGCGCAAAGGGCTGCGCACGTTACAGCAGACGAAACCAAGAAGTTTTTCATAAGAAACCTCACTTTAAAATCCACACCAATCAAAAAATATCTTTTATACAACAAAAAAGAACTCCCTTTTAGAGAGTTCTCATTGACAAGTTGTCAACGCTTTGATGCGTGATAAAAAAAAGGAGATCCCGGCTCGTAGGCCGGGATGACATGCTTACGTACTTGCGCTCAGTGGTTGCAATAAGTTACTTCACTTGTACGCGGAGGGTCTTGTTCAGGCCCGCGGCACGCAAGATGTACATACCGCTTGCGAACCCAGCATTCTTAAGGGTTGCAGCCATATTCGCACCGGATTCTACGCGACCGAGGAACTTGCCGGTGGCGCCGAACACGTTGTAAGACGCTGTCTGCGGGGCAAGCTTTACGTTCTTCGCAATAGAAGTCGTGGTGTCGTTCGGATCGGTAAACTGAATCCAGTCCACGTTCAAGTAACCGCCGGTAATCAAGAGCTTGAGCACATGTTCACCCTTCTTAAGTTCCGCAGAACCGACATCAATTACCTTGTACGTAGTCCATACACTGTCAACCTTCGGGGCAACAACCGATTCCGTGATTTCCTTGTCGTCAATGAACAGCTGCATTGCAGAAGTTTCGAAGGCGGTCGCTACATTCGCGGTAATGTCGTACTTGGCGTCGGCCGTAACGTTGATAGTGTATTCCACCCATTCGCCGTCGTTCGTGTAACCGATGGCATAACCCGTGCAGGCAGCGTCACCGCACTTGGAATCGCTAATGTCAACCACGTCGACTTCGTCTTCGCGGTAGGCCTTCCCCTGGTTTTCGCGGTCGTTGTCGTAGAAGGCCTTATTGTGGCCGCCCACGTCGTAATTTTCGGCTTCGATCTTGCCCGGAATCTTTGCAGCCACTTCCTTGTAAGGAGTCTGCGGCACAGCGGTCTTTTCGCTTTCCATGTACCAGTAGTCAAAATCGAACCCACCCTGCTTTACCACGAAGAACAAGTCATCGACGCCTGCGGCATCAGTCAAGTCGAACGAATTTTCTTGCCAGGCAGAACTAGACGGAATATTCATTGTAGCAAGGAGCGCACCGTTTTCGGAACCGGCATGGAGTTCAAGCTTACCGCCGTTACCCCTGGTGCAAACGATAATGCGGTCGGCACCGTCGCCCATGTCAACAGAGCGTACCTTGGTATAGAAGCTGTTACCCATATTGGTCAGGTAAACCGCACCGTTTTGAGCCTTCACATGTTCGATGATGGTGTAACCGCCCGACGTATTGACAGTCATGCCGCCAACCCAAGCCTTGGTTTCGGCTTCCACGCGCACGAACGGGTCAAGGTTCTTGATGGGCTTCACGACGCCATTGTTGGTAGCGCGGATAGTGGGAATGGTACCGTCGGCATTCCAGGTGAATTCTTCGATGGCGGTAGAACGGCTGTAGCCGCCGCCCTTCACGTTCTTCTGGTTATGGTAGAAGAAGAAGCTGCGGCCCTTAAAGTCGACAATGCCGGAGTGGACGGTGAACGCGGCACCCCATAATGACGCCCTTGTAGGTCCAGGGACCCGTCGGGGAATCACTCCAGGAATAGTCAATGGATTCGGGAATGCCACCGGCGGCGTAAATCATGTAATACTTCTTGCCGCGCTTGTGAATCCACGGGCCTTCGGTATACTTGCCGTTAAAGCCGCTCATGTCGGAGACCTTGATGTCGCTTGCGCATTCAATCATGTTCTCCTTGAGGGGGCAGTAATAAAGCTTGGGGTTACCCCAGTAAAGCCATGCCTGGCCATCGTCGTCAATAAACACGGTGGGGTCGATGTAGTCCCAGTTGGGGCCCGCCAGGTGCTTGCCGTTCAGGGCATCCTTGAAGGGGCCTTCCTTCTTGTCGGACACGGCCACGTTGACAGCGCGGCCGCCGCGGGTGGATTCCACCGTCACGTAATAATAGTACTTGTCATTGCGGCGAATGCATTGAGAAGCCCAGTCGCCGTTTTTCTTGGCAGAACCGTTAAAGTCACCCGCTTCCAGAATGAGGGTGTTCATGTCGGTCCAGTTCACCATATCGGTGGTGCAAGACACGCGCCAGCCGTGCATCGTAAAAAAGCTACCGCCCTCGTCGTTGCCGGAATAGGTGCAAAGCGTATCGCCGAACACGACAGGCGCCGGGTCCGGAGAATAATAGGTCTGGATAAGCGGGTTTTCGGCCATAGCCTGCGTGCAAAGCCCGAAACCAACCAAGGCGACAGCCGCCTTAATGTTCTTCACAAACATCATAATTCATCCCTTTACGCCCCCACTGGAGCGATTTTCTTTACTCACCCCTCTAAAATTAGCCCCAAAAAAGGCCAAAATTCCACGCGAAAGGGCATTTCGCGTGGATAAGTTATCAATATGCCTTGATTTTGAGCGTTTTTTGCAGGTTGCCGCTCTTGACAACCGCAATATAGGTCCCTTGCAGCAGGCGGCCATTCTTGCCGAATTCCACCAGAGAATTACCACTACCCTGCCGTTTGGCCACCATGTTGCCGTTGGCTGTATACAGGCGGACCTCGAAATCGCCGTCGGTATTCACCATCAGGGCCACCGAGGCGCGGGCCATAGAAACCTGGCGCACCGTAAGCAAGCTTGCCACGCGGGCAACTTCGGTAATTACAGTCGGGTCGCTGTCAAAACTCAGCCAGTCCACATTCATCAGGTACGTGTCGCTTCCGTTATAAGTGAACTTAAGCTTCTGTTCGCCCTTGGGCAATTCGATTGCGGTCGAAGTTTCGTACCAGTCGTTCCAGCCCTCGGTCTTTGCGGGGTCCACCGTAAGCGTTGCCAGAGCCTTTCCCGTAGAATCGGACACCGTAATGGTCGACTTTTCTTCGGCACCAGAGGCTACGCGGGCGGTAAGCTTGTAAGCGCCTGCAGCCGGAACCTTTACCAGGTATTCGCTGTAGTCGCCATCGTTAATCCAGCCGAGATTCGGCTCGCCATCGGTATCGGGCTCGATTTGCACGCCATCCATAGCAACGTAAGCTTCGGCCTGAATCTTGCCCGGAATCGTCACCGGTTCATACGGCTGATTCGTGAGCTTGAGATTGCCATCGAATTCATAAACCTTGCCCGGGACCGTCGTCGTGGTGAACTTGTTGGAACCATTCACCAAGTTGAGCGTCTGGCCCACATCGGACTTGATGGCGACATACGTGAGTTTGCCTCCCTTCCAGGCCATGGAATCGATTTCAAAACCGCCGCGGGCGCGAATACCCTTGATGCTACCATCCTTCCACTGCGAGGGCAGTGCCGGCAGCAAGTTGATCCGGCCGTTATGGCTCTGCATGAGCATTTCGTTCACGCCCGAGACCGCACCGAAGTTACCGTCAATCTGGAACGGCGGGTGGGAATCGAACAAATTATTATAAGTCTTGTTCGGCGTAAGCAGCATGCGAATCATGGTGTAAGCGTGATCGCCGTCGTGCATACGGGCCCAGAAATTGATCTTCCAAGCGAGCGACCAGCCGGTCGCATCGTCACCGCGCTGCTTGAGCGTAACGCCTGCGCCCTTGATCAGGTCAGGGGTCTCTTCGGGCGTAATCTGTGCGCTCGGGAAAAGACCGTACAGGTGCGAAATATGACGGTTCTTGTTGTTCGGGTCATCCCAATCCTGCAGCCATTCCGTAATCTGGCCGTACTTGCCCGTCTTTGTAGGCGGCAAGCGTTTTACCACCGCTTCCATCTTGGCGCGAACATCCTCGTCGACACCCAGAATCTTGGAAGCCTCGATGGTGTAATTCAGCACGTCGCGAATAATCTGGTTATCCATGGTCGGGCCAAAACACACATTGTAGCCGCCGTGATCGTTTTCCGGAGAATCGCTCGGAGCAGTCACCAGGTACTTGTTGCCGGTTTCGGGCTCTTCAATCAGGCTATTCACAAAGAAGAGCGCCGCCCCCTTCATGGTCGAATAAACGTCTTGCAAGTAGGCCTTGTCGGTCGGGTTGAACAAGAAATGTTCCCACAAGTGCGTGCTGAGCCAGCCGGCACCCGTCGGCCACAGGCCCCACGCGCCATCAATCGGAGCGGTACGGTTCCAAAGGTCGGTATTGTGGTGTTCCACCCAGCCTTCGTCAACGCCCCAGTGCACCTTAGCCGTCTTTTCGCCCTGCGGCACCATGCTCTTGATTTTGTCGATAAGCGGCCACACGCATTCGCCAAGGTTAGCCGTTTCGACCGGCCAGTAGTTCATTTCGAGGTTGATGTTGGTGGTGTACTTACTGCCCCAAACCGGGCTTGTATCCTTGTTCCAAATGCCCTGCAAGTTAGCCGGCTGGCCACCCTTGCGCGAGCTCGAAATCAGCAAGTAGCGGCCGAACTGGTAATGCAGTTCCACCAAGGAGGGGTCATTCGTGGAATTGAAATTCTTGACGCGAGTGCTGGTAATGTCGCCTGCGCTCTTGTCGGGTTCGCCCAAGTTCAAAGAGACGCGATTGAAAATCGTCTGGTAATCCTTGAGGTGCGCGCTGAGCAAGTCGTCGTAAGATTTTTTTGCGACCTTCGACATAATCTCGGTTGCGATTGCACCCGGGTTGCCCGAGACATCGTTATAAGACTTGAAGTTCGTAGCCGTGGTGAGCACGAGCATTGCAGAATTTGCGCCCTGCACGTTGATTTTGCCGTTCGCGACCGATACCGTACCGCCGTCGGCCACCACGTTCAAGCGATTTTGGAACTTGATGGAATTCACCGTCACGTCGTAAACGAGCGTGTTGCCGCTGCTGGACATGCTGTTGCTACGGTGCGGAGTCGTCATGGTGGCACCAAAGCTCACCGAGCCGCTCTTGTCGGCCGTGAGGCGCACCACAATCACGTGGTCCGGGTAGCTTGCAAAATATTCGCGGGTGTAGTTGACGCCGCCGGCCGTGTACGTCGTTTTTGCGATAGCCGTTTTGAGGTCGAGTTCGCGGCGGTAATTGGTAGCGCCCGAATGCGACGTGGTAATCACCAAGTCGCCCACCGGCTGGAAACTTGCCGGGCCCGGACCAATCATATAATTAGATACAATGGATTCTGCCGTGCGGTAGTCGCCACGGAACATGGCATCGCGGGCATCTTTCAGGTGGCTTGCAGCGCCCTGCTTGTTGTTATCGCCAGGGCCACCCGACCAAACGGTACTCTCGTTCAGGCCGATAATGTCTTTTGCGACGCCCCCATAAACAATACCGCCCATATAGCCGTTGCCAATGGGCAAAGCGTCGGTAAACGAGGTACCCGCATCGCTATTGTACCACAGTTTTAGGGGATTTTCGGCTGCGGCCGTAAACACAGCAGCACACGCCAAAGTACCAAACACTAAGCCCAGCGTCTTCATAAGAACTCCTAAAAATTTCCAACCACTATAAAATTAGCCCCAAAAACAGGCTAAAAACTGCCCCAAAAGACACTTTTTGTTGATTTTTTATCAATGGGAGTGGGTTAGCTCCTCGAACATGGGCCGGTATGCATCAACGTCGTCCAGTTGCACGATGGTCGTAATCTTGTTGCCCGCATCTTTGGAAGAAGCGCCGCAATGGTACAGCTTTTCGTTTTTGGTCTTAAAGTCTATAAGAATGTAGCGGTCGTGGAACTTGTGCATGGCGGGTTTCTTGTCAATCGACACGTCCGGTCGGGCGGCCCGATAATCGGCAAGCATGTCATCTGTCATGCGGCTTCCACCGAGCAAGTCGCTGAAAATCAGGACGGAAACGCCTTTGCGCACATTTCGGAGCAAATTCAGCGTTTTAACGTCTACATAGTTATCGACAATCAGCACCGACTTCTTCGCCATGCCGTAAATCTGTGTATAGGCGATATCCGCCTCCAGCTTGTGCCCGTTCAGAATCAAAAAGTGCTTATAGGCGCTCGGGTCAATGATGTTTTCCATGACCTTTTTCAAGTGTCATGTTCAAGAAGCCGACGATCTTGCTCAATATCTTTATATTCCACCTGCACAAGGCGGTTGACGACACCTTTGCTCCCCATCATGTAGTGACGAAGTTGAACAAACGCCCGCATAATGGCGATGTTTACCCTGATAGCGGATTCGCTTTTCAGAACAGATGACAGCATCGCTACGCCCTGTTCTGTGAATACAAAAGGCATTTTCTTAATATGCAAGCCACGCATATTGCCCTTGCCGTTTAAAATCGCAAATTGCGACTTTAAACGATTCGGAATTTCACTTGGATTCAACTGAAAACAAAAATCCTCCGGGAAACGCTCAATATTGCGTTTCATCTGCTCGTTGATACGTCTCGTTTCCACACCGTACAGCGCAGCCAAATCGCGGTCCAGCAACACTTGCTTATCGCGGATGACCAAAATCATTTTCTCTACACCTGTTGCGACAAGTGGACTGGCCGCCACAACATCGGTATTTTTACTTTTTCTTGCCATAATAATCCTCTAGCCCGCACGGCATGTGCGAACGTTAAAAACGGTTTTAATTGCGTCTACACTGCGGACGCAATTAGGGTTTGTTATGTTTTGGGATGCTCTTGCAATATTGTTGGCGAGGGTTTTCCTCGGCGTTACTTGGCGCCGCCACACACTCGAATAGGTCGTGTTCCTATCAGCTATCCAACAACATCAACAAGAAGGTTGATGAACCCCACCGCGGATGCACGTACGGGCCGCAAGGTCTATGCCGACTGTCGCAGGGATTGTCGCAATACGGGGATAAATATACAAAGAGACTAGCGGGAAGTCAACACCATCTGTTGACACTCACATCAGGCAGACGCGGCGTTGTCGAGCAACACGTTCACGTAAGTCTGGTAAGGGATGCCCGCGGCGGCGGCCTTGCGTTTGATCGATTCCACCGTCTTGACCTTGAGCCTTATGGAATACATCTTCTTTTCTTCCTTGGCCTCGGCAATGGCGCGGCTGATGCGCGCAATGGATTCCTCCAACGTCTCCGACTCATGACCACCGGTGATAACCATCGGATCCCTCATCGTGGTATCGTTCTCGAGCGCCTCGATTTCCTCTTTAGACAGGAAATCGTCAACCAGCTTGAACCCCTTGGGCAGCTTAATCTTCTCGCGCTTTTTGCTCTTCGTCTTCATGAGCTCTCCTTATAGTTATTACGCGCCCTCTCTATTATAGAAAATGTATATACACTTGTCAATACATATTACAATACACATTGAAATACATTTTTTTACTCCTCTTCCTCTTCGGCAGTGCTACATTTTTGAACAGAATAAATCAACCCCAATCAACTGTTGGTTTTCCACAATGCAGTCCTTCATCTGCTTGAAAAGGCGAATTAGGGCCATACTTTGACGAATCGCCAGGTCACCTTTTAAAACCGTCATAAGCATATAGATGCCCTGTTCGGTGAAGGCATACGGCAATTTTCGTGTTCCACCCCAACTTGATGTGCATTTTTTGCACATCAAGTTTTGCATTTCATCCTCATTCAATTGAAACCGGAAATCCTCCGCAAAACGATCGATATTATTCTTGACCTGACGATTAAAAAATCTCGTCTCGTACCCGTAAATCTCGGCCAAATCTGCATCGAGCATCACCTTGACCCCGCGAATCGTGTATATCCGCGATTTCAGCAAGGATCCGTCGATGAGAGGAAACTCCGATTTGACTGGCGCAACCGCCATATCATTCTTTTTAGCCATGCAGCCTCCATGTTGCCGCGTTCGCGGCTGGTTAATTTTTAGAGGCGTCCCCTTATTCCTGCACCGAGGTCAAAAATTTTGACCTCGATAAAATCGGAATAAAAAAACGCGGTTCTCCATTTGACAGAGAATCGCGTCGGGCATTAATGTACCTAATATCTAAAAAACTGGCAAGGGGAGCAATAAAATTTTACAACCCCGCCTTGAAAATTCACGCAACCGGTAGCCGGAGCGTTCCGGTTAAGAAACTAACAACAAGAAACACAACTATAACGACTGGCAACACTATAACAAGCCAAAATAAGACAGTGGCATCCCGCGTTTCTTTCTTCACGTAGCGTCCATCTCCATCTCGATAACGGCCTCTCGAAAGTAGGAACATGTCGAACACATTCCAGACAAAAACAACTTCGAGCGAATGACAAATAAGCAACAGAACGCCGTCGCCACCATTTGCAGTAAGAAATGCACATGCATTCGACGCAATCATGGCACTCAGTTTGACACACCCCTTTACGGGATGCTTCATGTAAAAGTCGAAAACGCCGAAATAACCCAAAAGCGCCAGGAGCCATGCCGCCGTGCGATCCTTCCTCGGGGAATAACGTTCTTCTACATTTGAATTTTCAGCCTGCACATTCTAAAAGTATATCTTATCGAACACCCTGTCAAGCGATATCAGATTTTTTGACCTTCCTATACCTTCAAACTGCAATTGGCTTCTCAATAGCTCGCGGTGAATGGTCTTGACCACCATAACGTGTGGATATAAATTACGCACAAGCAATCATCTTAATAGAACTATTTTCAACATGGAGGAAATATGTCCGGCGGAGTTTTTGAATACCATGAAATGTACATCAAGGAAATTGCAGAGTGCATCAGGAACATATACGTAAAACAGAAAGACAAGAAATGGGTCACGTGGGCTCAGAATGAAGATATGAACTTCACCCCGCACACAAAAGAAGTCCTAACTGTATACAAAAAAGCTTATAAAGCCATGCGTATAGCGCATATCTACGCAAAGGCTGTTGACTATCTTGAAGCCGGGGATTACAGCGACGATGTTTTTTTATCAAAAGTCAACACGCAACTTGAAAATTTGAACATCGAATTGAATTCTGGGCTAGAAAACATTGATGGAAGCGAAATCAGCCATGACGGCTATGAGTTGCCAAGAATATATTGGGAAAATTCAAATGATGCATAAGCGTTCCCCGGCTCGGTTGGCCCCTGTCACCCTTCGCCGGGTCGGGCTATATCGCAAGGCGCCCCGTGCGCGCCTGCGGCACCCCCGCGCCGCTCTTGCAACGGAGCCGCGCAAGCGCGTCTCCGCCCCAAGGGGTCACTATCCCTAACGCAAAATGCATATTTTTTCCCGTGATTCTACAAAACACATCCTATCGCTTTTTGCATTATTTCCACCATTGACTTGGATGCTGATTGAGGCAATGATACCGCATTCCTTGAGGCAGGTTAGACCTTATAATATCTTCAACAAGAACCCTTAATTCATATTTATCGCTGTAGGGATGATTTAGGGCAGTCAAAGCTTGCTTTATAACAGCGCAATTTCCCTTTGTACAACAATTGAAAAAATACCCTGGAAATGTCGAATTTAACCGATGTAGAAGAGATGTGTAATGTCTTGTATTTGTGTTGTCAAAAAGTGCTTTTACAAAATTTTCATCGCGATACTTTTTTGTTGGCTCCCCGCAAGAGCACTGAATCTGCACCAAGTTAAATTTGATAACGGGAAGACAAAGCGGACCATTCTCTCTCAAAAGATGGCCTATTTTTTGAATAATTTTTTCTTTTATAAGAGTTCCCGTGGTACCTACAGCAGGGCGACACATTACGTATTGTCTCGTAACATAATTTCGTATAGGGTTTATTTTGTATTCGTGTATATGAGGAGATTCAAGCCCAAGATAGATATATTTGCCAATAGGATAAGGTTGGGGGTTAGCTTGGCAATAGCTAATAACCGCTGATGACGGAACAAATACTTGATCGTAATCATCGCGTTCTCTGTAAACCATTTGATTGTTGTCGTCGACATCAATGAATCCACATAATTCATCTTCACAAATAGTGGAATTGATTGAACCGAACATTGAAAAACTCGTAAACATATGTACTGGATATGGGACAGAATTCTTAACTTCTATGAGATTCATCCCTAGTCAAGAAGTCTAAAAAAATATAAACGTGATTGACAAATCTTTAAAAAAGCATATCGGATGATTAATCCGATATGCTTTTTTATTACTTAGACAACGATTTCCCTACTTCAGAGGAAATAGTCTCATTATAGGTGTCAATCAGCTGCTGAATATCCTCGCTACCATAATAGTTGACATTCTGTTTCGCAATTTCATGACACGTGATGACCTTTGCCATCTGATGTTTAAGATTAATCGGCAAATGTCTATAAAATTCGTTGTAGAACGGATGGTCAATATTGATGAGTACAGATCGCTTGTTGTTAGACATTTCAAACATAAACATTTCTTCATTGCGACCAAGACTAACTTCCTTAATCCCATCGAGCCATTTATTCTTGCGCTCACGGAATAAAGCGGGGTTTTTCTGTGGACCACGATGTTCATGCTCCTTCTGCTCCTCGCTAGGTTTGTTTTCTCCACGTCGATTTATCTTAAGGAGAAGATTGTCATTCATCTCTTTAGTAACATGATCGTACATTTTTTGCGTTTCTGCATCAGTTTCGCCTTTTGCTGCAGCAGATTCACGTTGTCCGCGATTTTTTGCTTCGCTGATGAAGACGCCCATTTTTTTGACAAGAGTGTCATAGAGTGACTGGCTCATTGTTTCTTTCGACTGCTCGGAAACCATCTTGGTAAATGTCGTCCCGAGTAGTTCGTCACATGTTCCATTGGTAAAAAGCTCTATGCGAAGTCCGTTATATTGCGGATGGCGAGTCCAAAGTCCAAGTGTCAGGCCTCGACCTATAAGGCGATTCTGGCGATAAATGTACAATCCTTGGTTACGTAAGTTTCTTGAAGCGCCTTCTCCTATAGAATCTGATGTGTCTTCTTTCGGAAGATAGTATGCATTAAATGAGAATTGTGTGCCTGCAACCTCAAAATCATCACTGCCAAGTAATTCATTCTGTTCAAGCGCATTCAGCATGAGATTGACAGGTTCCGCTGGAGCACCATCTACAAAAAATTTGCAAATGTTTGAGGTTATGAATTTGTTAAAGATTTCACCAATTTTGTTGCGAAGTTGCCCTCCAAAATTCTTACGGTCTCGATTGGAAAGACGATCTATTTCGGTAATGGATACAAGCGTTCCATGCTCCACATCAAAAATCGTGAAATATTCTGGATCTGCCAAAAAATCGTTCAGAGGAATCTTATCAACAGTAAGTTCAATGGGGCCACCATTCTTACAAGCATCTGTGATGTCAAGGACGGCCTTGGAAACGTAGTCGCTTCCTTGCGTACGAGAAATAACCGTAAGCCTTTTCCCGAGGCTGAGCGCGGCTGTTTTAAGCCCCGCTCCATACATTCCAAGGTTAGTTTCGCCTGTTTTTCCAGTCATAGACCCGAGACACATGGCTTCATTCATAGTGTCAATATCCATTCCACATCCATTGTCAATGATGTTAATGGATTTTATGGGTCCACCCTTTCCGGAATCTGTAGATAACAGGATTTTTACTATGGTGGCATCGACTTCAGGTTCAACCGAATTGTCAATGATGTCTGCTATGGCAGCGTAATTGTTGTAACCGCAGTTACGAAGAGCGTTCACGATAAAGGAATCGCGAACCTGAATAGAGGTCGTATTCATGTCTTTTTTGCCAGTACATGTTCTTGTTATTAACGATATCTATATGGTATGCACCGGTCTTTGTTGACCATACAAATATCTCACGTTAGCCAAATATAATGAATAAACCTGAAAAAAGAAAGGGGGTTGTGAAAAAAATCTTGTTTCTGCGTAGCGTATACTATATAGCAAGGCCAAATGCTGTACTATATGATTAACATTGCTCCCCTCAACATGTTGCTGGAGGGGGGGGGGCAATGTGTTAGGACAGTCTAATAAATTTTTTCTGTAAGCAGTTTTCATCCTGCTAAAAAAATGGTGAAACACGGAATATTTGTGTGAAAATTCATTTGTAGTATTTACAATAATCAAATTATATTACTAAACTTTTTATGGAATCTTATACAAATGTTGAACAAACGTGACGCGTGTCAGTATAAGCACAATAAATAGAAAGCGAATCCAGGAAGCGAAATCATGACTTTGCAAGAAAAACTAGATAGTATCAATCAACCAAGTATACCTACATTTAAAAAGAGCCAATCACAAAAAATTAAAGATTATTGGACGGATTTTATAGAACCCCATCTACCTCAAAATATAGAGATTGTGATTAAGTGGCATAATCTTCTAAAAAAGTATGTCAAGACTCCAAATGTAGTTCTTGGATTTAGGACTGGTAATTCAGCAGGACATTTAAGAAGAGGCTGGGAAACTGTTACTGACGCTGGTTATTCTTTTTTCTACACCGACAATTATTTTCCACATTTTTTCTTTAAAATGGCATATGATGGCTATGTCCCCAAATTTGAAGAATTTGAATCTTTGATGAAATCAAAAAAATTCCCAGTTAGATACAAAGATCGCATGGGGACAAAAGATGAACCTTGGGAAAAAGAATACGCTGCTTTTAATGTCGATGGAGTAAACCCAGGTATAGGAATATCAGGCTATAAGCTAGCACATATTTTAGATGCAGGTAGAAATTATAATTATAAAGGGAAAAAGTGGGGTATTAGCGAAATATGCAAAAATTATTTTCGTCTTGGAAAGGTTTCGGAATGGAAAAAAGATGTCATTACAGGATTATATTGCAGAAAAAATTTTAAAATTCCCCCTAAAAATAGAAAAACCGCACGAATATTTGCGGAAGCCTGCTTTCTGCGAATGGTGCACCCAATGAATTATTTTGTCAGCCCAAAATCAAAGCGCAATGGAAATATTTACAACATTTATAAAAAAGGGAATAATATTGCCGAAGATCCCGATGTATTATCTTATGTACGAATGAAATTACATGAAAGGTACAAAAAAAATGGAGTAGACTATTTCCAAGAATTTCTTGATATGGTTTTGCCATTTGATGATTTGCGAAAGGAAGATGGAAATACTGTTTTAGATATTACATACTCTCCGAGAAATTTATCTTCTCATGCAAAGATACTCCCCCACCCCAAAACTGAGAAAAAAAAAGTAGGTGATGAATCCTCTCTGCCAAGCGATTTAGTGCTTATCATGGCAAAAGAGTACCTATGCAACCCCAATACAGCATTTCGAACTCTTGAAAAAAACTTCATGCATATTGATAGTCCCCAAAGAGGTGGTGGATTCAAGGCAAAAAAAATTATCAATAACCTAGGAATTACTGCCGAAAAAAAAGGGGTTCTCTACGAAACAACAATTGATAGCGAGATAAAAAAAGCAACAGGAATCTACAAAGAGACTCTTGTGCGTGTAAAGAAAACGCTTTTTGCAAAAAAGAAATAATTAATCTATTATTTGTTTTAGCACATATTCCCTATTCAACCAATAACACATCTTCTTCACCTGGAAACCTTGTGCCCCTTCAGTGGTATCTGCGGCATTTTGCGCTTTAGGGCGAATATGGCAAATGGAATTTTCGGAAGATTTTATAAAATGTTCGTAGTCGCCCGCCTTAACTTTTGCGCGGGTATTTTCCCAGAGGTTTTTTCCCTGTTTCAAATCTTCAAACGGCATCGTCCAGAACATCACTTTCTCTAGGCGGACCTGCTTATCATTTTTCTCCGCAGTTTTCCTGAAAATGATGAACAAGAATCGTCGCGTAAACATCTCATAAAGCGCAGAGTCTTCCCAGGATTGTTCCTTAACAATTTCTTTATAATTGATATTCGGGAAAGACATCGCTTCCTTCAGACGGCCGTTAGCTTCGAGACGAATTGTCTTAATGGCGATTTCGGCTTTTTCAAATTCAGCAATTTTCTTTGACTTAATACCAAGAATCGCCTTGCATACATCATAAGCCATAGCTTTGCTTTGAGAAAATTCAACGTCCAACATTTTCTCTATTTCCGCAATCGTCTTGCCATAATACGGAGAGAATTTTCTTTCAATCAGTTGCTCGAAAGTTTCCGATTCACGATAATCAGAAATACTGCGAACTACACTTTCAGCACTTTCTTGAACTTTTAGAATTTTCCTCTTCTGCTGTTCACTTATAAAAAGACCTTTATGCATTTCTGGATGATTCAAAGAATCCAGAATAATTGTATTGACATACTTCGATTTTATCGAATATGCACGCTGGGGAGCAAGTTTATCGGATTTAGGCTGGCGTCGCATTTGCGCACCAGCCTTCGACCCCTTTGTACATGCAGCAAGATAAAGCGTATCGCCTTCTGAAATTTCGTGAGCTTTTCCCGCAAGTATTTTATTGTGAATTATAGTCCAATCATCTCTGATTATCTTTAAATCAGTTTCAGGAAAATTCCAATATCGAACTATTTTAAAAATAAGGTCATATGGAAGTTTTCCCTCTTCATGCAAATAAAACATTAAAAGCAGGAGAGCATTCTTTTCCCAAAAACTACTCGTATCGAACGTCTTAGTCGCTTCTTCGATATAATCTATGACATTGAGCACCAAACGCTCCTTCGAAAGCATGCTCCCGTCAGATGCTTTTTTCAAGGGCGTACATTTTAGTTCGACACCCGCTTCCTTGAAATCGGGTTCTGATTTAGAATTCGGCTCATATTGGAAATGATATTTTTCAACAGCATTTCCCAAGCTACCTTTTCCCGTGTCAAGCAACCTGGCTTCGCCATACATTTCCCAAAGTGTTTTTCCAAGCATTCTTTGAGCATGCTCAAGAATAGAGTCCTTGGATTTTTTATTGTATGGTAAAGCCTGCTCGTTCATGTCATATCCACTTTTCTAGAACACGACCGACATTTTCGACAATACCAGTCACGAGCGCATTACCCATCAAGAAAGCGCGACGCAAATTGCTAGCGCCTTCTGTGTGATTGTCAGGGAACATGTTCAAACGTTCCAATTCAACAGGAACAAGCCTACGATATCGACCAGATTTCGTCTTGATAACATGCTTGAAGCGTGAAGGTCCCTTTCCGCCTTCACCCGTAATAATTGTGCGAGAAGGCTTATCCAAAAAATCAGGGAATGCCATCGGCCCCTCGCTATAATTGTATTCGAAGCCTTCTGCAGTCTTTCTCTTTTCAGACTTTCCGCCCTTCAAGTATTCCCATTTAGGCAGTTCTTTCTCATCAATAAAGAATCCCTCGGGAACATCCTTTTCATCAACAAGCAATTCGCCAAGGGTTAATTTCTTCCCGAAATAGTCCGCAACAACATCAAAAGTGCAGACTTTACGATTGCTCATGAAACCCGCAGTGAAGAACGGAGAATTTTTCTGCCCCTTATTGAATTCTTCAGTAACTTTAACCAAGTCACCTTTAATTTCAAATTCATTTTTTTTCGTCTTTTCCGAAAGCTTGCACTTTAAAGCCTGTGCAAGAATTCCGTCATTCAGAATCCATTCATCAGCAGCAGCTTTTGAGCTTGCTTTTGCAAGTTTCGTTCCGTCCTTATAGGCGACAATGTACGTTCTGCGACGACGCTGAGGCATACCATAGTCAGCAGCATTAACAACTCGCCATTCTACAGAATAACCGAGATCAGAAAGCGAAGCCAAAATAATTGCAAAATCACGACCACGCTGCTTAACGGGCGATTTTAAAAGGCGATCAACATTTTCGAGGAATAAATACTTCGGCGGATTCTTGCTATCACGAAGGATACGATGAATCTGCCACCAAAGAACACCTTTTTTTCCTTCGATTCCACCGGATCTTTTCAATGTAGATGCGACAGAATAGTCTTGGCACGGAAAGCCTCCAACAAGGAGATTTCCCGGCTTGATTTCATCAACTGAAACCGTCGCAATATCAACATTAGAATGTCCTTCATCACCAAATCGCGCTCTATAAACTATCGACGCATCCTGTGTTTTGGTCGAAGGCTCCCACTGACTATTCCATACTGTTTTATAGCGGCAAGACGCTCTCTCAAGACCAATACGAAATCCACCCACACCAGCAAACAATTCAATAACACGAATGTCGCCTGACTTTGTTTTCGCAACACCATCTAAAAGCTTGTCTTGCGCGACGTCAGCACAATATTTTGCAATAGGTTCACAAAGCTGTTGAGAAAGAATCTTTGCAGACTTTTTCTGTCCCATTTAAACGTTC
>CADBHQ010000048.1 GCA_902794535.1 Fibrobacter succinogenes | reverse complement strand
GCAACCTTCACCGGAGCAATCTTCGGGTCGAAGTGGAGCACGGTACGTTCGTCGTTTTCGAGCTTTTCGACTTCGTAAGCGTCGCAGAGGAGCACGAGGAGCAGACGTTCCACACCGAGGGACGGTTCCACAACGTACGGGATGTAACGCTTGTTCTGGACCGGGTCAATGTATTCCTGCTTGACCTTGGATTCGTTCTGGTGCTGCGTCAAGTCGTAGTTCGTACGGCTTGCAATACCCCAGAGTTCGCCCCAACCGAACGGGAATTCGTATTCGACGTCGGTGGTACCGTTGGAGTAGTGAGAAAGTTCTTCCTTGGCATGTTCGCGGAGGCGGAGCTTTTCCTTGTTCACGCCGAGGTCGTTCACGAGCCAGTCAAAGCAGTACTTGCGCCAGAAGTTGTACCAGTCAAGTTCGGTGCCCGGTTCGCAGAAGAATTCCAGTTCCATCTGTTCGAATTCGCGGGTACGGAAGATGAAGTTACCCGGAGTGATTTCGTTACGGAAGGACTTACCGATCTGGCCCACACCGAACGGAATGCGCGGGCGGACGTTATCGACAATGTTCTTGAAGTCAACGAAGATACCCTGAGCGGTTTCCGGACGGAGGTACACCTTGTTGCCTTCGCCTTCGATCACACCGATTTCGGTCTGGAACATCAGGTTGAATGCGCGAGGCTTGGTCCAGTCGGTCTTGCCGCAGGTCGGGCATTCAATCTTGTTGTCCATCATCATCTGGTGGACTTCGTCAAAGTTCTTGCCGGCGCAGCAGCCTTCGCCGAGCTTGTCTTCCAAAAGTTGGTCGGCACGGAAACGTTCGTGGCAAGCGAGGCAGTCGACCAGCGGGTCAGAGAAGTTACCCACGTGGCCAGAGGCCTTCCAAACGCGGGGCTGGCGGCTGGTCACAAACTTCTTCCACCAGAGGTTCTTGATGTTGCGCTTCAGTTCCACGCCATACGGACCGTAGTCCCAAGTGTTGGCGAGGCCGTCATAAATTTCGGAGCCGGGGAAAATGAAACCGCGGCGCTTGCAGAGGGAGATGATGTCCTTGAGGGCATCCTGAACTTTCTTTGCCATTATATAATCCTTTATCGGCTAATCTAGCCGGACTAGGAACCTACCTGGATGATAGGCCCTGACGGCGCGTAAAAATAGAAAAATATACAACTCCGATAAGGCTATTTTCGCCAAAAAACGCGATATATGTATACAAGTACTTACACTTAGAGTTCCGCAAGGAAAATAAAAGTTTTAGAAGCCGGAGAAATATATTATATTGCTGGAATCTATGCGAATGTTTGGTCTTCTACTGTCAATTGTATTGTTTTTTACAGCCTGTGCTTCAAACAAAAACACAGCTCAAGATACTCAACCCACTACCGAGCCTGAAACACAGATTTTGCTCCCTTCTGAAACGGAAAGCGAATTTACAGGCAACGATATCATTGACGAAGCCGACGCCGGCAACTCCGAAATCGCCGCCAACGACGTCACCGCGGCTGACTCTGGCATAGAAGAGGCCGACAGCGAAGATTCCGACAGTGAATCCGAAATGAGCCAGGAAGAAGCCGACGCCGAACTCGCCGCCGACATGGCCGAAGGCGATTCCGCCTCTCTTGAAACGCTCCCCAAGCTGACGCTTGACATGACCACCGCCTTTGTTCCCACGGCAAGCCGCCGTATTTCGGCCCCCTATGGCATTCGAACCTACCGTATGCACCGCGGTGTCGATATGGGCCTTTGCCATGGCGAAGACCGCACCATTGTGGCCGCCTTTACAGGAGTTGTCACCAAGGTACGTAACCAAGGCCGCCGCAAAGGCTACGGCAAGTACGTGATTCTGGACCACGGCAACGGACTCACCACGCTCTACGCCCATCTCGCCAGCTGGAAAGTGAACGTCGGCGACACCCTGCAAGCCGGCGATACGATCGGCGTTGGCGGTAACACAGGCCGCTCCTTCGGTGCTCACCTCCACTTCGAAATGAAGTACCACGGTAACTACATCGATCCGGCTACGATTTTCAACTTCGAAGAAGGCACATTCCAGAGCGCCCTCATTACAATTGAACCGCAAGAAATTCTCGCTGTCGAAGAAGGTTTCCAAAAGGAACTTTCCAAGCACCGCTACTACAAGGTAAGAAGCGGCGACTGCCTCGGCAAAATCGCCCGCAAGTACGGCATTTCTGTCAGCTGAACGGCATCAAGGGCAACACCATTCGCCCAGGCCAAGTGCTCCGCTGCTCGTAAACCGCGCCACGCGCTACCATGCTACCCATTCACTTCGCCCCTCTCCAGGGATTTACCGAATCTGCCTACCGGCTAGCCCACAGCAAGTTCGCCCCTGGAATCCATACCTATTACACACCGTTTCTCAGGTTGGAAAAGGGCGAAGTTCGAGCCAAAGATCTCCGCGATTTGCAAACGGAGCATCCCTACCACCTGGTACCCCAAATCATTGTACGCGATGTCGAAGAATTCAACCTTTTGACTAAGGCTGTTACAGAGCTTGGTTTCAAGGAAATCGACATCAACATGGGTTGCCCTTACCCTATGCAGACCAAGTCGGGCCGAGGTTCTGGAATACTACCCCACCCCGAAAAAGTTCGCGAAATTCTCGACGCCATAAACCAAGCCGCCGCAGAACCCGCAGCAGCAAGCGCCCCCAAGTTCAGCATCAAAATGCGACTCGGGCTGACCTCCCCAGAAGAATGCCTGCAACTGCTACCGCTCCTGAACGAAGCCCCCCTCGCCCACATTACCCTTCACCCGCGAATCGGAATCCAGCAGTACAAGGGCGCGCTTGACTTCGAGACTTTTGACAAATTCTACAGCGAATGCAAGCACCCGCTGATTTTTAACGGCGACATCACCGACCTCAAGCAGATTCAATATATCGAGACGCACTACCCGAAGCTCGCGGGAATCATGATTGGCAGGGGCCTCCTCGCGAACCCAGTTCTCGCCGCCCAGTACGCCGGACTCCCCTGCGGTTCTACGACAGAAACGCTTCTCAAAATTCACGCCGACATCGCGGCCGACTACGCCCGCCGCTTGCAAGGCAACGCCCAAATTCTAGACAAAATCCGCCCCTTCTGGACGTATGCGGACCTTCCAAAAAAGACCCGCAAGAAAATCGAGAAATCCAAGACTCTCGAAGAATACCTCGCAGCCGTCAACGAACTCGCCTAGCTAAATTCGCCTAGCCATTCTCTACCGGATCCACCGGCACCAGCCGCCTATAGGTTTTATCTATAAAGATGGCTCCCAGCGGGGCCGTCACCATAATCGCCACCGCAGCCAAAGTCAGCACGTTGTTGCCGCAAGCCAAACCAAAGCTCAAAGGCACGCCACCGATGGCCGCCTGCACCGTCGCCTTCGGCACGTAGGCCAGCATGCAGAACAGGCGTTCTTTGTAATTCAGCGGAGTGCGCCACATGCAAATGGCCACACCCGCCATTCTAAAGAACATGGCCCCAAGCACCACGAAAATCGCACCGATTCCCGCCGTAAACGCGTAAGCCTCGTCCAGGGTGCTACCCACCAACACAAACAAGATGATTTCGGCCGCGACCCAGAACTTGGTGAACTTGCCGCTAATGCGTTTTGCAAGTTCCGGATGCTTTCCGTAAATGCAGGCCGCAATGGCGACCACCGCAATCATGCCGCTGAACGGCACCACATCGCTAATGTCATGTTCCAGTTCATTCAGCAAGAAGGCGAAACTCAAGATAATCAGCACCTTCACCGTATCGCGCATGTGCTTATGCTTAAAGAACCACACCAAGGCATACCCGCAGGCCACCCCCACCGCAGCCCCGAGAGTTATGGACACCGGCACCGAAAGAAAGCTCGTCGCCGACACGCTCTCGCCCTTAAGCAAAGCTAGGAACGCGGCAAAAGTCACCAGCACATACACGTCATCAAGCGAAGCTCCCGCCAGAAGCATCTGGGGGATCCCCCGTTTGACGCCGCGATTTTCCTCGCGCATTTTGAGCATGCGCGGCACCACCACTGCCGGCGACACCGCCGCAATGGTCGAACCCATGAGAGCCGCTTCCCAGTATGTCACCCCCATCAGTGGCGGCGCGAGCAATACGACGCCCACAATCTCGATCGATGCAGGCACAAAGCACATCAAAAGAGCGGCACGGCCAATCCGCTTGAATTCCCGCATGTCCAGCGTAAGCCCCGCACGCGTCAGGATTATGACCAACGCAAGCTGTCTCAAGTCCGCCGAAATATCCAAAAAAGCCGGTCGAAGCAGGTTCAGAGCATGGGGGCCGAGAATAATCCCCGTCAGAATCATCCCGAGAATACTCGGGAGCTTAAGCTTGACGAAAATCGAGCCTAAAAGTAACCCCAACAAGAAAATGAGCGCTAGAGAAGTCAACATAATGCAATTTTCGGAGCCAAAGATAGAAATTCAACTATATTTTGGCATAAGAGCGAGAAAATACAATATGAAACACGGTTTTTCATTAATCGAAATTTTGGTCGTTATCGTCATTCTCGGCGTACTCGCCGGGATCGGCGCCCCTAAGCTTATGGGATTCACCGAAAAGACCAAAGAAAAAGCTGACTTAATGAAGCTGTATTATCTACGTGACGCTCTGAACAAGGCTTTAATATCAAGCGGCGAAGCTTTATATAATAGCCCCTATTTATCAAAGGGCGATGATTCAACCAATATTAAAAATCGAGACAAGTTAAAACAATACTTGGAAAAAGAATCTGGCGTCACCTTATTTGTCATTGAAATGAAGGGAGGCGCCTCCATGAATGTCCAAGCCTCTCACGGAAGCGCAAACAATAGCGCAAACATGTGCGATTTGATTGGAGACGCCGGAACTTGGTACGACGCCCTGAACGAAGCTCACTTTGAAGGTGTTGCCGACATTGTTGCATTTAGACAGCAAACCGGAAACAACGGCGGGATTAAAAAAGATGTTGAAAAAAATGGAAAGTCCCACTCCACATTCACTGTAAAAGAAGACGGTTCCAACTGGCGCACTTACCCCAACACACCCATGTTCATGAGCAGAGAATTGAATTACGGGAAAGCCGCTGGCTTGGATAAAATTACCTCACAGGGCAATAACAAAACCAATTACCGCTTGACAATGAGCGTGCAGTGGACTGGTGGCAAAGAAGGTAGCCATTCTGTAGAAGTCGCGCTGCTCCCCAATGGCGCAAAAATGCGCAACAAATCAAATGGACGCGGTGGCGCATTCCTCACCGACAACGGAGTTTGCTTTTCAACCTATGGAAATATAGGTTGCGCAGACTATAAGTATTAATTACACGTACAGGTAATCGTTCAATACCGGCTGCAGGCCTTCGCCCGAAATGTCAGAGTACATGGCGTTAAAGCTGCGGCCGTCGTTGATTTCGAACTGTTCGTCGCCGCCTTCGCCGTCATCGTGACCGCTGTACTTGCTCTCGTGGTCGCCGATGCCCGTAGAAACGCCGGCGGAAACCTTCGTCGCAGCAATCTTCACGATGCCATTCCTAAATTCCTTGCTTTCGCGGCTCGAAACCGTAATGCCCACGTACGGCAAGAAGATTCGGTAAGCGCAGAGCACCTGGCAGAGTTCCTTTTCATGAACATCCAGCGGGTCGATCTTGTCGTTGTTGATGATGGGGCGGAGTCGCGGGCAGCTGAGGCTCATTTCGGCATGCGGATACTTCTTTTGTAAGTAATACACATGGAGCGCCGATGCGAGCGCGTCGCGGCGGAAATCCGAAAGGCCGAGGAGCGCGGAGAATGCCACCCCGCGCATGCCTGCCATCAGGGCGCGTTCCTGCGAGTCAAAGCGATACGGGAACACGCGCTTGTGACCCATCAGGTGAAGTTGTTCGAAACGAACCTTGTCGTAGGTTTCCTGGAAAACCGTCACGTAGTCCACGCCGCATTCGTGCAGGTAGCGGTATTCGTCCGTATTCACCGGATAAACTTCGATGCCTACCATGCGGAAATACTTGCGGGCAAGCTTGCAGGCCTCGCCGATGTATTCCACGCTGCTTTTCGCGCGGCTCTCGCCCGTGAGAATCAGGATTTCTTCCATGCCGCTGTCGGCAATCACCTTCATCTCGTACTCGATTTGCTCCATGGTCAGCTGCATGCGCTTGATGTGATTGTAGCAGTTGAAACCGCAATACACACAGTAGTTTTCGCAGTAGTTAGCAATATAGAGCGGAGTAAAGAAATAGACGTTGTTACCGAAATGCTTGCTGGTTTCGATTTTAGCCTTGGCAGCCATCTGTTCCAAATACGGAGCGGCAGCCGGCGACAGAAGCGCCTTAAAATCTTCGAGCGTGCAACGTTCATGTTCCAGAGCACGCTTTACATCTTTGCCGGTGTACTTGGAATAATCGTAATTTTCCGATTCAGCGAGCACCTTGTCTGCGATGTCCGACTGGATAACTTCCATGCCGGGTAAATAGTCCATTATATTAGTGCGAGCACTGGGGTCATTCTCGATGCGGTGCTTTTTGGCGAGCGCCCCTTCCGAAAGATTCCCAGAATCAAACAGGTAGTTATTGTCTTTTCTAGCGGTTTCCATTATACAGTCACTAGTCAATAGTCTTTTTTCGCCGGAAAATATAGAAAAGATGCCCAAATCTTGCTAGAAGTAGCTTTTTCCTAAAATTTTCCTCTTTTTTGCTCTATTTTAGCCCTAAAAAAGGAGATTCCCTGTCAAGCTGGGAATGACAAATCCGCTTTTTTACCTATATTTACGCGCAAATTGCATTTTTGCCTGGGTCCTGTGACCAGATTCGCCAATTCCACTGGTGCAAGAGCAGAGAAACTCGGACAAAAACATGTAATGAAACAACAAACACAAAAAAAGGAATGGCTATAATGGCTACTATCACTAAAGAAAAGGCTGCAGAAATCACCGCTAAGTTCGGAGCAAACGAAAAGGACACCGGTAACGTCCGCGTTCAGATCGCTCTCCTCACCGAGAAGATCAAGAACCTCACCGAACATGCAAAGACCCACAAGAAGGACTTCCACTCCCTGCGCGGTCTGTCCATGATGGTTTCTAAGCGCAAGAACCTCCTCAAGTACTACGGCGAAAAGGACATTATCGCCCAGCGTGCCTTGATCAAGGAACTCGGTCTGCGCGGCTAATTCTTCAGACTGGAGAAATTTATGTCTATTGACGCATACCATCAAAAATACGGCAAGATGCTCGACCCGAAGGAAGTGTCTGTTACGCTCCCCGACGGCCGTGTGATCACGTTTGAAACGGGCCGTATTGCCAAGCAGGCACGCGGTGCTGCAGTCGCCAAGATGGGCGATGCATTCGTGCTTTCCACTGTCTGCTACGGCGAAGAAAAAGAAGGTGATTTCTTCCCTCTCACTGTGGAATATCGCGAAAAGGCCTACGCCGCTGGTCGCCTCCCGGGCGGCTACAGCAAGCGCGAAGCCGGACGTCCTTCTGACGAAGAAACTCTTTCTGCCCGTATCATTGACCGCCCGATTCGCCCGATGTTCCCCGAGAACTTCACGCGCGAAGTCCAGGTGATTGTGCAGGTTCTTTCTGCTGACCGCAAGTTCGCACCCGATGTGCTCGGCGTGTCTGCAGCATCCCTCTCTATCGGTCTTTCTGAACTGCGCGTGGCCGTGGTCGATGGTCAGAACATCGTGATGCCCACCTACGAACAGATGGCCTGCGCCGATCTGGACCTGGTGGTCGCCGGTACCGAAGATTCCGTCTGCATGGTGGAAGGCGGTGCCTACGAAGTGTCCGAAGACACGATGATCAACGCAATTCTCGCCGGTCACGAAGCTATCAAGGCTATGTGCAAGGCCCAACAGGAACTGGTGGACCGCTGCGCTAAGCCCAAGATGGAACTCAAGCCGCAGCACGTTGGCGAAGCCCACGAAAAGCTTCTCGCCACGGTGAAGGAAGTCGTGTGGGACGAACTGAACAAGGACGTCCACTCCAACATGGTGAAGACCGACTTCTATCCGGCTATGGCAGACCTCTGCGCGAAGATGCTCGAAGACGAACGCATTCTCGCTATCATTGGCAAGGACGAAGAACAGGATCCTGCTCTCGTTGCAGACGCTAAGGCAATCTTCAGCGACTACGAACGCACTGCCATGCGCGAAATGATCCTGAACGAAGACGTGCGCCTCGACGGCCGTACGACGACCGAAGTCCGCCCCATCGAAATCGAACTCGGCGTTCTCCCGAGCGCTCACGGTTCTGCGATCTTCCAGCGTGGCGAAACCCAGGGTCTCGTGGTCTGCACGCTCGGCTCCAAGGCCGACGAACAGCGCTACGAAAGCCTGCAGGGCGAAGGCTCCAAGAGCTATATGCTGCATTACAACTTCCCGCCGTACTGCGTGGGTGAATGCAAGCGCCTCGGCATGAGCCGCCGCGAAATCGGTCACGGCCACTTGGCCGAACGTTCTCTCGCAGCAGTGCTCCCGCTGCCGGAAGACTTCCCGTACACCATCCGCGTGGTTTCCGAAATTCAGGAATCCAACGGTTCTTCTTCCATGGCCTCTGTTTGCGGTGGCTGCCTCAGCTTGATGGACGCTGGCGTTCCTATCAAGGCTCCGGTTGCAGGTGTCGCCATGGGCCTCATCTCCGAAAAGGGTTCCGTCAAGGAAGGCGGCAAGATCAAGATCTTGACCGACATCACCGGTACGGAAGACCACCTCGGCGATATGGACTTCAAGGTGACGGGTACTGCCGAAGGTATCACAGCCTTCCAGATGGATATCAAGATCCGCGGCATTACGCCGGAACTCATGCGCGAAGCTCTGGAACAGGCACGCCAAGGCCGCCTGCATATCCTCGGCAAGATGGCTGAACTCGGCCTCGCCGCTCCGCGTCCGAAGGTTTCCGACAAGGCTCCGACCATGATCAAGATGCGCATCCCGACCAACAAGATCCGTGACGTTATCGGTTCCGGTGGCTCCGTGATTAAGGGCATGCAGTCTCAGACGGGTTGCACCATCAACATCGATGACGATGGCAACATCGACATTGCTGCTCCGAGTGGCAAGGCCGCTGCAGTTTGCCGCCGCATGATCGAAGAACTCACTGCTGAACCCGAACCGGGCCGCAAGTACAAGGGCAAGGTGAAGACGATCCAGCCGTTTGGCGCATTCGTCGAAATCCTCCCGGGTCGCGATGGCTTGGTACACATCTCCGAACTTGCCGACCACCGTGTCGAAAAGGTCGAAGACGTTGTTCACGTTGGTGACGAAGTCGAAGTGCTCTGCCTCGGTGTTGACCCGAAGGGCAAGGTGAAGCTTTCCATGAAGGCTTTGCTCCCTCCGAAGCCCGCTGAAGCTCCGGCCGCCGAAGCACCTGCTGCTGAAGCTGCCCCGGAAGCCCCGGCTGAAGCCTAATTCAGAACAAATTCTGTAAGACAAAAAGACGCAGTCGTCAATCAAAAATTGGCGACTGTGTTTTTTACACGCTTTTTAGACGGATTTGTAACAACGTTCCACTTCATGCCGCCATTATAATTTATATTTAAAGTGGTTTGCATGGTGTTTGAATAGATGGGAATCTATGGTTGTTTTATATTTGACAATTTTAACGGTCGTAGCCGCGTTAAATTTCCTTTTGCAATATCGAATTAATTCGAAGCAAGGCGGCCCTTATCCGCTACTTTTTTTCTGTGTTTTTATTGCTTGTTTAGGGCACTTACTACTCGCCCGCTCAACAAATTTGGACCAAGCGATTCTTTCGAACAAGATGATTTATCTTGGTTCCATGTTCCTTCCGGTTCTTACTTTTAAAGCAAGCCTTTTTGTTTGTAAGATCAAGTTCCCGGCATGGAGCTACGACCTGCTCATGCTGATTGTTTTTGTCGTTCTAGGATTTTCCTTGACTGTCGGAAGCAACGACTTCTATTACAAATCGATTAAATACATTCAAACAAATGGCGCAGGTAATTTTGTTGCCGAGTATGGTCTCGGACACGACATTTTCAACGCCTGCATGGTCGGTTTTGTCGTTATCAACGTGAGCCTTATTGTTTACGCCTTCATTAAAAAGAAAAACGTTTCTTTCAAGAGCCTGACAGCCCTTTCTGCAATTGAAGCCGTTTCCATTCTTTCGTTCTTCGTTTCTCGATTTGTCGAAAGCGATACCATGGTCATGCCGGCGGTCTACGTGTTTGACCAATTCGCGCTCATGTACATTTGCTTTAGAGTTCAGCGCTACGATATCGAACAAATTGTTTCGCAAATGCTTGAAACCCAGAATGTCAACAGCTATGTTCTTATTTCTTCGGACAACAAATTCCTTGGTTGCAACACTGTTGCCTATGACAATTTCCCAGCTCTTAGAAATAGCCGCATCGACCATACTACACAAGATAATTCCGCATTAAACCATCTGCTTCTTGCATGGAACAAGGAAATTTCTCAAGGCAAGGTTACTGCCGAAAAGAAACTTGAAAGCGACGGCAAATTCTATAAAGTGCTATTACGCCAGTTGCCTCTTTCCCGTTCCGCCAAAATTCACCTGTTCAAAATCGAAGACGAAACCAGCATGCACAACTACATTAACATGTTGGGTTCCAACAACGTGCGTCTCGAAATGATGCTCAAGGAAAACGACTCCCAGATTCGTTCGATTCAGGAACAGATGGTTGTGGGCATGGCGCATATGGTTGAAAACCGCGACAGCAACACGGGTAGCCATATTAAGCGCACGAGTAAGGCCGTTCAGATTTTAGTTGAATATTTGCGTAAAGACCCAACCCTTGGACAGTCGGAATTTTTCTACGACAGTTTGGTATCGGCAGCCCCGATGCATGACATCGGTAAAATCGCTATTGACGACCGCATTCTAAGAAAGCCTGGTCGCTTTACGCCGCAGGAATACGCCGAAATGAAGGAACACCCCGAAAAGGGAGCCATGATTGTCGAAAACCTGCTGACCTCGGTGGAATCTCCGGACTTTGTAAGAATTGCAAAGAACGTCGCCCGCTACCATCACGAGCGTTACGACGGTTTCGGTTACCCCAAGAAACTCAAGGGCACCGATATTCCGTTAGAAGCCCGCATTATGGCTATCGCCGACGTATACGACGCCTTGGTGAGTAAGCGTTGCTACAAGGCAGAAATGTCTTTTGGTGAAGCTTACGAAATCATTCTCGAAGGAATGGGTACGCAGTTCGACCCGTCACTCAAGGATTGCTTTATCGCTTGCCGTAAAAAACTTGAAGAATACTACAGCAGCTTGGGTGAAGACGAGGTGTAAAACGAATAAAATTTGCTATCTTTGGGCACATGATTCCCGTATGTAGCCGACCGCTTTAACGCAGTCCGCAGGGAAACTGTACAAGTTCGCGTTGGCGACGCACTTATCGGGGGCAATGCCCCCATTTTAGTTGACTGTAGGTAAAAAGTTTTAGGAGAACAAATGCTGAAAAGACTTGCCGGTTTAATTCTCGGAACAGCACTCTTCTTGGGGCTTGCCGCATGCGGTGACGACGACTCGGGATTTCACATTTCATCGGTATCCTCGATAAACAGCCTGCCCGATTGTTCAAAGGAAAACGCCGGCGACCGCTACTTTGTCGAAAGCAAGGACGCCATTTATGCGTGCAATCAGGGTGAATGGATCGATGAACGCGACTTGGATGAAGACGAATACAGTTCGTCATCGGACAGCACCGACTTAAGCTCAGGCTCCAACTCGAAAAAAGGCAGTTCCTCGTCGCGGGGACTCTCTTCTAGTGACGACGAAGGCTCGGATACACCCAATTCTTCGGGTAACACCTCCCTGTCGGAGAATTCCTCGTCGTCTGCAACGTCTTCTTCGAACAGCGAAGATTCTTCATCTTCGGAAGAAGACATTCCCGGATTGGTCGTTCAGGGGAAATATGAGGGTTTCTATTCCCATGTGGTGTCTACGGGTGTCTATGCCCGCCTTCTCGACAACAAACTGGATTATGTGGATTCTACGGTCGAATACAAGGGGTCTATGGATACATCGACGAACAGGTTCGTTGTCCGCGGGATTCCGGAAGATGCTGAATTCGTGGAAATTGAGATTATCCGTAACAACACCACGAATTCGACAATCAGGTCTTATGTCTACCAGTACGGCATTGTCAACGTGAAAAAAGATACGTCTTTCTTTATCAATCCGCCGTTCAGCGCGATCCAGGGCAGAATCAAGTATTTGGTCAGGGAGCAGGGCCTTTCGTTCGTCGATGCGAAACACCAGGCCGAGACGGAGTTGCAAAAGGCTTTCGGTCTCGGAGAAAAATTCCATGACGTGGATAAATTCAGCGTTGCCGGGACGTCGAATACAGACAAGCTGTGGGCGACGGCGATAACCTACTTTATCGCGTCGGATATGGATTTTGGTTCAAGGTATTTTGGCTCGGAATCGTTTGTGAAAAACGGTATCGTGGAGTTCGATGAAGATGCTGCGGGCGAGCTGTTTTCCAATGTGCACCGTTGCACGGGCAGCTGCTGCAGCGGGTTCTGTTATGGGGCGTCGAATATTAGCACCCAGTTGGAGTCCCTCCTGGATGTCCTCTCGGGGCGCGGCACGTGCGAGACCGCACGCGAAGCGGAAGTCTATTCGTTCAAGGTCGCGAAAGATTATGAGTATCTCTTCTATGTGACGTGTTCCAAGACGCAGTGGAACGAGTCGACGACTATCGAGAAGGATACGTACCAGTGGAACAAGCCCTGCTCGCAGGGAGAATACAAGAAGGGCAATGTGACCGACTATGTGTATTTCTGCCAAAACGGGTCGTGGGTGAACGCGATTCAATGGAACTTGACAATTCCCAGGGATTACCGCCTGAACCCGAATATCGATTACGGTGAACTTATTGATGAACGCGACGGGAAAACATACAAGACCGTAAAGATCGGCAATAAGACTTGGATGGCGCAGAACCTCGATTTCCGTGGATACAAGACGAGCAGCATGCAGGATTCTAGCATTGTAGCGAACATAAAAGGCCGAAACAGGGTCTGCTATAAGGATAGTACAAAGTATTGCGACGTGTGCGGAAGCATGTACAACTGGAAGGCCGCCATGAACTTGAACATCGCTGCAGTGGACTACGATTCGGCATCTATCGCAGCCTTGATCCAGAAACAGCACCAGGGAATTTGCCCCGAGGGCTGGCATATCCCGACAATGCTTGAATTCAAGAATATCGTGGTCGATAAGTACGGCGTGCCGCTTGATAGTACCGGACACGTTCTAAGATCCCGTTATGGTTGGGGCACCAGTATGGAAGACCCTTACGGATTTTCTGCATTGCCATGCGGTAGGCACTGGTATGCATGGAACATATCGGGCTATGCGTTCGAAGATGCCGGACGCCAGGCCTATTTCCTTGCTTACGAGGGAATCCGGGAAACTGAGGTCAGGGTTCAATCTAGCGGATACCCCAAAATGATGATCTACACTCAAGACCATTCTGCCGACTATCATTTCTCTATCCGTTGCGTAAAGAACGACTAACTTTGAGGCGGTAATTTGCTATCTTTGGGCACATGACAATTCCCGTATGTAGCCGACCGCTTTAACGCAGTCCGCAGGGAAACTGTACAAGTTCGCGTTGGCGACGCACTTATCGGGGGCAATGCCCCCATTTTAGTTCAGTCCATGACCACCACCAAGCCTAAGGACGTCGAACGTACCGTGGCTGAAACGTTGGCTCTTGCCAAGGTGGGTTGCGGGCTCGTCCGTATTACCGCTCCGACATTTGCAGACGCCCAAGGTCTTGAAGAAGTCATGAAGCAGGTGCGTGCAGCCGGTTGCAAGGTTCCGGTTTCTGCCGACATCCACTTCCAGCCCAAGGCCGCTTTCGAAGCTCTTAAGTGGGTCGAAAAGGTCCGCATCAATCCGGGTAACTTTGTCGACACAGGCATTTTAACGCTCGACCAGCAGACGGACAAGTCTTTTGAAGAAGGCAAGGAAAAGGTTGCCGAGGCCTTTACTCCGTTCGTGCAGGAGGCCAAGCGCCTGGGACGCGCCATCCGCATCGGCGTGAACCACGGTTCCCTTGCGGCCCGCATGATTTACCGCTATGGCGACACGGTGGAAGGCATGGTGGAAAGCGCCATGGAATACCTGGCCGTGTGCGAAGCTGAACATTTTGACCAGGTGGTCTTGAGCCTCAAGAGCAGCAATCCGCGCGTGGCGATTGCCGCATACCGCATGCTCGCCGCCCGCATTAAGCAGGAAGGCTTCAAGCCGTACCCGTTCCACGTGGGCGTGACGGAAGCGGGCGCGGGTGCCGACGGACGACTGAAGTCGGCCGCGGGCATCGGCGCACTGTTGCTTGACGGTCTTGCCGACACTATCCGCGTATCGCTCACCGAAGATCCGGTGGCCGAAGTCCCGGTGGCACAGGAACTCATTAAGGCATGCGCTCTCCCGACAAAGCCGGTGAGCTACGCGGTGCCGGTTCTTGAAAAAGACCCGTACCATTATGAACGCCGCGAGACCGAAGTTGTGAAGGTGTCGGGCGTAGAAATCGGTGGTTCTAACCCGGTGAAGGTCGGCGTGAAGGCCGATGCAATTGCACTCACCGGCGAACGCCGCAATGCAGAATTTGCACTCCCCAACTTGAACGAAAAGCCGATTGTGGAATTCAAGGACGCCATGGATATCGCGGGCTTTGCCCAGAATCCGGCAGCGGTACCGGCAGGTTCCGTGTTCTGCTACACAGGAGCCGAAATGGTTTCCGGCGTGCGCGCCCTTGCTGCTGCACTCGATGCAGCAGGTCGCAAAGACCCGATTTTGCTTTACGCCAAGATTAACGACAACGAACGTGAAACGCTCCGCGTTTCCGCCGACATCGGAAGCCTTGTGACCGATGGTCTTGGCGACGCCGTCGTAATCGACGGTTACAAGGGCGCCAAAGAAAGCGTTCTTCTCGCCTTCGATATTCTGCAGGCCGCATACTGCCGCCGCAGCAAGACGAACTTTATCAGCTGCCCGAGCTGCGGCCGCACCCTCTATGACATCCAGCAAGTCATGGGCAAAATCAAGGCTCGCTTCGGACATCTCTCTGACATATCCATTGGCATCATGGGCTGTATCGTAAACGGCCCGGGCGAAATGGCAGACGCCGACTTCGGCTACGTAGGTGGCGGCCCCGGCCGCATCACACTTTTTGAAGGCAAGACCGCCGTCAAGAAGAACATTCCCGAAGAAGACGCCATCGAAGAATTGGTGAATTTGATTAAGGAACGCGGTCGCTGGGTCGAACCGTAACGCTCCCTCAAAAGTTTTAACATTAAACAAAGGATAATACAATGGCAACTATTAAGACGATGAACAACATTTCCAAGAAAGGCCTGAGCCTGTTTGGCTCGTTCTATCAGGTTTCCGACTCCGTCGAAAAACCCGATGCCATCTTGGTGCGTTCCGCCCAGGTTGATACCGACAACTTTGACGGCCTGCTGGCAGTCGCCCGCGCCGGCGCTGGCGTGAACAACATCACCATCGACAAGGCTTCCGCAAAGGGCATCTGCGTGTTCAACACCCCGGGTGCAAACGCCAACGCCGTTGCCGAACTCGTGATGACCGTGCTCGGCATGGCCGTCCGTAACGTGGACAAGGCTGCCGCTTGGGTCAAGGGCCTCGATGTGAACGATCCGGACCTCGCTAAGACCGTTGAAAGCGGTAAGAAGAAGTTCGCTGGCATGGAACTCGCCGGAAAGACTCTCGGCGTGATCGGCCTCGGCAAGATCGGTGTGCTCGTTGCTAACTATGCTCGTTGGAAGAACATGCGCGTCATCGCTTACGAACCGTATCCGAACGCCGCCAACATGCACGAACTTTCCAACAAGGTTGAAATTGCTGACCTCGACACCGTGATCGCAAATTCCGACTTCCTCACCGTGCACGTTCCGTTCATCAAGGGCGTGACCGAAAACTTGCTCAACCGCAAGAACCTCGCCGGCTTCAAGGGCAGCTACATCATGAACTTCGCCCGTGGCGGTATCGTGGAAATGGCTCCGGTGAACGAAATGCTCGCTTCTGGCTCTCTTCAGGGCTACCTCTGCGACTTCCCGGATGCAGACCTCATCAAGAACGACAAGGTGACTTGCTTCCCGCACCTCGGTGCTTCCACTGAAGAAGCTGAAGAAAACTGCGCTGTGATGGCTGTCGAAGAATTGAAGGACTACATCGAATATGGTTGCGTCCGCAATTCCGTGAACTTCCCGGCCCTCGTCGATCACCCGCATTCCGGCGTCAAGAGCCGCGTTGTGGTTATCAACCAGGACGTTCCGAACATGATTTCTGAAATCACGAAGGTGTTCGGTGCCGAAGGCATCAACATTGCTTCTTTCAGCAACAAGAGCAATGGCAAGATCGGCTACAACCTCGTTGACGTGGAAAGCAAGGTCGATGACTCTATCGTCGAAAAGCTCTCCAAGCTCGACAAGGTCATCAAGGTTAGAGTCATCCACTTCTAAGATTATTAAGGCTTAGTCCTTATACATCTTTTCAATTTCTTCGGCGTACCGTGCTTCTGCGACGGTGCGCCGAATTTTTAATGTGGGCGTCAAAAGCCCAGATTCGACGGTGAGTTCGTCACCGATCAAAGTCCATTTGCGGATTTGTTCCCAGTGGTTCAATTTGCTATTAACACGTTCGACATGGCGGTTAATCGATTCAAAAATACGCTTGGACTTGAGCGCTTTCTCGACACTAAATTCTTTGCCCGTACGCTGCAGGAATCGCTTTGCGTTCACCGGGTTCAAGAAGATTAACGCCGAAGCAAACTTGCGGTCGTTTGCAATCACAAGCGCTTGTTCCACCAGAACATGGCGGCCAAGTTCCAATTCAATTGGATTCGGGCTCACGTACTTGCCCGTACTCGTTTTCAAAAGTTCCTTGAGGCGGCCCGTCAAGTACAAATAGCCGTCGCGGTCAAAGTAGCCTTGGTCACCCGTTTTAAAGAATCCGTCTTCGGTAAAGATATCCTTGTTCAAATCGGGCCGATTGCGATAGCCCTTGAACACGCTTTCGCCTTTAACAAGAACCTCACTATGTTCGCCAATTTTCACCTGCAAGTGCGAAAGCGGGAGCCCCACGCTGCCGGGCCGCGACTGGCCGGGTTTATTCACGCTCACAACAGGCGAACATTCCGTAAGCCCGTAACCTTCGGTCACGTTCACGCCCACATTCAAAAGGAACCTGCATATCGACTTGTTCAAAGCCCCGCCGCCCGAAATCACCAGGCGGAATCTACCGCCCAAGGCTTCGCGCAACTTGCTGTACACAAGCCGGTCGTAGATTTTAGCGAAAAGGCCTCTCTTTTCAAGCGGGTTATGCCTTTTCGCATACGAAATCGCATGCACAAAAAAGCTCTTCTGGAATCCGTGCATTTTTTCGCCGGCAATCGTCATACTTTCGAACAGGCGTTCCAAAATACGCGGCACCACCGTCATGACAGTCGGGTGAATCTCCTGAATAATTTCGGCGGTATGCTGCGGAGAATCGGCAAAGTAAATCTTGATTCCGCACAACGTATAAAAGTAGACCGACATGCGTTCAAAGGCATGCGCCACAGGCAGTATGACCAAGGCACAATCCGACTCGCGATTCAATCGCAAAAAATCGCGCTTGATAACCTGGATTTGCGAAATCATGTTCCGGTGCGTGAGTTCAACGCCCTTCGGAACCCCCGTCGAGCCGCTCGTATAAAGAATCGAAAAAACATCGTCTGGGTTCAGCGAATGCATTTGCTGGTTCAGCCAGAGCGAAGATTCCGGTTCACGTGACAGCACCTCGCCTTCTTTAACCAGGTCTTCCCAGTATACGCCATTCGAAGGCAGTTCCGAATGCTTGTCGATACAAATGACCGCATTGAAACGCGGCATCAAGGCGCCAATCGCAGGCGAAAGGTCCGAAAGCTTGTTCAGCACCAACACCTGTACCGAAGCGTCATCGCACTGGTAATTGAAATTTTCAGCCGAAATATTCGGGAAAAGCGGAACAACTCTGGCTTGGTTCAACTGCGTGGCCACATCGGCCATAATCCATTCCGGGCAACTTTCGGCAACAATACCGATACTTTTGCCCGCTACAAGACCGCGAGCCCTAAAGGCAAGCGCCAAATATTGAGTTTCACGCCGGAGCCTGCGCCCCGTAAAGTGAATCCATTTTCCGTGTTTACGATGAGACCACCCCGCGAAGTTTTCACGATCGCAGTTTGCAAAAAACACATGCGCAAGCGATGTATATTGCAACGGTTCCATAAAACACACTCTCTTTTACCTTTAAAATACATTTATTAGGCCAAAAATATCTGTTTTATTTGTAACAGAATCACTTTTTTTCTTTATATTTTATACAAAAGGGGTTGTTTATCGGATTGAATCAAAGGAATGAGTATGTTCAAAAAGATTCTGGATAAATACAACGGCATAAAGCTAAACTACCGTATTGCGATAGCTATCGTTATCGGTACACTTCTTGGAATTTTCCTTCCCGGGCAAAAATGGATTGGCGAACTCGGCGTTCTGTTCGTAGGCGCCATGAAGGGTATCGCCCCAATTCTTGTATTTGTCTTGATCGTGAACTCGCTTTCTACAGGAAAGACTTCGCTTGACAAACGCTTCGGAAAGGCCTTTGGCTATTACATGGTCAGCACCGTTTTGGCAGCACTTGTCGCCGTCACGGCAAGTTTCCTGTTCCCGCAGAATCTGCAACTCGCCCAAGAAGCAACCACCTCCGCTACTTTGCCCAAAGGCATTGGCGAAATCCTGAACAACTTGCTCGTGCGCGCGGTTTCGAACCCCTTCGAAGCCATTACCGAAGCCAACTACATCGGTATTCTTGTTTGGGCTATCATTTTCGGTTTTGCAATCAAGATTCACGCGAGCGATTCAACCAAGAGGCTTTTGCAAGACGTCACCACGTCTGTGACAGCCATTGTTCACTGGTTCATTAATCTCGCCCCGTTCGGCATTCTCGGCCTGCTTCATTCTGCCATCGCCACCAACGGCATCGGCATTTTCAAGACCTACGGCATGCTAGTTGCTGTTCTTGCCGGCGCTATGTTCTTCATGACCTTCGTTGTCGCTCCGATGATTGTAAGTTTCGCCATCAAGCGCGACCCCTACCCGCTCGTTATTTTCTGCCTCAAGCAGAGCGCCATTACGGCCCTCTTTACCAGAAGCTCGGCTGCAAACATCCCCGTGAACATGGATACCTGCGAAAAGCTCAAGCTTGACCGCGAATTCTATTCCGTCTCGATTCCGCTGGGCGCCACCATCAACATGAACGGTGCCGCCATCACGATTGCGATTATGACCTTGGCCGCCGCCCACACGCTCGGCGTTTCTGTCAATTTCCCGACCGCCCTGATGCTTTGCATTATCGCCAGTATCGGAGCTTGCGGCGCAAGCGGTATTGCAGGTGGCTCGCTGTTCCTGATTCCCATGGCATGCTCGTTCCTCGGTATTTCAAACGACGTTGCCATGCAGGTCGTTGGCGTTGGTTTTATCATTGGCGCCGTACAGGATAGCCTTGAAACCGCCCTCAACTCTTCGACCGACGTGATGTACACCGCCGCCGCCGAATACAGCGGTTGGGTCGCCGAAGGCAAAAACCTGCCCCGCCGATTCCGCTAAACAGAAATAGTAGGCATTCTCAAGCCTACTATTCCAATATGGAATAAATTTTTTTCTACAAATTGGGTTAGGCCGTTCGCTTTTTGAAAAATTAAATTATCTTCTCTTCAAGGAGAAAAGTAATGGCAGCGTACAAAAGACCCATCCATAGAAGCCTTGTTCTTGGAAGCGCGGTATTTATCGCGTTCATGTGTTTTTTGCTCTCGATTCAAGCATACCTCACCTATTCAAGGTCGATGTACGAACGCTACGACGACAAGCTTGACGATATTCTAAACTACGTTACCAAACAAGTTGATCTTGACGACCTTTACGATTGTGTCATCAAAGGTGAAAGAAGCGAAAAATACAATCAATTTCAAGAATTGCTCAACGGCATGGTCGACGAATTTGAGCTGTTCTACCTTTACTCCGTCTTTGTCCGTGACAAATTGATGATCAACATCTGTTCGGCAACCAGCGCCGAAGAACGCGCCAAGGGCGAAGAAGACATGCCCTTGCTTGACTCAAGCGACGCTTATCCCGAAGAAGAACTCAAGAAGTTCTCTGCCGCCATTGCCAAAGATGAAATTTCGTACTTCGAAGAAAATTCCGAATGGGGTTACGCCTACACCGCCTGTAAGCCACTCCAGAATTCTACTGGCGTCCATTTCGGCATTCTCTGCGCAGACATTTCTATTAATGAACTCCACAAGACCGTTCACGATTACGTTTTATACAACGTGATTCTGTCCTTAGGCCTTGGTCTGTTATTCGGACTTATCTTGATTGTTTGGCTGCGCCACAATGTGACAGGCCCGATTCTCGCTCTCGAAAAGAGCGCACGCCGCTTTGCTGAAAAAAGCCGCAATAAAAAGAAAGACCCCAAGGACCTCGTCTTTGACGCTCCCGACATCAACACGCATAACGAAGTCGAATCGCTCTCTATTGCTATTGCCCAGATGTCTAAAGACATGAAGACTTATGTCGAAGACATTTTGGAAGCCGAAGAAACCGTCAAGACGGCTCAAGAAGAAGCCGCCAACATGACCATGCTCGCCTACAAGGATTCGCTCACACACGTGGGCTCAAAGATTGCCTACGACAACGCAGCAAGAATCTTGGAAAAAGACGTCACGGAAAAACTGGTTACAGAATACGGCATCGCAATGATCGACTTGAACAACTTGAAGGTTATCAACGACAGCTATGGACACGCCAACGGCAACACCTACATTGCTGGGGCATGCCATATCGTATGTACCATCTTCAGGCATTCTCCGGTATTCCGCGTCGGTGGCGATGAATTCATTGTCATTCTAAAGAACAGCGACTATGAGAATCGCAAAGAACTTGTCGAAACCACTCGCAACAAGTTCCAAGAAACCGAAAACGATTACTCTAGGGAACCTTGGGAACGATTCTCGGTTGCAATCGGCATCGCAGAATACAAGCCTGGTGATACCGTAGATGCTGTGGGCAAACGCGCCGACGAAGCAATGTACCAAAACAAACTCATGATGAAGAAGAATAGAACCTGACACTGCGAGTCAATTCAAATTTCTATCTTTCAGCGCGATGTTCGACGCCCTGAATCTCAATTTTTCCTTTTACGACTGGCTGCTGATTTTCATGGTCACGACGCTCGGCACTTTGAGCGCCTACTTGAAAGACCCGCAACTTAAAGCCGTCACGGCAACCATTCCGATTCCGTGCGGTTTCGCCTACATTGCCGTCGGTCTCCCGATGGGAACAGCAAACGCGATTTCTGGATTCATGTGCTTTCTGTACGTGCATATCGTACGCATTCTGCATTACAAAGTCAAGGTTCCGATTGTCCCGAGCATTATCGCAGGGCTCGCCTTCTTTGTCGCTCTCGGCACCTTCCTCATGCCGCGCATTCCCCGTTTGCGCCTTCGACTTTATCGTGGGCGTTATCATGTTCCAGAAGCAGAGCTATAAATCTGGCGTGCGCTATAAGACACCGCTCCCCATTTACATCAAAGCTCCTGCCATTGCGGGTGTCGTTTCGGGACTCATGCTCATCAAGCGCCTGATGGGCGGATTCTGCACCAGTTTTCCGATGATGAATTCCATCGTGAGCTATGAAAGCCGCTATTCGCTGGGCGACCAATGCCGCCAACTCCCGCTGTTCTTGATTGCAGGACCGCTCATGTTCATCGAAATGCGATACTTGGAGATTGGCCTCGGTCTGAACCACTGGATTGTTCTTTTGTGCGGATACATTTTGTTCGCGACCATTTACTGGCCTTTAAACAAAGAACTCAAGCGCCGTAACGAGCAGGCCGAAAAAACATATAGCAGTAGGCAATAGACAGTAGACAGGGGCGAAGGTTCCCTGTTTTTTACATTTATGCGAACGTAATTATTGTATATTATGAACATGAAAAAGAAATTCATTACCGCAGCTCTTACCGCGTTCACGGTCATGGCCCTTTTCTCGGCCTGTTCTGAGTCCAGCTCGTCCAGCAGCACTCCCGTGTCCCCGATTTCAAGCGAAAACGATTCTACCAAGGTAAATCCTCAGCAGCCTGATCAGCCGGTAATTACCCCGACGGATTCTACCACGGCCACTGATCCGGACGTAATCACTGACCCCGTAGTTGACCCTGGTACAGGCGATTCCACCGTAACGATAGTTACGCCCGAAGATACGACCACTCAGCAGCAGCCCGAAAATCCGGACACTGCTACAGTGACGCCCCCCGAACCGGTCGTTGTCGCCTGCGCCGAAGGTGAAGTCCCCACCCCCGTGGAATTCCCGCAGAATGAATTTACCGATATCGGTGACGTTTACAAGAACATCCAGTGCAACGAAAAAGTGGTGTTCATGATCCGCCACGGTGAACGTTCCCGCAACTATTCCGGCAAAGAAGCTCCCCTGACCGAAGACGGTATCGAAGAAGCAACCGCCATGGGCGCAAAGCTCATTGGCCCCGGTGACTTCAAGTTCATTCATACCGGCTTTGTCCGCACCTATCAGACAGCCCTTTACGCCGCAGTCGGCCGTGGCCAGGCTCAGGTTTTGGAAGACGGCACCGCCGTGAACTTTGTGGCAGACACGGTCACTCAGCTGACAGACGGATGGTTCATGAAGGACAAGGAAAAACGCGACGAATACCAGGCCGCCGATTCCACCCTCAAGAACGTGAACGTGATGTATGCCGCCTGGGCTTACGAAGGCCTTTACAGCGACGTGTTCTACAACTTGGAAGAACGCAGCCAGGAACTTTTGAACACCTACGTGCTCAAGGACGTGGCAAGCCTCCCCAAATACACGCTGATTGCCTCTCATGACCAGTTGCTGATGCCCCTGTTGGTCTACCTCACCAACAAGCAGATTGACTTGAAACTCCACAACCCCACCCCGCCGCGTAACTGGCTGACCTTCTTGGCAGGTGTCGCCATCATTGTCAACGACAAGGGTGAACTCCGTTATGCCCCGATTAAGGGCGGTGAAACGGGCGTTGAATAACGCTGTTGAGAAACCATAAACATAAATATGGATACAAAGCGGCTTTTTAAGCCGCTTTTTCTGTTTTTTAGGTATTTTCTGAAAAAACAAGCCCGGATTGTATCCGGAGTTATGCAATGGAGATGGCATGTTTGGTAAAATGAAGGTTTTGACAGTCGCATTGGGCGTGGGAATGCTCGCGACCGCGGCAAATGCCGAAAAATACAATTGGGGCAACGTCCGTTTTGACGGCGGCGGATTCGTTTCTGCCGTGATTTTCCACCCCAAGGCCGAAAATTTGCTGTATGCCCGCACCGACGTGGGTGGCATTTACCGTTTTGACTTTGCAAAGAAATCCTGGATCCCGCTGATGGACTTCATCTCGGAAAACGACAAGGGCCTTTACGGTACAGAAGCCTTTGCGCTCGACCCGAACGACCCCAAGCGCATTTACGTGCTTGCAGGTACAGGCTATTTTAGCAAGGGCCGCACCGCTATTTTGCGTAGTGAAGACTATGGTGAAACCTGGGACACGAGCTACGTAGAAATGCTCGCCCACGGTAACGGCATGGGCCGTCAGACCGGTGAAAAACTGGCCGTAGACCCGAACAAGGGTAACATCGTTCTTTGCGGTAGCCGCACCAAGGGCGTGTACAAGAGTACCGACTACGGTAAGACCTGGACCAGCCTTTACAAGGTGGCCCTTTCTACCGCCACCGAATCTAGCTTGAACGGCGTGAATGGCGTCAGTTTCGTGATGTTCGACCCGGCTCAGGGCAAGCTCGCCGACGGCAGCACCGCCACAATCTACATTGGCACTTCTGAAACCAAGGACAACCTGCAGGTGAGCCACGATGGCGGCGCCACTTGGGAAACGATCAAGGGGGTTCCCACCGGACTCATGCCCCACCGCGCCAAAATCGTGGACGGCGACATGTACGTGACCTTTGCCGATGGCCCAGGTCCGTACAATATTGCCAGCGGCGGATTCTACAAGTATAACATTGCCGGCGGTACCTGGACCGACCTGACCCCGAGCGATTCCGTGGAACACGAAGGCAGCACCACCAAGAGCTACGAAAAAGACAAGAGCTCTTACGGCGGCGTGGCAATTGACCCTAAAGACAAGAACCACATCGTGATTTCGACGCTAGGCAAGTACACCGGACGCCACGTCACAATCGACGAAAAAGAAAACTACGGCGACCGCATTTACTCCACCACTGACGGTGGCAAGACTTGGAATCACGGCCAGCATTACAACGATATTCCAAACATTGACGCCAACGGCACCGCCTGGATTCCGGGCAACGCCATCCACTGGGCAGGTTCCTTGGAAATCAACCCGTTCAACAATAAGCAGGCTTGGGTCACCAGCGGTAACGGCATCTTTATGACCGAAGACATTTCGGCCAAGGTTCCCTTGTGGAAATTCATGTCGAAGGGTATCGAAGAAACCGTGCCGCTCGACATCGTGAGCATTCCGGGAGGCCCGCTCGTGACAGCCATCGGCGACTACGACGGCGCCGCCTACTCCAACATCAATGAAAGCACCAAGCGCCACACCCCGATTATCGGCACCACCGAAAGCATGGGTTACGCCCCGCTTACCGGAAGCCTGCTGCGTACCGGTGTGATTACCGTATACGGCCAGTACGATTCGCAGAACTTTAACGTGATGTACCGCTCCGACGACATGGGCGCCACTTGGGACAGCGTAAAAACGACTCTAAAGGGCCCCAAGGGCTTGGTCGTGCTCTCTGCCGATGGCAAGGTCATGTTACACCGCCCCGACCAAGGCGCAACCGTTTACCGTTCTGCCGACAATGGCGCCACCTGGACCGCCGTCGAAACCGGCACGCAGACCAACTACTCCCGCATTGTCGCAGACCCCGTGAACCCCGACGTATTCTACGTGATGGGCGGCATGGGCTCGCTTTATAAGTCGACCGACGGCGGCAAGACTTTTGCCGAAGCAGAAGCCCGCCTGCAGAACGAGCAAGCTGGTGAATACTACAACGGCGGCGGACTCATCCGTACCGTTCCCAAGAGAGAAGGACACCTGTGGGTCCCCATGGACCAGTCGCAAGTTTGGCAACCCAAGGGCTTCACTGAATACGGACTTGCCTACACCGAAGACGGCGGCAAGAGCTGGAACCGCTGCGAAGGCGCTTCTACCGCTATCGCCGTCGGTATCGGCAAAGCCAAGGAAGGCAGCGACTACGAAACCATCTTTATCTGGGGTGCAGCAAAGTCCGGCGATCCGATCGGCATTTACCGCAGCACCGACAAGTGCAAGACCTTTGAACGCGTAAACGATGACATGCACCAGTTCGGCGGTCCGGGCAACGGCAACTTCGTACAGGGCGACATGAACAACTTCGGCGTCGTGTACATGAGTACGGTCGGCCGCGGCACCATCGTGGGCGCCCCCGAAGGCACCGAATTCATTACCAAGCTCAAACGCGTGAACGTTACAGCAAGCACCTTTATGCAGCTTGAAAAGCGCAACCTGCATGTGAGCGCCCCGGCAGGGAGCAAGGTCGAAATCTACGCCGCCAACGGCAAGCTCGCCTTGAGTTCCAGCCTCGAAAGCGAAAACGTGGTCAGCCTGAACAAGCTCCCCGTGGGCAAATACATGGCTCGCCTGAAGGGTGCTAACGGCAAGGTGCTCAACCAGAAGACACTTGTAATCCGCTAATTAACAAGATTACTCTTCCTCCATAATTCCAAATACACAAAAAAATCCTCGACAACGAATGTTGCCGGGGATTTTTAATATCAGATTCGATTTAAACGAAAATCAAATGCAGATTAGTTAGCGCTAATCGTATAGACTTCGGTGCTATTTTCCCTGATACTCTTTTCATCGGTCGCATTAAAGAAGAACCAGAGAACACCCGTAGTCATCTTGATTTGGGCACCATTGGTGGTAATAATCGGCACAAAAGTAATGCTTTTCTGCTTAGTGTCAAGACACATGCCATTGACGGTAGACTTCATGGTAAGCGTATTTCCGCTAACACTCCAAGTACCATAAACCGGATTGCAGTCGATAGTCCTGAGGTCAGCCGGAGCAGCTGCAGGAACATCAAATTGGAAGCTACCATCTTCATTAAAGGTCAGCTTGCCGGGAGCCGTATAATTATAGCTCGGCAAAATTTCGCCCGTTCCAGAATTTGCCAAACCAATCATGTTCCAAGAACCCACCAGGCAGTCAGAAGAAAGACCATTTGCACATTCTTGAGCCTTAGTCGGCTTAGGATCGCTAGAAGAATCACCACAAGCCGTCAAAGTGGACAAAGCAAGGGCAGCAGCAAACGGAACCAATAACATCTTTTTCATAGAATTTCCTCGTTTTTCCTTGAATATAAGTAATTCTTGTTGTAAAAATCAACAACATAATAAAGTTTACAATCTCAATAGATCCATAATAATGGTATATTTTTAGATTAAGGGAAATTATTCCCTGTTGTTTGGAGTAAATTATGAAAAAATTTCTGTTAGGAGCAGCCTTCGCAATGGCTCTTTCTCAAGTAAACGCAGCCCCGGACCCGAATTTCCATATCTATCTCGCCTTCGGGCAGTCCAACATGGAAGGCCAGGGCGATATAAGACCAAGGGCAAATGGTCTACTGCCGTGCCTCCGCTTGCGCACTGTCAGGGTGCAAAACTCGGCCCCACGGACTATTTTGGTCGTACTATGGTCGAAAAGACGGACCCCCAGATCAAGGTGGGCGTCATCGTGGTGGCTGTTGCAGGATGCAGCATCCAGTTGTTCGACAAGGACTCCTACGCAAATTATGCTAGAACACAGCAGAGCTGGATGACCCAGCGCATTAACGATTATGGAGGAAACCCCTATGGACGCCTGATTGAGATGGCCAAGAAGGCTCAAGAAGACGGTGTCATCAAGGGCATTATCTTCCACCAGGGCGAAACCGATGCCGGTGACGGCAATTGGCCTTCTGCGGTCAAGAAGGTCTACAGCAACATCATCAAGGACTTGGGCCTCGAAAACGACATTCCGTTCCTTGCGGGCGAAGTGCTGCGCAGCGGCGTGAGCAAGGGCGCGAACAACAACATCGCAAAGCTCCCGCAGCAGTCCAAGAACTTCTACGTGGTGTCTTCCGAAGGGTTCAACCAGGCTTTGGGCGACGGTCAGAACGTGCACTTTACCTCTCAGGAGTACCGCGACTTCGGCAAGCGCTATGCCGAAAAGATGATCGAGGTCCTGGGCGACAAACTCAAACCTGTCGCCGAAGAATCGAGCAGCAGTGTTGCCGAGTCCAGCAGCAGCGAAGTCGCAAGCTCTTCTAGCGTAGCATCTAGCTCCAGCGATGCACCGGAATCTTCGTCTAGCGAAGGCATGGGCATTGCACAGGTGGAACACTTTGTGGGCGGGGCGCTTACGGTGAACAAAGCCGGCAATGTGCAGTTGAGCCTTGCCAAGGCAACGCAGCTGACCGTCAAGGTTTACTCTAGCCTCGGCAAGGAAGTGCTGGACTTGAGCGGCAACTACGCCGGAACAAACACTTTGGTGCTTGCAGGCAGACTCCCGGCCGGGCGCTACGTAGTCAGTGCCCAGGGCGAGGGGTTCAAGGCGACTAAGCCTGTAATGGTAAAATAGCGACGACCGTCAGGTGGTCGCCCTGGACTTGAAACTTGATTTCGAAGCCGGCGAACCTGATGCCGTAAATGCGGTCGGCGGACCTCTGGTACGCGGGCCGCGGGTCTTCGGAAAGCAGCTCCACAAGAGCTGCCTTTTTTTCTGCGGGGAATTTTACGCCGGCGGCACCGGGCGCAAATCCCGTGCCATCAAGAACCGCTTGCGCCTCGGCGGCAAATTCGACTTCGAGCTTTTTAAAGCGCACCGCCTCGGCAAAGCCGCCAGTGGCCTCGGGCACGGAATCGGCGTACGGCAAGTAGGGCTTGATGTCTACGATAGGCGTGCCGTCCATGAGGTCGGCGCCGCTGACCGTAATGGAGGGCGCGCCCTCCCCCGTCAGGTTGATTTTTTCGATTTTGACGCAGCTCATGGCCAAGGGATTCGGCCTAAAGCTGCTGCGCGTCGCAAACACGCCCAGCCGCGTATTGCCACCAAGACGGGGCGGGCGTACCGTCGGTTTCCAGGTGTCACGCACATTTTCCGAAAAAATCCATAAGAGCCACAAGTGACTAAAGCCTTCCAGCCCACGCAACGCGTCGGCATTCCTGAATTCCGGCTCAAAGACAATCGTCGAATGCAAATTCTTCAAAAGCCCGCTCTGCCGCGGAATCCCGAACTTGTCCGGAAAATCGCTCCTGATGCGGGCAATGACCTTGAAAGTTATCTCGTCGAACGATTGCACAGCGAAATAATAGAAAAATGGACCTACGTTTTTCAACTATCCAAAATCAATATTTAAAAGAACATCCGTAAAATATTGCAAAGCCGAGTATTTGATTTCAGGCAAATCAAGATTCGTCTGTGTCTTAATTGAATTGATATAATGTTTTAAATAAACGAGAAATTTTGCTTCAATCTCACGGAAATGGTCCTGCAGTTCTCTAAATTCATTGGCATCAATTCTTGTAATTTCACCAATATCTTTTTCAGTTACTATAACAGCCTTCGCAAAATCAAGCGCAGGAATACGTCCAACCGTACTTAAGGCTTTTCGACCAGACTCAATAAAGAAGAAACAATGGGGAACTCTACCCGTTTTAGGACGATGCGCACTCGTCCTAAACGGAATAGCGAATTTATTTTGTCCAACCTGTAGAACTAACACAAGATGTGGTCGTCCAGGTTTCTTCAATATTTCAGCATCATCCTCATGCTCTTCAAAAAATTTTTCGTTCAAATGGACAATAGTTATTCGGCTCACTTTTTCCTCAAATAAAAAAAGCCGTTCTTTATATTTTCATATAAAAAACGGCAAAAATTGGCCTTTCTTTTTTATCTCAGGTGGCGACCTACCACCCTGTTTCATCAATTTGGCCTTTCTTTTTTTCTCAGGTGGCGACCTACCACCCTGTTGCTGATTATAATATACAAAAATACTTATCCAAAATCAATATGGGAGCTGGCTTCAGCTATAAAAAACACACTTGAAATAGAGATTAATCTATATTTCGCGAAAAAGTTTGGTGGGATTTCATATCTGGAGGTCTTCTGTGAAGATTTTAAAAAGCGCCGTCGCCCTGTCTGTTCTCCTGACCATGCTTGTTGCATGCGGAGATGAATCCACTTCCTCTTCTGTTATCCCAGAACCGGCCGACGATTCTTCGTCTTCTGTTGCGCCGGCCTCTTCATCTTCTAAAAAAGACGAAAATTCTAGTTCTTCAGTAGAAAAGGCGAAGGAATCCAATTCCTCGGTAAAGCCGTCTTCTTCTTCGGAAGCCAAGTCGAGCAGCAGTGAGGAGGTTAAACAATCTTCTTCGAGTGTTGTGGCATCAAGCAGTAGCGTTACCTCTTCTGAAACGGTGAAGTCGAGTAGTAGCGAGTATGTGCCGTATAATCATCGAAGAGTTTTATATTCAGATAGCGTCCTTACTGGGGCCTACAAGAAGTTTACCGATACCCGTAACGGGCGCTCCTATTACTATTTGACAATTAATGGAAAAGACAAAGATGGAAATTCTGCTTCTGTTACCGTGATGGCGGAAAATTTGAACATTGGCGCAATGGTTGATGGAAAAAAGGAACAGGATGACGATTCCAAAATTGAACGCTATTGCTACGATAACGACACGACCAACTGTGACAAATATGGCGGCCTTTACCAATGGGCCGAGATGATGAATTTACCGAGTGAATGCAATACTAAAAGCTGTGCTGACTTGATTAAGTCAAACCACCAAGGCGTTTGTCCGGAAGGTTGGCGCTTGTTGACTGAAGATGATTTCTATATCATTTTGCATGCTGATGGAAATAGACATGGCGCAGAAGATGTTCGCGCAACAAGTTTTGGTGGATATAATTATAGTGGATATAGTTTAATTGGGACCGGATATAATTGGAATCATGAATTTAAGCGATTGGGAGAAAGCTCTTATTGGTTTTATCCTGAGGAAGAGGCTGAAGATTCTGAAATGGGTGCGCTTGCAGGATATCAAACAAAATCTTTGACTAGCAATGGTTCGCAGTATACGTATAAAACCAATGGTTTTTCCGTCCGTTGTGTAATGGTTAAATAACCAAACCTTAATTGTAAAATTATAAACAAAAATCAGAAAACAAGGCATTTCGTGCGAAATGCTATTGGGAGTTATTATGTCCAAGAAGAAAAGCGACGGCGAATGCCTGGCCGCTAAGCGGACAGTAAAGGCCGAAGGCCATAATTTGTCCGCGTGCGGAGCAGGCTGAGCCGGAGCGTTGTTTTTTCTGGGATGGGAGAAGAGAAGCCAGGGCGTTGCCCCCTTTTTTTCTATCTTTAAAAGCATACATAAAGGAGACGACAAATGGTCTTAACCGTTTTCATTTTATACCTGTTGATGATGCTTGGCATCGGCTTTTACTTCTCCAAGAAGGCGAACAGCCTGAATGCCTACTACCTCGGCAACCGCGGCATGAACAAGTGGGTCGTGGCGATGTCCGCCCAAGCCTCCGACATGAGCGGCTGGCTTTTGATGGGCCTCCCGGGCGCCATCTTCGTGAGCGGGTTTTCCGAAGCGTGGATCGGTATCGGTCTCGTGATCGGCACCTACTTCAACTGGAAAATCGTGGGTCGCAGGCTCCGCAAGTACAGCCACTTCTGCGGCGACTCCATCACGCTCCCCGACTTTTTTGCGAACCGCTTCCGCGACAACAAGGGAATCATCCGCGTTATCGCCTCCATCTTCATTCTCGCGTTCTTCCTGTTCTACACGGTTTCGGGCTTTGTCGCAAGCGCCAAACTCTTCGGCACCATCTTCGGCATGGACTACACCACGGGCCTTATCATCGGTGCAGTCGTCGTGGTGAGCTACACCTTCATGGGCGGTTTCTTTGCCGTATGCTGGACGGACTTTATCCAAGCGACCATGATGCTCATCGCCGTCATCGCCATTCCCTCGATTATCATGACCGGCTCGGGCGGATTTGCAGCGACCATGGACGCCGTGAACGCACAGAACCCCTACCTGTTGAGCCTGTTCACCAACGCCACCACCGGCAAGTCCATCGGGCTTATCGCCTTGATTTCTAGCCTCGCTTGGGGCCTCGGCTACTTCGGCATGCCGCACATTCTGGTGCGTTTCATGAGCATCAAGAACGCCGAAGACATCAAGTTCTCCCGCCGCATCGCCATGACCTGGGTCACCATCTGCCTCGGTGCCGCCATCATGATTGCCATCCTCGGACGCTACTACGTAGAAGCGAACGGCATTACCGTCGCCGACCCGGAACGCATCTTCATGATTCTGTGCCAGACGCTCTGCCACCCGGCTGTCGCCGCCATCCTCATGGCCGCCATTCTCGCCGCCATCATGAGTACCGCCGACTCCCAGCTGCTGGTTTCGGCTTCCGCCTTCAGTAACGACCTCTACAAGCACCTGTTCCGCAAGAATGCGAGCAACAAGGAAGTCATGTGGGTGAGCCGCGGTGTGGTCGTGCTCATTACGGTTATCGCAGTCATTGTCGCCATGCAGGGGGCGCCCAGTGCCGAAGGCGCTAAACAGGGCAAGAGCTTCCTGGATGTGGTGATGAGCCTCGTGAGCTTTGCGTGGGGCGGATTTGGCGCCACCTTCGGCCCGATTATGCTCCTTGCCCTGTTCTGGAAGCGTACCACGCTTCCGGGCGCCATCGCGGGTATGCTCGTGGGTGGCATCACCACCTTCGTGTGGAAGTTCTACCTCTCCGGATTCTCCGCCGAAATCTTCCAGATTTACGAGCTCGTGCCCGGCTTCGTGCTCAGTTTCGCGACCATCGTGATCGTGAGCCTCTGCACCAAAGCCCCGAGCAAGGAAATTCAAGAGGAGTTCGATGCTGTTGAACACACCCGCTTGAGCGACATAAAGCTCTAATCAATCTTGTCTTCCATATACAAAAGGCCCGCATCTGCGGGCCTTCTTTTTATTTTTCAAGGATTCTTCCCAAATTAGTCGTCATATTCCGGCGCATCGAACGAGGTCGGAATGTGCGGCGTATCCGGGTCGTTATGAATGAACGAGAATCCGCTAATCTTGCCCGTTTCACGGTCTACCGGTCCGGTCTGCAATTGCCCATACATGCTAGTCGTACGGTCCGAAGTCAGGAACATATTATTGTTTATCACCATGTAGTAGCCGAAAATTTCCCAAATGCCCGACTTGAGTTCGACTAGCTTAGTACCTTCGAATGCTTCCAGCTTGGAGGTCCCGTCAGCATTTAAAGTAAACGTCCAATTTAAACCATCCTTAGTTGCGACCCATTCGCCGACAAAATCTTCGGCCTTTTCATATTCGTACTCGATTTCAGCAACCGTGCAGTTCACGCTTTCGCCATTATACGCTGTAATCGTATTATCGGTGCCCACGGAATAAGTGAACATCGTACGCGAAGACCCAACATAGTGTAGCGGGCGCATCAAGAGCGTGCTGCGCTGGACATCATAGCGACCTGCATGCCATTTCACCACTTTGTCATTAACCGAGGTCTCATAGATATAAGAACCATCAAAGAACCTAAAGATCTTCGTAGAATCTCCATCGGCGCATTCGTAGATTTTATTCTTAATCGAATCAGCCTTGGAAACCTTGCCCTTCGGAATAGTGACGCTGGCCTTTACCGCTTCGCTATAATCCGAGCCATCCACAGAGTAAAGGACGGTACTGTCTTTATCGACCACGAACGAAATTTTGAAACCGGAGTTAACCTTTTCTACAATCTTCTTGGCGGCATCGGTTTCGCTATACTGCAAGCCGGTATTGTCCTTTTCAAAGCTCACCACGCCATCCGCAAATTTCGTATAGGTGACCGCCCACAATTCATCCGGAATGCGGAGAGCCATAACCCCCTGCTTACTGCCAGTCGACAGGTAAACCGTCTGGTCAAACAGCTTGAGTTCCATGTTCTTCTGCAAGTCTTCCAACTTCGCCGCACGGGTTCCCTCAGGAATTACTATAGAGGAAGACGATACTTCAGAAGACGAGGATTTCGGTGCTTCACTAGACGAGGACTTAGAATCATCTTTTGTCGAAGACGAGGACTTGTCCGAAGACTTTTCAGAAGACGAAGATTTTCCGCCCTTCTTGGACGACGAAGACTTTGTATCGCCCTTTTCAGAAGAAGAAGAATCATCGCCAGTTTCCACAGAAGAAGAGGATTCTTCAGAGGGATCCGCAGAAGCGGAAGAGGAATCGTCGCCGCAAGCAGCAAACAAGAATGCCGACGAAATCAAAAGAGCCAGGAATTTATTTTTCATACTTCAAAATATAATTTATTCTAAACGACTATTCAACTAGAGATCCTTCGACTCGTTACACTCGCTCAGGATGACACATAAAAAAAGAACCCCGCCGGGGTTACCGACAGGGGTCTTTGAAAGGTTTCTAGCGGAGGTGCGGGAATCTTAGTTGCGCCCACACCACGAACGCTAATCAGAAATCTTACTTGGCGATCACGCGGGCCATTTCGCAAACCTTGTTGCTGTAGCCCCATTCGTTATCGTACCAGGACACAACCTTAACGAAGGTCGGGTCGAGCTGGATGCCAGCCTTGGCGTCGAAGATGGAGGTCTTCGGGCAGTTGCGGAAGTCGGTAGAAACAACGGCTTCGTCGGTGTAACCGAGGATGCCCTTGAGTTCGCCTTCAGAAGCTTCCTTCATGGCAGCGCAGATTTCTTCGTAAGTGCAAGCCTTCTTGAGTTCGACAGTCAGGTCAACAACGGACACGTCGGAAGTCGGCACGCGCATAGACATACCGGTGAGCTTGCCGTTGAGCTGCGGGAGAACCTTACCCACGGCCTTAGCAGCACCCGTAGAAGACGGGATGATGTTTTCGAGAATGCCACGGCCACCGCGCCAGTCCTTCTTGGACGGGCCGTCAACGGTCTTCTGAGTAGCAGTTGCAGCGTGAACGGTGGTCATGAGGCCACGGACGATGCCGAACTTTTCATCGAGAACCTTGGAGATCGGGGCAAGGCAGTTGGTGGTGCAGGAAGCGTTGGAGATGATCTTCTGGCCAGCGTAGGTCTTGTCGTTCACGCCGTACACGAACATCGGAGTAGCGTCCTTAGACGGAGCAGACATGATAACCTTCTTAGCACCAGCCTTGAGGTGAGCAGAAGCGAGTTCTTCGGTCAGGAAGAAGCCAGTGGATTCCACAACGACGTCAACATCGAGGGCACCCCAAGTGATTGCGGACGGATCCTTTTCGGCGAAGATCTGAATCTTGTTGCCATCGACGATGAGGAAGTTGCCTTCCACCTTGATGTCGTGGTTGAAAGCGCCGTGGACGGAGTCATACTTCAGCATGTAAGCGAGGTAGTCAGCGTCGAGAAGGTCGTTGATACCGACAACAGTAATGTCCTTGGAGAAGTTTTCCACAGCAGCGCGGAAGACCATACGGCCGATACGACCGAAACCATTGATACCGAGTTTGAGAGCCATTATTGGATCCTTTTGTTTATTGTTGAAATTGCTACCCACCGGTAAGGGTGGTGCGAACTTGGGCTCAAAGATACAAAATTCCGAAGTGTTTGTGTAGTATCTCGCCAAAAAAAGGGGGTAAATTGCCGACGAAGGCACCCCAAACCGCCATCGGCGGTCACCGCCCCCTATATTAACAGCTTACCGCAAGTTCGCTAATGGCAAGTGCCGGGACCTTGATTCCGGCAAACGGATTGTAATATTCGTTGCCGATTCCGACCACATTCTGGATAATGTCGAAATAGTTGCCCGACAAGGTCACGCCATCTACAGGGTGCTGAATCACGCCATTTTCGCACCAGAAACCGTGGGCCCCGATACTGAGTTCACCGCTCACGGAGCTACAGCCGGAACCGCCTTCGAGTCGCACCACCAAGAGGCACTTGGGGAAAAGCTTCAAAAGATCTGCGGAAGAATACTCCCCTGCCGGAACGAACATGTTCCAGAACGCAGTAGACATCTTGGAGCCAAAATCACGGGCGCCGTTACCCGTTGAGGCTCGTCCTGCTTTCGCAGCCGTTTCCAGATTATAGAGAGCTTCGTTAAAGACGCCGTCCTTGATGACATCGACGCGGCGAGTCAAACAGCCTTCGGAATCAAAGTACATCTTGTGGCAGAAGTTTTCGCCAAGCGGGTCACTCCAGAGAGAAAGCTTTTCGGAGGCAATCTTCTGACCTTCTTTACCCGCCAAGCGCGAAGTACCCTTCTGCATGGATTCAGCGATGAACGGTGAGGCGTACATGCTCATGAATCGGCCGGAAATGCGTTCCGAGAATACGACAGGAATCTTGCCGCCTTCGATTTTCTTGGCGCCGAAAAGTTCAGTTGCGTAGTTTGCAGCCCTGTCAGCGATTTCAGCAACCGTGAATTTGCTCCAGTCGCGATCACTTTTGACAAAGTTGCCGAGTTTGCTGATACCATCGCGCACGGCGACAGCGCCTGCGCCCACCGACACGGAGTTGCCCTTATCGGTGTAGAAAAGGCCCTTGTGGTTTGCGACAATCGAAAAGTCTCGGTTCAGGTCGGCACCCAAGTACGGGATATTCTTGATGTCGGCAGAACGTGCAAACGTTTCTTTTTCAAGTTCGATGCAAAAATCCTTGAGTTCTGCAAGCGTGAGCGATTCTAGCGCCGGATTGTAGTTGGGATAACCTTCCGGAATCTTTGCCGGAGCAGGCAATTCAAAGTCCACCTTCTCGGTCCACTGTGTATGACAAATGGCATCCTTAATCGTCTGCGCAATCGCTTCCTTAGTCAAGCGTTCTGTGTGCGCATAGCCCGGACGGCCATCCTTAATCACGCGAATGCCAAGCCCTACGGAATCCGAAATTTCGGTATTCTGCACCTGGCCCTGAAAAACAGACAAACCCTCGGAATGGGAATTCGAGGCAATTACATCAAACTGTTCCGCCTCGCCCTTCGCGAGGTCGCACATACAATTTACTGCATCAACAATATTCATAACAGATCCTTCGGCTCCGTTGCACTCCGCTCAGGATGACACTCACGCCCTCTTGGCTTTGCTGGCGAGCATGCGCCAGTAGGCAGCGGGGCTACCCGTCACAGATTCAAGCGCTTCGGCAAGTTCGCGGGTAATTTCAACCGTTCCCGCAATCAAGCCCTCGAGAGTTTCCATCGGGACCCCGATACGGCGGGCAAATTCCGCCTTATCCATCTTGAGCCATTCAATGCCTTCTAAAATCGCCTGCCCCGGAGTGGGTGTTCCATGCCTTGCCATAGTCAATTCCTAAAATTCAATCGTTTTCCAGCCTTCGGCGCCAAAGCGCAGGTCACGTTCTACAAATTCCCAAATCAGGAGTTTCTTGCCTTTGAGCACGCCCGCCTTACGGGCAAGCTTTTCACGCACCAAAGTAGAAGCACCGCCATCGCTCACAATCGAGGATACCGGTCGGCTGATATTCCTTGCAAAATGGGCAATCCAGCCCGCATTCACAGGCGCATCGGTCTGGTAAATACGGCTGAAGCTATCGCCCAGAATCAAAATTTTCGACTTGCGGAAGTCATCCTTGAACGGCGTCTTAGCCGTATCAATTTCAAGCGCCACGGAATCGTGCACATGCAAAAGTCTAGAAGCCAGAATGCTTTCATCCATCGCCTGCTGGTACACCACGTGCCCAGTCACCTGCTGTACCTTGAACACATCAAACTTATTGAGGCCACTCATTTCTCCAATATCGCCCATGCGGTCTGCCGAGCTATCGACCGGCACATAGCTTGCAGTACCGACCCCGCGATTACCGCGGCCGCAAGTTCAGCCCCACGCGGCGTCCAGTGCGTATCGTCATCCAAATACAGCGGGCCAAATCGTTCATCGTATTTTTTCGCAGCCATGAGCGGCGTATACAAATCAACCGTATTCAACCCGAGCGCAGCCAACGAATCAAGAATCATCTTGCCATGCGACTGAACCTTGCCAGAGTCAAGCGGAAGCCTAGACAGGCGTTCCGGGTATATGCTCGGTTTGCCAGGCACCACCACCACCAAGAGTTCTACGCCCTTCGCCTTGAGCTGGTCGCGGAACTTGAGAATTGCCTGCACCGGATTGTCAAGCTTTGCACTGCGCACATCCAGCGGCGACGGCTGCACCAGGAATTCAACATCTTGACGATAGAAAAGCCAACGTCCCGGACGACCAGCACAGTTGTTCTTTTCCGGATCGCAATTGGAGCCCAGCACCACCTTTTCGCCAGGTTCATTAAAGAGTTTCCAAACAGCAAGCTGGTACTGCGGTCTAAACTTGAGCACAAGCGCATTTTCGTCTTCAACCTTGTTTTCGAACGCACGCAGATAGCGGCTCGTCCACACGCCGTAATGCTTAATGCCACAAAGCGCACGCCAAACCGAGAAATGTCCAAATTCAGCCACAACCGCCTTCAGCGTGGAATCCACGGTTTTGAAGGTTTCGGGTTCATCTTCAAGGGAGGCTACCAAAGTATCCGCCAACTTCAGCAACTTGTAGTCCGCCTCAGCCGTATCGAGTTCGGCATAGCTGTTCACCGTAAGAGCAACCGCTTCCAGGTCCGAAAGCGCACAGACCACGCCTTCCAGCGACTCGCTCACTTCGGCACCACCGGCAATCGATTCACGCGCCGCAAACCAGGCATCATTCAACTTGGCAGCCGATTCCGCCATCTTGGATTCGCGCTTAAACGGCGTATAAACGACATCCTTGAAAATATCCAGGCTGACAAAGCGCTTTTCACCGCGCAAATCCGCCACCGTCTGCACCGTAAACGGCAACAGCAACAAGACTGCAAAAACAACAATAGAGGCAATATAAAGTTTCTTCACATACGAAAAATAACAAAAAAAAAGGCTGGCCACCGAAGCAACCAGCGAAATACCCGGATCGCGGTTCGAACGCGAGTCTGATCCTTAGGAGGGACCCGTTCTATCCAACTGAACTATCCAGGCAAATTCGGTGGCAAATATAACAAAAAATTTCTATCTTTGCGCACATGAAAAATTTTTATGTTACAACTCCTATCTATTACGTGAATGACGCCCCACATATTGGGCATTCCTACACCACGGTTTTGGCCGATATTCTCACCCGTTTCCACAAGATTCTGGGCTACCAAACCTTCTTCTTGACCGGTACCGACGAACACGGTCAGAAGGTGCAGCGCGCCGCCGACAAGCGTGGCGTGACTCCGCAGGAACACGTGGATGAATACTACCACCGTTTCGAAGACCTGTGGAAGAAGATGGGTATCGGTAACGACTTCTTTATCCGCACCACGATGCCCGAACACAAGGCTTTTGTGCAGGAATGCCTGCAGAAGCTCTGGGACAAAGGTGAAATTTACTCGAAGGAATACGAAGGCTGGTACTCTGTTGGCGAAGAACGCTTCTTCAGCGAAGACGAACTCGACGAAAACAAGTGCGACCCCATCAGCCACCGCCCGGTGGAATGGCTCAAGGAAAAGAACTACTTCTTCAAGATGGGTTCTTACCAGCAGAAGTTGATTGACTTCTTGGAAAGCCACAAGGACTGGATTGTGCCGGACTACCGCTGGAACGAAATCCGCGGATTCCTGCGCCAGCCGCTGAACGACCTCTGCATCAGCCGTCCGAAGGCACGCCTTAGCTGGGGCATTCCGCTGCCGTTCGACACCGACTACGTGACCTACGTTTGGTTCGACGCTTTGCTCAACTACGTGAGTGCCTCCACCGCCTTCCACAAGACTTATGCCGACGGCACGCCGATTTGGCCCGCCACTTACCATCTGATCGGTAAGGACATTTTGACCACCCACAGCGTGTATTGGCCGACCATGCTCATGGCCCTCGATATTCCGCTTCCGCAGCACATCTTGGCCCACGGCTGGTGGCTCGTGAACGGTGGCGAAAAGATGAGTAAGTCCGCAGGCAACGTGGTGAACCCGATGGACTACATGGAAAAGTACGGCATCGATGCATTCCGTTACTTCCTCGCCCGCGAAATGGTCGTCGGTCAGGACGCCAATTTCACTCACGAAGCATTCGTGCGCCGCATCAACAGCGACCTCGCCAACGACCTCGGCAACGTGCTGAACCGCGTGCACCGCTTGGTCATCACGAACTTTGAAGGCAAGCTCCCCGCAGCAACCTCCATCGGCGACGCCGAAAATGAAGTCATCAATCTTGCAAACAAGGTCATTGCCGAAATCAAGGAAGGCCTGCCGCAGGCACGCCTCTCCCAGTCTATCGAAACCATCATGCAACTCGTGCGTAGCATCAACCGCTACCTGGAAGTCAAGGCTCCGTGGAAGCTCGCCAAGGACGAAACCAAGAAAGACGAACTCGCAACCGTTCTTTACATTTCTGCCGAAGCAGTGCGTCTTTCCCTCTGCTTGCTATGGCCGGTGATTCCCGCCAAGGCAGAAGAAGGCCTCGCCATGATCGGCTGCAAGTTCCAGAATGCAGACGACCTCGCTTGGGGTATCCTCAAGGGTGGCGAAGCATTCGGCGAAGGCAAGCCGCTTTTCCCGCGTATTGAAGAAGAAGTCAAGAAACAGGAAGCCCAGCCGAAGCCCAAGCAGAACAAGCCGCTGATGGCCGCCGACGTGCCCGCCGCCATGGACATGCGCGTGGCCCAGATCAAGGAAGTGGCCGACCATCCGGACGCCACGAGCCTCTACGTGCTCAAGGTGGATGCCGGCGAAGGCGAACTCCGCACCATCTGCAGCGGCCTCAAGAACAGCTACAAGGCCGAAGAACTTCAGGACCGCAAGATTCTCCTGTTTGCAAACCTCAAGCCGAGCGCTCTCCGCGGTATCATGAGCCAGGGCATGCTCTTTGCAGGCGACCTCGACGCCGAAGCTCACACCTGCCGCCTCGTAAGCGTTCCTGAAGACGCCAAGCCCGGTGACCGCGCCCTGTTCAAGGGTGTCACCCCGAGCGAACCTCGCGAACTCAAGGTGAAGGACTTCGAGAAGATTGCGCTCTCCGTGAAGGGTGGCGCCGTATTCTGCGACAGCCTCGCGCTCGAAGTGAACGGCAAGCCGGTCACCTGCGACGTCGCTGACGGCAACGGCGTGCATTAATCAAAAAAGCAAATTTAAAACAGGCACCCCGCTCAAAGCGAGGTGCCGTTTTCATTTCTAGAGATAAAACTAAGTAATCTCCGTGAGCAACAAAGCCCTCGGGTGTTAACCGAGGGCGGTTGCGAGAGCGAGGCGATGTCACATTCTTGACGATGCGACAGAGCCGGGCGGTCTCCGTGAGCAACAAAGCCCTCGGGTGTTAACCGAGGGCGGTTGCGAGAGCGAGGCGATATCACATTCTTGACGATGCGACAGAGCCGAGCGGTCTCTTACTTACGACACGAGCATCATCGAGAACACCATGACGAACAGCGCGACGGTTTCGCCGACGCCAAGCACCATCAGGTAGTTCACGAGGCCCTTGCCGGTTTCACCGAGGGCGTTACAGGCGTCCGCAGCGGACTTGCCCACGTACCAGGCAGAGGCCATCATGCCGATGCCACCGAAGATGCCCACACCCAGGTATGCAGCCCAGTTGGCCGGAGCCGCCTGGGACTTGTTCAGGATGTACATCATCAGCAACATGCCGTAAATCGTCTGCGCAATCGGCGCGCCCACGAAGATGAGCAGCGTAAACAGCGCGTTCTTACCCTTGAGATACGCCTTCTTCCAGGCTCCGATGGCCGCCATGCCGGCAGTCCCGCAGCCCAGCGCAGAACCCACCGCGGCAAGGCCCAAGGCCGCCACCGCACCGAGTTTCGCGAGCGTTAAAAGTTGAGCTTGATCCATACGTGTTACCTCGCTGGATTAGAGCACCATCATGGAGAACACGAGAACGAACAGGGCCACG
>CADBHQ010000047.1 GCA_902794535.1 Fibrobacter succinogenes | reverse complement strand
TTTTACTAGTGCAATAACAACTTATGTGGGCAATGTTGCCACGCTTGTTACGTTGTGAATTGCTTTCAGATTTTCTAGTTTTACTAGTGCAATAACAACTCCTTTCCGCTTGGCAAAGTGGTTATTTCCGTTGTGAATTGCTTTCAGATTTTCTAGTTTTACTAGTGCAATAACAACTTGTAACGTGCCACGAATGGCATAATTTGAGTTGTGAATTGCTTTCAGATTTTCTAGTTTTACTAGTGCAATAACAACCGTCTTCGGACATTCTGTCCTCGTCTTCCGGTTGTGAATTGCTTTCAGATTTTCTAGTTTTACTAGTGCAATAACAACAGTGGCCTGTGAACAAGGAGACACCCACACGTTGTGAATTGCTTTCAGATTTTCTAGTTTTACTAGTGCAATAACAACCAGGGCAGGTGACGGGAATGCCATCAGGATGTTGTGAATTGCTTTCAGATTTTCTAGTTTTACTAGTGCAATAACAACAGACAGAGCCGCTGATACATGTTCGGGAGCGTTGTGAATTGCTTTCAGATTTTCTAGTTTTACTAGTGCAATAACAACCTTGTGGCGAACGCTAATAGTGAGTATGAGTTGTGAATTGCTTTCAGATTTTCTAGTTTTACTAGTGCAATAACAACTTCCGGAACGCTCGTAGCGAACGCAAATAGGTTGTGAATTGCTTTCAGATTTTCTAGTTTTACTAGTGCAATAACAACTTGACTCGTCGCCGATCGTGGTGCGTTTCTGTTGTGAATTGCTTTCAGATTTTCTAGTTTTACTAGTGCAATAACAACAGTCGAGTACTTCAACGGCCACGCTCTCCTGTTGTGAATTGCTTTCAGATTTTCTAGTTTTACTAGTGCAATAACAACGACCTGTGAGGACAAGGTGCACAGTTGAGAGTTGTGAATTGCTTTCAGATTTTCTAGTTTTACTAGTGCAATAACAACGAGCGAAGAAATGATGCTGAAGCGCGGCGAGTTGTGAATTGCTTTCAGATTTTCTAGTTTTACTAGTGCAATAACAACCAGCCTTTGGGCGGAGCTCCGGCAGTACCGGTTGTGAATTGCTTTCAGATTTTCTAGTTTTACTAGTGCAATAACAACTGCCCTGAGGACACATTCTTGCCAGCATCCGTTGTGAATTGCTTTCAGATTTTCTAGTTTTACTAGTGCAATAACAACTCCAGGGAGGAGGTGGATGACATCCTGAGAGTTGTGAATTGCTTTCAGATTTTCTAGTTTTACTAGTGCAATAACAACGACATCCCTGCGGAGAAGATGGTGCAGAACGTTGTGAATTGCTTTCAGATTTTCTAGTTTTACTAGTGCAATAACAACGCTAATCTATGCAGTATGAATTGAAATGTCGTTGTGAATTGCTTTCAGATTTTCTAGTTTTACTAGTGCAATAACAACTTGCATTCACTGCAGCAGCGAGGCTATCAAGTTGTGAATTGCTTTCAGATTTTCTAGTTTTACTAGTGCAATAACAACTGTGCTGAACGTTGTTTTTGCATCTTTTAAGTTGTGAATTGCTTTCAGATTTTCTAGTTTTACTAGTGCAATAACAACAATCGCAGACAGAAAGACAAAAACACTAATGTTGTGAATTGCTTTCAGATTTTCTAGTTTTACTAGTGCAATAACAACGCAAGCTGAGCAATAGCACCTAAATCCATAGTTGTGAATTGCTTTCAGATTTTCTAGTTTTACTAGTGCAATAACAACTTGGACGAAGAACCATAAATGTGACTGGCAGTTGTGAATTGCTTTCAGATTTTCTAGTTTTACTAGTGCAATAACAACATTTATCGCTATCGGTAGATACCGAAAGTAGTTGTGAATTGCTTTCAGATTTTCTAGTTTTACTAGTGCAATAACAACTTCCCAAGAACCCGAGCAACAGCCTAAACAGTTGTGAATTGCTTTCAGATTTTCTAGTTTTACTAGTGCAATAACAACGAATCGGTGCCCGTAAAGGCGGCTACGAAAGTTGTGAATTGCTTTCAGATTTTCTAGTTTTACTAGTGCAATAACAACACGCAGAAATTGCGCACCTGCACCGTCACGGTTGTGAATTGCTTTCAGATTTTCTAGTTTTACTAGTGCAATAACAACTGGAGTATTCTGCCATCCACACGGTAGACGGTTGTGAATTGCTTTCAGATTTTCTAGTTTTACTAGTGCAATAACAACGATGGGCGGTTGTGAATTGCTTTCAGATTTTCTAGTTTTACTAGTGCAATAACAACTGATTTGTTGTAACTGAATAAGTATCAATGAGTTAGTTGTGAAATTGAAATAAAGAAAAAATCGACTTTTTTAAGCCGATTTTTTCGTTTTTAGGGCGTTTTTGCGATTAGAAAAGCTCTAGTTGGAGAGCTGGTTTAGGTAAGGGCTTTTCTTTTTTTCCATAGAAAACCTGAATCTTCCCAAACTGTTTGTCGGTGATGCAAAGAATACTGACCGACCCTTTGGGAGGCATAAAGCTCTTTATACGAGCAATGTGAACTTCTGCGTTTTCAACTGAGGCGCAGTGTCGAACATAAATGGATAATTGAAATCTTGAAAAACCGTCTTTCAAGAGATCTTTTCGAAACTGTGAATGGCGTTGCCGTTCGATTTTAGTTTCAGTAGGCAAGTCAAAGAAACATAGTACCCACATAATTCGATACTCGCTAAATCGATCCATCCTACACCTCAGGATAGATTAGTTTCTTTGTGACACCCATATAGCATTTGGCAAGCGATGCCGTTGTTGTTGCAACGGCGTTCATCAAAGGACTTCGCTCTCCATTTATAAAACAATCAAGAATAGGAATTTGCAGGATTTTGGCTTTGATATCGGTAGACAAATCCTTGGGATATTCTTTAATCTCTGCGAGAATATCTGAAACTAATTTATCTACAATCGGCCGGTATGGCTCCATTATATCGTCTGCAAGGCAATATGCGTTGTAACGATTGTGATGATGAATGCCCAATGTCGGTAATAGCCCGCTGGAAACTAAAGCTCTTGCAACGACTCCTCTTAAAATGGCGTACCCATAGTTCAACATGTTGTTGGGGGGAACTCCATTCCTATCGCGAACAAAGTCGGAAATGTCGGGAAACATCTCTTTCCAATAGTATGCTGCAGCTACGGCTTCTCGATTATCAATATCTCCACTTCGTACAGAACTTGCCCAGGCTGACATATTGCCGATTTCTGCATTTCTTGAAATCTTCAAGATTGCAGCCTGATTCAAAATTTTCTGCTGGACCGTTTGTTGCCATAGTTGTTTTTTTAATGGAAGAGATGCTTCTATTTGCGCTTGGAATCTTTCGCTCTGCAAGGTGTTTCCAGAAAGAGGGAGCAAAAGACCTGATGGTAAATGGGTTTTGTCGCAGTTGATGATTGCGCAGCCGTTTTCTAGTAAAGCTCCGAGTAAAGCGTTTGTCACGGTAATTTGGGGTGAATCAAGGACAATATAAGCGATATCTTCAATAGCTGCGGTAACGATTTCATCATCGCGCTTCTTAATGACAAGCTGATTGTCCTTTAGACTTAAATAAGCCTGATTTCCAAAATACAGGGTCCGTTTAATCAATACTCACCTATGGAAATAATTTGACCGATATGATTTATTCGAACCTTGACTATGCCGACAATTCCTTTCAAACCTAGTTGCGGTTTGTATGTTATGCCTTTTAACTTTGCTGGTTCGGCAACATTTGTTTCCAAATGATGCCTGAAGAAATAGTTCTTTGATGCAATTTTTTGTACTCTAAATAAATTGGGGCTAATCAATGCATTATTCCCTGAATCCAACAAATCAATTTTTTGTGGGTCAAAGCCGGTTTCTTGATTCGGAAATACAAAAAGCTCGTTTTGTTTCATTGTGAACAGGAATTGCCATCCTAACTTTTTGTTGTATTCTTTATCAATGATTGGCAAGCCCTTTGTTGCTCGTTGTGTTGCTTCATAGAACGAAACGATATGTTCTTGCAAATTGCCATCTGTATCGCGGAAAATCGCAACATGATGATTATTGTTCGTGTTTACAAAATCACGCCCATTATGTAGAGCTACAGCATTGTTTACAGCGCGAATTGTAGCACACTTAATAGAAATCCCTTTTTCTTTATTCAACCAAATGGGGTTGTCCATCAAATTGTCAAAGGCTTTCTTTGCATCGTTGCCGTATTCAGCTAAACGGTCAAGTAATATTTGCTTTATTTTTCCATCAATCACTTTATCAATTGATTTAACATCTTTGAAATTTTGTGAAGAAATTGATTTGCGAATTGTGTAAGTCTTTTCGTATGATTTTGTTGTTACAATTTCTGGAATCTTTGTTGTATGCATTTCGTCCAAATAAATAGGCGATTTTGCAATTGCATTTTTTCCTGTAAAAGCTTGTTTGGGATTGCCATTAAATGCGTTTAGTCTTTCGAGTAGCGCATTTCGATATTTGACATTGCATACCGTTGCTATTTTTTCAGCGGTAAATTTTGCGTCAATCTTTTCTGGTTTAACATTTTCAGCCTGATAGCTTCCGTAAATTGACTCGTTGTGTAACTGTCCACGAGGTGTTAATGTTTGCTGCTGGTTTAATTTTCCGTTTTTCCCCTTGCTGATATTTGTATTTCGTGTTACAACCTTGTTTCTTGCTTTAATTGAAATAAGCGTATTTTCCAACTGCTCTTTTGCTTGTGCGCGGAATTCATCCAACGGAATAGGAGGAATAAAACAAAGTTTGCCTTTTTCGTTTCGATAAAGTTCCTTTTGTTCTATAGATGCCTCAATCTTTTTTACATCTATAGGGTTTATGTTGCTTAAATCATAATCAGTTAAGTCGATGTATTCCTGCTCTGACTTAGGCACACGAGCATTTAAATTGTTCAAATATTGAATATAGCTGCGTTTGGTAAATGCAATCGTTAAAGCGTCCATCGCGTGATGACGGTGATCATTTCGTTTCGTCCAATCAATTATCTTATGAATGGTTCTGCCGTCTTTGTCCTTGAAGGTTTCTGTAAGTCCCTGCTTATTGTATTTATCCCAATTTAATTCTTGCATAACATCAACAAGTTTCCAATCTTCACGAAGGCGGTCTGTGATGGAACCTGTTGTAGGAATAACGAATTTTACAACATCTTCAAGCATTTCTCGAGCTTTCTTCGCAATGTATTGAGAATCGCGTAAGTCTCGTTCAATGAAACCAGAAGGAATATCGGCTTCATGCATTAGCAAATTTTTGTATTTCGCCTTGCTGATCATTCCTTCATTGTACATTTTGTCTATACGGGACTTGTATTGTTCGGCGCCATTTTCTCCATATTTCGCGAGAACAAAATCATAAGCGGTAGAGTTACTTTTCTCAATGTTGATTTGTCTTTTTTCAAGCGTTTTGTTAGCAAATGAGTCGTCAAAACGCTTTGCCTGGGGGATTATATGTTCAATATCAAATTCCTTACTAAACAATTTTTCTTGAGGAATATACGTGTCTGAATAAAGAGTTTTGAACCCGTTAGATTCTAGTTCCTTATACAATCTATAGCGAAGTAGATCATTTTTGCTAGGATGTTCCAAGCCGAATTCATTTATGAGAGTTTTTCTAAAATCATCATAATCAGCCGTACTTTTCTTAATGGAGTTTGTCATTTCCTCACGTTCTTTAGCACTCTTCTTTAATTCTCTTGCTAATTCAATTCGAATTTCATCTGGCTTTCCATAAGTGTTAATAATTGAATTGACCACATTTACCATTTGGTTCAAAATTTTTTCAACAACAGGATTCCGTAACGAGTTCATTGGAAGCGCGTCTAAATGATCTTTATAGACTTTATTTGCCAGTTCTTCGCGAGTGAGAGATCGTTTTGAGTGCTTGTATCCCGCAGATGCACAAGCATCGCTATACATTTGACCTTGTTTCATGAAAGGCAAGATCTTTTTAATGGCCTTTGCAGAAAGACTTCCGTAAGCATCTTCAAAGGTGACATTTGCTAAAATGGCTGCATAGTCTCGTTCCATATTGCAAAGATTTTCAATCTTTGCAATGAGATTTCCATTTCCGGTGAGAGACTTATCGTCTTGGAATGAATACAATAGATGCCAAAGCTTGAATAAAGGCTGGTTTTCGAGTTCTGAAGTTGTTAATGAGGAATTGAAACTCAAAAAGTCTGTTTTGATGTTCATTTTTTCAAATGAATTATGAACGGTATTAAAGATTTCTTTTGCAGACATCTTTTGGAAGTTGAATTCTCCGCAACCACTCATTTCAATAATACGACGGTAAGCATCAAATAATTTTGATTGAGTCCTATTTCCTTCTATTTTTTCAAAATTTAAATCGTATTCACGATATTCTTTGTTAAATAGAACTTTTAATGCATCTGATTTGCTTAATTGTTCCTTTATATTCAATTCAGTAAATAATTTCTCTTTTTCGTCTTGCTTTAATGCGCAATACTCGCCAGTTTCCTTGCTTGTTAGCATCAAATTGTTTAGAACTTGCCATATACGAAATTCTTGAAAAATTGGAGACGACGCGGGAATAACTTTGGGGCCCGATAAAACAGTTTTTGTTTGCCCATCAATAGTTCTATTAACTTTGCGACCTTCCAGTTCGCAAATGCTGATTAAGTTTTTTTGTGATTTGAGAGGCCTCTGATAGAATATGGTAATATCGCGAATTTCGTGCTTTAGTTCGGGAGTCAATTCCGGATGGAATTTTACTTGCGTTTCCCAAATAGTTTCAAATTCATCTAAATAGTCTTGACGATAGAAGACCTGATTTTTAAGGCTGTAGTTAGGATTTTGGGCTAATTCATTCATTTGGAACTGCCCAACAGTCAAATGATTTATTCGTAACTCCTTACTACGGTCCCCAATATTTCCGAGATAACTACTTGTTCCACTTTTTTGACCATTGATATTTTGAAGAACAATTGCTAATTCCTCTAGCCCAATCTTTTCAGAAAGAACTTTCACTCGCCATTCGTAGTCTTCTTTTTTCTGATCGAATCCCTTTGTTGTTCGTTTAATGCCAACAATGTTAAACGGATTCTTGCAAATTGCCCAAGTAGCAGATTTATTCTTTCCCTCTAAATTCTGCTTTAAGGTGTCTGTTATGATTTCTGGATAGAAATTTTTTTGAAAATTCCAGATTCTATCAAATTCCGTTTGTAAATCAGAGGGATAGAATTCTGGTTCGTAACGCTTCCCCTGGTTGAATAAGGAAAGAACAAATTGGCCGGGAGTTAAATTTTCGTTATAGAGTTTTTCGGCAATAGCCATGCCATCAATCAGGGAACCTTCGTCGGAAGACTTTGCTTTTCTATTGCTTTTGTAACCACGTTTTTTGTTGATCATCAGCAATACGCGGGCGAATTCAGTTAAGGAAATCTTTTCGGTAGCCGCTTTTGCTCTTAAACGATAAGTTTCAAATGTTGTGCCATTTCCTTTTTCGGCAAGAATTGTTGCGTCATCAATAAAGCCATGTTCTTTGAGTAGTTTTCTCAGGTAATTTCTGCGCAGTTTATAGCGTTGTAAATTACGTCGCATGGAACGGCTTTGTGTTCGCCCTGCATTACAGGAAATACTTTTTCCTCCGTTAAAATCAGCAACGGCATCCATGCATTTTTTTTTCGATACAGTGTTTACGAAATTGTCGTAACTAATCGTTCTTACGCCTAATTTTACAATCGAAGACTTTTCGCCTTCCTTTTCCGCTTCGTTTACTACGGCCCAGCCGATGCTGTTCGTTCCCAAATCAAGTCCAAGGATCTTTTTCATGCTGTATTCCTTCTTTTTATTCTTGTTTAAAATAATCTTTTTTAGAGAAAAAACAACAGAAAAATGGCTTTTTAAAAAAAAATCGGTGTTTTTGTGCGAAAAATGAAAAACTGCAAACTAACTAATATAGATTATTTTTTGTGACATATAATGACAAAGGGTGTTTTCTTTTGCTTTTTTGCAAATTGTGAAAAATTTATTGACTTTTGCCCTTTCTTTATGTATATTGTAGTCAAATCTGAAAGCAATTCACAATAAGGATTATTCCGTTGTGAAAACATTTAGAGCGGCGCTTCATTCGAGGCGTCGTTCTCTTTTTTTATGTTGGCGAATTTCCTTTAAAAATGAAGGAAATTTCTTTACTTAATATAGCAAATATGCTATATTATTTTTATGAAGAAAATTCAAGTCTTAGATTACATGGATTCGCTTGAAAAGGAAGATGAAAAACTGAACTCGTATGTGAAAATGTACGAGGCTTTGTCTTCATTCTTGACGGATTTCGATTTCTTGAAAGATTCCTTGGGCCTCACGCAACAAGATGTTGCCGAGAAAATGGGCACGACGCAGAGTGCGATATCGCGTATCGCGTCGTTGAAGACGAATCCTTCTTACAAGCAACTGCTGAAAATGGCGGAAGCTGTCGGTGGCGATTTGTTTGTGACACCGATGAAAGATATGACCGTCCTGGTCCCATATGACTTGCAGGAATCTGTGCGGAAAATGTCGGCCGACGCAGGCAAAACGACGAACGAATATTTGGAAAGTGTTTTGCGCAACGCTTTAGATGATGCCTGCGCAAAAAAATCCAAACGAAAGAAATAAAAATCTTGTCGTCAGTGATTTCTGCTTGCTATGTAAACCTCTTGCCAGCTTTTTGAATATTAGGTACATTCATGCCCGACGCGTCATTCCATAGAAAGGAATGATGCGCTTTTGTTTTATTTGGCTTTGCCATCTCAGCAGACGTTCGAGAATATCAAACACATTGATGAAAACGGAGCCGAGTTCTGGTATGCGAGGGAGTTGCAGACGGCTTTGGAATATGCTCAATGGCGGCGCTTTCAGGAATCAATTGAAAGGGCTAAAACAGCTTGCGAGGCCAGTGGGTTAATTGTTGGGGATCATTTTGCCGACGTCGGCAAAATGATAAATCTCGCCAAAGGGGCCAAGCGTGAAGTCGCCGACGTGAAGCTTTCCCGTTATGCCTGTTACCTGATTGTAATGAACGGCGATCCCCGTAAAGAAGTGATTGCCCTCGGACAAACATATTTTGCAGTTAAAACCAGGCAAAAGGAAATTTCGGATTCAATGACCCGCAAAGGCTGCCGGTGTCGAAACGCCTGTGGATTATGCGGTATTCCAAAACCGTGGTTACCAAGGCCTTTATAATGGCTTGGGAATGAAGGATATCCCCAATCCCAAAATCAGTGCTAAAAAGTTAAAACAGGAACGCAAGAAAGCCGTTGCGGAGAAATAAGAAACAAAGGAGACTATGGCGAAATGCGTCTTTTTTACTCCTTAATGCATCTAACGGGAATGTATTCTCCGTTTTCGCGGGGGTCGACTTTTTGGTAATAAGCGAAGAAGTCGCTGTTCATTACGTATTCGCCTTCTTCGACCCAGAATAAGTTGTAGTTAGATCGCGTCATGTCCATGCCGTAGGGGTCTACGCAGCCGTTCTTTTTGAGCGACAGGCCGAATTCATCGGTGACGACTCTAGTGTTGCCTGCAATGTGGGTGCCTATCGCGTATAGCTTGGGGTAGTATTTGTCCGCTTCGGAGTAAGACATTCCTGTGATGTTATTCCAGTCTTCTTTGGAGGGCAAGCGCCAGCCGGTGGGGCAAACCTTCTTGATCACGTTGACGGTGTAGAATCGGCTTGCTCCGTCGCAATAGGCGTTTTCGCTGGGGTCGTGCTTTTTGTGTTCTGCGACCTTTGCGCATTTGCTCTGATTCACGAAAATGGAGTCGTCTTTGTCGTAGTAGTCGATATCTTGGGCGAACCAGGTTTTGCCTTCGTACACGGTTGTTTTGTACACGTGTCCGTCGCGCGGGTCTTCGAAGGTTCCGTATTCAAAGTCTGGGTTCAGGAAATATTCTGCGGGTAAGTACGCTGTACTCGATATGGAACGCCATAAACTATCGTGGCAAATGTATGTGTTGTCGTTGTTGTCGGATTCCCTGACGACGACGCGATCTCCATTCTTGGTGCAAATCACGCCGTTCTTTTCTTTGCCGAGCATTTCGAGCGTGACCCAAGAACCTTCCTCGCATACGAAATGGTCTTTGTCCAAGGTAATCATGGTGTCGCCGACGCTTGCGTTGCAGTAGGGCATGCCGGCGCACTTTCGCCAGATGTTGCGCATGATGGCCAAGGGGTTGTTGATTTCGCTCATGCTGATGGCGCAGCCCAGGGGCATAAACATTTCGGGGAAAACGTCTAGGGTGGCGTATGGAACATGGTTGATGCAGTAGTTGTCGGCTTCTAGCGTGCCGTCGGCGAAGTCGTCAATTAAATCTTGTTTCAGCGTATTCTCGTTCTTGTTTCCGTAAAGGAAGAATAGCGTGTATTCCAGTTGGTATTCCGCGATGTAAGGGTTCTCCTGGAATAGGGTGTCTAGGCCGAGTTCGCGCTGGAGTTCTTCGATGGCCTTGTCTTTGGCAGAGTCATTGCTTAAGCCTTGCTGTACGAGAGCCTCGACTCGTTTCTGAATGAATGCGTCGACTACGCCGAAGGTTTCGCTTTCGGTGGGGGCGGCTGGCCTACAACCTCTTACTTGCGGGAAGCTGATTCCGCCTGCTGGGCCGGAACCTGATTGCGCTGCGCTTGATGACGAAACGTTCGATGCGGTGTCGTTAGAAGAAGTCTGCGCATCTGAAACAGTGCCGCTTGAAGACGAATCGGTTGATGTGGAATCGCCAGGTGGTGTCTCGGTCGCGGAGCTTGACGACAGAGTGTTTTCGCCAGAAGATGGCGGGTATGAGACTTCGGATGATGAAATCTCACCTCCGCAGGCACACAGAAAGAATGAAACTAATCCCCAAAAAATTTTCTTCTTCATAGCATATAAAATAACTTTATTTTGCGGAAATAGCTCGGTTTTTGTTTGATTTTATATACGCAAAACGTGCGTTGAATAATGGCGGGACAGAATAGCATTGTCTGCTTGATTGTGAAATTCCTTGATTGGTTGAACGGCGTTTTTCGTTCTTGATGACCGAAATTTCATCTTTTGAAGATTTCTAACCCCTTGATTTTGACGGAATTACAAACTTTTTATTTAAAATAACGCAGAATATGCGTTGAAAATGTTCTTTTTTCTATGAATTGTTTTTTGACTATTGACTTCTGCAATTCCGAATTCTAGTTTTGTCCGCGAACAAATAAAAGGAGATCCCCACCTTGGTGGCCATGCGCACTAAAGAGCAAAGCTCTAAGTGCTGTCCGCCGCCTTTCGCCGGGAAGACATCCTAAAGAATAAACCATTAACAAGAATCAAACCATGTACTACGAAAGCATCAAAGTTTTGGACTGCACCATCCGCGATGGTGGCTTGGTCAACAAGCACGACTTCTCTCTTGAATTTGTGCGTCGCCTTTACACCCTCCTGTCTGCCGCCGGTGTGGACTATATGGAAATGGGTTACAAGAACTCTCCGGATCTCTTTGACCCCAAGGAATACGGTCCGTGGAAGTTCTGCGATGACGATCTGCTCTGGAAGGTGAAAGACGGTATCGATTCCAAGATCAAGATGGCTGTGATGGCTGACGTGGGTCGCGTGAACATGGACGCCGTGAAGCCCGCTAGCGAAAGCCCGTACCAGATGTTCCGCGTGGCAAGCTACGTGAAAAACATCGACAAGGGTATCGAAATGGTGAATGCCTTCCACGACATGGGTTACGAAACCACCCTCAACATCATGGCTGTGAGCCGTGACCGTGGTCCGGAACTGGACGAAGCCCTGCATCAGGTGAACGAAGAATGCAAGGCCGACGTGCTTTACCTCGTGGACAGCTTCGGCGCCTTCTACCAGGAAGACATCGATAAGGAAATTACCCGCTATCGCAGTATCGTGAAGGGCAAGAAGTTTGGCTTCCATGGCCACAACAACCAGCAGCTGGCTTTCTCCAACACGATTCAGGCTATCATCGACCACGTGGACTACCTCGACGGTTCCGTGTCCGGTATGGGCCGTGGCGCCGGCAACTGCACCACCGAACTCTTGCTCGGTTTCTTGAAGAACCCGAAGTACGACCTGCGTCCGGTGCTCGATGCCTACCAGGAACTGTTCTTGCCGCTTAAGGAAAAGTACGAATGGGGCTATATCATTCCGCAGATGATTACGGGTATGCTGAATCGCCACCCGCAAGACGCCATTGCCATCCGTAAAACCGAAGACAAGGACAACTACACCAAGTTCTATAATCATATGATGAACGACTAACGTCGTTCATCATGGGAATTCCTTGATGAAAACGTCCGGCTTGCCGGGCGTTTTTTCTAATATTCAGTTGTGCGCTACTTATTCTTGTTGATCATGCTTGTATTTGGGTTGTCTGCCTCGTTTGCGGCAGACGACGTAGATTCGCTTGAATCAGAGAATAAGTTGTCCGAAATAAGCACGGTTCCCTTGCCGGGGCAGACCGCCTACATGGAACAGGGGCTTTCGTTCGGTATGGGTTTTGGCGTTTACGACCCGCTGGACGAATGCGACTGCATGGGCGCTTGGCAGGTGCAAATCGAATATTTTTATTCCGATTGGGTGAGTGCCGGTGCCGATGTCCGCTTTTTCGGGGGTGACTTGGACCGCGACGCAATGGTCATGTACCAGCGTTACCGTGTGAACTTAAGGTTCCATAAGCCTTCCGATAAATTCGACCTTTTTGTAGAGCCGTTCATGGGACTCGAAAACACGAGTATTTCTGCTTTCAGAAAGCAGGTCAAGGGCGAGAAAACCAGCAAGGACAAAGACGAACATTATTGGTGGGATGAATCAGACGGCGAAGAGATTGCCGATTCTTTGGGTATAGACGAAAGCGATGATTGCCAGAGGCTTTTCACATTGGACGGCTTTTCGATTGGGCTTGGTGTTGGCGGTGGCTATAACTTGACCCGGTATTTGTCGCTGACTGCTGGTGCCCATGTGGAATACAACTTTTCGAAGGCCGTTTTGCTGAATGTCGTGCCGGGGGTGGCCTTTAACCTTCGCGAAGTATGGCCGTGGGCCAAGCGTACGCTTCGTTCGACCTGGATTTCTTTTGAAATTAGGGCGATCAAGACCTTCAATAACGATATTGACGGGTGGTCGAACTCCTTTTTCCTGGGTATTCAGTTCGGGGCATAGGGTAGACCTGCCTCCGAGGTTTGACACCTAAATCCCGTTTTTCTATATTTGGTGCACCGATTTTTATCGGAACCCTCCCGGGGCCAATGTCGGTTTCCCGGGCGATAGACCAAAGGGACTCATTATATGAGACAATACGAAACGATGGTGATCATCGACGCTATGATCTCTGACGACGCTATCAAGGCTGAAATCGAGACTATCGCCGCCAACATCACCAAAGGCAACGGCGAAATCCTCCGCCGCGACGATTGGGGCAAGCGCAAGCTCGCTTACACCATCAAGAAGCGCCAGCATGGCTTTTACGTGATCTTCTACTACAAGGCTGAAGCCGCTACGGTCGCCTCTGTGGAAGCCGCTCTTAAGCTGAACGAAAACGTTCTCCGCTGGATGACTCTCGCTGATTATCCGATGAGCGAAATTGTTTATGACCAAACTCAGACCCAGTCCACCGAAGATATCATCCCGGTTGACGCAGAAGAAGGGGAGGCTGAATAATGGCTTTTGAAGATAAGAAGCAGGCAACCCGTATCCGCCGCAAGAAGACTTGCTGGTTCACGGAAAACAACATCAAGTTCATTGACTATAAGGACGAAAAGACTCTTCGTCGCTTTATCTCTGAACGTGGTAAGATCATTCCTCGCCGCATTTCTGGCACCTCCGCCAAGTATCAGCGTATGCTGAACGAAGCTATCAAGCGTGCCCGTCAGATGGCTATTCTCCCGTTCGTTTCGGACAGCTTGCGCTAATAAGGAGGAACTAGACTATGGAAATTATTCTTAAGGCTAATGTCCCCCATTTGGGCAAGATGCTTGACGTCGTGAAGGTTAAGGACGGCTATGCTCGTAACTACCTTTTCCCGCGCAAGCTCGCTGTTCGCGCTACTAAGGAAGCCAAGCTTGAAATCGAAAACAACCGCGCTGCCGTTGAAGCTCAGTTCCAGAAGGAACTCGCTGCCGCTGGCGATGTGGCTGCCAAGCTTTCTCAGGTTTCTGTCAACCTCGAACGCCGCGTTGTGGAAGGCGAACGTCTGTACGGTTCTGTGACCGCTTCTGACATCGCTGACGCTATCACCAAGCAGGGCGTTAAGGTTACCCGTGCTCAGGTTGCTCTCGAAGAACCGATCAAGCAGCTCGGTGTTTACACCGTGACGATCAAGGTCTTCAGCGACGTTGAAGCTCAGGTCAAGGTTTGGGTGGTTGCTGAGAAAGCCTAAGCTTTTTCTAAATCACTAGAAATCTTAAAAGCCGCTCCTTCGGGGGCGGTTCTTTTTTTTATAACAAAAAATGCGGACAAATGAATGTCCGCATGCGTTTGAAATTTTAGTGAAAAATTACTTGTTGATGAACTGGGGGATACCCTTGTACTTTTCCATGTTCTTCATGATGCAGGCCATTTCCCAGTCCTTCTCTTTGAAGCGGCGGCGGAGCAGTGCCACGAACACTTCCATGAGCATCAGACAGTCGTAGACGGCGCGGTGCATCTTGTCGGATTCGATTTTCATGCTGATTTCGTCGCGGCGCTGGAACATGTTGGCCAGAATGCCGAGCTTGTGGGAGCTGGCTTCAGGGAGAATTGCCTTAGAAATGGCGAGGGAGTCGATGACCGGGTTGCCGGGCACGAGCTGCGGGTTGTTCTTGTAGGCCACGCGCAAAAAGCTTGCGTCGAAGTTCGCGTTGTGAGCGAGCAGAATAGAGCTCTGGCCGCAGAATTCGGTGAACTTCTTGATGGCATCGCCAACGGCGGGGGCGTCTTGCACGTCGCTGTCGTAAATGTGGTTCACGGCAGAGGCTTCGGCCGGAATCATCATGTTCGGCTTCACGAAGGTTTCGAGTTCGCCGAGCAGCTTGGGCACGACTTTGCCGTTCTTTGTTTCTACGGTGAACTTGACTGCACCGATTTCAATGATTTCATCTTTCTGGTTGTTAAGACCTGTAGTTTCAAGGTCGAAGGCGACAAATTTCGGGGGCATTAAAATCACGATTCATTCCTTAGTTAATAAGTTATCACCTTGGTTTATTTGCAGTCACAAAGATAATTTAATTTCGATGTCAATACGTGTCAGAGGCAGGGGCAAAACAAATTTATCCCATGTTTTTAGCGTGATGTGCGCACCGTACTTGGCGCTGATTTGCCATAGGGGAGTGTTGCTTGTTTTGGAAAGCCAGAGCGAGCCTTTTTTGACTACGCCTGCCGGTCCGCGAGGGCCGTCGAGAGCCATGCCTACAAAGCGGCCGTCGCGGAGCGGTGTAAGTAGGTGACGCACGTTGGTGGCGCCGTGGGTGCTCGACCCGCGTGTGACACTGTAGCCAAGATTTTGTACGATGGTCGCGAATAAGTCACCGTCGCTGGACTCTGAAACGAGTGTGTGCACGCCCCAATTTTTGAAGGCGGCGGCACTCGCGAGTAGATCTTTATGCCACACTCCAAGGATTCCCGGAGCAAACGACTCGGGCGTTTTGAGCCTGATACGAAGGCTTTTAATCCAGAGGGTTACAAGAAATGCCTTGAACCTGACCTTGAAAGCGGGTTTTGCCATGCGTAAAAGATAAAAAAATGCAAAAAATGCCCGGTTTGCCCTTGAAAAAGGGAATAAAATTACCTATATTGCGTTTCACTTTGGCGACGTACCCAAGTTGGTAAGGGGCGGCTCTGCAAAAGCCTTATTCATCAGTTCGAGTCTGATCGTTGCCTCTCAAAACTCCTTCTCACCCCGAGAAGGAGTTTTTTGATTCTGTTTGTAATCGCTGTAGAATTGAGCGGTATTCGTGAGCAACAAACGCCTCGTATTGACGAGGCGTGGTTGCGAGAGCGAGGCAAAGTCACATTTTAATGAAAGTGATAGAGTCGAGCGGTCTTACCGTGAGCAACAAAGCCCCAGGCGTTAAGCTGGGGCGGTTGCGAGAGTGAGGCGATGTCACATTTTATGAATGCTATAGAGCCGAACGGTCTATTTTTCTCGGGCGGCCACGGCCGCGCTTGATGGGCGCGCCGTCGGGCATGGTGGTTGCTTCCGGGTGCTTGGCCTTAAAGAAATCCTGAATCTTCTTGGCGCGTTCTTCGGCCTTTTGCTTGGCGAGGTCTGCTGCCGACACAATCACGGCCTTGGGCTTGTCGCCACCTTTGGAGCCGAACGATGCCTTGAGCACGCGGCCCGAGGCGGGCTTCGGGGTTTCCGAAATCATGGACTTGGGGGCGCTGTTCAAGGTCGCTTCTTTAAGTTTGTAGCTCGAAAAACTCGGGCTTTCTTGCGTGAAGGCGGAGTTCAGCATCTTCTGCTTTTCGGGCGAAAGTTCGCTCAATGCTGGGATTCCCGGGAGGGCGGTCTTGGGCTTGAAGTACAAGTCGCTCTGCTTGGGAATCGAACCGAAAATCTCGTTTGCGATGTTCTGGGCTTCTTGGTATTCCTTCTGCTGCTTCTGGGCAAGGCGGTCTTTCTTGGAGGGCCTGGCGGCTCCGTTCTTACGCTTGCCGTTAAAATCCTTCCTGATTTTTTCGGAATTCTGGATGATTTCTTCGTCGGTGAGGCCGCGGAGTTCCGGTGGAACTTCGATGATTTGAAGCGCGATATTAGACAAATTCTGATCCATAAAACCCGATTTTTAGCCCTTTGTAGGCTTGTCAAGAGTGGAAAAAGTCGATTTATTGTAAAAAATGCGACCCAAATTTAAAAAAAATTGAAAAAAATGCTTGTCAAGACCTAGAAAAAAAATTTTTTTTGGACTATTTTTGTTATACATGCTTCGGTTTACTCAAGAAATATTACTTGCTCTCCGTGCTATCTCTAATGAAGAGGAAGCACATGAAATGTCTAAGAAGGCTCGAGAACAGTTCGATTTCCTTGGAATTCGCCTTGTTCCCCGCCGCGAGGTGACCTACCCCATATTCGACAAGTACCCGCCGAAAGACGGTGACGAATTGGTGGCCAGGGTCGAGGACATGTGGGCGCAGCCGTATCGTGAAATCCAGTATGCGGCTTGTGACTACCTGTTCCGCCACAGAGTTCTGCTCGGTGGACAGCACCTTGCCTTCCTTAAAAAGTTAATTAAGACCCGTGCTTGGCGCGATACCGTCGATACGCTCGCCGCTTGCGTCCTGGGTGACTTGGCGCTCCGCCTCCCGGCGCTCCGTTCCAAGATTGCCTCCTGGATTCGTGACCCGAACGTGTGGGTACGCCGTAGCGCAATCATTTTCCAGATTCAGTACAAGGATCGTACCGACTGGCCGCTGCTCAGACAGTTCTGCCTGACTTGCGCCAAGGATGACGATTACTACATCAGGAACGGTATCGGTCGCGCCCTTTCGGAATACGCCCGAATCAACCCGACCGAGGTTCGTCGCTTTGTGCAAGATAACACCTTTGCCGAACAGACTGCCCAGGAAATCCTCCGCCTGATCTAAACGAAAAAAGAAATAACTTTTAAGCAGCCTTCCTGTAAATCTTACGGGAAGGTTTTTTTTATGCAATTTCTTTCGTTGCCCATTTAAGATTTTTGTCGAAAAACTAAATTTACACCATGCGTTACGGTGACATTTCATTTTTCCAGAGCGGCGTGGCCGTTCCCCTCTTTAGCCTTTATAGCAAGCAGAGCATTGGTATCGGCGAATTTTTGGACCTGATTCCGTTTGCCCGTTGGACCGCTTTTTGTGATTTCAATATTATTCAGCTTTTGCCGGTGAACGATACGGGCGCCGAATCGAGCCCCTATAGCGCCCGCAGTGCTTTTGCCTTGAATCCGGTGTTCATTAACGTGCAGTCGGTGGAAGGTTCTTCGGAATACGAAGATGAAATCCAGGCGGGCAAGGCCGATTTTGAAAAGTACGGCAAGATCGACTACTACAATATTTCGACTTGGAAGCGCCTGATTTTGCGCAAGATTTTCGATAACCGTTACGACGACCTGAAAAAAGACAAGGTGTTGCAGCGCTGGATTGACGACAATACTTGGGCAAAGCCGTATTGCGTGTACTGCACCCTCAAGGCTCAGAACGACGAAAGAAGCTGGAAGGACTGGAAAAATTACCGCGACCCGACAGCGAAGGATATTGATGCCCTCTGGAAAAAGTTCCTGAAGGACAACCTGTTCCAGGCTTGGATGCAGTTCGAAGCTGAAAAGCAGTTCAGCGCTGCTGTTGCCGAAGTTTCCAAGATGGGAATCCGCCTGAAGGGTGACATTCCTATTTTGATTAACGAAGACAGCGCCGATGTGTGGGCCGACCGCAAGTACTTCTCGCTGGATGACCGCGCTGGCGCTCCTCCTGACATGTTCAGCTACACCGGCCAGAACTGGGGATTCCCGACTTACCGCTGGGACGTAATTGAAAAGGACAACTTTGTATGGTGGCGCCGTCGCTTGGCTCAGGCCAGCAAGTTCTACCACGCTTACCGCATTGACCACGTGCTTGGATTCTTCCGCATTTGGTCGATTCCGCAACAAGAAGTGACGGGCATTCTGGGTTACTTTAACCCGTGCGTGCCGCTCACGTATGACAAACTCGCTGCTGCGGGCTTTATGCGCGAAACGCTTGAATACCTGCGTCGTCCGAATTACGGCTACGACCAGTTGCGCGATTTCTTGGGTGGCGATACCGACCGCTTGGTTCCGGTTTGCTTTACCGAACTCGAAGGTCATCCGGGTCGCTTTATCTTGAAGCCGGAATTCAGTTCCGAAAAGGGTATCCTTGGCTTGAACGAACCGCAAGAAGTCAAGGACAAGCTGCTCAAGGTTTACTGGAACCGCGTGTTTGTGCCCTCGGGCGACGAAAACAATTTCTACCCGTATTGGTACTGGTACAATGCTCCGGTGCTCTTTACCTTGCCGGATTACGAACAGGAAAAGTTGCGTAACCTGATCAAGGAAAACGAGAATTCCCAGAATGGTTTGTGGGATGCCAATGCCACCAAGCTTTTGACGGTGCTTTCGCAGGAAACCGATATGCTGGTTTGCGCCGAAGACTTGGGTGCCGTGCCGCCTTGCGTGCCTGCCGTGCTCAAAAAGCTCAACATCCTGTCGCTGCGCATTGAACGCTGGGCCCGCAATTGGAATGCTCCGTATTCGCCGTACTATGAAATGGACGAATACCCGCGCCTGTCTGTATGCGCCACAAGTTGCCACGATACCTCTAGCCTGCGTGGACTCTGGAAGGAACCTGACTTTGACCGCAACCTGTACTGGTCGCATGCACACTTGCCGGGCAACGCTCCCGAAGAGGTGACGCCTTCTGTGGCACGTTTGATTTTGAGTCATGTGTATACGGCAAACAGCCTGTTCTGCATTTTGCCGGTGCAAGACTACTTCGCTCTTTCGGCTAGCTTGACCAAGTGCGCGCCCGAAGAAGAACGCGTGAATGTGCCGGGTACGGTGGGTGGCAAGAACTGGTGCTACCGCATGCCGTGTTCTGTGGAAGAACTGATGGATTACTCGTCGCTTGCCTCTGAAATCCGCATGCTCGTGGATGTGCGCAAGCGCCGCCCCATGTGGAAGATTTAGTTGATAGAGCTTAGTTGGTAGAACTTAGAGATTGAGTCTAAGTTCTAAGCTCTAAGCTCAAAGTTCTAGTTATGTTCGCTCCTGCTTGGGTTAAAGACGCTATCTTCTATCAGATTTTCCCGGATCGGTTTTGCCGTTCGGGGCGTTACAAGGCCGTAGGCAAGTTCGTGGAGTGGGGAAGTAAGCCTACTCGCGAAAACATGTTCGGCGGTAACCTCGCTGGCATCGAAGACAAGCTCGAATACATCGCGCGATTTACCTGTGCCCGATTTTCAAGAGCAATTCGAATCACCGTTACCACACGGTGGATTATTTTGAAATTGACCCGGTGCTTGGCACGCTCGAAGATTTTGATCGCTTGATCAAGAAGGCTCACAAGCTAAAGTTGCGCGTGATTTTGGATGGTGTGTTCAACCATTGCTCGCGCGGATTCTTTCAGTTCAATAGTTTGATGGAATTGGGCGAGCACTCGCCGTATGTGGACTGGTTCCATGTGAAAGGCTGGCCGCTGAACGCCTATACCGACAAGCCCAATTATGAATGCTGGTGGAACTTTCCGGCGCTCCCGAAGTTCAATACGGATTGCCCCGATGTGCGCGAATACCTTTTCTCGGTAGGCGAGTACTGGATGAAACGTGGCATTGACGGCTGGCGCCTCGATGTTCCGAATGAAATTGACGACGATAGTTTTTGGCAGGAATTCCGCCGCCGTGTAAAGGCGGTGAATCCGGACGCCTACATTGTGGGCGAGATTTGGGATGAGCCTTCTCGCTGGCTGAAAGGCGACCAGTTTGATGGCGTGATGAATTACATGTTCCGCAAGGCGGCGATGCAGTTCCTGTTCGACGAAAAGCCGATTTCGATTAAGGAATTTGGCGAACGCATGAGCCGCGCTTTTCCCGAAGGCCGTGGCGATATTCCCATGAACTTGCTCGGGAGCCACGATACCACGCGCTTGATGTCGCAGCCCTGTGCAAGCCTTGAACGAATTGAACTCGCGTATGCGATTCTGTTCTTCTTGCCGGGTGCGCCGTGCATTTATTATGGCGAAGAACTTTCGATGAAGGGCGGCAAGGATCCCGACAACCGCCGTAGCGTGCCGTGGAGCAAACTCTCCGAAATGCAGGCCAAACCGCTGTACGAATTTATCAAGCAGATGATTGCGCTTCGCAAGAAGAATGCCGTGCTTCGCAACGGCTCGCTTGAAATCCGCGCTGCTGACAACGGCTTCGCCATCGAGCGCTCCCTCGGCAAAAAAAAGATGACTCTCGTTGTGCTGCAAGACGGCACTGATTTTAAATTCAACATAGTATAAAACCGCTATAGTTGCCACACGGATTGGAAAAAGCTAACGCTTTTTTAAAAGGTGTAGGTTTTCTATCACACTGATTGCACTAATGTGTTAAATAAACAGATTTTGCGTTAGCAAAATCGAATCCGTGTGGTTCTTTTAAAGAAAATCTCTTCTTTTCGGCGAAAAAAGGAGATTCCGGCTCAAGGCTAGGAAGACATGATTGCATAACTTTTTCTATCTTTGCGCGCAAAACTTACTGAATAATGCCTTATAGGGATTACAAATGAATAAGAAAAAATTCGGCATGCGAGAACTGATTATTCTCCTCGTCATTGTTTTGTCGGCCTACACGGTATGGCCTTCTATCCAGGTTCACACCAAGAAGGGCGAAGAAAAGCAGACCTTCCTCAAGGAAAATCCGAAGGTGGGTGCAAAATCCATCAACTTCGGTTTGGACCTTGCTGGCGGTACGGCCATTACGCTCGAAATTGATAAGTCGAACGTCAAGGGCGACGATATCAAGGACATTCAGGAACAGTCCCTCGAAATCATCCGTAACCGCGTTGACCAGTACGGTCTTTCTGAACCGCAGATTTCCCCGTCCGGCGACGACCGAATCGTGGTTGAACTGGCAGGCGTGGATGACTCCACTGCAAAGGCTCTCGTGGGTTCGACCGCTAAGCTCGAATTCAAGATCCTGGCCGAAGCTGAAAAGTTTACCCAGGTTGTTGGCCTCATCGACCAGTACCTGACCCGCCAGACGACCGACATCGTAGCTGACTCCGCTGCTACGGATTCTACCGCCAAGGATTCTACGGTCGCTAAGGTTGATTCCGCCAAGGATACGACTAAGGCCCTTTCCGATGACGAATTGCTCGGTAAGGCTCCTGCCGCTGAAGTCGCTGCTAACGATTCCGCCAAGGATTCTGCCGCAGTCGAGGCTCAACCGGCATCTGAGGTCGGCGTTGCCCTTTCCGCTTACTACCTGAGTTTTGGTAACGGTGGCTTTATCGCCGAAGAAAATGTCGAAAAGGTCAAGAAGCTCCTCGCTACCGACGGTGTGCAGAAACTGATTCCGCGCGATGTTGCTTTCGCTTTCGGCAGCGGTCTCGAACCGGTGCAGCGTGATTCCAAGATTAAGGCCAAGCGTCTTTACCTCCTCAAGCGCCGTGCTGAAATGGCTGGTGACGATGTGGTTGACGCCCGTCCGTACCGCGTGTCTGACGGTGTGAGTGCCGGTGAAGTGGCTGTGAGCCTCAAGTTCGGTGGCATTGGTCCGAAAAAGTTCTCTGCTGTGACTGCCGCTAACATTGGCAAGCAGATGGCTATCGTGCTCGACAACCAGGTGATTTCTGCTCCGGTGATCCGCGACCGTATCCCGAACGGCGAAGCCCAGATTACGGGTCTCGACGACATGGCCGAAGCTAACCGCCTTTCTGTTGTGCTCCGCGCTGGTGCCTTGAAGGCCCCGATGAAGATTATTGAAAGCCGCAGCGTGGGTGCAACCCTCGGTGAAGAAAACATTGTGCAGGGCTTCGGTTCCGGTGCTATCGGCCTTATCCTCTGCTTGGTGTTCATGGTTGCTTATTACCGCCTCGGTGGTTTGATTGCAAGCTTCGGTATGGTGATCAACACTTTGGTGACCGCCGCCGTGATGTCTGTGTTTAACGCTACGTTGACCTTGCCGGGTATCGCAGGCTTTATCCTCGTGGTCGGTATGTCTCTCGACGCCAACGTGATTATTTACGAACGTATCCGTGAAGAACTCAAGAACGGCCTGACCGCCCGCGCCGCCGTGGCCAAGGGTTACGAACGCGCTTTCGGTGCCATCTTGGACTCCAACTTGACCACCGTGCTTACCGGCCTTATCCTTTATAAGATTGGTACCGGTTCTGTGAAGGGTTTCGGTCTTACTCTTACGATCGGTATTTTGACCTCCTTGTTCTGCGCTATCACGGTGACCCGCTCCATCTTGGATTGGAAGCTTGCTAAGCGCGACGCTACGACCCTTTCGATCGGTGGCGGCTTCAAGGCTATCAACGAAGCCAACCTCCAGATCATTCCGAACCGCCGTCGTTTCGGCCTCGTTTCCTTGATCCTCATTGTTGCTTCTATCGCCTTCATCGCTGTTAAGGGCTTTGACTTCAGCATCGACTTCACTGGTGGTCAGGTTTATACCGTGCAGTACCAGGATAGCGACAAGCATGAAAAGGATTTGAGCAAGGCTCTCTCTGCTGCTGGCATCTCTGGCACGAAGGTCCGTACGCTCGGTGGTACTTCTGCTAACTCTTACCAGATTAGCATGCGCGCCTCTGATGACGCTCAGTTCGAAGCTAAGATGGCTCAGGCCTTCGAACAGGCCGGTCAGAAGTGCGAAATCGTCGCTAAGGACAATGTGGGTCCGACCATCGGTAAGGAACTCCGCTTCAACGCAATCCTTTCTGTGATTCTCGCATGGCTCGGCATTCTGATTTACGTGTGGTTCCGCTTCGGTAAGTTCGGTCTCGGCTTTGGTGTCGCTGCCGTGCTTGGCCTGGTGCACGATACCGTGATTACGCTCGGCTTCATCTCTGCCTTCGGTCTTTCCTTCGATGGCGCCTTGATTGCTTCGCTCCTCACCATGATCGGTTACTCTGTGAACGACACTATCGTGAACTTCGACCGTATTCGTGAAAACACTGCCGTGTATGGTTCCAGCAACTTCGCCGAAACCATCAACAAGTCTATGAACCAGTGCTTCAGCCGTACCATGGTGACCTCTCTCACGACCTTGTTCGTGTGCGTGATCCTCGCTGTGATGGGTGGTTCTTCCATCCGCGACTTCGGCTTGGTCCAGTGCTTCGGTATCCTTATCGGTACCTACTCTTCTGTGTGCATCTGCTCTCCGATCGTTCTGTGGTGGAGCAAGCGCTTCAAGAAGGGTGTGTAATTTAGCACTAAACCCAAAAAAAGCTTTAAAAAACCTCGGTTTTGCCGAGGTTTTTTCTATATTAGAGCCCGTTCGATAAAGGGGGCTCCTATGCTCAAGAAGTACTACAAGATCGAATCGGGTCGCCTCGCTAGTGCCCCGAACGAAGACAGCGCCGACATCGTGATGATGGGTTCCTTGAGCCAAGAGCAACGTAGCGTGCTCGTTAAAGAGTACGAAATCACGGAACATACGATAGCCTCTGCATTCGACTCGGACGAACTTTCCCGTATCGAATACGACGACGACTTTACGACCATCGTATTTAAGAAGCCGAAGAACTATTCCGCCAGCGACAACTTCCAGTTCCGCGTGGAATCTTTCGGTATCTTCATCTTTAAGGACTGGGTGCTTTTGCTGACCGACTCCGACATTCCGGTGATGGACGAAAAGCGCTTCTCGAAGATTGACAGCTTGAACACTTTTGTGCTTCGCGTGTTGAGCTACGCTATTTTCCACTTTAACGAACACTTGAAGATTATCAACCGCATCAACGACGAGTTGGAACAGAAGCTGCGTACGGCCATGGAAAACAAGTACCTGCTTTCGATGTTCAGCTTGAACAAGGGCTTGATTTACTACGTGAGCGCCTTGAACAGCAACGATACGCTCCTGAAGAAGTTGCAGATTGGCCGCAGCTTGAACTGGTCTGAAAGCGAACGGGAACTGCTGGACGATATCGTGATTGAAAACCGCCAGAGTTTGCAGCAAGCTGAAATCTACGCCAACATTTTGACGTCCATGATGGATGCCCGCGCAAGCGTCATCAGCAACAACGTGAACACGCTGATGAAGAACTTGACCATTGTGACGATTTCTATTTCGCTCCCGACGTTCTTCGCAAGCTTGTTTGGCATGAACGTGAAGCTGCCCTTTGGCATGAATGGCGACGCAACTGTCGGTTCGCCCATGGCCTTCTGGCTGATTATCGCGGTGTGTATTCTCTCGGTGCTTGTCTTTATGGCCTTCTGGATGCGCCGTAAGTAAAAAACATCTTTTGGACAAATTAAGGTGGCTTTGCGGCCACCTTTTAATATATATTTGGAAGAGAGTAGAACAAGGACTATCGAAATGAATAAATCTACATTTTTTTTGAGATTGACGACAATCGCTTTTGTTGCACTGGCTGCATGTTCCAGTGACGATTCTTCGTCGGCTGAATATTTAGAACAGGAATCTAGCAGTTCCATTGAGGAATCGAGCAGCTCGGTAGAAATATCCAGCAGTTCCCAGGAACATTATAGTTCGAGTAGTGAGCAAATTTTTATTGACGAACGCGATGGACAGCCTTATCGGTATGTTGTCATTGGCGAACAGACCTGGATGGCGCAGAATTTGAACTACACGGATCCTGCCAAAAACTATTCCTATGATTATACTCCAGATATAGCCGATCCTACTCTAGGGCGTTACTATTGGGACCAAGATGCGAAAGTCTCGTGCCCTGCAGGCTGGCATCTCCCGAGATTTATGGATTTTAGCAAACTGGTGATGGCTGTTGGTGGTCCAGATTCCGCGGGTAAACTGTTGCGGTCAACAGACGCTTGGTACGATAGGCAGGGCGAGACGGACATCTATGGATTTGCTGCGGTTCCTTCGGGAATGAAGTGCATTAGATCGGTCAATACTAGGGCTGTATTTATGTCGGCTGAGTACGCTCAGTACGGTAGCCTGTATTCCTTCAACCTGGAAGCGGAAAAACCGGTGGAATGGAAAGATAATAGTGCGGACTGCTATATGGTCGTAAGGTGTGTGAAGGATGATGACTTTTATGAGCCCTTGCCCGATTCGGCGGATGTCGTAGCGCAGGAACCATGCAGGACGAAAGACGAGGACAACTGTGAATACGGAACATTCAAAGATAGTCGCGATGGCAATGAATACAAGACTGTCGTGATTGGAAATCAAACATGGATGGCGGAAAACTTGAAACTGGAGTATCCGTACATATCTGGTTGCATCGACAACAGCCAGGATTCTTGTGCCAAGTACGGAACTGCGTATAACTGGGCTGTGGTTATGGATAGTCTAGGCTATTATTCCGACGCCTCGATTGGTTGTGGCTTCCAAAAATATTGCGACCGCCCGAAGAATGTTCGTGGGATTTGTCCTGAAGGTTGGCATTTGCCTGGACTTGCCGAATACAAGACATTGCTTTATGCAGTCAAGGAATCAACTTCTAAAAACAGTAACTTGAAGGCTTATGCTGATTCCTGGGTTGAAGAATATGGAAATATCGATAATTCATTCCATGATGTGTACGGATTTTCGCTTCTTCCCGCAGGATACAATATGGAAAAAACGGGTCACTTTGCATGCCTTTGGACTTCTTACGATATCTCGCCCGGCTTTGCATATATGCTTTATTCGGACTACCAGAAGGCGTCTTTGAAAAAGAACGAAAAAGTGGTAGCATGTTCGGTTCGCTGTGTAAAGGATTAAAGAACGATTTAGTTCGACAGAGTTTTTTTTTGAAAATCTGCACATTAGTGCACTAAGAATTAGACGGCTTGGCCGTCTTTTTCTATATTCGGGAGCATGACAAAATCCATCGAAATCCGCGACGCCCACGAGCATAACTTACGCCATGTGAACCTTTCTATTCCCCGCGATTCTATTGTGGTGGTGACCGGTGTGTCGGGTTCGGGCAAGTCGAGCCTTGCGTTTGATACGGTGTTCCAGGAAGGCCAGAGGCGCTTCGTGGAGTCGCTCTCGGCATATGCACGCCAGTTCATTGGTCGCATGAAACACCCTGAGGTGGAGAGTGTGCGCGGCATTTCGCCGACGATTTCGATTGACCAGAAGACGGTGAACCGGAACCCGCGTTCCACGGTGGGTACGGTGGTCGAGATTTTGGACCACTATCGTTTGCTTTTTGCTCGCTTAGGCGTGCCGCATTGCCCCGATTGCGGGCGCGTGATTCAGGCGCAGACGGTGGACCAGATTGTTGATAATTTGTATGTGAGCGACGAGGGCAAGCAGATTACGGTGATG
>CADBHQ010000046.1 GCA_902794535.1 Fibrobacter succinogenes | reverse complement strand
TTGCTGAAGTTACGGCCGATTTCGAACTTTTCGCTGGTGTTGATTTCGCGGCCATCCGGCTGCTTTTCCTTCTTCACCGGCAGGCGCACGTCCTGGTTGTCGGTGCAAAGGCTAGCCATCACAAAACGCAGAGCGTCGGTGCCGTACTTCTCTTCGATATCCATCGGGTCCACGCCGTTGCCCTTGGACTTGCTCATGGTCTGGCCATTGCCGTCCAGAATCTTCGGGTGGATATACACTGTGTGGAACGGAACCGTACCCATGTTTTCCTGGCTGAAGAGCACCATGCGGGCGACCCACAGCGTAATGATGTCGCGGCTCGTCACGAGCACGCTGGTGGGGTAGTAACGCTTGAGCGTGTCGGTGTTTTCCGGCCAGCCCATGGTAGAATGCGGCCAGAGTCCACTGGAGAACCACGTGTCGAGCACGTCTTCTTCCTGCTTGAGTTCGTGACCCGGAACGGCGTCTTCCTTGAGGTCTTCTTCCTGGCTGCACACGAGGTAGCCGCCGTTTTCGGCCTTGTAGAAGTAAATGTCGTCGCGGCCGGCAAATGCGGCCTTCAGTTCGTCTTCGCTAGCGTCGGTGTGCCAGATAGGAATGCGGTGACCCCACCAGAGCTGACGGCTGATGCACCAGTCGCGCTTTTCGGCGAGCCAGTCCAAATACTTGTTGGCGTAACGTTCGGGGATAATCTTGATCTCACCGGATTTTACGGCGTTCATCGCGTTTTCGGCGAGCACGTCCATCTTCACGAACCACTGGTCGCTGAGGTACGGCTCGATCACAGTCTTGGAACGGTCGGAGTGGCCCACGTCCATTTCGTGGTCTTCCACCTTGATCAAAAGTCCGAGTTCTTCGAGACCTGCCACCACGGCGTCGCGGGCGGCCTGGCCCTTGAGTCCCTGGAACTTGCCGGCGTTTTCGTTCAAGCTGCCGTCATCGTTCATGATGTTGATCATCGGGAGCTTGTGGCGAAGACCCGTCGCATAGTCGTTCGGGTCATGAGCCGGGGTAACCTTCACGGAACCCGTACCGAAGTCCTTGTCCACCAAGATAGCGTCGGCAATCACCGGGATTTCGCGGTCAACAAACGGCACCTTCAGCATCTTGCCGATGAACTGCGCATAGCGTTCGTCGTTGGGGTGCACGGCGAGGGCGGTATCGCCCATGATGGTTTCCGGACGGGTCGTAGAAACGGGGATAAATCCCGAACCGTCGGCCAGGGGATACTTGAACGTCCAGAAGTGGCCCTTCACGTGTTCGTAGTAGATTTCGTCGTCGGCGACGGCGGTCTGGAGCTTGGTATCCCAGTTCACCAGACGCTTGCCGCGGTAAATGAGACCCTTCTTGAACAGGTTGAAGAAGGCGTGACGCACGGCCTTAGCGCAGACCGGGTCCAGCGTGAAGCGCTGACGGCTCCAGTCGCAGCTAACGCCGAGGCTCTTGAGCTGCTTCGTAATGCGGGCTTCGTATTCGTCCTTCCATTTCCAGATGCGTTCCACCAGCGCGTCGCGGCCGATGTCGTGGCGGGTCTTGTGTTCGTCCTGGAAAAGGCGCTTTTCGACGACTGCCTGCGTGGCGATACCGGCGTGGTCCGTACCTGGAATCCACAGCGTGTCGCGGCCCGTCTTGCGGCGGTAGCGTACCAAAATGTCCTGGAGCGTATCGTTCAGCGCATGTCCCAAATGGAGTGCGCCGGTAACGTTCGGGGGCGGAATCACGACCGAGAACGGTTCGCCCTTTCCGCTGGGTGCAAAACTGTTATTCTCAGCCCAGGTCTGATGCCATCGGGCTTCCACATCTTTAGAATTGTAACGAGTTTCCATAGTGGGCACAAATTTAGCAAAATGCCGCCATTGTCATTCCCGGCTTGATCGGGAAACTCCTTTATTTTTCTGCAAAAATGCCTTTTTATTTGAGGGGAAAGCCGAGGTCTTTCGCTCTAGACCTTATATACATTCCTCTTTTCGGCAACGGCGCAAGGCACGGAACTTCGCTTACGCCTGAATTTGACCTTGGGAATAAGCTGCATTTGAATTCCCAAGGCGGCAAGTACTTTGAATACTGTTTCAAAACGTGGGTGGGCCTTTTCATCAAGAGCCTTGTAGAGACTTTCCCGACCTAGTCCGGATACCTCGGCGATTTTTGCCATCCCCTTGCTACGGGCTACATGTCCAATTGCCCGCAGTAACAGAGCCGGATCATTTTCTCGACAAATCAAATTGAGATATTCGGCAACCATTTCCTCGCTGTCAAGGTATTCCGCAATGTCCAAATGTGTAATATCATTTTTTTTCATTTTTGATTCCTTGCCAAATGTTTTTTGCCTTTATGATGTCGTAATCCTGCGATGATTTGTTGCCTCCAATCAAGAGGATTACGATTGCTTCGCCGTCTTTTGCAAAATAAAGTCTGTAGCCTGGTCCGTAATCGATGCGCATCTCTAAAACACCGTTTCCGACCGATTTAAAGTCTCCTAGATTGCCTCCCTCGACCTGGGTCAATCGGGAAAGAATGTGTACTTTTGCTCGGAAATCACGTAATTTTCGCATCCATTTTTTGAACTCGGCTGTTTGATTTACAATCATTCAGTTTCTCCAAATGTATCTAATTGGATACTTTTTGTCAAGTCAGGGATGTTTAAACCAAAAAGAATTTTTTTGCTTTGATGAAACTGCGTATTTCTTGTGATTTAGCTGAAATTAGCGTCCGTATCGGCATCGTTTTTTTATTCATCATTAACTCCTTTGACGTACAAGCAAAAAAAAACGCCAAGCTATACATTTGTACACTGTAATATAAATCAAAATAAATGGTTTGTCAATAGTAACTTGTATTTTTTTGATTGGATGGGGAATGCCTTCCCCTCGCTCGCACTACGTTGCTCACTCCCCCTTCTAGCGGGGCCTGCCGGCCCCGCAACGCCCCGTTATTTGTTCGCAAAGCAAAGCTGACATGAGTAAACTTCATAATCTTGAATACTTTTTATTAAATTTCTTGATATGGAAATAGGTTTTGTCCATTTTTCTTCTGAAGAACGCCGCAGGGTAAATAACGCTCTACAACGATTGCGAGAACAGGGATCCGTCGATGAATTAGGTATTGGACGCGTTAGGGACGCTTTCGCCGACCTTTTATTTCCTGGCATATCAACACTGCAACACCATGCAAAATATTTTGCAGTATTGCCTCAATTGTACCATTTAGCACAGAAAGAAACTTACAAAAGCCCCCGCGATGTAAAAGCCAAAATAATAGAGCTAGAAATTAAATTAACCAAAAATCTTGTAGCGGGCTCGGAACCAGGAACTGGTGGCATCACAGGCAGCAGTGTTGTTGAAGGCAGCAAGTATGTCAAGTATAATCCAACGTACATCTATTGGACAGGATTAGTCGCATTCGGCATCATGAAAGAGTCCGGATCTCTATACAATTTGATCTACGATTACTCCCGACATGAAAAAACCGTAAAATACAGAGGCAACGAGGCCGAAGAAGGTGGAATAGATGATGATGGAGGTGATGGAACCGTCGCTTTCTATTCTAAACCTACATGTAATTTTGACATTAATAAAAAGATGAACATAAAGCTGAACAATAGTGAAGCCTTGTTTATCAAGCGACATATTATATCTTCGGAGAAAACTCGAAAAACGCTGCTTGCTTATTTTTTGGAACATGATGAGATTACAAACAGAAATAATAGTTTTTTAGATTTTGACATCTCGCAAATTCAAGACTTGAACATTCGCAAACAACTTGAATTAGCGAGAAAATTCACTCGCTTTATATTCCCTATGCATGTACGCTACAATTATATCTACGCAGACGGATGTGGCAATGAATTGGCAAAGAATGAATTGCACAACCAGTTTCTGGAAGAATTAGATAAATCAAATGACGTACATAATAAAGAAACGTTGAGTGAAATTTTCTCATTCCTTGGCAGCAATCTGAATGATCCTAGTATACGGTTTTTCTGCGAGAAAGCGTTAAACGCGACGCATGAAGGCAAATCAACAGGCGATTTTTCAAAATTGGATGATATTTTAGTTGACCGAGAAAGAGATATTAAGGGAAATGTTCGCTATAAATTACGACATCCTGCGGCCTATTCTTTTGATCCAAACCATCTAGTGCATTACCACCATCTTACATACCGATGGGAAACGGCATGGACAATGGTAAATGAAATTCGTGAAGGGCTAGGAGTGGGCAATGGCTGACTCGTATTTCAAAAGTCTGATGTATGGAGATATGCTTAATTCGCCCGGCTATGAAGTTGAATTTGCGGTCGGATTGACTTATTCTTTGGATCTCGAAACGCTCATTTCTGTTCCCATTTCCTTTGGAATGCTTGGCGATTCAGAAGACTTTGCCAAGCAATCTCCTGCTTGTTTATTGGCTGCAATCCGTAAGAGTAGTGATAAAATCGCAGTCTTCTGCAATCCAAGTAGTATAAAGGTGCCAAGAGATTGCCGTACTGTATATTCTCTGCTAGAAAACAGCATTTTTCCTGTCAAGCAGAAAGGAAATTTCCATCCAAAACTTTGGGCAATTCAGGAAGTCAATAAAGAAGGATGCCAAAGAATAAAACTTGTGGTTTTGAGCCGAAATTTGACTTTTGACGACAGCCTTGATATCGTGGTAACTTTAACAGGCGATGTAACCGGAAGTGTCAGGAATAAATCGAAATACATGCCCGTAGTCAACTTACTAGATTGGGTAGCAAAATTTGCATCACCTAAAAAACGAGAAATGGTCCGCAAACTATGTGACAGTTTGTGCCGTGTCGATAAATTTGTCGTAGACGAGCCTTTTGACGATTACGAATTCTACGCTTTCAACCCTGCTATAAACGGGTTAATGAAACAAGAAAACGTTTACGATGAAATGCAGGGCCGTGACATGATTGTTTTTTCCCCATTTATTGACGAAAAAACTCTAAAATGGCTTTTTGAAAAAGCTAACAGGAAGCATCTTGTCACTCGCCGAAACAATATAACTCAAAACGTTCATGACCTTATGGGCTTAGGCAACATTTTTGCCGTAAATGAGAACCTTATAGACGACGAAGAAGCAAAAGTTGATTTACATGCAAAAATGTATTTCGTTTCAAAGGACGGCAATAACAACCTTTATCTAGGCTCAGCAAACGCAACGCATAATGCTTTTAACCGTAATACGGAACTACTTTTGCGTTTGCATTATATGCCTTATAAGGCTAGTTTCGACAAATTCAAGGAAACCATGCTAGGTGAAGAAGAAAACCAGTATGTTCCTGTAGACACCATATTTGCCGATGACTGCGCAAGAGAATTAACCGCAGAAGAAATTGCCTTTGGCGAAGCCATTCGCAATATAGATCATGCCAAAGTGGTAAAGACCGGGGACCAATATGACACAATTGTCTACTTCAAAAAATGCGAGTGGGATGTCGATGTGTTCATAACGCCGTTGCAAGGTCCTGCAAACAAGCCCTATATTGAAGTTTCAGCCGAAACGAAGATTTCGGGAATGCTTTTGAAGGACTTGTCGGAATTCTATATCTTGACGGCCGGAAAAGACCCGAAGACACAACAACGTTCTGTCGTAAAAATCCGCACAGAGGGGATTCCCGAAGAACGTGATAATGCCATATTCCAGAGTATCGTAGATACGGAGAACAAGTTTATCAACTACGTATCCATCCTTTTATCCGACCATCCCCAAGAAATTCTTTTCAATGAAAAGGAACAGGAACGGCTCTTAGGAAACAAAGTTCTCGGAAAAGACTCCTCTGTAACAGCTTCACTTTATGAAGAAATGTTGAATGCTGTTTCCAATGATCCAGACCGATTAGATATTATAAAACAAGATTTGAACAAGTTTGGCAACAAGGTTCCTGAATCGTTCAAGACAATGCTTGATGTTTTCCTGGAAGCACGGAAATATGTGAGGTAGTATGCTAAAAGAACCAAAAGATTTTCAGCTAGCTACCGCAAACCGTATTTTGGAAGTTTTCCAAAACGGTCAAAAACGCGTTCTATTGGCCGATGAAGTTGGCCTTGGAAAAACCGTTGTAGCGAGTAAAGTTATCAAGATAGTCGGCGAATGGCATCGTACAGATCCCAACATTCTAGACGACCATTTCAAGGTTGTCTACGTATGTTCTAATGCGAATATCGCTAACCAAAATGCACACACTCTTGGTGTTGATGATACTCTAGATATTAGCGAAAGTCGACTTTCGATGCAACACCTTTCCATATACCAAAAAGCGGGGAAGGACCATGCCTATGAACAGTTAATTCCGTTAACTCCTTCAACATCTTTCTCCATGACCCTTGGGTGTGGAAATAAGAGAGAACGAGCTCTGCTTTATGTGTTATTGAGCCGTTTAGACTATTTCTCTGACGTTCAGCAGAGATTTTCCAAATTCATGAGAATGAATGTAGAGAATGGTTGGGAGGGGTGGATTGAAGAATATGAGAATCAAGTCGTCAAATGCGATGCCAATGGCAGCAATTATCTAGAGGAAATGAATGCCGCGCTAAAAGATATTCTTGCGCGAGAAGATAATTCCGATATTATTCCTAGCATACTCAAGATACTTGAGGAAAAATATCCATCCTATATTTGCAAAGAATCTAAAATCTTGATTAACAGGCTTCGCCGTATTTTCGCAGAGATAAGTCTCGCGAAAATGGACCCAGATTTAGTCATCATGGACGAATTCCAACGGTTTAGGAATCTGATCGATGAACCTGATGACAATAGTGAAACCAACATGTTGGTAAAGAAGTTCTTTGGAAACCCCAATACAAAGATTCTTCTATTGTCGGCAACACCCTATAAACCTTATAGTACACTTGAAGAACTGAACGAGAATAATGTTGACGAGCAATATCAAGATTTTCTTTCGTTGATGAAATTCTTGCACACCGAGGGCGAAGACATATCGAAATACGGAAAATTTCAGCAGGTTTGGGAATCCTATTCTAAGAACCTTTCACAATTAGATGGTGAAAACTACACAATCCTCAAGGCAAGTAAGAATAAAGCAGAAGAAGCCATGTATAGGGTCATGTGCCGAACAGAAAGAATCAACACTGGAATTGTAGATGACTCCAAAGCACTAGAAATCCCGATAAAAATTGGAGATATTCTTTCATATAACCAGTTGCAACGGATTATGGATGCAAGCTACGAAAGCGATTTGAAAAAGAAGAATAATCGCGCCCATACCTACAAAGTCCCCGTTGAGTATATAAAATCTACTCCCTTTGTCCTTTCTTTTACCGATGATTACGATTTAAAGAAACATCTCTTTGAGAAGTCTTTCAAAGATGACGAATTTGCCTTGTTGGATTTCGTGAAAAAGCATCGCAAGTATATGCTGACCCAAAGCAACATATACAACTACAACGAACTTGATTCCAATAACGCAAGACTCGAGTATTTGAAAAAATTGCTATTTGAAGATTCCCAAAGCGAGTGCTTACTTTGGGTTCCCGCCTCACATCCGTATTACAAGAATGTGGGCGGCATTTTTGAGAAGAACAAGGATTTTTCAAAAATCTTGGTGTTTTCGGCCTGGGCTATGGTTCCTAGGATGCTTGCAACACTGTTAAGCTATGAGGCCGAACGCCTTACTATCGGGAAACGCAGGGAATTGACTTACGAAGGGAAACGCGGCGTTAAATACGGTTTCCAAAACGAGCATGGTAAAGCTATAGTCAAATTTGTCTCCCCGAAGATTGCAGAATTGTATAATCCTCAGGAATACTATGGTTGGGATTTAAAAGATGTTTCTTCAGCCATCCGTCGCAAAGTCAATGAATTATTAGATTCCGTTGCCGAAAAGTATTCCTTGGAGCGGCATGGCAACAATACCGCTATTGGCATGCATCGTTTGCTATTCCTTATTGAAGGTTGGGAATATACCGAAGAATTTGAGGATAATAACTCTCTTCTCTCCATTCCTGATTATGCTGCAGATGTTTTGACAAATGTGGCGATAGCATCTCCGGCTAGCTGTTTTTACCGTATTTTCAAAAATGAAACAAATAGGGCGGAAATCGCTGAAGAATGTGCAGAAGAGTTTGTAGCCATGTTCAATCGACGCGAAAGCGCTGCTGCCATCTACAAGATCAACAATCGCAAAGATGACAGCTATTATGAATATGTCCTCGATTATTGCGTCAAGGGAAATTTGCAGGCCGTGTTGGACGAATATGCATTCATGATAGGCAAAGAAGGTGAAGAACTCAAAGAAGAACTGCTTGACGGTTTTGTTGGCGGCGAATCCAGTTTGCAGGTTGATACCTATACACCAACGGGGCGAGCTCCATTCAGAATGCGAACTCATTATGCACTGAGTTATGCAAATACAAAACTAGATGACAAAACAATAAGCCGAAATTTGAATGTGCAGAAGGTGTTCAATTCACCCTTCCGACCTTTCGTTCTTGCTAGTACATCTGTCGGTCAAGAAGGGCTTGATTTTCATAAATATGCACGCAAGGTAATGCATTGGAACCTTCCGGCAAATCCGGTGGAACTGGAACAGCGCGAAGGTCGTGTAAACCGATTCTTGAATCTTTCTGTTCGCCGTAATGTGGCACATAAATACGGCCAATTATTTGACTGGAACGAAATGCTTGAGGCAGCAAAGCGTGATTACAAGGAAAATGACTGCGAAATGGTCCCGTATTGGTACTTACCGCCAAAAATGCTTGAAGATATGCGTCAAGAAGACATCCCTGTCGAAAAGATTGAACGCATTGTCGCCATGTACCCATTGAGCAAAGACAAAATCAAATATGAACGCCTTATAAAAATCCTTACTTTATATCGTTTAACAATGGGACAGCCCCGACAAGAAGAATTGCTAGAAATGCTTAGTGGTGTGGTATCTGAGGAGCAGATAGAAGAACTTCTGATACAGTTAAGTCCGGTGAGAAAGAATAGAATTAGATCGTAGCTCTTTTGCTCACTCCAAATACCAGACGGTTTCGATTGTATCGCCAGCTTCGATATCGTCGGGCGTGAAATCGATTCCTTTATCCTCTACGCAAGCTTCGCAACGCAGATCTAAAGGTTCCTCAGCCTTAAAATTGATCTCTACGCTACGTTTGGAGTAATCTGCACTGACAAAGCCTCCCAGCTTATGCCCCAACGTTGCTGCGATAACCTCAGCCTTTTCGCGTGCATCCTTGACGGCAGATTCCAAAATTTGAAGTTTTGCATCGTGAGCATTCTTCTTGATGAATGAGATCTTCACTTCAAGTTCTGGCCATGCATCCCCCAATGTCGCGATGACGCGCGATATAAGAACACTGTCAATAGGCAAATCAAGATAAAGCGTTTGGCTCAATTTGAACCCCACGAACACCCGCTTGTCTTCCTTGCGGCTCCATTCCGTTTCTTTCGTTATTGAAAAATTTGTCGTTTTGAGAGAGTCCTTGTCTATTTCAAAGCTTTCAAGGAAGGATTTCATTTCGCCATTTCCCATGGAGGCCTCGTTATACGCATCTTCGTACGTATTGTGCAGGGAATCCACCTCAAACGTGAGCCTTGTGGTGTCGGGAGCAACTTTGACAAAGCCCGTTCCCATAACTCTGATGGTTTTCTGATTCTGTTCCATAATTGCCTCCATTTGGTATACCACAAATATATATTCATTTAAATGTCATAAAATGACAATTTGTAGGGATGTCTTACTTCGCGTATCTACAGATTTGTGAGTCAGCGACTCACAAATTGCAGGGAATAGATTTTTTTCCCGAAAAAATGGCTTTTATTGAGAAAAAACTTAGGGGCTCAATTTGCGAGACAGTGTCTCGCAAATTCGAAACGCCGCCAGAACTGCTTGTAACACGGCTTTCATTCTCGCGCGTTTGCAAATTGTTGATTTTGACACAGGTTCACAGAAAAGTGCATAGAAAAGTACACAGAAAATCGATGTAATTTGTCAAATTGGCTCTAAAAAACGCCCTAATTGATGAAAAAAATGCAAATGTCCAAGAAAAAGTCCATGAAAATGTCCAAGAAAATGACGGTATAAATGCCTGTGTAAACGAGTGAAATGAAACTGTCACTTTCTGACATCTGTTTGAATCTATATTTATAGGTGACTCTAGAAAGGAGGCTCCTATGCAGACAGATAATGAAAATCGGGACTTGAAATACTGCCGCTATTATCATGGCGAACAGCAGGATCCGTATAGGGATTCGTTCAAGGGCCGCGCCTGGATGGCGGAACAGTTGGCCAGTGAACGCGCTTCGGATTCAGCGAAGGATTTCTTGTCGTTTGTGGCGGCGCATATCAGCAAGTGGGAACCTTATGGCTATGAACCGGATGTCGCTCGTTACATAGCCTTCTTTGAAGGTTGCTCCTTTGAAGAAAAAAATGAAATTGCAAGGGAATATGCAATAGGGGATGCCCTTCAATTCAAGAAACCGCGTGGCCGGACTATTTTTGAAAGTCATTCAGATGCGGGTTTCTATACTCCCGAGACAATTGATATGGGTGTTCTGCTCTATAGCGACGGGCGAGTCTATATTAAGAATGCTGTGCCGGAAGGCTGCGGTTGCCTGAATTTGCTGCAGGACGGGAAAGATCCCTGCACTCAGGTGTATTTTTATGCAGGGAAATACAAAGAAACTGCCGATGTGGTCAAGAAACTGATAGATGAAAACTGGGAACGTATTTCCACATTGCCTTCAAAAATAGACGATCTCGTTTGCGATGGCGGATTTTCTCACTATAAATTTTTGAGCAAGCATTTTAAAGGCATGATTTATGGCCAAACGGAAGAATCAAAGGCTATTGAAACCTTCCATAATCAAGTTCTCAATATCTTCTACAGGATGAATGCTCCTTCTTACGATTGGCTTGATGTTACGACCGATGTTGAAACTTTCGTCGAACAATGGGGTGCTTTGTTAGACGAAATTGATACTGAAGAATCCCGTGCAAAGGTATATGATTTTATCGAAAGTGAACGATTTGCCGAAGACTGCCGAAATCTGGGCTTTGAAATGGATTGTTTTGAAAGCTTCACGAAGCATGTATAAAGAATTGTTTGCTGTTTGCACGGATTATCATGTTTTAGGTAATGCGATTTTTAGCCAGTGGCGTTATTACAACCACTGGGCAGATGATGTAAAAGCGGAATTTGATACCGAATGGTTCAGGCTTGCGTTTAAGCGGCTGCTAGAGCTGTAAAAACAACAAGTATTCCTGATAACCTAGTTCTCTTTGTCCAGGCAATCATTGATTTGCTTGAGGATGAATTCCTTGTGCACCTCGATTCGTTCCTGGAAGGTCGGGTTCACGGTGGTGTCGCCGTCGCAGATTTGCTTTTTGGGGAGAACCTCTACCGATGCATAGGAACTGCTAATCCGAATATGGGACAGGCAACTGGAATCGCTTTCCGAAAGGTTGCCGCCAGCAGCATTCTTGGTGCTGTCCAAAAGAGCTTGCATGTCTTCATTGAAGATTTTTTCCATCTCCGGAGTAGTGGCGAAATCGTCCTTTTGGCAAAGCGGAGACGGTGGCGGAACGCTATTGCTAGAATTCGGCTCGGCGCTAGAACTGGATAGGAATTTTTCGGGGTATTTTTCCCTGTAATCCTTGGGAGTGTAGAGAAGTCGACCATCTCCTTCAATCAAACCGCCCTTGTTGGGATCATCATCATTTTGTAAAGAATGGAGGGTGTTGTAAGAATAGATGTTTCCGTCAGAACACTTGTATATGGGGGATGGCGTACTGACGTGAGTACAGGAGGTTGAGAACGTGCCGTATAGGCAGACTTCCATGTCTATAGTGGGTTCATTATCTTCGTCTTCAAGTTCTCTTAGCTCCATCAGAGTTCGGGTTTGGTTCTCGGCGAGTTGCTTCTTTTTCCAGTTGACGTTTGCCTGATGGTCTTCTGCATCAAGGCATCTGCCGCCGTCATCGTCGAGTGTGTGAACGCAGGTGATTGAGGTGTCGCTTGCGAGTCTGAACTTTTTATCAGAGCTTTGGCTTGAACTGGGTTCAGCCGATTCGCTGGCACTAGAAGCTGCGTCATCAGAAGAGGCGGGAACTGTACAGTCGCCATCGCAGGCGTCAGCGCTGGAAACCGTACCAGAGTCAAGATCGACAATAGCTTGAACGCCGTAAAGGGCGACCATGCCGCCGTCGTCAATCGTTGAGTTTGAGTCGGGGATTAGGGTGGCGGGGGCCTCATTGGTGGTTCCGCCTGCAGCAGAAACGCTTTCGCTATCGCCTCCGCAGCTTGCCCAGAAGAATGCGGTTGATGATAATAAGACTTTTTTCCAGTGTTTGCGAATATTCATAAGTTCTCCTCAATTTTCTATAACATAAAAATACCCTTTTGCGAGGGTATTTTCTACAAAAAAATGTTTTTGCTATGGATTATTTGTATAAAATTGTGTAAACTAGCGTTTTAAAACGGGGTAATAGGCGCCTTTGGCTGCCTTTTCCGGAACATTGCGACCCTTGAGGTCGATTTTGCCTGCTCGAGCCTTGCCGATATTGCCGCTGTTTAGAATGCGAGCCCCTGCAATGGCTGTGGTTCCGTTTTCGTCAAGGAGGCCTTCAATCGGCTTTGCGCTGCCGTCGAGGCTTGCCTTGTAGGGGATAGTTGCGTCTTTCAGAATCTTGTCGCTGGTAATGGAAACTTCGGGCGATTCGCTATCGCTGATTTGGATGCCCGCTACAGTAAAGGTTGCTTCTTTGCCGGGCAAGAGTCCCTTGAGAGACTTTTCGCTGCGTACGCCCTTTACGGTCACGTAGGCGTTGTGGTAAAGCGGAGCGATGCCGATGTTTTTCACGCGGATGGCTGCTGAAATTTTGTTGACTGCATAGCCTGTGATTTCGAACTTGTAACCCGCATAGGAACTAGCCTCGTACACGCGATCCTTGGTGGCGTATTTGCCTTCGGGCGCGTCATTGCCAATGACGTAGGTCATGTGGTACTTGGCGGCGGCATCTTCCCAGGTGACGCCGTAAAGGCCTGCAGGGTTCAAGAATTCGTGCTGGTCCTTGTCTTCGTAATAACTGATTTCTCCGCCGGCGGGTGATGTTTGCCAACGGTCGGTGCCCATGGTCTGCCAGTTCTTTTCGTTGTCGCCATCGCCCTGTGAAATGTCGTGTTCCTTGTGCATAAAGGAGTCGTCGAACAGTCCGAATTTGAGCCCAAGCAAGGTTTTGTTGCCTGCGATGGGGGTGTATTCATCGTCTGCGGCGTCAATGGAAATGCTCCAAGGTGTCTCTACGAACAATGTGTCAAGATGCCTTAGGAAATGGCTTTGGTAGTCCTTGGAAGGAAAGTTCGTGCCGAGTTGGAGCTTGGTGCCATAAATATGGTATTCGGCCCAGTGCCCGAAACCGGCCTGAACGAATGCAATGCGCGGATCCTTGTCGTATTTTGCGGCAAAGTCGGCGTAGAACTGCTTGTAGAACCACTGGAGTGCGGTACTGCTCCAGTCGGCATAGTAGGTGGGACCGTCGCCACCCGGGTTCTCGGAGAATGTCTCCAGGTAATTGCTGTTTGCTAAGAAGTAGTTGGGGACTGCGGTGGCGCCCTTCACGCCCTCGGTGCAGTTGGGGGCATTTTCGATGGTTTCATTCGGGTATTCAATGCGGAAACGTACGATGGCTTGGTGCCCGCGGCTCTTGATGTCATCGAGCAACTTTTCGAAACTGCTCCAGTCGTAGTTGAGTTTGTCGCCGGTCAAGCCAGTCACCACAGCGCAGGGGAGGCAATATGAAAATTCGAGCGAGATGGAACCCTGCAAGTTTTTCTGGCTTTTCGCTTGGTCGGGCCAGAAAACGATTCCCTTCATGGGTTCGAGCGATTCAATGCTTTTGTTGAGTGCAACGGAACGGTCCGCTGCAAATGAACTTGCCGCAAGGAGCCCTGTTGCCAAAAACGCAACCGCACCACCGGCGATTATCCGATTCTTTTCCATATACACTCCGTTTTAAAAACTTCACCTTTACAAATCTATCGCTTAGAGCGTTTGGAGTCAAGTAAAATTATGGATTTTTTGCCTTGGACTCGGTGTCCGCGAATGTCGATTTGTTTGCCGGCAGCGCTGTTTGTATGAATATTGCTACTGCGAACCTTTTTGATTGCAGCCCCATTATCTTGAAGTGCTATGGCAATACTGTCAAGAATTGGGTTTCCGATGTCTTCTATATAGTCGTGCGAAACTTCCCACACCATGATGCCTGCGTAGCCGTTTTCCTTGACCCAGCGGGATTTGATGGCAGAGGAATGCGGGTCTTCGAAGGTCACGTAGCCGGTGGATGATACGCCATAGGGCTCCACGGCGATACTGTCATAGAAATATTCCCAGTCGGTGTTCTTGACAATATCTTTGTAGGCGACTTGCTTTGCAGAACCCTTGGTAAAATCAGTGCCGGGGCCTGTGGCGCCCTTAAATTCAAACCCGAACGAGGGAATTCCGAAGACCATTTTTTCGGTAGGAACGCCACGCTCTTTCCAATAATCACGCGTTTCTTCCCACGACCAGGTGGTGTAACCTTCGTGGGGGTAGAGTGGCGAATCGAACATGGCTTTTTCATCCCAGTCGCCGGTCATGTCGTAGGTCATGAATCCGAACCAGTCCAGATTTTTTATGAGCACTTCGGGCGTAAACCATTTGCCATAATAGGGCGAGCAGGGGAGCGCTGCTGAAAGGCTCTTGTCTTTTGGGAGCGCTTCGCGAAGTTCGGTGAGCAACTTGCTGTAGGCAATCGTGTCGGCTTCGGGCGGTTTGTATTCCCATTCCCAGTCCATGTCGAGACCGTCTAGGTTGTGGTCGGCAACGAACTGCACGAGGTTTGCAATGAATTTTCCACGGAGAGCGTCATCCGATGCAACGGGGCCAAAATTTTCGCTTTGTCCGCCACCGCCGAGCGAGACGATCACCTTGGTGCCTACGGCATGCGCAAGCGTTACCATAGAATCAAGTGCGCTCGGATCGTCAGCGGCATCACCTTTGAGTGAACCGTCCGTATTTGGCGTGATAAAGCTCCACAGAACATGAGTCAATTTGTCGTATGGCACCTTGTCTACTGTGTATGGGGGCTTGTGCCATTTTCCCCAGTCGGGATAATAGCCAATGAACAGGGGTGCTGCCCATGCCGTAGAAATTCCGGCGATGCCCAAAAGGGCGGCGGTAAACATTTTTCCGATTTTGACTCTCTTCATGTTCTGAAAATAACTTTTTTTGGGGCTAATTTTCCCAAACTCCCTAATAAATGCAAAAAAAGGCATTTTTGTTGTTGTGTATTACATCACGTAAACAATCTTTTGTCTTTGAATTACAATGAGGGGTGTATATCTTTATGGTATGAAGACCAAGAATTTACTTTTTTTGAATGTATGGCTTTCGTTGGTCTTGGCGAGTGTGGTGGCTTGCTCAGACAGTAGCAGTTCTGGAACAGATCCAGAATTTCCTGAACCCGGTTCTGATGTTCCGGGTGATTCGTTGGTTATAGGTGATGACAATCAGCCGATTCCAGGACTGAGTTCTGCGGTTGTCGATGATTCGCAAAATCCTCAGGTCGGTTTGTCGTCATCTTCTAAAAAAGATGATTCTCACGAAGGCCCGCTCCCTGGTGAAGACCCGGGCATGGTCGCCGTAGATACGACAGTGCCTTTTGTGGGCAATTTCCCGGTGATTTTCTCTGAAGTTTCGCCCTCGAATGCAAACTTTAAAGATAACGATGGCAATGACCCCGGTTGGCTCGAACTCTACAATACGAGTGATGCTCCGGTAAGTTTGAAGGGCGTTGCTTTGAGTAACGATGTCAAGTACCCGCGCCGTTGGGTCTTTGGCAATGCGACTATTCCTGCCAAGAGCCACATGATTGTGTTCCTTTCGGGCAAGAACTATGCCGACTATATTCCGCCTTCTGATTCCGTGAACATGATTACTACGGAATGTTCTTCCGAAGTTTCTAGTGGTACGGGCATGTGGGGTGGCGGCTTTGATTTCGGTGATTTTGGTGGCATCGGTGGCGGGATGGGCAACTTTGGCGGTGGTGTCGGTGGCGCTGGCGCAGGTATCGGCGGTACTACCGGAAATACCGGAAATGCCGAAAATCTGCCCGGACAGTCTTCGCTTTGCTTTAATGAAGGCGGCGTGAACCAGGTTGGCGCTGTCATGAAGGTGGCGCAGGGCGGCACGTATACGCGTGTAGTTGTAAATTCCGGCTCTGCAAAGCTTGGTAATGCCGACCAGCTCGTGATTCGCGGCTTTATCACCAAGACCCACAAGATTCGTGTGAACTTTAAAGAAGGCAATGATATCAGCGCTTGGACAGGCAAGAATCTTCGCGGTACAGGCGATTCGTCGACGGTGTATTACGTGCGCCTCGGCGACAATGCTGCCGATATCAAGCGTAGCAATGTGACTGCGACGACTTTCGCGACCGAAACACAGGGCTCTGAATCGACAACCATCAAGGTAACCTCTTACATTGCTCGCAAGCGCGGCCATGAACCGCATACGACATTCAAGGCCGAAGACCAAGGTGGCGCGCTTTACTTGGTGAGCGAAACAGGTGTGCTTGATTCCGTACGCTATTCTGCAGTGCCTACGGGGGCTTCTTGGTCTCGCGATGCCGCGGGCAAATGGGGCTTTGCAACGCCTTCGCCTTATGGCAATACTGTAGGTGAGGTATTTGCAGTACAAGCTCAGACTAACGAAGTGAATATTCCGGCTTCTGGTTTCTATTCGTCCCCGGTATCGGTCACCTTCCCGGCTGGCACTCGCTGCGAACAGGGTGGTACTGCGCCGACAGAAAATTCTCCCGTAGTTGAACAGACTCTGAATATCAGCGCTACGACAGTGCTCCGTTGCCGTGTGTTTGCGGCAGGTTCCTACCCGAGCGAAGAAGTGATTCGTACATACGTATTCGAAACGCAACCGTCTATTGCAACCTTGTTTGTAACGACTGATCCGCTTTCGATGTTCAGCCCTGATACAGGCCTTTACATGACAGGTAATGGTGCTGCCATGATGGATCCGAAGAAGGGCGCAAACTTCTGGAGTAACCGCGAACTCCCCGTGTATGTAGAACTCTTTGAACCGAACAAACCGCAGACTCCTGCATTCGGAATCATGGGCGACTACAAGATTTCGGGCCAGTACAGCCGCGCCAAAGAAAAGAAGTCGTTCTCGATTACCTTGCGCGAAGAATACGGCGATAAACGCCTCAAGTATTCGCTGTTCCCGGATTATCCCGAACTCAAGAAGTTCAAGGCTTTCTCGCTCCGTAATTTCGGTAACAACTGCGGTAATGACTATGTGCGTGACCGCATAGGAACTCAGATGACGGAAGGCTTGGGCGTCGATTACCAGCACGGGCGTTACGTGGTTGTATTCTATAACGGCAAGTATTACGGCTTGCATGATTTGCGCGAACGCAACAACGAATATTTCTACGAAACTAGGTATGGTCTCGACCCGAATGACATTGACTTGATTGATGCGACAAACGAAGCGTCTACGGGTTCGGCAACGGATTACTTGGCCATGCTTGATTGGCTCCAAAGCAATGAACTCACAAGCGATGCCAACTACCAGAAAATTGCGGACCAGATTGATGTCGACAACTACATGAATTACATGCAGGCCGAAATGTTCTTGAATAATGGTGACTGGCCACACAACAATATGAAAAAGTGGCGTGTCGCAAGCCAGAAGAGCAAATGGAAATGGTTCTTGTACGATGTTGACTTTGGCTTTGGCGTATCTTACAATACGCAGAATAGCAACGTGTTCAGCTATGTAACAAACCGTAACGGAACAAATGGCATGGGAATGATGCCGGGTATGGGTGGCGGCCAGCAGTCTGGTGGATCTATCTCGGAACACACGATTCTCATGATTCGCTTGCTCGAAAACGAGAACTTCAAGAAGGCGTTTATCAACCGCTTCTGCGTACTTTTGTCGATGAACTTCTCTGCTGACCGACTTGTAAAGCAAATTGATGATTTGCAGTCGCAGGTGCAGGGTGAAATGAATCGCGACATTGAATTCTGGGAATTCGACGCCAGCTCTTACAGCAGCAATCTCGAAAGGATTAAGTCCTTTGCGCAGAGCCGCCAACAGACTATCATGAGCGAAATGCAACAGTACTTTAGCTTGGGCGAACCTGCCGCGGTCACGCTTTCGTCGCAGGGCTCGGGCAAGATTTTGGTGCATAACTTGGCGCTTGACCAAAGCTCGATGGCGGTGAACTTCTTCCGCGATGTTCCGGTGACTGTAACCGCCGAGGCAAATGCTGGCGCCGTGTTCAGTGGTTGGAGCGATGGTGTTCAAGAAGCGACCCGAACCTTTAACCCTGGCGAAGTGACGACCATCACTGCAACATTTAAGTAAGAAATCTTTCTGTTTGTACCTGGAGCCCGCCAACGGCGGGCTTTCTTGATGTCGCTCATAGTCATCTTTCTCTAAGTTCTAAGTTCTGCTCACTGCCAACTCTTTTCTATATTTGCATACGATGAAATTACCTGTCGTATGTATTGTTGGACGCCCGAACGTGGGCAAGTCCTCTCTTTTTAACCGAATCTTGGGGCGTCGTGCCGCAGTCGTTTCTGACCGCGACGGCGTGACCCGCGATAGG
>CADBHQ010000045.1 GCA_902794535.1 Fibrobacter succinogenes | reverse complement strand
AACACGAACTTCATCTTCCAACCAGCGAGCTGAGAACGGTAAGAAAGGTCCATGTCTTCGGTCAGGGTGTCGCCTTCCCAGCCGCCACCGCCGTAGATGGCCTGCTTGCGCCATACGCCTGCGGTACCGTTGAAGTTCATGAAGAGCTTGCCCCAGCTACGTGCGGACTGTTCCACCACGAAGTGGCCGTCGATACCGATAGACTGAGCGAGCGTAAGACCGGATTCGGTGCGGTTCAAGTGGCCCCAGCGACCCTGGACCAGGCCAATCTGATCGTCCATAACCAGGTAGGGGATGGTCTTGAGGAGGAAGTCCTTCTCGGGGACGAAGTCGGCGTCGAAAATAGCGAGGAATTCACCCTTGGCAACCTGCATGGCTTCTTTAAGAGCGCCAGCCTTGAATTCGGAACGGTTGGTACGGTGAATCAGCTTAATGTCATAGCCCTTGGCGGCGAGTTCTGCAACTTTCTTCTTGGCAACTTCGTAGCATTCGTCGGTAGAGTCGTCAAGAACCTGAATTTCGTGCTTGTCCTTGGGATAGTCGATGGCGCAGACGGCTTCGAGCAGGCGTTCTACGCAGTTTGCTTCGTTAAAAATGGGAAGCTGGGTGGTGACCTGCGGGAGTTCATCCATGGAGTGTTCGCGGTAGAACTGCAGGATCTTTTTGCGGTCAGAAAGACGTGTCGTGCGGCTATTCTTGAGGAATAGATAGATGCTATAGTAACAGCTAAAACCATAAATGACAAGCCCGATGCCTGCGATCACATAGACAACGAACATGATGTCGAGTAGGATTGTACTGATTGCCATAAAACCGTATAACCTATATGTAAAACCTTTTGCTCCATTCGGAACTTGGGGCCAAATATAGAAACCCAACGCGAAGTTTGCTACATTAAGCCACAGATTTAATGAAAAATTTATCAAATATAGGCGCCCAATGTCTGTAAAAAACGAAAAACATGCACTTGAAAAGTGGATGGATGCCCAAAAGGGGACTCCTGGCTTCGAAGTAGCCCTCCGGAGGCTAATTTCGTTCGCCTGTTCGGAGTGGTTTAGACGAGATAATGCTGTGCCTGTAGCCCCGGACGAGGCCCTTGCGCGCGTGCTTGCGACCGATTTGCCGGAATACCCTCTTGGAAAATGGTTGGACTCGCCTGCGAGGTTCGCCCCCGAAATTGCCGATTTTTGCGAAAAAACGAAGGTTGACCCCTTGCCGGCGGCTTTAAAGGGAACGTTTCCGGAACGACTGGACCTGCGTGGGGTAGTTTGTCCGAACAACGCGATGCGGAGTCGACTCGTGATGTCGGGGCTGCCTGAAGGGGCGGAACTTGAAATCTACCTGGACGACGGTTCGCCTATAGAGAATGTACCGGGAGCATTGGTTGCCGACGGTCATATTGTCAAAAATAGGCAAAAAAAAGATGGTTTTTGGTCGATTTCTGTGGTCAAAAGGCCTTCAAGAGTGTAGATTATATATGTAATGGAAAACAGGATACTGATTATAGGCGACGAACTTTTCGGAGAACAGGGCGAGGCTGCCAACCGCTTTGCTGAAATACTCCTCTGTCGTGAAGCCAACAGACCTGTCCAGTTTTCCATAAACGCGCCTGCCCCCCAGACACTGCAGCAACTTTATGACCGAGCCTCGGCCGACATTATCGGCAAGAAGGCCGGGCGAATTATAGTTGGTCTTGGGCTCAAGGAACTCAAGCGCGGCGGAAAGGACTACACGGGTGTCTTTACCGCCTACGAAACGCTTGCGAACGAAATCTTGAACAAGACGCTTGTTCCCGTGCATTTTTTGACCATTCCCGAAGACATGTTCCCGGTGGCGCCTTCGCAGTTGACGGCGTTGAACGAACTGATTCGTGGTTTGCAGGCCAAAGATGAAAAGCGCGTGAAAATTTTCGATTTTGCCGCCTATGTGGCGGATTTCAAGGAAAAGCAACTTGAACGCGGCAAGTTCGGCCGTAGCCTGTATAACGAAGACGGTGGCCCGACTTCTATATGCAACACGTTCATGGCGCTTTACCTGTATGATTGTGTAATTAAAGAAATGAAATAAAGGAAGGATACCATGAGCTTGACAGACGATCATTTCGCACGCAAGATTGCAGCCCAGAGCAAGGCCTGGGAAGACACCAGTGACGCTCCCAAGAAGGAACGCAAGCGCGAACCCGCAGAACCCAAGATGGGTATTTGCGACAAGTGCAAGAAAGAGGCTCTGCTTCGCCCGTACCGCTTTAAGGAAACGAGCGTCAGCAATGGGGCGGCAAGCTTTGGAACCGTGACCAAGCACCTTTGCGAAGATTGCGCTCCCAAATCTCGCGCCCAGAAGGATGCCGAAGTGCCGCAGCTCGACAAGAAGCAGCTGAAGAACCTGATGCGTTCTGCTCGCAAGGCCCTAAGATAACCGCTCGAATACAAAGACCGCTCGCGCCCAATCGTACTAAGTACGTACCCAAAGCGCTCGCTCTCGCGAACACGCCCGGTTAATACCGGGCGTTTTTCGCTCACGGAAATCGCTCGATTCTATCGCTTTTATAAAAAACGGCCCTGGCGAAAGCCAGGGTCGTTTTGATGTATCCGTTTTGCTAGAGTGTATGGATTACATGTTGCTGAAGATTTGGAATCCGCTGTAGGATTCTTGTCCGTGTTCGCTTTGGTCGAGGCCGCGGAGTTCTTGACGTTCGGTAACGCGGAGGCCCATGGTCTTCTTAATGGCGTAGAAGATGAGGCTAGCTGCACCGAAGCAGGGAACCGCGTAAGCGATCACGCCGATGGCCTGAGTGCCGAGGGTGTAGTCGCCAGTGATATCGAAGATACCGACAGCGAGCGTACCCCACACACCGTTCACCAGGTGAACCGAGAGAGCACCGACCGGGTCATCCAAGTGCAGGCGGTCGAACATGAAGACTGCACCGACTACGAGTACGCCAGCGATGGCACCGATAATCCAAGAAGAAAGCGGGGAAACCACGTCTGCACCGGCAGTGATAGCGACGAGGCCTGCAAGGCAGCCGTTGAGGGCCATGGTGGCGTCCGGCTTCTTCGAGACAATCCAGCTCGTGAGCGTTGCGGTAATGATACCTGCGACAGCGGCGAGGTTCGTGGTCACGAGAATCCAGCTAGTAGCCTTCGGGTCGCCGGAGAGAGCAGAACCGGCGTTGAATCCCCACCAACCGAACCACAGCATGAACACACCGATGGTTGCGAGCGGAATGTTGTGGGCCGGAATAGCGTGCACCTTGCCGCCGACATACTTACCGATACGCGGTCCAAGGATCATGACGCCAGCGAGAGCTGCCCAACCACCCACGGAGTGAACCAGGGTAGAACCGGCGAGGTCATGGAAACCAGCCTTGCCGATGGAAGAAAGCCAGCCGCCGCCCCATGTCCAGCTACCCACGATGGGGTAGACGAAGGCCACGTAGATGATGGTGAAGACGAGGAAGGAGTTCAACTTCACACGTTCGGCGACAGCGCCAGAGACAATGGTAGCCGCGGTTGCTGCAAACATCGCCTGGAACAACCAGTCGGTGAAGAGGGTGAAGTGACCGTTGTAGGCGGCGGTGAACTTAGAGGGGTCAGCCCAGTCACCGATGCCGAATCCGGCAAATCCAAGTACACCGGAGATCGCGTTGAACGTTCCGGGGTACATGAGGGCAAAGCCGATGGCGGCGTACATCGTGATACCTATGGCGGGAACCGCGATGTTTTTGAAAGCGACGTTGGCCGCGCACTTGGCACGAACAAGACCCGCTTCGACACAGGCAAAGCCCAGGCCCATGATGAACACCAGCATGGCGCTAATCATGATCCAAATGTTTTCTGTCATAAAGATGGCGTCGCTGACAGGTACGACAGTTGCTGCTTCGTTCATTGTTTAAATTCCTTGTGTTGATTTGTTTGAATTATCCGATTGCCTCGGGGCCCGTTTCGCCGGTGCGGATACGGATGCACTGTTCGAGTTCCGTGACGAAAATCTTGCCGTCGCCGATGGCGCCTGTACGTGCGCCCTTGATGATGGCGTCAATACAGGGCTTGACGAATTCGTCGTTCACTGCAATCTTCAAACAGATCTTTTTGAGCAGATTAACCTCGGTCACCACGCCACGGAAACGTTGGTTGTAACCGCGCTGCTGACCGCAGCCAAGTACGTTAGTGACAGACATCTTGTAAATCTTGTTTTCGTAAAGTTCTTGCTTTACGATGTTTAATCGTTCGGGTTGGATGTAAGCTGTGATTAGCTTCATGTTCCTATCCTTTGTTAGGGTTTGTTTCTTGTTTTGCCCAACCTATTGCAAATGTCGTGCCAAAATTTGGAGAAAGGCGGAAAATACTCGATTTTGATGAAAAATCGCCAAAAAGCCCCTGAAAATGAAAATGGAATGATGGGCTGGACTGCTAATCGAGGTTCGGTTACAGATTTTGCTTTTACAAATTTGGGAGAGAATTCAAATAATGTAAAGCCTGTTTTGTAAAAAACATTTTAAAGAACTTTTCTTTTGCTGTTGAATTTTGTATGCAAAAAAAGTTACATTTAGTTTGCACGTTGATTTCATAAGAAATTAACATAGAAGAACAATAACACTATTTATGGAGTTCCCTATGAAGAACATCTTTTTCGCCTCGTTAGTCGCCGTTCTTGGCCTGGGGGTACAGTCTTTTGCCCAGGATGACGATTATGCTCAGGATCAGGATGATCAGGTCGAATACGCCACCAAGACCGCATCTTATGATACTGAAGAAGACGATGGTTACGGCAATCCTGTACAGCCGCAGGAAGAACCTGCTGCAGTGCGTACTGAAACTCAGGCGCAGTCCAGCAATTCTTCTTCTGGCAATCCCTTCTTTGACAAGACTTTCAACCTCGCTTGGCGCTTGGGTATCGGCTTTAACGGCCTGCACGATACGCCGGCCGACGATGAATATTCCAAGTATAATAGGGAAAACCCCAACGAAGGTTGGGTTGGCGCTAATGTTGAACTCGGTCTTTTCTCCCAGATTCACATTAACCCCATGTTCAGCATTGTTCCGGAATTCCAGTTCACCTTCCGCTTCCTTTCCCAGGAATTGGATGAATACTATTTGTATCGCTACGGCTTTGTGACTGAAGAAATGAACCTCTACATGTTCGACATCGATATTCCGGTGACGGTCCGTTTCAACCCGGTTCACTTCTTCTATGTTGAAGCCGGTGCTCAGCTCGCCTTTAACCTGGGTAGCGGCAGTGATTACACTCTGACCGATTCCGATGGAAATACGATTGCTTCTGCTGATACGGAAGAAGACTTCTCTTCTGCATCGATGTTTGTTTCCTTGGTATTTGGCCTCGGTGCAACCTTCGAAATGCACAACAAGAACTATGACGTCGGTCTCCGCGTAGTCTACGACTTGACCAACCTCCACAAGGAGGCCGAGGACAAAATTGAAATCGAAGGTGCTAACGGTGTTGGCCAAACGGTTGTTGTCGACAACAACTCTAAGGTTTGGGCAATCCAGCTCGTGATTGGCTACTGGTTCCTGTAATAAGGTCTTGTATCTGACAAAAAAGAAGCCTCCACAAAGGAGGCTTCTTTTTTTGGTTGTTGCGTAATGTTAGAACTATTCGACGTATTTCTTAATCAGTCGTAACATCAGGTCGGCGAGTTTTTCTACGTCAGAATCGCCAACGGAAGCTTCGATATGGGAATAGCCGATACCGCTGTCGTCGGTGAGGAACACGTAGGTGCCGCCCGTGACAATGTCGAAGAAACGTAACATGGATTCAGTGTCCTTGTCGACGCCGCTTGCGGCTACAGGAATAAGTTTGATGCCGTTCTTGGCGTAGAGACGGATAGAATTTTGAAGGCTTTCGATGATGTCGTCTTGATGGTGGGCGGGAGCGTCAAGAATCAAGAAGGCGATGCGTGCGCGGGCCGATTCGTTCCAGGAGAAGTTCTGCAACGTGGCTTCGAGTGCGGAGTGCACGGCTTCGGGGTAGTCTCCGCCACCGTTAGCGCTCTGTTCACCGATGAATGCCTGCGTGTTTGCTACATCGGTGGAAAAGTCCTTGCCGCGGGTAAGGTATTGGTCGCCTTCGTCACGGTAGAATACGACTGCCGTACGTAATGCAACATTGGTTTCCGAAGAGGCGTGGTCTATAATGTAGCTCACGTCCGATTGAAGGAATCGGATTTCGTCGCCCATGGAACCGGTGGCGTCAACGATAAAGGCTACATCTGCCTTGGCGTCGGCTTGCTTGGCGTCGCTGGTAATCGTGTTGATCTTGAATTCGCCGCTTAAGAGGGAAAATTCGACGGGGGCTTCGGAAACCTTGCCGTTGACTTTCAACGAGAAGTCTTCGGCATTTACGGTTTCTTGGGTAGCGTCTTCAAATAATTTTACCCAGCAGTAGGCGAGGCCCGAGTTGTCGGTCTTGGTGGCGAATTCCACGTTATCGCCGTTAAGAAGTTCTACGGAAACGTTGGCCAAACCGGTGCCGTTTTCGTCAACCACCTTTACTGCAGCGAGTGTGTGCGGGTAGAATTTCCAGTAGCCAGTTTTGGTGGAAAATTCGCCTGTCAAGATTTCACCCCAGGCATTCCAATTGTCCAAATCGTTCCATTCAGAAGCCGTGAGCAGGCCGTAGGTTTTTCCGTTAAATTCGCCGCCGTATTCTCCGCCGATGTCTCCGCCATATTCGCCGGGGGCGTAGTCTGAGGGAATGTATTCATCTGCGATACTTCCGGGAGCGACGGAAGGCGCGTCTGTCGTATAGACGTCGACTGTGCGGACCATCTTGGCATCACCATCGTATGAGTCGTAAGCGACTGTAGCCTCTTCGAAGGTGCCATAGTCGTTGTAAACTCTTTTACCTTTGGTTTCAAAGGTGGCGCCGTCTGCCGTTTCAATGTTTGGATTGGGGATGACTGTTTTGTCGGCGACTTTGTCGTCGTCTTTGCCCGAGTCGCTAGCGTTTAGGCTGTTGCTGTCGTCGCTGCAGGATATGCACAATGCGGCAATTCCTGCCATTAAAAAGAATTTGGATTTGCGGGTAAGCATGGTTTCCCTCCGGTTTTTTCTTTAAATTAAATAAAAAAGTGGCAAGCTCCAAGATGCTTGCCGCATTATGCAAAATGCCGTGACTTTTGACACTGAAATGTGTCTAAAGGCGACTTAACCTTTTTCTTCAAACGGAACTAGGGAAACACAGTTTCGTTTTTTCTTTGATATGTAGAGCGCCTTGTCGGCAAAAGAGAGCATGTCCGAAACGGTTCCGTCGCCGAATGTCCCGCCAAAGCTCATGGTTAACTTTACGTTCGGGTAATCTTTCAGTACGATTTTTTCTGCCTTGGCGCGCATCTGTTCAAGTCTGGTTCTCAGCACTTCATGACTGATGCCCTTGAACGAGATTAAGAATTCGTCGCCGCCATAACGTACGACGTGGTCTAAATTACGAACTGATGAACTCAGTATCGATGCTACGGCGGTAAGGGCTGCGTCACCACACTGGTGACCGTGATTGTCATTGACATCTTTGAAAAAATCAATGTCGGCCATTACGACTGCTTGGCAATTCTGTGATGCAAGCTTGTCGTCAAAATACTTGCGATTCATCACTTGAGTCAACGAATCCCTGTAGATTTTATCGTTGATTTCTGTGATTTCGTTAGTTTTGTCGGTAAAACCGAATACGGTTGTTTCTTCGCCAGTTCGCACCACCTTCATTTCAACATACTGACCGTGTTCGTTGTGAAATATTTTTGACAAACTATTGCCAATAGGCAGGTATTCTTTAATATAGGATTCGTCAGCCACTTTTCTGAGACTGTCCCGATCTTCTTCAAGAACCGTCGTGTTGAGGAGCTTTTCAACAAGTGTTTTGAAGGTCGGTGGTTCTTTCGTAGAGCCAATAGCGCTTTTGATTCGATCGCTAGTGCGGAAAATTTCCACCTTGTCCGTTACAAAATCGACACTGGCAACGGAGGCGTATCCGTTCATGAGCGCGTTGATCATGTTTTGTTGCTTTCGGTTCTGTTCCAAGAGTTCTTTCTCTTGTTCCAGCTTTGTCATTTGCGCGTTCACGTTTTCGACAAGGTACAGGACTCGACGTAGGGGCTTTTCGTTGCCAATGCGGACAAAAATCGCCTTGCTCCAACCGTGAATCTTTCCGTGGAAAATTTCTGAAATGACATTTGTTTCTTTCAGGCGCTCCGGCAATGTTGAAAGGATTGTAAAGTTCTTGATGATTTCAACACTTTCTGGGCAGGCAAGGTTCGTCATGATATTGGTAATACTTTCTTGTAGAGTGCAACCGCATTTCATGAACTTATCAATGAATTCGTTACTCTTGATAGGGAACGCCGTATTGGTCTCAAGATCAAGTACGTGCATCGAAATGTACAGTTCTGTGGCGGCGTGAGTGATAGCCGTGAAAAACTCCGCAGAGTTCACAGGAAGGTCTGCTACAAATTTTTTGTAATTGTCCATAAAATCATTGCTCCAGATACCAATAAAAATATATTCATTTCAATGGGGAAAATGGGGTGCAACCGTTTTAAAGCTCTATATAATGCGGGAAAATGTCCTTTTTTGGGGAAAATGTAGGGAAATTTCTATATTTGGCCGCAAATGAACAGGCTACTTGATTTTGATAGCGAGCATTTGTGGCACCCGTATGCGGCGCTGAAGAATACTCCGGCCAGGTTCCTTGCAAAATCCGCTCATGGAACGACGATTGAAACGGCCGATGGTTTAAAACTGATTGATGCGGTATCGAGTTGGTGGTGCATGGCGCACGGGCATAATGCCCCTGAAATCGTCGAGGCGATTCAGAAGCAGAGCGAAAAGATGTGCCATGTGATGTTTGGCGGTTTTACGCACGAACCTGCGATTGAACTTGGCGAAAAACTGGTGAATTTTTTGCCGGAAGGTCTCAACAAGATTTTCTTTGCGGATTCGGGAAGCATCGCCGTGGAATGCAGCGCCAAGATGGCGGTGCAGTACCAGCATTCGCTCTCGCGCCCGGAGCGTTGCAAGTTGGTCGCCTTGAAGGGCGGCTACCACGGCGACACTGCTGGCGCGATGGCTCTTTCTGACCCTGACGGAATGCATACGCTTTTCCGTGGAATCATGCCGCATCATTATTTTGCGGAACGCCCGAATTGCCGCTTTGACGAGGCTTGGAATCTATCTGATTTCTCTTCGATGGAGCGCGTTGTCGAGGAACATAAGGATGAAATCGCTGCCGTGATTTGCGAGCCCGTGTTTCAGGGCGGAAACGGCATGTGGCTTTATAATGCTGGCTACTTGAAGGCTCTCCGCGAACTTTGCGACCGTTACGGCATCCTGTTGATTCTGGATGAAATTGCTTCGGGATTTTACCGCACGGGCCCGCGTTTTGCGATGATGCATACCTCTACACAGGACGGCGCCGGCTTCGTAAAGCCTGATATTATGTGTATCGGTAAAGCGCTCACGGGCGGAAGCATTACGATGGCGGCTTGTGTTGCATCCGAGAAGGTGGCCGAAACGATTACGAACAGCAAGATTCCGGCCTTTATGCATGGCCCGACTTACATGGCAAACCCGTTGGCATGTGCCGCGGGAATCGCTTCGCTTTCGCTGTTTGAAAGTCGCAATTATGCCACGAGCGTTGCTCGGATTGAAAAGCGCCTGAAGCATAATTTGGAACCGCTCCGTTCGCTTGAAAATGCGGCGGATGTACGAGTGCTTGGCGCTATCGGTGTCTTGGAATTGAAGGCGAAACCTTCTGCAGACGATATTCTGCGCGTGATTCGCGAAACCGGCGTGTGGCTCAGGCCTTTCTGCAATTACGTTTACACAATGCCTCCGCTCATTACGACCGATTCTGAAGTTGACCGCATTTGCGAAGCCATCAAGATGATTGGTGAATGTGAACCCGCGCCTGTCGTAGAAGGTGAAGACGAATTTCACGAATAAGGAGATGCCCGGTCATGCCGGGCATGACAAAGTGAATGGAATACTATAGCTTGAAAATGCGAGCCTCGCAGCAAGTGGGCGAAGGCGAACAGAAACACGAACAGCATATTTCCGGTGCAGAACGCATTGTGGGCCGGGATTCCGTTGAGGCGGTGTGTTCGGCGATGGTGCGACGCGCCATGACGCATTCCAAGGGCGACCCGGATTTTATCAACGTGAAAATCGAAAAGGTTTGCGAAAATGATATCCGGATTTTGAAGGCTTTGCCCGTGACGCGTATCGATGTAGATACGTGGCAGGAAGGACTGGACAAGGCTTTTGGACTGATTACCCCGCTGATGGGTTCTGGTTGCGGGCTTCGCGAAAAGTTGCAGGAACTCTTGCGCGCTACATTCCCGATGCGTGGTGCGATGCTTTACGACATTGCGACGGGCGAGCGCTTGGAACCTGACCACGAACGCGGCGTCCGTGCGACCTACATGGATGCGTTACATTCCAGCGAAGTGGACGGTTGCAAGAATCATTTTAACGAGGCAATTGTGCTTGCGACCAAGGTGGCGAATGCTCCTGGGATGGTAGCGGAATTTTGTGTGAGCGATGACCCGAATTATGTGACGGGCTATGTGGCGAGCAAGGAACTCGGCTATGTGCGCATCATGAAGATGAAGGAAATGGGCGATGAAAACGGAGGCCGCATTTTCTTATTCGACTCGCGCAAGGCTTCTGCCGAAGAATGCATTGAGTACTTGCAGAAGAAAAAAGTTTTGGTGGATGTCGGGGCATGAGTCGTATTCTTGACATTTTTACGAAAGACGCTTTGGAAACGGCACGGGCGAATAACACTTATCGCTCGATGCGCTTGATGGAAACGTCTGAATCGTCGCGTGTGAAAATCCGCATGCCCAACGGTGCCTTGCAGGATCAGATTCTGCTGGCGTCCAATTCTTACCTGGACTTGGCAAACATTGATGAGCTCAAGCAGGCGATGGCCCAGGCTGTCTTGGAGTGGGGAACAGGTAGCGGCGGCGCTCGGCTTACGACGGGCAACAAAACTCCGCATCAGGAACTGGAAGAATTTATCGCCAAATTCAAGGGCGAAGAAGAACCACGCCAGCATTATCGATGGGATTCGCCTTTCTCGCGCCAAGTGCTTTGTCTATAAGCATAACGATATGGCGGATTTGCAGCGGGTGATTCAAGATGCGGATAAGTCTAGAGCGGGCGAGTCCGCGTTGCCGGCCCCTCGTAAGCTTATTGTGACCGATGCTGTTTTCAGTATGGATGGTGACCTCGCGAATCTGCCGGAACTCATACGCATTGCGAAAGAAAATGATTGCCTCTTGATGATCGATGAAGCACACGCCACGGGCGTGCTCGGCAACGGGCGCGGACTTGCCGAACACTACGGCTGTGCTCACGCCGATGTAACCGTCGGGACATTGAGCAAAGCCGTCGCCGCCGAAGGCGGCTTCGTGGCGGGTCCGAAGCAGTTGACTGAATTTCTGAAAAATAAATCTCGCAGCTTTATCTTTACGACGGCGATGGCTCCTGCTGTTGCCGCAGCAGCCTGCAATAACTTGCGCTACATCGACACGCATCCTGAACGCGTTCAAAATTTGCGCGATAACGTGAAATTTTTCTGCGAAGCATTGCAACGCGAAGGCGTGAACGTTGAATTGTCACCGTCGGCGATTGTTCCGATTGTCATCGGTGACGAAGCGAAGGCGATGCAGATTTCTGCGAAACTTCAGGAACAGGGAATCTTGATTCCCGCAATTCGCTATCCGACAGTTGCCAAGGGGCAAGCCCGCCTGCGTGCAAGCCTGATGGCCACGCATACGCATGAACAACTCCAGATCGCAGCAACAACCATCGCTCAAATCATAAAAAAGCTTTGATTAAAAATATGACCCTCAAAAATCTCTCGTCTCTCGTCTCTCGTCTTTCGTCTAAATCCAAGGGATATTTCGTTACTGCAACCGGAACCGATGTCGGTAAAACATTTGTGACCGCCCTTCTCGTTAAAAAGTGGCGCGATTCCGGCATCGATGCGGGTTACTACAAGGCTGCCCTCAGCGGCGCAGAACTCCGCGACGGCAAATGGGTTGCCGGTGACGCCGATTACGTGAAACGTATTGCAGGTCTCTCTGATTCGCAAGAACAGCTCGTGAGCTATGTCTATAAAGAAGCTGTCTCTCCGCATCTCGCGGCACGCAAAGAAGGAAATCCCGTAGAATTGACGAAAGTCAAAGCCGACTTTGAAGTGGCTTGTGCTCGCCA
>CADBHQ010000044.1 GCA_902794535.1 Fibrobacter succinogenes | reverse complement strand
GACAAGGTTGTACACATCAACCGTTGCGCTAAGACCGTCAAGGGCGGTCGCCGTATGTCCTTCTCCGCTCTCGTTGTCGTTGGCAACAAGAACGGCAAGGTCGGTGTTGGTCTCGGTAAGGCTAAGGAAGTTTCCGAAGCTATCCGTAAGGGTACCGAAGCCGCCCAGCGTAACATCGTTGAAGTGCAGCTCCTCGACGGCACCATTCCCCACGACATCGAAGTCAAGAGCGGCGCTACCCGCATCCTCTTGATGCCGGCTGCCCCGGGTACTGGTGTTATCGCCGGTGCCGCTGCCCGTGCCGTTCTCGAACTGGCCGGTGTGCGCAACATCCTCACCAAGATTCACGGTTCTTCCAACCCGAGCACTGTCGTGAGCGCCTGCCTCGAAGGTCTCTTGGCTCAGAAGAACAAACAGGACTGCGCCGCTCTCCGCGGTGCCAATGCCTAAGGAGTAATACACGATGAAGAAAGTTCGTATTACTTTGATTAAGGGTACTGTCCGCCGTCTCCCGATGCATGATCAATGCCGTGGCTGACATGGTGAAGGTCGAGGAGATCTAAGATGGAACTCAATACTCTCAATCCTGGCAAGGCTGCCAAGGGCAAGAGCCGCAAGCGCATTGGTCGCGGTCCGGGTTCCGGTTGGGGCACCACCGCTGGCCGTGGCCAGAAGGGTGCCGGCGCTCGTAAGAGTGCACAGGCCGGTCGCGTCGCCTTCGAAGGCGGCCAGATGCCGATCCACCGTCGCATCCCGAAGCGTGGCTTCAAGTCTCACTTCGCCAAGGACACGCAGATCGTTAACCTCAAGAAGCTCGCTTCTTGCAGCGTGACGGACTTCGACGCCCAGGCAATGTTTGACCAGGGTTTCATCAAAAACATCGAACTGCCTATCAAGGTCCTCGCTTTTGGTACCATCGACAAGGCAATCAATGTAAAGGTTAACGCCATCAGCGAAAAGGCTAAGGCCATGATCGAAGCTGCTGGCGGCAAAGTCGAGATCGTCTAATGGAAGCTCTCAAGAAAGCCCTTGATGCGTTCGCTAATGCGTTTAAGATTGAAGACCTGCGTAAAAAGCTTCTTTTTACGCTTGGTGTTCTGATTATCTATCGCCTTGGCGCACACATCACTATCCCCGGAGTGAATTCTGCCGTTCTGGCGGAGTTCTTCCGTAACTCGAATAATTTGTTCGGTCTGTATGACTCCTTTACGGGCGGTGCATTCGCTAAGGCGACCATCTTTGCCCTGGGTATCATGCCGTACATCAGCGCGAGCATTATCATCCAGTTGATGGGCTCCGTGATTCCCGCTATCCAGATGCTTCAGAAGGAAGGTCAGGAAGGGCGCGCCAGGCTGAACCAATATACCCGTTACTTTACGGTAGCTCTCGCTGCCTTGCAGGGATGGGGCATTTCTGTGTGGCTTTCGTCCCTTAAGGTGACAACCGCTACCGGTGCCGGAGTGTCTGTCTTGGCTGATGACTTCTCCTCTGGTGCCGGAAACATCGGTTTCCGTTTACTAGCTACCCTGACCTTCACCGCCGGTACGATCTTCGTGATGTACCTGGGCGAGCAGATTACCTCGCACGGTGTGGGTAACGGTATTTCTCTTATCATCTTCGCCGGTATCGTCGGCGGCCTTCCGCGGGCTGCCCTTGCAGAAATTGAAATGTTTAAGGAAGATATCCAGCCTCTCGCCATCGAGATCTTTATTCTCGCTGTCGTGATCCTGATTATCGGCTTTATCGTATTCGTCGAGCAAGCGAACCGTCGCATTCCACTCCAAAGTCCTCGCAGGACTGTAGGTTCCAAGGTCGTGGGCGGCCAGTCCAGCTATTTGCCTTTCAAGGTGAATACCGCTGGCGTGATCCCCGTGATCTTTGCAAGCTGCATCATGTTCATTCCGGCCATGATCGCTTCCTGGTTCCCGAACGTTTCTGCGATGCAGTCCTTTGCGGCTGCGTTCATCCCGGGTCACATTACCTATAGTGTGATCTTCGCACTCCTGATTATATTCTTCACCTACTTCTACACGGCAATCCAGTACAACCCTAATGACATTGCCGAAAACCTCAAGAGAAGTGGTGGATTTATTCCGGGAATCCGTCCGGGTAACGAAACTGCAAAGTACATAGACCACGTTCTCACGAGAATTTCTTTGCCTGGATCGCTTTTCCTCGCTTTAATCAGTGTTGGTCCGCTCCATCTCAAAGACGCACTCAATATGAGTTTCTATATTGGGGGCACCTCGGTACTTATCGTGGTCGGTGTGGCGCTGGATACGCTCCGTCAACTCGAAGCCCAGTTGCATACCAAGAATTATGAAGGTTTCCTCAAGCATGGCCGCATTCGCGGCAGGATGGCGTCTTAGTGGCTAAAGAAGAAGGAATACAAGTAGAAGGTGTTGTGTTGGAAGCACTTCCCAACGCCTTCTTCCGTGTCCAACTCGGAAATGGCCACGAGATTCTCGCTCATGTTTCTGGAAAAATGCGTCGGCATTTCATTAGAATTTTGCCGGACGACAAAGTGTTGGTAGAGATTTCTCCCTACGATCTTAATCGTGGGCGAATCACATACCGTTACAAGTAATAGGTATTGCGCATCATCTGTTCGAAGAACCCCCGTCACAAGCAGAAGCAGGGATAAGGAGATCGTATGGCACGTATCGCTGGTGTCGATTTACCGAAAAACAAGACTGTTGAATACGGTCTGACGGCAATCTATGGTGTCGGTCTGTTCACCGCTAATAAGGTCTGTGCTCAGCTGGGCATCGACAAGAACAAGAAGTGTGACGACCTGACTGAAGAAGAACAAGGTAAGATTCGTCATCTCCTCGAAGACGAATACTCTGTGGAAGGTCAGCTCCGCGCAGAAATCACCTTGAACATTAAGCGTCTGCAGGATATTGGCTGCTATCGCGGCATCCGCCACCGCAAGGGTCTCCCTGTTCGCGGTCAGCGCTCCCGTACCAATGCCCGCACTCGTAAGGGCCCCAAGAAGACTGTGGCTAACAAGAAGAAGTAAGGAGATTCATCGTGGCTGAAGAAGAAATTAAGGAAACTGCTGCCGCTGCCGAAGCTCCGGTCGCTGCTGCTACAGAAGAAAAGGTCAAGAAGGGCAAGAAGCGTATTGACATCCAGGGCATCGCCTGCGTGTTCGCTTCCTTCAACAATACAATCGTTTCTATCACCGATGCTCGCGGCAACGTGGTCGCTTGGGGCTCTCCGGGTAACTCCGGTTTCAAGGGCTCTCGCAAGAGCACTCCGTTTGCTGCCCAGCTCGCCGCTGAAGTCGCTGCCCACAAGGCTTTCGACCTCGGTATGCGCAAGGTAGATGTCCGCGTCAAGGGCGCAGGTGGCGGTCGTGAATCCGCTGTCCGTGCTATCAAGAATGCGGGCCTCGAAGTTCTCTCTATTCGAGACGTGACGGGCGTTCCGCACAATGGTTGCCGTCCTAAAAAGAAGAGAAGAGTCTAATTAAAAGAGGTATCGCCAATGATGTGGAAATCACTTCAGATGCCGCGCAGCTTCCAGAAAGTGGAAACCGGCGAAGATGGTCGCTACGCCAAGTTTGTCGTAGAGGCTTTGGAACGTGGCTGGGGTATTACCCTCGGTAACGCCCTCCGTCGCTCGCTCCTTTCCTCTCTGCAGGGTGCGGCTATTGTCTCCGTGAAAATTGAAGGCGTCGATAAGGAATTTTCGACGATTCCGGGTGTGAAGGAAGATGTCACTGACATTATCCTGAATCTCAAGAGCATCCGCGTGAAGCTCCTGTCTGACCACGACGAAACGCTCCGCTTGGACATGTCCGGCGAAGGCGAAGTCACGGCCAAGGACTTCATGGACAATCCGAATGTCGCCATCTTGACTCCGGACGTCCATATCGCTACTTTGAACGGTAACGCATCGCTCTCCCTGGAAGTGAAGATTTCCAGCGGTCGCGGCTACGTCACTGCCGACGAATTGAAGGACAAGGACGCTCCGATTGGCGTGATCGCCATGGACGCCAACTTCAACCCGGTGCAGAAAGTCGCGATGCACATCAGCGATACCCGCGTTGGCCAGAAGACGGACTACAACCGTCTGGAACTGGAAATCACGACTGACGGTTCCATTGATCCGGAAGACGCTCTTGCATACGCCGCAAAGCTCCTCATGGACCACTTGGAAATCTTCATCAACTTCGAAGGCGATCTCGAAAGCCCCGAAGAACTTGAAATGGATGAAGAACGTCAGCGTATCGCCCAGCTCCTGCGCACTCGCGTGGACGACCTGGAACTCTCCGTTCGCTCCAGCAACTGCCTCCGTATGGCTAACATCCATACCGTTGGCGAACTTGTGCGCAACAAGGAAAACGATATGCTTAAATACAAGAACTTCGGTCGGAAGTCCTTGGTGGAACTTAACGAGGTATTGACCTCCATGGGCCTCTCTTTTGGCATGGACGTCGATGACTACTTGAAGGATTAAACATGAGACACGGTGTAAAAAACAAGAAATTGGGCGTTAACGCTCAGCACAAGCGTGCCATCCTCCGCGCTCTTACCACTTCTATTCTTGAGAAGGGCATGGAAGCCGAGCAGAGCAACCGCTACGTGCGCACTACTCTCCACAAGGCTAAGCTCGTCCGCAGCTGCGTGGATCGCATGATCACTTATGCAAAGAAGGGTGACCTTTCTGCACGTCGTGAAGCTTCTCGCTTCGTGATGAGCCCGAAGGCAGTGCAGGACCTGTTCGCAACGATCGGTCCTCGCTACGCTGGCCGTAACGGCGGCTACACCCGCATCATCAAGCTCGGCCCGAACCGCGCTGGTGACGCTTCCGAAATGGCTCTCGTCGGTCTCGTCGAAGACGAAATCGTCGTGAAGGCCAAGAAGGCTAGCGAACCTGCCAAGTCCGAAGCTGTGAGCATGGTCGAAGGCGAAAGCAAGGCATAATTGATCTTTGTGCAAAAGATTAAAGCAGGGTTCCGATGAGAATCGGGCCCTGTTTTTTTGTAGTTGGGCATTGGCGGCTTAGATAAAAAATCCAAGCTACAATTAGCTCACAATTTGAATCTTCTGTCGTTATTTTTGTATTTTATAGAAACATGCGTAACTTTATACTATTCATAGCTTTACTTTGCGTTACCCTTTTTGCTGATGATGCGGTTAAGGCATCGTTATTTTCGCAGAATACCGGTATTGTTTCGCGTAGCAATATTGCCTTGCAGCCGGCAACTGCCGAATCTGCGGTTGATTCTAGCTATGTGCTTGGTCCGGGTGATTTTTTGGACTTGATGCTTGAAGAAAACTACTTGTCGGTGCAAGTGTCTCCTGATGGAATGATTGCTATTGAGGAATGCGGTGCCGTTACAGTGGGTGGGCATACGCTTGCCGAAGCACGTGAAATGATTTTGGACCTTGTGTCTAAGCGCTACAAGCGTGAATATTGTTTTGTCCAACTTGTTGCATTGAAAAAGTTCAAGGTGAATGCCTTGGGTGCCGTGATGCAGGTGGGGCAGCACATGGTCGATGCGCAAACTCGTTTGAGTTATTTTATCCGCTTGATCGGTGGAATTCTTCCGAATGCCAATACCGAAGATGTGATGGTGATTCGCGGCAAGGATACGTTGCATGTGAACTATACGGCCATGTCTTCGCAGGGTATGTTCGATGACGATATCATGCTCGAACAGGGTGACAAGATTTATGTTCCCTTTGTCGAAATGGGCGACAATATCGCATTGATTTTCCCGGGATACAGAACGAGTGTGGCTTACGAAGAAGGCCGTACCGTGCAGGATTACTTTGACCTTGCCGGTGGCGCTCGCATGCATAACTTTGGCTACAAGACGGTGTGCATTCGCGAACCGGGCGTGCCTCCGCGCTGGATTGCCCTTTCTGAAATGAAGCAGACGAAGGTCGCTCCTAATGCCGAGGTTGAATTCTCGGTGCAGGAAATGTATGTGTATGTGGGTGGCGCTGTCGCAATGATTGGCCGTTACCCTTACGATCCGATGTGGCATGCCTTGGACTACGCGGCTGCTGCGGGTATCAACACCATTACGGGTACGTGGAGACAGATTAAGGTGTGGCGTGGCAAAAAGCCCGAGCCGCTTTACTTGAGCGTGACCGAAGACCAGATTTTGCCGGGGGATTATATCGAAGTTCCTAAGAGTCACTACGAATCCTTCAAGGATTTCACGTTGTTCCTTGCATCGCTTTTGACGGTGATTTCTTCGGCATTCATTATTTACGTGAACTACAAGTAATATGGCTTCAGAAACGCAACATGATATGACTTTATTGGAAGGCCTGTTGAAGGTTGTCAACAGCTGTCTTTCTCACAAGCGCTTGTTTGTGCTTACGATTTTTGTTCCGGTATTGGTGGCTTTTATTATGGTCATGTGGGTCATCAAGCCGACATATTCGGCCGAAGCGATTGTGACGCCACCTGCCAGTGGTGGCGGCCTTTCTGGCAGTCTTGGTAAGCTCTTGGAAGGTACCAGCGGCTTGTCGTCTTTTTCGTCGCTCATGGGCAACAAGGACGAAGGCATCAATATCGTTTGGACCTATTTCAATTCCTGGGAATTGCATAACAAGGTTATTGAAAAATTCCATTTGGCCGAACACTACGAGTTCGATGGAAAATTCCATGCGGATTTGCTCAAGCAGTTCCGAAGGAATTTCTCGCTGGAACAAAACGATGAAGACATGTTCTATATCGTTTTCGTAGACGAAGATTACAAGCTTGCCTCGCAGGTGCTTACGTTCATGCTGGATCAAGTGGACTCGATGTACAACAACTTCAAGACGACTCAGGCTCGTCAGTCCCGTACCTACATGAATCAGCGTCTGGCCGAAGTTGAACACAGAATCGATTCTCTGGAAAGTGAATTTGTGAACTTCCAGGAAACCAATCATATCTACGATCCTAATGTTCAGACCGAAGGTACGATGAAGTACTTGTCTGGATTGCAGGTGGACCGCGATGCGATTTACATGGCCCTTTCGAAGGAACGTAAAGAGCATGGTGAAAACACAAGGCAGTTCCAGGATCTCCAGAATCGCTTGAAGGATATCGATATTGCAAAGCACCAGACACTGGGCGGCAGGCACAGCAACATTGGTGTGGTCGCATTGAACAAGGTGCCGAAACTTTCGGCCGAGTATGCGAGAATGGAAAAGGAACTGAAGTTGCAGGCCGTAATCTATACGCTTTTGAAACAGGAAAGCGAACGCCTGTATATTGAAGAAAGTAACTTGATGTCCAATTTGATTGTGTTGCAGCCGCCTTGGGAAAACGACAAGAAGATTAAGCCCTTGAGAGGCGTGACGCTGATATTTGTATTCTCTATTAGCTTTATTGTCGCAGTATTCCTTTGCTGCTTCTTGGAATTTTGCCGCGGTGTGAATCCGGAATCTTCCTTGGGCGTGGAAATGAAGAAGTTTTCCCGGAAAGTGAGATTTAAATCGTAATCCACAAGGTTGCCGGTGGAAGACTATTTAGTTTCGATTGCGTGTGCGTCTATTGCGCTGCTCTGCATTCTCTATGTAGGGATACTCAAGAGGGATCTCTTTCATCCGACTGTTTTCTATGTCTTTTGTCAATCGATGACCTTGGGGATTGCTTACCTCAAGATTAGTCGTGCCATGACTGATTTTACCGCGGTAACGTGGTTTGTCTGGCTTGGCGCCCTTGCTGCCTTTATTTTAGGGTCGACGGTCTACTACATTGTAAGCCCCGAGAGGCATAAGATAGAACGGTCGCGCTTGCAAGAAATTTCTGCCACGTATAACTGGAAACTGCATTTTGCGATATCGATTTTGCTCACGATTTTATTCGTGATGGGTGCGCTTCTTGTGGCGCGAGCCATTGGCGGTTTTTACTTGTTTAGTATTGGCAAGAAAACGCTTGAAGCGAATACCGAAACTTCTGTATTTGCCAACGTTTCGTATGCGAGTTCGCCGATTGTGGTTGTTGCGCTCATGGTGGCATCTTTCAAGTCGATTAACCCTTATAAATGGATTCGCATTCTTTCGTTTATTATGGCTGTCGGTGTAATTACGCTTTCGGTTTGCGTTTACCCGGGCCGTAACTCGCTGTTTTTGTGCTTGGGTTCTAGCTTCATTCTTTTCAACTATTTGAAAAAGAAGATTCCCGTGAAAGCGGTTGTAACGGTCCTGTTGCTTGCGGTGTCGTCGTTTGTGGTGGTGGGCATGATGCGTTCACAGTATGCCGACGATTCACTCGAAGGCATGGGCTTGGAATACATGATGAAATTGCCCTATGACTACGTAGCGAACAACTACTGGAATTTGGACTATGCTATCAATCCACCGTCTGATAGGGAAATTCACCCGTATACGTATGGCCTGGATATGGCGGGTGTCTTTATTGAATATTCTGGCATTCCGGCTTCGTTTAGAAAATCGTATGGCTGGGACGACATGTTCAATAGCCGCATTCAAAAAGTGTATGGCTATAATACGGTGAGCTACTTGTGGGAAGTCTATAAAAACTTCGGCATGGCAGGCTGTATATTTTTCCCGTTTGCGGTATCGTTCTTGATGTCGTTCTTGTACGAAAGAATGTGCAGCCGTTGCACGCCGCAGATGTTCATGCTGATGTCGTTTTCGATTTACTATGTCGGCTGGAGTTTCTTTGCGGCCGGCTTCAAGTTTGCCCACGTGTGGCTGTGGGTCTATATTGCAATCATGATGGGACTGATTTGCAAGAAACGCTTACTGGCGAGAGAGCCCGAGCTTAGCCAGAATTAGCGACTTGCAAGATTTGCGTTCGTTGGAATCGAGCCCGAGAATCCATGTCGCGGCTGTGACCGCAAGAACTGAAATTGCCGAAAGAACGAAGAACCTGACAACGCCTTGAACAGGAATGTTCGAGGCGGCAATCGATATGGCGCCTGCCGAAATAGAGACGGCGATAATCGGGGCCACGACTTTTTTCAGATAGCACTTGAAGGGCAACTGGATTTTGTCTTGCATGTAGACGGCGCGCCAAAAGAGAACGATCAGGTTCACGGCAAAGCGCACAATGAAAACGTACACCGGTGAATAGTGGAAGTATAGCAACAGAATGCAGAGCGGAATGTTGAGCGCCGTAATTGCGGTTTCAATCAGGTAGTAGTTGCGGACCTTGCCTGTTGCGAGAATGGACATCCATTGGGGCCCGGCAATCGAATCAGTCAAGACAAAGAGAATCATCCATTTGACAAATTCGGGCGCGTATTCGGGAACTTCGACAAGCCAAATCTTGAAGATGAATTCGGTATTGAGAATCAAGGGAATTGATACGAGCAGCATCAGGAAATACGAAAACTTGGAAACCCTGATGACGAGCGTGGAAAGCGAATCAAATTCACCGCACGAATATTGCTTGACAATTTGCGGGTTGCTTGCGGTTTGGAAACTTGCGACAAGCTGGTTGGTTGCTTCAGCCACTCGGTTGGCAATACCCATGGCGGCGTTCAAGGTGACGCCGTGGAAAATGTTCAAGATGAAGTTGATGCCCTGCGACTTGCAGATGGCCGTGACGCCACCAAAAGTGCACCAGCCGGAGAACGATACCATTTCTTTGAGGAGCGCCTTGTCGCGTTCCAATTTATAGGTGCAGTGTTCCTTGAAGTGGCGCCTGCTGTAAAAGGCATACGAGGCCTGCACCGTCATGGCGACGACGAATGCGAGGGCGGCGTAGGCGGTAAGCTTATCGGAATCGATGATGACAAGCAGGTAGACGATAATCAAGCGAAGGATGGCGTTCACGATACTGATGCCTGCGATAAAGGACATTTTTTCGTGAGCGATAATTAGGGCGTTATAGGGAATGAAGACGATTCCAAGAAGAGTGCTGCCGACTGAGAATTGGTAGACGATATTGGCGGCTGTCATTCGCCCTTCGGGAATGTTCAAGTGATAGTTCAAGAAATAGAGCCCGACTGTTTCGGCGAGCAACAAAAGCACGAGAGAAATTCCGATGTGGATATTCAGCGCGGTCGAAAATACTTTAGATACCTTGGCGCTGTCATTTTGCCCGAGCGTAAAATTCAGGTAGCGCTGCGTGGCAAGTGTCATCGAGGCAATCAGGAACGAAAACGATGCGGTAATGCTTCCGACAATTTCAAAAATACCGAAGTCCGAAATGCCCAGGTACTTCAACACGATTCTCGAGGTGTACAAAGACACCACAAGCGTGAACGCCATGCGTATATAAAGAAACAGGGTATTCTTTGCGATACGTTTGTTTACTTGTGACGGCATAGAATTTTTCTTTGCAGCGAAAGCTTAATCTTGAACAGGTACAATGCGGAGAACAGTTTATGCTTGCAGAGGAAGAACTTGAAACGGTCCCTTTGCGTGAACGCGTCCTGGTTATAATTTTCGAGGGCCCTTTGGGTTGCATCGAGGTTTATAAATTCAAGGAAGTTCTTGCGCGACTCAAAGAACGATTCCTTGTTTTGCGGATTCAAGTAATATTGAATGAGCGATGCATACACGATTCGCGACATGTCTGTGTATAGCCACGAAAGGTAGCGGGTTCTGTCGATACCATAAATATCGCAGAGGGGTAGCTCGCCAATGATCTTTTCGCTGTTGGCTACAAGGGCGCCAAAATCTTTACGGAGCGCTTGCGACAGGGAACCTTCGGATTCGCGGTAATGATAGAATGGCCTAGATAGATACGAAAGTCTCGGGCGCTTGCATAAGGCGTTCAAGAAGAATAATCTATCTTCGCCGAGCGAGATTCCCTTGCGGAAAATCAGATTATTGCTTTTCAGGAAATCGCTGCGGTAGAACTTGCAGCATACTCCGATGATAATGCCACAATGCAGGGGATTTGTCTGGACCGCGTTCTTGATGAGTTCGGCAAGGTTGTCGTTTTCAAAAATTTTGATGTCGCTGTCAAATGCCTTGAATGCCTGGCATGAATTTTCGGTGTCGCGATAGTTTTCGAATATCGTGATATCGGACTTTTGCGTGCTCGCGAAATTATAGAGTGATTCTAGAGCGACAGTGTCGAACCAATCGTCGGAATCGAGGAATACGGTGTATTCGCCAGTGGCTTTTTGAATGCCCAGGTTGCGGGCTTCGGAAACGCCTTTGTGGTCTTGCTGCAAAAACTTGATTCGCGAATCGGCGCTTGCGTATTGCTTTGCTAGCTTCACGCAGGGAGCATCATTACCTTGTTCCGGGGTGGAGCCGTCGTCGATGACGATGATTTCGATATCCTTGAGTGTCTGGCCTACAAGACTTTCAATACACTTCCTGAAAAAGGAATCGCATGTATTGTAGGCGGGAACAATGACACTGACTTTAGGCATAAGAAATTTTCTATTATATTTATAGAAGTAATTTACAAAAATAAACCCCTAGAAAGATTGACGATGACTGAAAACAAAAGGAATTATGGCATTGATTTATTGCGCATTGTTTCGATGCAGATGATTGTCATGCTCCATGTCCTGGGGGCTGGTGGCATTTTAGGACATGTTCCCTACGGCTCGCCGAATTACTATGCGGCATGGGGACTTGAAAACCTGATTCTTTGTGCGGTCAACTGTTATGCACTGATTTCGGGTTACGTGGGAATCTACTCGACTTTTAAGCTTAAAAATATTGTGGCGCTTTGGTTCCAGGTGGAATTCTATTCTTTGGGCATTGCGCTGTTGTTGTATTTCTTGTGCCCGGGTGTATTCGGTGTTGGCGATATTTTAAAGTCGGGACTTCCGGTTCTTTTTGAGCGGTACTGGTATTTCTCGGCGTATTTCCTGATGTTCTTCTTTATGCCGTTTATGCAGCGCTTTGTGCTTGGCGCCTCTAAAGAGACTGTTGTGAAGTTCCTTGCGATTGTGTTTGTGCTGCTTTCGATTTTGCCGACACTTGTCGATAGTGATGTCTTCTATACGATGAACGGTTATAGCGCCTTGTGGCTAATCGTGATGTATATTCTCGGGGCGGCGATTCGCCATCATGGGTTGTTGCAGAATAGGCGCGCCCGCTTTTATGCGGTTGTTTTCGGCGGGGCAATTGCATGCAACTGGATTGTGAAATTTGGACTCGCTTATTTGTCGGTTCGCTTGACAGGTGACGAAAATGCACATACCAATGTGTTGCTAGAATATACTTCGCCGACGATTATTGCGGCCTCGGTAATGCTTTTGATTTTGTTCTCTCGAATCAACTTGGGCAAGATTGCTTTGACTCTTGTGAAGTTCCTCTCGCCGCTTGCTTTTGGTGTGTACCTGATACACATGCAGCCGATGCTTTGGACTTTGTTTGGTGAAGCTCCTTTTGCCTACTTGGTAGAACTCCCGCTTTATAAGGCGGCGCCTTGGTTTGTAGCAATTGTTGTATCGGTCTACTTGGGCTGTTCTCTTTTGGAATGGGTTCGCAGGCTATTGTTCAAGCTGCTGCATGTATCGGCGCTTGAAATCTGGATTTCGGAAAAAGCCTATTCCTTATGGAATCGCTTGCTTGCACGCTTGTAGAATAAGTTTGCGAGGGGGAGCGTTATAACGCAGGCGATTGTGTAGAGCGCGACCTTTAATTCTGGGGACGCCTCGGGCCATATTCTTTTAACGACAATTGAGGCGCATACTATTACGAGCCAGTGCAACACGTAATAGGTCATGGAATCTTTGCCGATAACTTGCAGTCTTATTTTTTCGACCAGGCGGATTTTTGCGATATGGTCGAGAATAACGATGCCTGCAAGAGATGCCGGGAGCCACAGGAGATAGGTGCCGCTAAAGATTTTGTGGAGGTGCATGTCGACTTGAGGAAAGTCGAGGGCATAAACGGCGAAGAATGTCACGATGGCGCCTATCAGGAATGAAAGCTTGAATTGCTTGTCTTTTAAGAAATGGCCTGCCGCAAGGAAAAATAGACCTGCGAAAATATTCCCGAAATAATGGGGCAGGTTCAGGGGTGCGTACATAAAGGCACATGCGACGAGAAGTCCGATAATGGCGATGATGTAGTCGGGCAGTTTCTTGAAGAGAATGTTGAAAATGATTCTTGCAAAAAAGAGGCTGAACAGGAACCAAAGCGGCGGGTTGCTTTCGAGGGCGCCTCCCATAAGGAGAGCGTGCAGGTTATCTCGAATGAATCCGGCGGTCGTAAAGCCTTCGTGGCTCATTTTGGCAGCATATTCGAGGCATGCACCGCAGAGTGAAAATAGCACGAAGGGAATTAGGAGCCTTTTTGCCGAAGCCTTGATTTCGACAAAGGTGGGCTTTTCACGAAAGAACATTCCGGCTTTAAAGAAAAACCAGGGCATCATGAAAAATATCAGGCTGCACCAAAAAGAGTACAGGGTTTGTTGCCCTTGCCACAGCCCCGCATGTTGCGTGATGTGGCCAAATATCATGTGGATAATCAGAAAACCGCAGGCGATATCAGGGTAGAGTTGTCTTTTGGTCGGTGTGATTTCCATAACCTAAAATTAGCATCTTTCTTTTACAAAATCGCCATTACTAATGATAAATAAGGTGAATGGAGATATCGGGAAATGAAAAATTTTGTATCTTTGGGTGCAAAATCGCGAGAGTGGCGGAATTGGCAGACGCACCAGACTTAGGATCTGGCACTTCGGTGTGAGGGTTCGACTCCCTCCTCTCGCATGTTTTTCAATACTTTTTAACCGACTCTCGGAGTTCATATGAGCGTAGAAATCAAAGAAACAAGCGCAACCGTGCGCACCCTCGAAATCACCATCCCGCAGGCAGACCTCAGCAGGTCTCCATGAAGGGTTTCCGCCAGGGCATGGTGCCGAAGGCAATGATCCTGAAGCAGTTCGGCGGCGCAATCCGTCAGGAAGCTGTGGATGAAGTTGTGAACAAGCTCGTTCAGGAAGCGCTCAAGAACGCCAATATCATTCCGGTTGGCCAGATGAAGGTTGTTGAATTCAACGACGACAAGACGAACGACATCGCACTGAAGGTCGAAGTCGAAATGGATCCGGAAATCGACATTAAGGGTTATGCTGACACGGGTATCACCGTTCCGCAGACCGCCGTTCACGAAGAAGAAGTCCAGGCCGAATACGACCGCTTGATCCAGATGTGGAGCAAGGACGAACACGTGGACCGCGCTGCCCAGAAGGGTGACGTTGTGGTCGGTAACTACATCGAAGTCGTGATCGACGGCGAAAAGCAGGAACTCCCGGAAAACAAGGAATTCCGTTCCCTCCTCGGCGAATCTGCCTCTCCGGGATTCGACGAAGGCCTCACGGGTGCTTCTGCCGGCGAAACCAAGGAAATCAACTTCAAGTACCCGGATGACCACAAGGACGAACGTTACCGCGGCAAGACCGCCCAGTTCAAGGTCGAAGTCACCGACGTGCGCGAAATTGTTCCGCCGACCATGGACGAAGAATTCTGCAAGCAGATTGGCGTGAAGGATGTCGAAGACCTGAAGAACAACCTCGCCGAAGGCCTCGCTAACCAGAAGCAGGACGCTGCCAAGAACAAGGCTATCAACGAAGCTATCGACAAGATTATCGAAGCCAACCCGTTCGAAGTGCCGAAGGCTCGCGTTTATGACCTCATCAAGTGGACGCTGAACCGCAACGCCCAGAGCGAAAAGGACGTGGTGGAACCGACTGAAGAACAGCTGAACGGCCTTACTCCGGAAGCTATCCGTGAAATCAAGAAGCACCGCATTCTCGACTTCATCGCCACCAAGGAAAAGATCAAGCCGGCTCAGGCTGACGTCGATGCTCGCCTGAAGCAGATGGCTGACGCTTACCACGTGGACTTCGAAACCCTCAAGGGCCACTTCCGTCAGTCCGGCCGTATCAACCAGCTCCGCGACGAACTCCGTGTTCAGATGGCTGCCGACTTCATCGTTGGTATCCGCCCGGCTGCTGAAGAAAACAAGTAAGAGGTATACTGAATGATCATCCCTACCGTCATTGAGACCACCGGACGCGGTGAACGCGCCTACGATATCTATTCCCGTCTCCTTAAGGAACGTATTATCTTCTTGGGCACTCCGATTAACGACGAAGTGGCGAACAACGTCATGGCCCAGTTGATTTTCCTTGAATACGAGAATCCGGAAAAGGATATCACGCTGTACATCAACAGCCCGGGTGGTTACGTGTCGGCAGGGCTTGCCATTTATGACACCATGCAGCATGTTCGCCCGAACATTGCGACCATCTGCATTGGTAACTGCGCTTCGATGGCTGCAGTGTTGCTTGCGGCAGGTACCAAGGGCAAGCGTTACGCGCTCCCGCACTCCCGCATTATGCTTCACCAGCCGTCTGGCGCTGCTACCGGTCAGTCGACCGATATCCAGATTACCGCAAAAGAAATCGTGCGCACCAAGGAAACCTTGGCCGAAATCGTTGCCAAGCATACCGGCAAGTCGATTGACGAAGTCCGCGAAAAGACCGACCGCGATTTCTATATGGGCCCCGAAGAAGCAAAGGCCTTCGGTGTCATCGATGAAATTTTTGTTCCGCGTAAAGAGGGCATTTAATGTATCGTAGCGGGAAAAATCACCCGACGGTTACGTGTAGTTTTTGCGGCAAGCCCGCAGAACGCGTCGAGAAGATGATTACGGGCGCAGGCGTACAGATTTGTAGCGACTGCGTTGCGATGTGTCACCGCATTATCGAAGAAGACCGCGTGCGCGCCAAGCAGGAATCTGCTGCTGCCGAAGCTTCTTCGAAACCGCTCCCGCTCCCGACCGAAATCAAGGCGCACCTGGACGAATACGTGATTGGCCAGGATCAGGCGAAGACCGCCCTTTCTGTGGCGGTGTACAACCACTACAAGCGCCTGCGCTACAAGCAGGCTCACCCCGATGCGCAAGAAGTCGAAAAATCGAACTTGCTGTTGGTGGGTCCGACTGGTTCGGGTAAGACGCTCTTGGCTCAGACCATGGCGCGCTTCCTGGATGTGCCCTTTACTATTGCCGACGCTACCGTGCTGACTGAAGCTGGTTATGTGGGCGAAGATGTGGACAGCATTATCGTGCGCCTGTTGCAGGCTGCCGATTACGATGTGGCCCGCGCCGAACGCGGTATTATCTTTATCGATGAAATTGATAAAATTGCCCGTAAGACGGCCAACCCCTCTATTACTCGCGACGTAAGTGGCGAAGGCGTGCAGCAGGGTCTTTTGAAGCTTTTGGAAGGTACGGTTGCTGCAGTTCCGCCGAAGGGAGGCCGTAAGCATCCGGAACAGCCGCTGGTGCAGGTGAATACCAAGAACATCTTGTTCATTTGCGGTGGCGCCTTCGAAACGCTGGACAAGATTATTTCTCGCCGCGTGAATACGGGTGGCATGGGCTTTGGCGCCGACATCCGTAGCGCCGAAGAAAACTCGCTCAGCGAACTCTTCAAGCTCTTGGAACCCGATGACCTGATTCAGTTCGGTCTGATTCCTGAAATCGTGGGCCGCTTGCCTGTGGCTGTAGCTCTCGAAGAACTCGACGAAGCCGCGCTCCTGAATATTTTGACCCAGCCGAAGAACGCTCTCGTGAAGCAGTACAAGAGCCTGTTCGAAATGGACGGAATCGAGCTCAAATTTGACGACGATGCCCTCAAGGAAATTGTCCGCGAAACGATGGTCCGCAAGACAGGTGCCCGCGGGCTCCGCTCTGTGATGGAAAAGACCTTGCAGAAGGCCATGTTTGAAATGCCGGGTTCTGGCAACAAGGAATTCGTGGTGACCGCTGAAATCGTGAAGAACGGTCTCAAGGCTCCCGAAAAAAAGTCTGCGGACAAGACTGTTGCTCTTAATGCTGGTGCCGAAACGGCAAAGAAAAGTCGCAAAAAGGCATCTTAGTTAATTGTAAAATAAATTTTTGAGAACATTTTATGAATGGCGAATTTGAATAAAATTCGCCATTTCTTTATTTATTGCCATAAAAATAAGGATAAAAATACATTTTTGCTTATCTGGACCTATTGACTTTAGTCGTTTTTGAATATAAATTTTGAGAAGAAATTTGAGAACATGTGGGTGTGGAAACCCATTTTCAAAAAGGATGGATGTTATGGAAACGAAAGGCATAAAATGGTCCAGGATGCTTGTCGCGGGTGTGATGCTCGGAGCGACTCTTGCAACTTCCGCGATTGCGGCCACGTCACCTGATTTTCCGCTGACGGGCTGGGCGACCCAAAACGGCAGCACCACTGGCGGAGCCAATTACGGCACAGTCACCGTTGACAACGTCAGCGATCTTAAAAGCTACGCCAAAGCGGGCAACAAAACAATCTACATCAAGCCTGGTACTTATGCAGGTACCGTGGAAGTCGGTAGCAACGTTACCCTTTACGGCTATCCTGGAGTCACAATCACTCAGCCGTCCAAAGGAAGCGGTATCAAGATTTCCGGCTCCAAGAACGTGATTATCCGAAACATTTCTGTGCAAGGCGTTGGTGCGGTTGATGAAGATGATGAAGACTGCTTGCAAATAAACCATGAAGCGAAAAACATTTGGATTGACCATGTTCATGTCTACGACGGGCACGACGGCAACATGGACATTGTAAACCAGTCTGATTATATTACAGTCTCGTGGAGCAAGTTCACCTATACGTCCAAATCCAAGAACCATCAATTTTCCAATCTTTTCGGCAATAGTGATTCAAAAACTGCAGATGCTAACGCCTTGAAGATTACCGTGCACCACAACTGGTGGGGTGATGGTGTAAAGGAACGTATGCCCCGCGTGAGATTTGGCCAGGTTCATGTGGTTAACAACCTCTACACAAGCTCTGCCGCAAGCTATTGCGTTCGTGCCGGCATGAAGGCAAACATTCGTGTCGAAAGCAATGTGTTCATCGGCGTAAAAAATCCTTTGGATTACAACAATCAGTCCAAAGAAGATGCCAAAGTTTCGATGATTAACAACTATTACGAAAAGACCTCCGGCAACACAACAGGCCAAGGAACTGCGTTCACGCCGCCATACAAAATGAGCGTTACCGATGTGAGTAATCAGGCAAAAGCTTACGCGCTCCGTGATTCCATCCAGGCTTACGCTGGCCCAACGCTCCCGGCTCCGGGTAGCTCGCAGGTGACTCCGGTTTCTTCTTCTAGCGTAGTGGTGTCGAGTTCTTCGCAGGCAAAGTCCAGCAGCAGTGTTGTGCCTGCATCGAGTTCTTCTGCCAAGTCCAGCTCGTCGCAGACGCCTGTCGCGGGCGAGGCTAGCCTCACCAAGCACGGCTCGGGCAGCGCAAATCAGGAAGTGGCCCAAGGTGCCTCTATCGTGGAATTCTACTACACGATTGAAGGCGCAACAGGTGCCACCGTAACGGGCCTTCCGCAGGGTGTGACGGGTACGCTCAAGGGTCTTGACTACTACATTTCGGGCACGGTCGCTTCTACAGCTGCACCGGGCGCGTACAAATTTACTGTGACGACAACGGGCGCTTCCAAGAATGTGTTGAAGAGCGGAACGATTACCGTGACGGGCGCCGGCAATACCGAGCCGAAGTCTAGCAGCAGCGTGGCCTCTAGCTCTAGCGAAACGGTTGCCTCCAGTTCTTCGCAGACTGTGGAACTTTCTTCGAGCAGCGAGACTTCGACTGGCTTTGTGGCTGTGACTGCCGCTCGCATTAACCTTTCTGTCTCGGGCCGCGACTTGCTGATTCAAGGCGCAAACGCAAAGCCTGTTACGGTGTTCGATATGCAGGGCCGCTTGATTCGCAAGACCATTGCGACTGGCAATCAGCTGGTAGTGCCGCTCCCCGGCGCTGGCGGCTACCTGGTGCGCGTGGGCTCCGAGAGCCACACTGTTCGAATTCGATAGTGACCTCCTAACCAAACCAAAAGCCAGTTTGCATCTAAATGCAGACTGGCTTTTTTTTAAAGATACTATCTTTGTAGCGTATGGCATTAGACACTTCGAAATCGTATCCGTTGCTCCCTTTGAGGGATGCTGTTGTATTTCCGCACACGACCCGCCGCATTTTGGTCGGCAGGGATATTTCTTTGCGCGCACTTGAATATGCTGAATCGCACGATGGACAAATCATTCTTTCGGCTCAAAAGAATATTGAGCAAGAAGAAATTGAAAACCCGATGCTCGACCTTTACTCGGTTGGCATTCTGGCACATGTAAGCAATGTGACACCCTTCCCGAATGGTTGCGTGAAGGTGGTGCTCGATGGCGACTGCGTGGTGGATTTGCGTTCCATTACCACCAAGGACAACTTCTTGATGGTGACTGTTTCGGCACACAAGCCTGCGATTACAAATTCCGACAAGAGCCCGCGCTTTGAAACGGTGCTCACGCAGTTCAAGGAATACTCGCTGCACAGGAACATTTCTGAAGGCATGGTAGACGCCCTGTTTACCATGGATAGCCAGATTAACGCTTTTTATGGCATGATTCCGTTCTTGCAGATTTCGATGGACGAACGCCAGCGTTTGCTCGAAATCGGTGAAATCGATGAGCTTGCCGAACGCCTGATTGAAATTATGCAGGTGGCTGCCGATACCGACACCATGATGGTCAAGGTGCAGCAGAACGTGCGCCAGAAGATGGCCCAGCAGCAGAAGGAATGGTTTATTTCGGAACAGATTCGCCAGCTGCAAGATGAACTGGATGGCGAAAATGGAAATTCATCTGAACCGGATCAACTGCTCAAGAAAATCAAGGCGAAAAAGTTCTCGGCCGCTATTCAAGAAAAGCTTGAAGATGAAATTGGCCGCATGAAGCTGATGCAGCCGACGTCTCCGGAATATGCCGTGAGTCGCAACTATTTGGACTGGTTCCTGACGCTCCCGTATGGCGAATACACCGACACCGTGCTCAACATGAAAAAGGTGAAGAGCGAACTCGATTCCAAGCACTTTGGCCTCGACAAGGTCAAGGAACGCATTATGGAATACGTGGCGGTCTTGAAACTGACGGGTACTGAACGCCGCGCTCCGATTCTTTGCTTGGTTGGTCCTCCGGGTGTGGGTAAGACGACGCTTGTGGAATCGATTGCGAATGCCATGCAGCGTAACTTTGTGCGCATTACCTTGGGTGGTGTGCGTGACGAAGCTGAAATTCGTGGCCACCGCCGCACTTACATTGGTGCTATGCCGGGTCGCTTTATCCAGGCGCTTCGCCGTGCCAAGTGCATGAACCCGATTATCTTGCTCGACGAAATCGACAAGATGGCAAGCGACTTCCGCGGTGACCCCGCCAGCGCCATGCTCGAAGTTTTGGACCCCGAACAGAACCATGACTTTACCGACCACTTTATGGAAGTGGGCCTCGACCTTAGTCGCGTGCTGTTTATTGCGACGGCAAACAACGAAGCCGAAATCCCCGAAGCTTTGCGCGACCGTTTGGAAATGGTGCGCCTGCCCGGTTATTATCCGCACGAAAAGTTGCAGATTGCAAGCAAGTACTTGGTGCCGCGCATTTGCGAACGCACCGGTATCGAAAACGGCAAGGATGTCGCTTTTGAAGATGGCATTATTTCGAAGGTGATTCGCGAATGGACGCGTGAAGCGGGCGTGCGCGAACTGGAACGTACTCTTGAAAACGTAGTGCGTCACCGTGCAAAAGACAAGGTGATGGGCAAGAAGTACACGACCGAAGTGACGGAAAAGACTTTGCAGGATTACCTGGGCGCTCCACGTTACCTCGACAACCAGCTGCCTGCTGCAGGCCGCCCGGGTGTTATCGTTGGCCTTGCATGGACAAGTGTCGGTGGCGAAATCTTGCCGATTGAATGCATGCTCTTGCCTGGCAAGGGTACGCTTTTGATGACGGGTAAGCTCGGCGACGTGATGAAGGAATCGGCACAGATAGCACTCAGCCTTGTGCGCGAACGCCTGAGCCGCTTTGGTATCGATCCGAATATCGTGAAAAAGACAGACATCCATATTCACGTGCCCGAAGGCGCTGTGCCCAAGGATGGCCCCTCTGCCGGTATTGCCCTCACGCTTTGCTTGCTCTCTGCATTTACCAAGCAGCCTGTCTCGCCTGAAATTGCATTCACTGGCGAAGTGAGCTTGACGGGTGCATGCCTTGCAATTGGTGGCTTGAACGAAAAGGCGCTTGCAGCCCTCCAGGCCGGCGTAAAGACCTTGCGACTCCCGGCGCAGAACCAGAAGGACGTGAACGAACTTCCGGCGCCTGCAAAGAAAGGCCTCAAGATTTTCACGCACAAGCACATTGACGAAATTATCAAGGTGCTGTTCAAGGAAACGAAAACAGACTCTGCGAAAAAAGAAAAGAAGTAATGGAATTCACACTTGATGAAATGCGTGAGCACCTTGCTGCTCTCGAAGCAAGGATTGCCCCGCGACTCGGTAAAGCTTGTTTGGGTGAGCAAGTTCCACCCGGCAGAAGCTGTGGAAAATGCGATTGCGCTTGGTGCCACCGATTTCGGTGAAAACCGCGTGCAAGAAGCCGAACTCAAGTTTTCTGTGCCGCGTACAGCAAAAGATGGCAGTCGCGTGCGTTGCCATGTGATCGGGCCTGTACAAAGTAACAAGCTCAAGAAGGCCGCAATCGTTGCTGACTGCATTCATTCCATCGCAAGCGTCGAAGCGGTTGAAAAGCTGGAACGCGTTTGCGCGGCCCAAAACAAGATTTTGGACATTCTCTTTCAGATTAACGCTGGCGAAGAAGAAACCAAGAGCGGGCTCGACGTGCACGAAGCCGAAGCCTTCCTTGCAGATTTGGAATCGCACGGTGCCGCATATCCGCACTTGCGTTTCCGCGGGCTAATGACCATCGGCAAGAATACCGGTGTCGCCGAAGACAGCCGTGAATGCTTTGCATTCCTCCGTAATCTGCAGCAAAAGTTCTTGGCCAAGGGCGGTGTATTCGCCAACTTTGACCAGCTTTCAATGGGTATGACCGGTGACTTGGAAGTCGCCATTGAAGAAGGTTCCACCATGATTCGCGTGGGAACGGCCCTCTTTGGCGAACGTGACTACAGCAAGCCGGTAAACGACCCTGTTTAGAATCAAAAGACACTCTTTTGGGGCGCAAAAATGTCATCCCGGGCATGCCCCGGGATCATTTTTTTATATAGATTTCTTACCAAGAAAACAGAAAGGAGTAAAATATGACTATTGGGATTATTGTCGGCATAGTCTTGGTGGTGTTAATCGCCTGGTTCATCGGAATGTATAATGGACTGGTGAAACTCCGCAATAACCGCGAAAACGCATTTGCAAACATCGATGTGCAACTCAAGCAGCGTTTTGATTTGGTGCCTCAGTTGGTGAGTACCGTTAAAGGTTACGCCACTCACGAAAAAGAAACTCTCGACAAGGTGACCTCGGCCCGTGCCGCTGCCATGAACGCAACGACCGTCGACGAAAAGGTCCAGGCCGACAAGGCTCTTTCTGGTGCGCTCGCCGGGCTCCGCATTTCGCTGGAAGCCTACCCCGAACTCAAGGCCAACCAGAACTTCTTGCAGTTGCAGAACGAACTTGCCGATATCGAAAACAAGCTCTCTGCCGCACGCCGCTTCTTTAACTCGACGACTCGCGAACTGAACAATGCTTGCGAAGTGTTCCCGAGCAACATTGTAGCAGGCATGTTCGGCTTCAAGCGTGCGCCCATGTACGAAGCTACCGAAGGCCGCGAAACGCTCAACAAAGCTCCCGAAATAAAGTTCTAAGGCAGTGGGGCGCAAACGCCTTCAATGAAATACGTAGGCCTTCAAACCCAAATTTGGCGGAACAACCGCAACAGTGTTTTGCTGTTGTGCATGTTCCCCCTTATTATTTTGGGAATGGTCTTTGCGACAATCGTCATTATGGATTATTTTGGGGCGCTCTGCCCCCTGATGCAGGGTGGTTGCCCTGCTGACCATACGACGCACATGAAATACGGCCTAATGCATTGGCCCGAAGTGTGGGATGCCTTTTGGACTGTGCTCCCGTATACACTCCAGATTGTAGGTGTGTGGTTCATTATCGCTTATTGCGCAAATACCGCTATTATTCGCCATACGACGCATGCCAAGCCTCTTGAACGCAAAGACAACATGCGCGTCTATAATATTGTCGAAAACCTCTGCATTGCAGGCGGCATCGAAATGCCGCAAATCAACATTGTGGAGGACTCTGGCCTGAACGCATTCGCGAGCGGCATTGACGTGCCCTCGTTTACCATTACGCTCACGACCGGCCTTATTGAAAAACTGAATGACGCTGAACTTTCTGCTGTTGTGGGCCACGAGCTTACGCATATCAAGAATCGCGACACGCGACTCATGGTTGTGTGCATTGTGTTCGTGGGCATTTTTGCGACCCTTCAAACGATTTCTATAAAGCTGCTTTCGGCAATGCTCCGCGGAGCAGGTCGGCGTCCGCGCAATAGACGTGGTGGGGGCAATGGCGGCGGAGTCATTATCATCTTTATTTTGATGTTGGTTATTATCTGGAGTACGGTTGGTTATATCTTTAGCTGGTTTACGCGCCTAGCTATCTCTCGCACCCGCGAATACGTGGCCGATGCTGGCGGTGCTGAACTCTGTGGCGACCCTTGGGCGCTAGCTTCTGCCTTGCAGAAGATTTCAGATGAACCGGGCCTCGATAGCGTTCGCCGTAGCGACGTGGCGCAGCTCTACATCATCCACCCCGACGAAGAATTTGACAACAACATGAAACTCAAGGGCTGGATCGCCAAAGCAAACATCATGTTCTGCACGCACCCTGATACACCAGAGAGAATTCGGTTGTTGAAGCAGTTCTAAGGGAATGCCCTGATTATTCTTCTCTCGCTTGATCTGCTTCAGCTGCGCAAGCCTTTCGCCGAGTTGCTTTTCCTTGCCGTAGGGCTTGGGCTGGTAAATCTCGGTGCCTTCGAGTTGCTTGGGCAGGTGTTCTTGAGCGGAGTAAGCGCCGGGGCTGTCGTGATCGTACTGGTAGTCGATTCCGTAGCCCAACTTTTCGCCGACCTTCGTGACCGAATTGCGGAAGGCGCGAGGTACAGGGAGAGTGCCTGTCTGCTTCACGATTTGGTCGGCTTTCATTCCCGCCAGTTCCACGCTGTTGCTCTTGGGCGCAAGCGAAAGGTAGATGGCGAGCTCGTCGAGCGCGATGAGTCCTTCGGGGATTCCCATAAAATCGTAGGCTTCGCGTGCCGAAGTGGCGAGCAGTAATGCGTTCGGGTCGGCGAGGCCGATGTCTTCCATGCTCATGCGCATGAGTCTGCGCAGAATGAATCGCGGGTCTTCGCCACCTTGCAGCATGCGGTGCAGCCAGTAGAGGGCGGCATCGGGGTCGCTTCCGCGCACAGACTTGTGCAAAGCCGAAATCAGGTTGTAATGTTCTTCACCGCCCTTGTCGTAACGCAGGGGCTTCTTGTACTGGAATTCTTCGAGGAGTTTTTCGTCGATGACTTTCTTGTCGCCCAGATTCTTGCCGATCCATTCAATTTGATTCAGCAGGAATCGTGCATCGCCATCGGACTGCGCGATGAGTTTATCGACGACGGCGTCTTCGACTTCAACATCCTTCAGCTGCAAGCCGCGAGGGTGATCGCGCAAGGCGCTAAAAATCAGCGTGCGCAAGTCGTCCTTGCTTAAAGGCGCAAAAAGAATCAGCTGGCAGCGGCTAAGCAAAGCGCTGTTGACCTCGAACCCCGGGTTTTCGGTGGTGGCGCCAATAAGCGTCACTGTGCCGTCCTCGACGGCACCCAACAGCGCATCCTGCTGGCCCTTGTTAAAGCGGTGAATTTCGTCGATAAAAAGAATCGTGTCCTTGAACATCGCCTTCATCTTGCGGGCGTCGGCCAAGACTTCCTTGACTTCCTTCACGCCGCTGGCCACAGCCGACAGGGCGACAAACGCTTTCTTGGTATGTTGGCGAATCACGTGGGCGAGGCTCGTCTTTCCGCAGCCCGGAGGGCCCCAAAAGATCATGCTCGGCACGCTGTCGTTTTCGAGACTCTTGCGCAACAAGCTCTGCTCGCCCAGAATCTTGTTCTGGCCTAAAAACTCATCTAAGTTTCTGGGGCGTAATCTTTCGGCGAGCGGCTGATCCATAATCCAAATGCTTTATTTTTGTGTACAAATGTATACTATTTTGAAAATTCTGTCAAGCCTTTTGGGGCCGCTACAACAAGATTTCCCCAAAAAATATAATTTTGTTACGGGTGTTTTGGGTTCACCAAAACTTGAAGATAAGGGGGACGATTTATGGGGACCTTTTTTAAGCAGATTTCGCTTTCTACTTTAGTAGCAGCTTTTTTGATTGCATGCGGAGATGATTCCGTCAGTAATCAGAAGGAAGATGCTCAAGACGAATTAGAATCGTCTAGTTCTGAAAATGTTGTTGAGTCATCAAGTTCAGTCTCTAAAAAGACTTCTTCGTCAAGTAGCGTTGAAGAACTTGGCTCTTCATCTAGCTTAAAAGAGGTTAATCCTGACGAAGATCTCGGCGTTATTGATTCCGTTTCTAGTGTCGGCGTTTCTGGTGTTGTTGGTTTGGATAGCTATATCAGTGTCCAAAAGGTCAAAATGGTGGAATTGGATTCCGCTGCTGGCTATGATGAAACGGAAAATGTTTTCTCGGCAGAAATTGGCGAGGACGGCGCTTATGAATTCAAGAATGTCAACTTGATTCAGTCTTTTGTTCAAGTCTCCGCTGAAGTAACCTTTACAAATCTTTTCGATGGAAAGTCTAATCCGATTACATTCTCTGCCTTAGGGGATGTTTCCTCGAATGAAAAGTTCAACTTGGGTCTCTTGACGACTCTTGAAACGGAACGTGCTCTTGTACTTTTGGCAGGGAAGGACAAGCTTTCTTTTGAAGCTGCAAAGAGCAAGGCTGCTGAAGATGTGTGGAATATGTTCCACTTGGATGCTATTGATTTTGACCAAACCGAGACGATTGATCTTTCTAAGGCTAGTAAGTCTGGGACTGCTCTTGTGGCGGCAACGCTCTTGTTGCAGATTACTGCTGGTTCTGCTTTATTCGATGATTACGATTTTGTAGGAACGTTTAAGGCTATAGTTGCCGATGTCGCAAAGGATGGTAAGTGGGACGACGAAGAGACTCGGATTAAAGCTGCCGATAATGCTCTTGGATTGAAAATATCTGGTGGTTATGATCTCACTTGCGAATACGTCAAAGAACGTTTCCCTAAGAATAAAGACTTTGATAAGTTCCTCACGAACTTCACCATGAAGGAATTGGAATTTCCGGAATGCGATGGCAGTTCTGCGGGGGAAATATTCTTTGTCAAGAATAAGGCTAGTCGTTTTTATGCAGAGTCGTATAACGATCTGAAACATTCACTTTACCGCTTTATCTGTAATGAAAAGGATGGATGGGTGCTCATCCCGGATAGCTTGAAGGACTTCATTGGTGATACAATACCCGCCGAAGATGGCGAAGTCCGTCGTGGTGCGTACTCGGGCAATTTCTTTACGTACGATGGTGCAAAGAAGGAATGGCGTGAGGCGACAGCTCTTGAAAAAGACCGTTATTTTGTCTCGGAGTCTGATGCAAAGGAATTTGTGGATATCCAGGATGTCTATGAAAGTATCAAGGACGATGAACGCGTCATCTTTGTGATCCGCCATGCCGAACGTGGTGACGATACGAGCAAGGGTGGGACGCTTACGGATAATGGCAAAAAACAGTCCGAAGAACTTGGCGCTCGACTCACGAAGTTCAGCGAGGACTTTGTCCTTGGTGCTTCTGAATTCTTGCGTGCGCACCAAACGGTGGAATCGATTGCGAAGGGGCGTGGGCAGTCTTACGACAAGCGCGATACGATTCCGCAGCTGAACGATGATTGGTATGCCAAGAATAATGAGGCTCTCGAAAAGGCGAAGAGCGAGTGTGGCGGTGGCTGGGAAGTGACTTCTAAGTACGCCTACACGGGTGCTTATTCGACGGGTGATAATGCCGCATACTACAATCTCGCCGAACGTTCCGTGGAGCTTATCGAGGATGTTCTTCTCAAGAAGTACCCGACAGAAAAGTTCGTCCTTTTGAGTTCACATGACAAGGTGATGGTTCCGCTTGTGGCTTATTGTTCAAACTTGCAGATTGAACTTAAGAAATATGATGGCGGCAAGTGGATTAACAACCTAGCAGGCGTTGCGATTATCATTGACAAGAAGGGAAATCGCCGCTATGTCGCGGTTCGCGGTCTCAAGTCTGGGTATGCGAACTAGATGGAAGTACCATACAGAAATAGCCGCGATTTCTCGCGGCTATTTCCTCTTTAACCACCAAACTTCTTTTACTTACCGCACTGGTCGTAAGAACCGAACCTGTCTACGGTAAATCCGCCATCGTAGGGGAATCGGAGCTGAACCTGAGAAACTACTCCGATGACATCTTCGATCTTTTCATCGGATTCTTCGTCGATATTCTGGAAGGCGTCCCAAGAAACCTTGCCCCAAACCATATCGTCGGAGTACGGCACTTCGGCGTACCAGTATTTGTGTGCCGCAGAGTCCGTGACAATCGTGATTCTGATTTCGCTATCCGCCTCGTAGTGGATGCAGAAACCATTCCAGGCGCTAATGTCGGCTGGTTCCAAGTTCGAGTTCACGGTGTTGAGGCTAATCGTTGCAATATTGTTGTCATCTTCGTCAGATTTCACGTATCCAGTAAACTTGTGATACTTGCTTACCAAGGACGCAATGACGTATCCGTTATCGTCAGTTTTAAGATTTTTGGGGAACCCGAAGGTATATCTATCCGTTTCTTCGGGCGAATTGGTCCAAATTCCGCCAGCCGTTGCACCGGAAATGCCGAGGTCCACGTGGTCGCCGTCAACGGAGCCGTCCCACAAGAAGCTTGTTCCCGACTTGTAGTTAGAAGACTGCGTCGGCGTCACTACCTTTAATTCGCCAGATTCCTTGACAGAAAGATTTTCCGGTACCAAGGCGCTGATTCGTCTGATTTCGACAGCCGTTCCAGCCTTGTTTTCTTTTGCGAATTTCACGCGGATCTTTGCCAAATGCTTCAGGATATCGTCGGAACCATCCAGAACGTCTGCGAATACCACACAGTTCTTTTCCATGTCGTAGTTCTTCGCAAAGGTCATTGTCTTGACATCGTTTTCAAGGGTACCTGCCGAGGAATCTCCGGGAACGAGTTCCATGACGATATCCATCTGCGAATCGTATTCCAGACACATGCCTTTCCACAGGTTAGACACGTTTGCCGTGTAAATAAAATCCTTGTCGTTTTTAGTGGTTTTGCCTGCGACAAGGAATTCAAAACCGACATCCGGATTGGGACTGGAACCCTCGAAGACAACGTTGCCATCAATGCCTTCATTGTTATCGATTTTTTCGTCCAGTTCCGTATCATCGTGGGGGTAACCCCATTCGAAATAGGCTTCGGAAGAATCTCCAAAGAAAGTCAATTGGCCCGAGGTTCCTTCATCGCCTTTAGCAAAACCAGTCTCTACATGAGCGCCATCTGATTTGCCAAACCACAAGTCCGAGCGAACATACGGAGTCAGTCGCTGAATGCTGAATTCACCCGACGAACCCGATGCACCCACAAAGACTAACTGCACAGAACGCACCTTCGTGGCGAATTTAGAACCGTCCTTGTCGTCCGAATCCTTCGTCCTAAAGTCTTTCCAGCTAGCGCAATGGCTTTCGTTGCCACCATCCTTCATGCTCAAGCTGACATAGGGCACGTCCTTGTCCACAGAAGAGCTGGCGTAGTCTTCCGTATCGAGGCGGACTTCTACGTCAAAATCAGACTGGTATGCAATGCAAAGGCCGTCGTTACCCACAGAAAGATCTGCAGGAGAACCATCCGAGTTGGAAACGTCGTAGGCAATGCCTGCGCGGGCAAGGCCGTTTGCGCCGGATTTTTCCAGCGAAACGCGACCGAGTAGTGCTTTCTTGGTGTTTTCCAACTGAATGTCGGAACCCTTCATGACTTTCCATGCTACAAGATTGGATGATTCATCCCAGAATGCGTTCCTCTCTTCGGTGGTACCGAAGTTTTGGGCGGTACTGGAATCTGAACAGGCCGTCAATGCGAGGGCACCCAACAACCCACAGCATAAAACGTTTGTCTTTATGTAATTATTCATATACTCCTCGCTATTTTTTTTGTGTATTCTTTGACAATGGGAACATTTGCAAGTTTAAGCGGTAAACTTGACACGGTTCCTTACTCGTGTTGGCGATAGCCACAATTTTTCTGCGGCAGGATTCTAGTTCCCGCACAATTTGTTCATAGGTTTCTCGGTCGATTCCCATGGTCACACCGGAAACATCGCGTTCATTGGTGTCGAACTCGTCGATAGCCTTCTGTCCAAAGCCGGCCATTTCGCGGAGCATGGAGCGCACTACCAGGGGCATCACTTCGGAATTGCCGACCAATGCTTTGTCTGTCTGTACATAGACGTTTTTCGACTTGCGCTGCAATATTCCGACGCTCACCATAAAGTCTAGAGACTTGCGAACTTCTTCTGCTGTAACCGGTTGCCAGCACATCTCGGCGACTGCTTCGGGGGTGGCGCCTGGCATCATGGTCACCAGTTCACGCAAGACCGGATTTTTCCAAGATTCAAAATACGTGAAGGCATCGGCGTCGACCACTCGAATCTTGTTCGCTTTCGCGATATCCTTCATGCTTGCGAAGGCGTTCTTTTTTGTTTCGTCATCCTTGGCCTGGTTGTACCGCACCAGATAGCGAAAATAATTGTATTCGAAGCCCCCCAGATTCATGGCCGTGGCGACTCTTTCGATCCCCAGTTCGCTGAGGCTGCTTTTCCCTTCGCACACAAGCTTCAAGTACGTTGGCGATGTGAAGCCCGCCAAGCGGGCAAACTCTCGCCAAGTGAACGAACTCGTCCTCTTACGTTCATCGTAAAAGTCCTGCATGCAGCAGCGATAATCACGATATTCAGTTATTGGTTTCATAGATTCTCCTAACACGGGTGAATTACCCCCGCATTTTGAATATAGATAATTTTGTATCATCAAACAAGTTTTTAATGATACAAAATGAAAAAAGTCAAAATTATGATACCTGCGTCACATATTGGCGCCTTATCAGGCCAAATCCTATAAAAGAAATACGACCGGACTAAAAAGCCGGTCGTTCTGTATGCAGTATCGAGAAAAGTCTACGCTTCTACGAATTCAAACTTGCTGAAGCTGCTCGGTAGTTCGCGGGTGGGTCTGCCGTTTTTCAGCATACAATGGAGCGAGGTCCCGAGGGTGCAGAGCTTGCCGTCTACGTATAGTTTGTATTCAAACCGCACTTTGAGGCCTTCGCGGTACATGGTGGTTTCGATGTCTACGAATTCGCCATAGCGGGTCGGCTGCTTGAACTTGATATTGAGCTCAAGTACTGGGGCTCCGAAGCCTTCGGCTTCCATGTCGGCGTAACTTGCACCTGCGGTGCGGAAGTATTCGGTGCGGGCCTGTTCAAACCATACGGCGTAAACGGAGTGGTGGACAATGCCCATTTGGTCGGTCTCTGCGTAGCGGACTTCAATTCTTGCGGTGTGTTTATATGTACAAATTTCCATGCCCTAAATATAAAAACTCATTTGGTTAACTTGTTGCCAATTTCGCAAAAAAAAGACTATATTGTACAACGACCAATAAGGAGGAATTATGAAATATGTTTTGGGTGCTTTGCTCTTGCCATTTGTATTTGCAGCTTGTACAACGGAAGAATCTGGATGGCTAGAACGCTCCGATGACTATGGCACGCCCTTGCACGAACGTCATTTGAAAAAGGGCTCCAACGCATCATTTGATTGCTATGTGTATTCTCAGGGTGATCATGTGACTTTGGAAATGATTTATGACTTGGCGATGTATGACGCCAACCTGAATGTGATATACGATGTCGAAGCGGGAGATCCTTCGTATTACTATGTCGATGTCATGATGACAGGCGTTTTCCAGGGTGAGTCACAAGATGCTTGTGAAAGTATACAGGAATCTATAGAAGGTATAGAAACGTCTTGTTCTAACTCTCGTGTTAGAGGCAAGGCGGAACTTGGTTCTGTGAACGAATTCTCGAAATCGCTGATGCTTGGCAACATGGTCCCGAGTTTTAAGAGCCAGTGCGACGACTTTTATGATACCTATAAGGATATGATGTCCGAAATACCCGGGAAATGGATCTATGGTAATGCTGAATCTAGTGAACCGGCCCTGAGTTGCGATGTCAATCTTACTGCCGATACCGTTATTATGACTGCGGTATTTCCAACGAAGGCCATGTCCATGCTAGTTATGAAATATGACTTTGCTGGTGTGCCAACAGGATCGTTCTATATAGCAGAAGCCTATACCGGAGTGTCTTTGGATACGCTTGCGAATGTTTGCAGCGCTTATCGTCGAGAATCCGACGTTTCTGGCGTGTATTGTGATGGCTCGACTATAACCTATTTGGTCCCCGAAGCGCAGGATGGTAAGACCTTGACCCTGGAAGATATGGCCGTGTACCTGAAAAAGGACGTTTGCGCGGGCTTTTTGGACGGGTCTCTCGGTATGGAAGACTTATGGTATTAACCAATTTATAACTAATTGTGGTTGAATAATTTAGACCCCTTTTCCGCCGAAAAGGGGTTCTTTTTTGACTTTTTAAAACTATTCACAATTTATTCACACTCTTTTATCTATGATGTAGACAGGTTTCTTGAAAAAAATGAAAAATTTTTGCTTTTTTTGACGTTTTTCGTTGACAAGTCGGGTTAAATCTTATTAAATTTGGCACACTTCTATGTTCAGTAATGAATTTAGACAGTGCCAAAGTAGCTCAGCTGGTAGAGCAGCTGATTTGTAATCAGCCGGTCGTAGGTTCGATTCCTATCTTTGGCTTAGACATAATGGGTCGTTGCCCGAGTGGTTAAAGGGGACGGACTGTAAATCCGTTGGCTTACGCCTACCGTGGTTCGAAACCACGACGGCCCACGATAAAAAGCCTGCTGAAGCAGAGAGCGCTTCAGCAGGCTATTAAGCCCAGGTAGCTCAGTGGTAGAGCACTTCCTTGGTAAGGAAGAGGTCTCGGGTCCGACTCCCGATCTGGGCTCTCACTAATTGGAGATAGAATCATGGCAAAAGAACATTTTGACAGAAGCAAGCCGCACTGCAACATCGGCACCATCGGCCACGTTGACCACGGCAAAACCACTCTGACCGCCGCAATCTGC
>CADBHQ010000043.1 GCA_902794535.1 Fibrobacter succinogenes | reverse complement strand
AATCGGAGCCGTCACGCGGTGGCTACCCTTGTCGTCCTGCCACACGGTGCTCATGCTCATGGAGTCCTTACCCACCGGAATCGTAATGCCGAGATCCGGACAGAGTTCCATACCGATGGACTTCACGGCTTCGTAAAGGTCGGCACCGTCGCCTTCATAGTTCGGCGTAGCCATCCAGTTTGCGGACAAGTTCACGCGGCCCATATCGGGCACACAGGCGGCAGCCATGTTCGTGAGGGATTCAGCCACCGTCATACGAGCGGCAGCAGCCGGAGAAATCAAGGCAATCGGAGCGCGTTCGCCCATGCTCATGACTTCGCCTTCGTAAGTATCGAGCGTTGCAGAGGTCACGGCGCAGTCAGCAACCGGCACCTGCCACGGGCCAACCATCTGGTCACGGCAAATCATACCCGTCACAGAACGGTCACCGATAGAAATCAAGAACGTCTTGTCGGCGACGGTCGGGTTTGCGAGCACGCGGTGAGCCACATCCTTGATGGAGGCATCGGCCGGAACCACCGTGGAAGAAAGCGGGCGTTTCTGGCTCTTTTCGTTACGGATCATGCGGGGCGGCTTGCCGAGGAGCACTCCGAGCGGCATGTCGATTGGAGTCGTGCCGAAGTGCTTGTCGGTCAAAGTCAGGTGCTTTTCAGGAATAGCCTCGCCCACCACAGCGTACGGGCAGCGTTCACGCTTACAAATAGCGTCGAACACATCCAACTTATCGCCTGCAATAGCGATCACATAACGTTCCTGAGATTCGTTACTCCAGATTTCGAACGGGCTCATACCCGGTTCGTCGTTCGGCACATTACGCAGTTCAAACTTACCACCGAGACCGCCATCGTTCACCAGTTCCGGGAAGGCGTTGGAAAGTCCACCTGCACCCACGTCGTGAATGAAGGTAATCGGGTTTTCTTCGTTCATCGCCCAGCAACGGTCGATGACTTCCTGGCAGCGGCGTTCCATTTCGGGGTTTTCACGCTGCACAGAGGCAAAGTCGAGAGATTCGTTACCGGCACCGTTAGCCACAGAGCTAGCAGCACCACCACCAAGACCGATGAGCATGGCCGGACCGCCGAGCACGATCAGGTGGTCACCCGGATCAATGTGGCCCTTTTCGATATGTTCATGTTTGATGTTACCGAGACCACCGGCCAACATAATCGGCTTGTGGTAGCCGCGGACTTCCTTGCCGTTCTGGGCATCGACTTCCTGTTCGAAAGTACGGAAGTAACCGAGGATGTTCGGACGGCCGTATTCGTTGTTGAATGCAGCGCCACCGAGCGGGCCTTCAATCATAATGTCGAGGGCAGAAGCAATACGGGACGGGCTACCAAAGTCCTTTTCCCAAGGTTGGACTGCACCCGGCAGTTTCAAGTTCGAAACGCTAAAGCCCGTGAGGCCGGCCTTCGGCTTGGAACCCTTACCCGTAGCACCTTCGTCACGGATTTCGCCACCACTACCGGTAGCGGCACCCGGGAACGGAGAAATAGCCGTCGGATGGTTATGGGTTTCGACCTTCATCAAGATGTCGACTTCTTCGTGGTGGAAGTCGTACTTGTTGTTACGCGGGTCAGCGTAGTAGCGGCCAGCGACAGCACCCTTCATCACGGCGGCGTTGTCCTTGTAGGCGCTAAAGATGTTAGAGTTGTGGAGCTGGTAGGTGTTCTTAATCATCTGGAACAGGGACTTATCCTGTTTGACACCATCAATCGTCCATTCGGCACCGAACACCTTGTGGCGGCAGTGTTCCGAGTTGGCCTGTGCGAACATGTAGAGTTCAACGTCGGTCGGATTGCGCTTGAGTTCGGTGAAGTTCTTGACCAAGTAGTCGATTTCGTCGGAGGAAAGAGCGAGGCCCATTTCCTTGTCAGCCTTCACGAGGGCTTCGCGGCCTTCGGTAAGCACCGGAATCACATTCAGCGGACGCGGTTCTTCCTTGCTGAAGAGAACTTCCAAGGAGGCGGTGTCGGCGAAAACGGCCTGGGTCATGCGGTCGTGAATCTTGGCGGAGATTTTCTCACGGGCACCGGCGGGAACGGCTCCTTCAAACTTCACATAGTAAGCCCGCAGATGTGAGCGATATCGGTAGCCTTGGAGCTCCACGGGCTGATGGTACCCGGACGCGGGCACACCACAAAGAGTTCGCCTTCGAGAGCCTTGGGTTCGCGGGCAGGACCGTAATGCAGCACCTTCTTCAAAGTTTCGGTTTCTGCATCGGTCAGGTCGGCGGACAGGTCCACCACGTGCAGGAATTCAGCGTAAACGGTAGCGACAGAAAGGCCTGCGCTCTTGAAATCGGAAGAAAGTTTCTGGAGACGGAAATCCGACAGAGCCGGCGTACCACGTAAAATGAGCATTATTAACCTCTATTTGTTTTTTACGCGCAAAATTTAGAAATTAGTAGACAGTAGGAAGTAGGAAGTAGACAGAAATAATCGCAACAAAAAACGGCCCGCAGAGCGGGTCGTTTCTTACAATTTTCTAACTCGTTGAGAGTCAAGCGATTAGCGCTTTTTACCCTTCTTGCCTTTTTTGCCCTTGGCAGCCTTGGCGGGCTTTGCAGCCTTCTTCGGAGCCGGAGCTTCTTCGACAGCTTCTTCAGCACCTTCTTCGCCTTCTTCTGCTTCCTCGATTTCTTCGCCCGGATTACCGACGAGAGCATTCACGTTCACAGAGACGAGGCCAGCAAGAGACTTGACTTCGGTCTTTTTGTCAACTTCAACCTTCGAGAACTTCGAAATGATGTAGTAGGCACCCGTTGCTTCAAAGCGGCGAGTCATGTTCGCAATGCTCATGGAGCCCTTGGTTGCCGGGAAATACTTGGATTCCAAGCGAGCCTGATCCTGCGAAGTCTTTACCGTCTGCACGGCTTCGCAAGCAAGCGTCCAAACGCCCTTGTTCACATCGATAGAGTTATTCACGTATTCAATGATCTTGGAGGCGCCCTTGTAAGAGTTCGTCGTGGTCTTGGTGTAGTGTTCCGTAGCCTGAGACACGTAACTACCCTTCTGCATCAAAAGTGTAGCAAGGAGAGCGATAACCAGAACGGTGAGTGCAATCGAAATATTCTTTACGTTCATTGGTACAACTCCTTATTCAAAGTGGTAAGCCGCCGGGGCTTCGAGCTTAAAGTTATCGGCCATGTTGTAGTTGACAAGAGCCTTGTAGTCGCTAGACTTGAGCTTACCCCTGGCAAAGGTGAAAGAAATCACGCAGTTCTTACCGCAAGCGACTTCCTTAACGCCACCTTCGTTCTTCAAGAGGAACTTGTCGGCCAGGCCAGCCTTTTCGTAAATGGAATTCTGGGCCTGGGCCGGAATGCCAGCGGCTTCATACATGTAAGAAAGCTGCTTGAAACGGGCATCCTTGTCGCCTTCGATAGCCTTGACCGCGGCATCAAAAGCAGCTTCGGTCTTAGCAGAGGTCAAAGAGGCATAAACCAAGCGCCATGCCATACCGTACTGGTCGACAGACTTCCACTGGTCCTGAACGGCACCGTTGGAAAGTTCAAGGTAGGCATCCACCTGTTCTTTAACCGTCTTCTGGGCCTGGTCGTTGTACTGACCCTTCAGAACCATCATCAAGGCAAACAAGCCGATAATGAGCACAATATCGACAATCATCAAAATTTTGAATTTCTTTTTGTCCATAAGTATCCTTTTGCAAGTTTTTTGCATATAGAATTTACTTCCAAAATAAAAAAAAACAAGCAAACTTTCCGAAATTTAAGGCTTTTTTACAGAAAACACCCCCTTTTTTAGTATATTGCAGGCCATGAGCGAACAAGAAAACAAAGAAATGCTCCCGTCTCAGGTCATTTTTGAAAACCTGAAGGAACTTATCAGGGCCAAAAATACGGCCCACGAATCCATGTTCAAATTCCACTGGAAAAAGATGTGGCCATTCAGCCTGTTCTGGCCGCAAGTGGATTTCGAACGTATCGTTCGACTCATGAGCGAAATCCGCAAGAACGCCATCAACCAAAAGAACTTGGTCCTACAGGCAAAGTCCAAGGCAAAGCCTTTCGAAAAGACATTCCTTGATGCTATCCCCGCCTACCTGGACGCTCTCGATGTTTCTTGCCAAAAGCTCTCTGCCGCCGCCCAATGGAAGCAAGACATGCTCCTAAAGCGCATTCACAAAGATGTCAAGTTCCGCCGCGATGTGTCGGAATGGAGTCAGATTCTAAAAGAATACGAAGATGCGCAAGGCAATCTGGTTCGCGCCGGCGCCATTGTGCAAATGGGTTGGGGCGAAGTCGTCCAGAATTTAAATACGTAGAAAGGCATTTTCATGCCAGAAGTCAGCGTCATCATACCGGTCTATAACACGGAGCAGTTCCTTGAGGATTGCTTGAACAGTGTGCTAGCGCAGACTTTCACTGATTTCGAAATCATCGCAGTCGATGACGGTTCCACAGACAACAGTGCCGCCATCGTAAAACAATTTGCGGACAAAGACAACCGAATCGTCATTATCCATCAAGAAAACAAGGGACTTTCCGAAGCACGCAACACAGGAATTAAAGCCGCCCGCGGAAACTGGATAACCTTCGTGGATAGCGACGACATGCTGGCCCCCAGTTTTCTGCAAAAGCTTTGGGATGCCGCCACGCAGAACAAAGCAAACATTGCCTGCAGCGACAAGCTCCTCTTCTGGAAAACTTCTGAAATTAAAACCGGAGACGCAACAGTTCAAGCGATTGCGCTCGCCCCTGAAAAAGCTTTAGAACGAGCCCTCTACCAAAAAAACGGTCCTGATTATTCTGCCTGGAGCAAACTCTACGGCGCCCAAATTTGGCAAAGTCGCCGATTCACACCGGGAATCTATTTCGAAGACATGGACTGCATTCCGCAGGTGCTCTTGGAAGCAGAAAAAGTCGCATTCGTTCCCGAGCCGCTTTATTTGAACCGCAGGCATGGCTCAAGCATTCTGGCAACCGCATACAATCGCAAGAAAGCGGAACTGCTGGACATAGCCGAAAGAATCTGCACGCTTGTCGAAGGCAAAGGCGCAGAACTGAATCGCGCCGCCCACAGCAATCTTTTTAGCGCCAGCTGCAGCATTCTAATGCGCACGCCAGACACCGTCGAATTCAAGGATTTTCGGACTCGGGCTTGGAAACACATCAAGGATTTCCGTCTGGAAACGCTTTTTAACGCTAACAGCCGCACTCGCAATAAGGTGGCTGCGCTGATTTCTTTTGGCGGGAAAGCGTTCTTCGGATTTACACTCCGGAGGTTCGGATGATTCCTAAAAAACTTCACTACTGTTGGTTTTCTGGCGAGCCATTCCCTGAAAGCATTCAGCGTTGCATTGACAGCTGGCACAAGTTTTTGCCCGACTTTGAATGGGTCAAGTGGGACTACGATAAAGCAAAAGCCCTCGACATTCCTTGGGTAAACAAAGCGCTCGCCCAGAAAAATTGGGCCTTTGCGGCCGACGCCGTAAGACTCTACGCGCTGTATACAGAAGGCGGACTTTACCTCGACACCGATGTCGAAGTTCTGCGTTCATTCGAGCCGATGCTGGATCAGCCCTACATTTTAGGCTACGAGAATGGCTCTGACCGAATCGAAGCCGCCACCATGGGCTGCGAAGCCGGATTCAGCCCGATGAAGGTTGCGCTGGACTTTTACAAAAATCAGGAATTCAATTACTCCGAAAATGTAGTCGACCAGATGGTCCTGCCGAATATTCTGCGAGAATCGTTCAAGGATTTCAAAGACCTGAAAATCTTGCCGGAAAGCGCATTTTCGCCCAAGAGTTTTATCGACGGAAAAATCCGCGCGACAAAAGATTCCTTCAGCATTCACCATTTCAGCAGCAGCTGGCGCCCCGAATCGGTGCGAAAGGGAATCGCCCGCAGGCAAATGCTGTTCGCCAAGTTCCCGCGACCCATCGCTAAAGCGTTATCAATTCCACTTGCCCTATGGACAAACCTGCAGGCGCTTGGAATACTTGGAACCTTGCAGAAATTGAAGGCGCTATTCAAGCAACCCAAGAACTAACGCTTGAGCAAGAATTTCGGAATAAAGAGTTTCGGGAAGCGCTTGAGGAACGGAAGCGAGAACGACCACAATTCCGGCAACTTGCGCAAAGCTTCTTTCTTATTGGCATAGCACAAGGCAGAAAACCAGTGTGACATCCAAATGCGGCGAGCTTCTTTATAAAGCTTGTGCGAAGAATACTGGTCTAAAACCTTGAGCGTATTTTCATAAAGCCAGTTCTTATCGCCAGAAACATTGGTCGAATGCGTGCGGTAATAGCAACACACCGTATCAAGAACAGGCAGTGGCTCGTAGTGATAAAGGAATTTGAGCATCATTTGGAAATCTTCAATCACGAAGTCCGCATTGAAACCACCCATCGCACGGAAAGTTTCGCAATCGATCATTTCTGTGCAGCCATGAAGTTCCTTTTTCCCTAAGAAAATATCTGCAAAAGTCACCTCTGGAACAGCCGTCGTATACCGCGGATCACGTTCGCTATCAAGATTGCCTTCGGCATCCATGCGCACCACCTGCCCAAAGCATACGGGCTTACCACGATGGGTTTCCATATACTGACTTTGAATCCGCAAACGATCGGGCGGCATCATGTCATCAGAAGCAATCGAACAGAAATACTTACCTTTCGCTAACGAAAGGAGTTCAATCATCGTCGGAACGATTCCCTTGTTCGGGCGGTGTATGTAATGAAAGCCAAATTCATTTTGTAGGCGTTCAAGAATCTGCGGAGAGCTATCGGAACTTCCGTCATCGACGACAATCAATTCAAAAGCAACGCCCTTTTGCTCCATGACCGAGCGCACGGCGGCTTCAACATACTTTTCGTGATTATAGCTGGGCAAGAGCACCGAAACAAGTGGCGGAAGTTCACGCTGTTCCATTTCAGAACCTTGTGCAAAGGCCTTCACGTAAACATTTTCCGTCATTTTTTCGGCAAACATGTTCGTTACTGAATATTCCACTTAAGCCTCCGCACAACAACATAGAGCACAATCACGTAAACCAGATTTTCAAAGGCGTACGCCATCATGGGGCCGTTAAAATCAAACAGGCGAATTCCAACAAACGTTCCCACAGCAAGCAGTAATTCTGCACATATTTCAATCACCAAAAACTTAGTGGTTTCGGCACGGGCAATCAGCACCAGCGCAAGCGCAAAGCCACCGGCTCTAAAGAAATCGCCCACCAACTGGAATGGCAGATAATCGACCGCCCCCATATATGCCTGAGAAAACAGCACCTGTACCAAGATTCCTCGGCAAAAATAAAGGGCCAAGACCATGACAAGCGAAATACCCATAATGCGGAGTAAAAGCGGATGCAACATGGCAAAGAAATCATGGCGATTCATTTTGGGCGACACGCGCGGCAACAAGATCACCGTCAAAATCGCAGACATGGCCATAAGCAGAAAATCAGAAACCTTCCAGACGCTCTGCCAAATACCGGCGGCATCATTTCCAAAATTTGATGCAACCGTTGTTCGAATAAACGTCAGCACCAACGGAGAAAGCACCATAGGAATAAGGCCCATTAAAGCATACGACATCCACGGGCCACGGGTATCGAGAGCCGACTTCCAAATTTGCTTGACGCTAAAACCAGCGCGGCTAGAAATCTGGATGGCAAAAATAGCGGCCACAATGGACTGGGTAGCGATAATCGAAAGCACCGACAAACGGCCCGTATACAAGAAGAACGCCACCCACAGCATTTGCCATACCGAAGTCACGATATTGATAAGCGCCCACTTGCGATTTTCGCCAAGACCATTCATGACGGCGGCCGTAATCGTAATGATGTTTGTCGCAAAAACACCCGGCAAAGCAAACAAGATTGCCGCCTGCGCCAAGCGAGTCGGGACTCCGGGCAAAAGCGTTTCGAGAGGCGCCATAAAGCAGAACAGGAGCGCCACGACAAACGTAAGCAGGCTTGCATACGTCGTCAAGCGGACTCCACCACGCCAGACACCCATCAATTTTTCTCGGTTATCCTTGTTCTGAGAAGTCAAGGCCGTCCAGCCATTCTGCAATGCCAAAGAAGACGTAGCCTGGCCAATGCACATTAGGTTCAGGAACTGCCCCACGCAGGCAAATGCAGCCGGTGGCAGAAAGATGGCAAGCAACTTGTTGATAACAAAAGCACGAAGCGCATTGAACAGCGTAACCGCACCAGAACCGGCAAAAAGCTTTGTAAAATTCGGATTAGCGGGCATAGGCATTGAGCGATTCTATGACATAGGAAACTTGATCTTCGGTCATGGACGGACCCATAGGAATGCTGAGTTCGGTCTTTGCAAGTCTTTCGGCAACCGGAAGTTTTCCGTGACGAAGCTCCCCACGGGATGTAGCCCCACTAAAGGCTTGCTGCAAATGCGGCGGAATCGGATAATGAATCAGCGTTTCTACACCGCGACATTTCAAGAACTTTTGCAAATCATCTCGAGTTTCGCAAAATACCGGGAACACGTGCCATACATGCGACTGCGGATTCGCAGGAACTGGAGTCACACGCACCAGCGGGTTCTTGATTTCGGCACAATAGCGGGCCGCAATTTCTTGACGGCGCTTGTTCCAGGAATCCAGATGCGGGAGCTTTGCCAGCAGTACCGCAGCCTGAACCTCGTCGAGGCGGGAATTTACGCCAACAAATTCGTTCACATACTTTTCGACAGAGCCGTAATTACCGAGAGACTTTACCACTTGGGCAAGTTCTACGTCATCGGTTACTACCGCTCCCCCATCGCCCATGGCGCCGAGATTTTTGGTCGGATAAAAGCTATAGGCCGCTGCATTAGATGAGAGACGAGAGACGAGAGACGAGAGATTATTTACATCTAAAGCAGCTCCGTGAGCTTGGGCCGCATCTTCGAACACGAGCAAGCCTTTCGCCTTTGCAAATTCACAAATTGCGGGCATATCCACCAGACGGCCATACAAATGCACCGCGATAATAGCGCGGGTCTTTTCAGAGCACGCCTCTTGCAAGTGTTGCACATTCAGATTGCAAGTTACAGGATCCGGTTCAACCAATACAGGAACAAGTCCTGCGGCACGCACCGCCAAAACAGTCGCCACAAAGGTATTCGCCGGCACAACCACTTCGTCGCCGTCGGCAATACGCCCCAGGATAATCGAAGCCTTCAGCATCAAGGTCAAAGCGTCAAGCCCATTTCCGACTCCGACACATGCCTTTTTCCCGCAATAGGCGGCAAAGGCCTCTTCAAACTCGCGGCAGCGATTTCCGCGAATAAACCACTTTGAATCAAGAACATCAGAAAAAGACTCGCGCAGGGCATCGCCTAAAGCGCGATTCACATAATCCAGCGAATAAAACGGGACATTCATCATTGTTTGAGAAAATAGAAAAATAGTAGGATGTAGAAAGTAGACAGTAGACAGTGATTAGTGGTTAGGAATTTACTATTTTAAAGGATATGTACGAAATTTTGCCTTACAGCCCCGAAAGAGAATCCCGCTGGGATCGATTTGTCATGGAAGAATCCATGAACGGGACTTTTTTGCAAACGCGCAAATTCTTGAATTACCACCCTGAAGGGCGCTTTACAGATGCCTCTTTCTTTATCGAGAAAAGCGGAGTGATCGCCGCGGTCGTTCCCGGTTGCAACATAGACGGCAAATTCGTATCGCATCAGGGCACCACCTTTGGTGGCCCCATCATTTCGAAAGATTTTTATTCCGGCGGAAAAGTCCTTAAAATTCTAGACGAAATCGACAACCATATCGTCTCCCATTTCAAGGGCATTGTGTTAAAGCCCACTGCACCGCTTTTTGCTACAGCACCAACCGACTTATTGGACTACGCTCTAGAGCACAAAGGCTACAGTAGGCATTCCGAACTCAGCTGTTTCACGCCGTTAAGCGAACTCACTGACCCCTTGGAAAATTGCAACGGGAAATGCCGTTACAGCTTTAGGCAGGCCGAAAAATACGGCTTGACTTACGGAGAACTTCCTGATTCCGAAATGGAAAAATTCTACGAGTTCCTGACTCTTTCCAAAGCGCGTCACAACACGAAGCCCGTGCATACGATTGCCGAGCTGCGCGATTTAAAGCAAAGATTCCCCGAAGAAATTTTATTCCGCGGGGTATGGAAAGACGGCGTTTATCTGTCGGGCATGATGATTTTTGTTTTCAAGCAAGCCAAGGTATACCATTTCCAGTATCTTGCGCCCGATGACAGCCAGCGAGATACAAATGCATCGACCGCAATGCTCATAAATGCCTTGCGCGAAGCGGCCCGCAACGGAGCTAAGAATTTTTCGTGGGGTATTTCGACCGAAGATGGCGGCGAATACTTAAACGAAAACCTTTACCATTTCAAGGAATCGTTCGGAGCACTCCCCTGCGTAAATACCAGGTTCGAAAAATAGATGCAAATGTGGAATGTGAGATTATGCATCACACATTACTCATTACACATCACATATTAAATCTTGCCGACCTCTTTTACAAAGTCTTCGTAATCGTAGATGTAGTCGGATTCATCGTAATGTTCCGACGCAAGCACCATACACACCGCGCCCGACGAGAAGTTTTCGATTTCACGCCAGTGCATAGTCGGAATATAAAGACCATGGTAAGAACGGTTCAAAGAATACTTGGAACGTTTCTTGCCGTCATCCAAAATCACGTCAAAACTGCCACTAGCGGCAATAATCAGCTGACGCAAGTTACGATGAGCGTGCCCACCACGGGTCGTTCCACCGGGAACGTCATACAGGTAATACACGCGCTTGATATCGAAGGGCACCAGTTCGCCCCCCTCGACCACACTCAGGTTACCCCGCTGGTCGTGGGCAATAGGGATATCAATCAAACGCGGTTCTTTTAGCTGATTTTCGTTCCAATCCATGGCCCTAATATAATAAAGTGGCGACCTAAAGGGGTGGTTCGGGCTGTTTTTGGGGTGATTCAGTTGAAAAACGGCAGATTTATTTCTATATATGTCGCACCAATGAGTGCATGTCGCGCCAAGCTCTGCCAACATGCATGTTAACCAAAGAGCTTCCTTTAACGAGGTAAAAATGTCCTCTTTCCGTGGACCAAAAGGTAAGGTAGCCCGTTCTCTCGGACTCGCCGTCTCTCAGAAGACTCAGAAGGCTCTCGATCGCCGTAACTTTGCACCCGGCCAGCATGGCCAGACCCGCAAGAAGTCTTCTTCCGTGTACAAGCAGCAGCTCGTCGAAAAGCAGCGTCTGCGTTTCACCTACAACATTTCCGAAGCTCAGTTGGCCAAGGCTTATGATGAAGCCAACCGTCGCGCCGGTTCTGCTGGTGACAACCTGATGATCTTGCTCGAAACCCGTCTTGACGCCCTTGTCTACCGCATGGGTTTTGCTCGCACGATTTTTGCAGCTCGCCAGTATGTCGCTCACGGTCACTTCACCGTGAACGGTGTCCGCAGCTACTCTCCGTCTCGCCAGATCAAGGCCGGTGACGTGATTGCAGTTCGCGAAGGCTCTAAGGAACACGTGCAGATCAAGGAAGCCATTGCTAACGCTCCGGCTGTCCCTGAATACGTGACTGTCGACGCCGGCAAGATGGAAGGCACGCTCGTGAAGCTCCCGCTCCGCGAACAGATTCCGGTCAAGCTGGAAGAACAGCTCGTCGTGGAATACTACTCCAGGTAGTAACCACTCAAACCAAGAGTTTGGACACCCTGCTTCGGCAGGGTGTTTTTTTTGCATTCACAAAAACAGACGGCCGCAAAAACATATATTTATCTTACGAAGTGAGAAAATACGATGGCCTCGTTTAAGAGTAGACAAAATATAATGGTGATCGAAGACGATCCGAATTGCCAGGAAATTCTCCAGAATGTCCTGGAAGAGTCTTACAATATCACCGTAGTCGGCAATACGCAAGAAGCCTTGCTTTTGTTGATGGACGCCCCCACGACCTATTCCCTTATTTTACTAGAACTGGAACTGCCCGACGACGCCTGCATCGAATTTTTAAAGCAACGAAGCGCCCAAAGCTTTTTGCAGAACATTCCCGTTATCGTCATTACAGGAGAAGGCGATGACAACGGGTGTTACAAACTGGGCGCCGACGAATTCATACGAAAGCCCCTGAACTCCCCCGACGTTATTCTCGCCCGTTGCGAGCACACCATGGCGCTGTACGAAAGCAAGAACCTGGTGCAACAGACCGAAAAGGACAAACTCACGGGGCTTTATACCATTGACTACTTCTTTGAATACCTGAAGCAGATTATGCCCCTGGACATGGGGTCAGACCGCGACGCCATCGTTATCGATATAGAGCACTTTCGACTGATTAACGAAATTTACGGACGCGGAGTCGGCGACCAAATTCTTTCGCAAATCGGCAACTACCTACAGCAAACACTTGCAACCCTGAACGCGATTGCCTGTCGAGCAGGAGCCGACGTATTTTACGTTTACTGCATTCACCAGGAAGATTACGGGGATTTACAAGAAGCACTCCAAAGCATGCTTGCAAAGGTCGCCAAAGTCAACAACATCCGTATTCGAATCGGTGTATGGCAATATGTCGAACGAAACTTGGACCCCGAATCTTGGTTTGACCGCGCCAAAAACGCTTGCGACCGCATTGGCGGGAATTTCACGAATTCGATTGCATTCTACAACAGCGGACTGCATAGCAAGCACTTGCGTGAAGAGCGCCTGATTCGTGACATTTACGATGCAATTGAACATAAGGACTTAAAGGTCTACTACCAGCCGAAGTACGCCATTCAAGGCGATAAGCCGCACCTGCGCAGCGCCGAAGCCCTTATCCGCTGGATTCACCCCTCACTCGGTTTTATCAACCCGGGCGACTTTATTCCCCTGTTCGAATCAAACGGCCTAATCCAGATGGTCGACAACTATGTATGGAACGAGGCTGCCGCCCAAATTCGTCGTTGGAAAGACGAATTTGACTTTACGGTCCCGGTTTCGGTGAACGTATCCCGTATCGACATTTACGACCCCGAGCTCGAAAACAAGTTCTGCAACATTCTAGAACAGAACAAACTTACGCCCAACGAATACATGATTGAGATTACCGAAAGCGCTTATTCTGACAACGCCCAAGGCCTCATTGATGTTTTAAACAGCATGCGCAGTAAAGGATTCCACATCGAAATGGACGACTTTGGAACCGGATACTCTTCGCTTGGCATGCTCACAGAACTCCCGATCGACATTCTAAAGATTGACATGTCCTTTGTGCGCAACATGGAAAAGCACGAAAAGAACAAGCGAATGGTCGAACTGATTATCGATATCGCGAAATTCTTGAAAGTTCCCTGCGTTGCCGAGGGCGTCGAAACGGAATCCCAGCTGCAGACCCTTAAGAGAATGGGTTGCGACGTGATTCAGGGATACTACTTCTCGAAACCCGTGCCCCCCGAAGAATTCGTGAAGTTTATTGAAAAAGAAAAGAGCCTGTGGACTAAGTAAGACCAAAGATTTTGTATCTTATGGATATGAAATCTATAGCTCTTAAAGTTTTCGAT
>CADBHQ010000042.1 GCA_902794535.1 Fibrobacter succinogenes | reverse complement strand
GACGGCACCCTTCTTGCCCAGGTACTTCACGCGGAGGTTGTTGACGGCTTCTTGGTTCGTAAGGTCGGTTTGCGCAAGTTCTGCGTCAAACGCCTGCTTTACATTGTTAATAGCTTCACTCATAGTGGCCGTTAATTTAGAATTTTTTTCATGCTCCAGCTGCCGATTTTTTTGCCGTCGTGCTCAATTTCGCATTCGTGAAAGACTTCGTAGCCACGTTTGCTGTAAAAAGCGAGGTTTTCCCGTGAATTGGTAAATAAGGCCAACTGCTTGCCGCCACGCTCCCGCACGTATTCTTCCATATAAGTTAAAAACTGCGAGCCGACTCCCTGCCCCTGCGCAGACGGGTCAACTTCGAGCATGCTGAGATACCAGATGTCCGGCCCTGATTTCTGAAAATCGTGGCAGGGTTTGCTGGCGTTTTCGTCCATAGCCAAGAATCCGTTGATTTCGCTCCATTTCGTATTGAGGTACACGCGCAAGAAACCGTGTATAATGTATTGGAACGCGGAAGGCTTCTTGAAGCCGGGAGCCTCCAGTGTTGCGCGGGCAACCAGCTTGCCGTCCCGATGCGCCGCCAACAAATCAGCCTTTCCATAGCACGTTTTTAGGACGCATTGCATAAAAATCTGCAGTCCCTTTCGGCTTTTTTCCATATCAGGGAAATAGAGCGTAACGTAGTCATAATCTTCGTACGCCCTGGCCATAATCAAGCCGGCTTCGTCGAGTTCTTCGCGAGTCTGTAATCCGAATTCAAGTTCATTTGCCATACAGATTCCCTCTCTTATTCCGATTTCGCTTTCCCAGTGAAATTCGTGCTCGTTATCTTGAATACGGTCACGGTGGCGGCTTGTTCAGGCGTGAATTCGAACTTGTGCGGGGCGCCTGCGGCATGACGTTCCATCAGGAGCGAAAGTCCGCGGCATTTTTCGGCAACGTCCTCGACGATTTCGGCCTTGCCCTGCCCGACAACGCTTGCGTAAAAGCGCCCGCTCTTGCAATAAACGTCTTCGTGAATCTCGATGCGGTTCTCGACGCACATGCTGAATGCGACATTGGGATTCTTGCGAATGCAATCCAATTTCTTGCCGACATGTGCGCAGTGGAAATACAGCTCCAGAACACCGTCTTTCAATCTGTACCCGAACGAAAGCGGAATCACGTAGGGCATGCATGTATCAGCATCGTCCATCATCGCGACATGGCAGGTCGTGCACTGTTCAATAATCTTCGCGATGTTCTCGTCGCCTAAAACTTCTCTGTCTTTACGGCGCATCTTTATTCTGCTGCGAGTTCGTTAAACCTCTGGCAATCACTCAAAACCTGTTCGTAGCACTCGTCGCGGTTCACACCCGTATAGGTCGTATCGTTATCGTCCATGTGGTAGCTGCCCATATATTCCTTAAACTCTACCGTAGTTTCATCAACCCACGTATAGACATCTATATAATTCCATGAAGAATAGGAATACTTCCAAACATTGTCTGCTTTAGAGAATCCGCAGACAGCGTCTTCACTGCCATTGCCCTTTGTGTCACCAGGCACATTCGACGGATTAGCATTCTCTGCCGAAGACGACGACGAATCGCCACACGCGGCAAGGAACATTGTCATACAAAACGCGACCAGAATCTTTTTCATAAAGCCTCCAATTATTTTCAAAGGAACAGTCTCTGCCAAATGTAATTTATCAAAACAGGAATCACATTAGTGCTTCCGAATTTTACACGCCTCTTACACAAAAAGATGTTTACTTATGTTGTTTTTGTCAGCAACGCTTATTATCATTACAATACTGCATACATTTCGACTGAAATGTATATTGCATAAAAAAGGAGTGTGTTCAATGAAATTCGTGAAATTGCCAGTAATTGCGGCGTCTGTCGCCTTAAGCATTATGGCCTGTTCAGACGACAATGGTTCTAACGCAGTACCCACCGGTGAAGATCCAATCTCCGCCCAAAACCCTGCTGGCAACGAATTTTCTGGAACAGAAATTCCCGGTACCGAAATCCCTGGCAACCAGATTCCCGGCAACGAAGTTCCGGGTTACGAAAACCAGATTCCAGGTAACGAAAATCCCGGTAGCCAAATCCCCGGAACTGAAAATCCGGGCAATGAAAATCCTGGGACTCAGATTCCGGGTAACGACCTTTCTAGCTCCAGCAACGGAACGCCAGGCACAAGCGTTCCCGGCGGAGAACTTTACAGTTCCAGCAGCGTTACTCCAGTCAATCCCAATCCGGGCAATGAACCCGGCGATGACGAAAACGACAACGAAGACTCCAGAACTTTGGACGGCACGCAGATTCTCTTGAAGCTTGCTGGCACCTCGGCTACCGTCGACAACAACAACGGTTGCGTTGAAATTGCAGACAAGAGCGCCACCATCACTTGCCCGGGTGCTTACTATGTGACCGGCGAATCTTCAGATTTCCAGGTAGTCGTAAATACTCCGGCCGCCGAAAAAGAAGGCAACACCGGCATTTACCTCTACAACGCCACTTTGAAAAGTTCTAACGCCCCGATTCTCGTGAAGAACGCCGACAAGACGGTGATTCACTTGGTCAAGGGCACCACCAACGTAGTCGAAGATGGCAATGGCAATCATTTGTTCACCAAGATCAACGGCGCACAAGACACCGCTAAAGCAGCCATCTACTCTAGAGACGACTTAAACATCAAGGGCGCAGGCACCTTGACCGTCAAGGGCAAGTTCAGAAACGGCATCCAGTGCAGCAACGACCTTAAAATCAAGAACGGCAACATCACCGTCGAAGCCGAAGAAAACGCCATCAAGGGCAAGGGCAGCCTCCAGATTTCGGGCGGAGTCCTGAACGTTACCGCCAAGAAGGGCGACGGTCTCGAAAGCGACGAATGCGAAGAGGTCAACGGCGAATGTAAGAAAATCATTGAAGGCAAGGGCATTGTCGAAATCTCGGGTGGCAATATCACCATCAAGGCCGGCGATGACGGCATCCAGGCAGAAAACTTTATCCGCGTCAGCGATTCCACCGAAACCTCGACCGTCAAGATTACTTCTACCGGCAAGGGATTTTCGGCCGAAAAGTATGTCTATGTGGACGGCGGCACCATCGACGTGACTTCGGACGATGACGCTATCCATACTCACTACCAAGTGTTCATGAATGCGGGCAACGTGACTATTTCGACCAAGGACGACGGCATTCACGCTGACTCCATTCTGTACCTGAAGGGTTCTACGGTTAACGTGAAGACCGCTTACGAAGGCCTTGAAGCCTACAAGATTATTGCCGAGGGCGGCGTTACCGCGACATTTGCCACCAACGACGGCTGGAATGCAGCCGGTGGCGCCAAGGAAAATTCAGGCGGATATTCCATGTTCAGCGAATCCAGCGGACATGCGGTAATTAGCGGCGGTTACCATTACATCGCCTCGAAGGGCAACATGATCGACGTGCTCGATGCCAACGGCTCTGCAAAGATGAGCGGCGGCGTGTTGATTCTTGAGATTACCGGCCAGAGCTACGAGAACCAAGGTGGCATGGGCTGGGGAGGCGGCATGGGAGGATTCCCGGGCATGGGCGGCCAACAAGGCGGCAATGGTTGTCCCTCCAACATGGCTGGCGGTCTCATTGACACCGATACCGGATTCGAAATTACCGGCGGTGTGCTGCTCGCCTTCGGCGACTACTCGACAGACACCCCGAACTGCGCATCTGTAAGCTTCACCAGCGACAACTGGTACGGCTCCGACAAGGCGGCCTTCAAGCCGGAATACAAAGGCAGTACCATCTTCTATGGTGGCGACGTCAAGTCCGTAAGCCAGGTGAATACATCTGGCATGAAGGAATTCAAGTTCCCGAACGGCAAGGTCTACATGTACAAGTAGTTTTTACTCACCCAGCAAATGCATAATCACAGGCCGGTTCTTACCGGCCTCTGTTTTATGTATGGTAAGTTTACCGGTACTATCGTAGCTGAACTGTTCACCCACGCGTTCACCATTCACAAAGGTGAGGCTATCGCGAAGCACTCCGCTCCGATACCAGTTGCGCATAATTCCATTGCGCTTACCTTCTTTCCAGAAGGTTTCGCTTGCAAGCTTTCCGCCCATGCTGTCTGGGAAAAAGCTACGGCTTTCTGCAATTTGGCCATCCTTCCAGAATTCTTCGTAAAGCAATAAACGGCCCGGTTTAAAGTAACGTACGGTCGCCGGATACTTACCAATACTTTGTACAAAATTTACACTTTGGGCAAGATTGCTGCTATCAAGAATTCCATTGACTCCGCCCACATACGAAGTCTCGGCGCAGAACTTGGCCATATCACCTTCACAGGCGCCATAAATCACGCCATTCTGACTCAAGTCCACTTCACGCACCAGCTCACCGCGTTCATCGAACCAGCGCCAAACAGAATCGCGCTTGCCCTCAGCATTCCAGTGTTCCTGTTTCATACGAGACCCGTCGGCCCTAAAGTAAGTCACCGTCCCGATAAGGGCGCTGTCTTTGCCGGTCGTTCCCTTGCCAAGTACACCCTGCACTCGCACACGTCCGGTTCCGCAATTTGCGGCATCTACCGTTTCGCCATAGCTTTCATAATACAGCGCAAACGGTCCGTCCAATTCTCCATTCTTGCAGGTGAATTCTTCGAGCAAATGACAATCCTTCGAAAAACGTTTCAAGTAGGTAGAATCACTTGCGGCAGAAACAATCTCGCGTTTTGAATCCCACTTGGCGTGGCAATTGCCCTCTTGTTGCAAGGCGCCATTGTCAAACCATTTTTTCCAGATTCCAACTGCCAGACCATCGTCGTTATAATGTTCTTCGAAAGATCGTTCGCGGTTGTAGTGCCAGCCTTCCCAATCGCCTACGGGGTGGTCGTTTTCGTAATAAAGGTACGCCTCGACTTTCTTGTCGCTAAAAAGAGCCGTCCACTTGCCGTCTTTAAGACCTTTCTTGTAATGCCCGAGCAAGGCCACATCGCCAAAACCCGTCCAACGCTTGAAGTCGCCATGCGGCACGCCGTCTTTGTATGGGATTTCCAATTCCTTAATTCCGTCGGTGTACCATTCGTTCCTTTTTAAGATTTCGCCATCGGGGTAAACCCAAATCGAGGTCTTTTTTGCCCCGTTAACATGTTCAGCGAGCACTTTTTCTTCGGCACGTTCCACCGTACAGCCCGAAACGAGCATCAAAACAGGGGCAACAAGGCCGAAAAAGGGTATAAAACGAATCGTACGCATACCAGGTAAAGTAGAAAAAAGGTAATTTCTAATTGTGCTAGAGTTAAAGAATAAATCGATTGCCGATACCTTTAACGCAAGAATCCGCTCCCCTTGGGCGTGGGTGGTTTTAGCAGTTGCAATAGGACTTACCATTCTATTCTATTTCTCGCAAAAACCACAAATCATCATGTATTCGCGTTACATCAAGACGCTTTCCGACTACCAGTTGCAGGAATCGTATGCCATGCGCGGTATGGAACGCGTGCGAATCGGATTCGGCATTGACACCGTATTTGTACAAGCTCAGACCATGACGCTTCGCGAAATCGCAGTCGCATTCTCGCGCGAAATGGATGAAATCAGTCATGTCGGAGTCAAGGCTCCCCCGCGTTCTACCGTTGAGCATTTCGAGCGCGAAGTTCTCGCCAAAGTTTCAAGCATGCGCCGCTACGCGGCAAGCCGCCATGTGTGGCTCGAAAGACTGCAAGCTATCAACCAGCAAGCGGCAAGCCTCCCCGCAGGCATTCAAATTTCGCTCCAAGGAGTTCTTGATTCGGCACGCGCAGGCTACATGGTCGGACTGTCAGGCCTTGGCGATAGCATTCTAAGCGCAATCCCTGATACCACCAAGAACGCCATTTTCGCCCTGCTCCAAGACAACGAAGAACAGACGCTCGCCTGGAGCCGCTTTAACAGCGAACTTGCTATCATGTACAGCGAAGACCTGATTCATTTTTTCCAAAGCCAGAACGCCGAAGAAATGTCGCTTAAGTCAAAAATTCCGATGGCGTTCTACTTCTTGACACTCGTACTGATGCTATCTACCTTCTTCTTTATTTTTAGATCCAAGCAATAAGGAACACATGCGATTCTTTACCTCTAGAAAACCGGCTCTTTTGAACTTCTCTTTGCTGCTAATGTTTTTAGCAGGGTGGCTCTTGTCTTACCTGATGCCCGCCCTCAAGGGCCTAATGCACGAAGAACACTTGTTCTACGGTACCGTTTCGCATGCCGCCATTCCAAGCATTTTTGGCGGAAGCAACATTCCCTTTTTTGACAAGACGATTTTCCAGATTAACGGCGACGACAAGGCAAACTTTATTCTGTACGCCTCAACCGACATGCTGGATACCATGTCCGAATGGTACAGCTTTGCAAGCCGCAATGCAGGCGATATTCCGCTTGAAATTTCGGCATCGAGAGTCAACGACAATACGTTCATCGTGCACAGCATGTCTTCGACCGACGGCGAAATAGACTTCGACACACTCGTGATGGAATACCAAGTCTACTACGGATTCATCGGTTGCACTCTCGTACTTGGACTGGCACTCGCTTCGCTCGCCCTGTTCATTCTCTGGATTGTGAAAAAGAGACGTTAATGGCAAGCGGTTAGGACATGACAAAGCGACTTATCCTTCTTCTGCTGGCTACAACATTTTGCTTCGCAAACCCGGCATCGGACACCCTTACTGTACACATGAAGCGGCCTATACAAGGCTCCGTCATGTTCCTGGCAACAAGCCTTTCGAGCGACATGCCTGTAGGTGTCTGGAGAGGCATAAACAAAAAAGATACGGCCGGAACTATAGTTTGGTTTCACGGCGGCATGACCAGCAACAATTGCCAAAAAGGACTTGTAGCCGGCGGCGCTCTTTCAAAAATGATGCCGGACTACACCATCGTCAGCGCTTCGGCCTGCCAACAAAACCATTGGGCCGAGCCTGCTACCATCGCAGCCTTAGACGACGCCCTGGACAGCCTCGCCAAGCGCCTGAAAAAAAACATTGAAGAAATTTCGCTGGTCGGAATCTCGGACGGATCCTTAGGTGTTATCGCCTATAGCCTCTGGGGCAAACGCAAAATCAAGAACCGCATTCTCATGAGTTCGTACGGAGAATCGCTTGGACCGGCAGCACAAGTCGCCGCACAGGCTCCACTCAAAAACGGACGTTGGAGATTCATCCAAGGCGGCTCCGACCGCCTGTACCCCTCAGAAAAGACAGTCCCCTGGATTCAAGAGTTCTGCCAGAACGTAGGCACCCAGTGCGACCTCAAATTTGACCCGCAAGGCGAGCACGACTGGACCTACTGGCAAAACAAGCACAAAGACTGGATTTTAGAGATTTTTTCTAAATAACCCTTGACAAATAGGGCAAATTTTTCAAAATTTGGCTTACCCCACGCGGATGTGGTGGAACTGGTAGACACGCTAGATTCAGGTTCTAGTGCCTGCAAGGGCATGAAGGTTCAAGTCCTTTCATCCGCACTGAAAAACCGTCGAAGCAATTCGACGGTTTTTTATTTATAGCCTCTTTCGTCTCTCGTCTGTAGGACCGAAGGTCCGTTCTTTCGTCTTTCTTTACTACATTCGCATGCATGGAGAATTTTGACGATTTTTTCACCGAAGCATTCGAGACCGTAACCCTCAAAGGGAACCTAGTCACTCTAAGGGGCGTTCGCGAAAACGCTCCTGGCGAAGCCTCGGCAGAAAACATCTTCAAGACAATCGAAGGTTCGCGCAATTTCTTGAACGAGCATCTCCCCTGGATTCAAGAAACAGACATTTTCGACCTCAAGAAAAGAATCCGTTCATGGGTTTTAAACGAACGGTTCGGGCAAGGCGGTTGCTGGCTTATATTCAAGAATACTCCCGACAGCGAAGAAGGCATTTTTGCCGGCTCGATCATGATGGAAGTAAACATCCGCAACCATTCGGCAACGCTTAGCTACTGGCTTGCAAAACCGTTTACCGGCCAAGGCCTGATGACCGAATCGGTAAAGCTCATCATCAAGTTTGCATTTGAGCACCTAAAGCTTAACCGTCTGGAACTTTTAGTATCTGTACACAATGGCAAAAGTGCCGCCGTCGCCACCCGCTGTGGGTTTATGGAAGAAGGCATAAATCGCGATTACGAGCTCATAAACGGCAAATTTGTAGATCACAGGCGCTTTTCGCTACTCGCCCGAGACGTTTATTAATAGTTACAATGGTTACTCGGGTAAACGGGAAACTTAAAATAGATATGGCTTTTGAAGACAAAGACTTCTATTTTTTAAGGTATGGATAATGGAGAAAAGCAGAAACTCGTAGAACCGGATATCCTGCAGTACACGAACTATAGGGTATTTCTCCGTGACTATTACGAGTATAAAAAGAAAACCTCGACCGCGTTCAGTTTGCGGTTCTTTGCCGAGAAGGCTGGGCTTTCTAGCCATGCCCATTTAAAACTCGCAATCGACGGCAAGCGCAATATCACCAAAAATACGGTCACCAAGCTTATTCACGGCTTGGGTCTCGAAAACCAGCGTGCCGCCTACTTCGAAAGCCTCGTATTCTTTAACCAGGCACAAACCGACGCCGACAAGCAAATCTACTACGCCCAGCTCATCAAAGCAAGTCCTCGTTCCAAACTGCACAAGATGGACAAGGCTCAGTTCCGTATTTTCCAGGAATGGCACCATTCTGTAATTCTTGAGATGGTAGGGCTCAAGGATTTCCGCCCCATTCCCGATCAGATTTCTAAAAAACTTCGTGGACTCGTAACACCGGCCCAGGTGACCGAATCGCTCCAATTGCTCTTGGAACTGGGGCTCCTAGTCAAAACCGCCAACGGTTACCGCCAGCGCGACCCCCTGATTACGACTGACGACGAAGTGCAAGACCTGATGGTCAAGATGTACCATTTACAGATGCTCAAGCTCTCGGCCAACATGTTGACGGAGCTTCCGGGCCCGGAAAGGGACGTTTCTGCGCTCACTTTTGGAATTAAGCGCTCAGATTTTCCCAATTTGAAAAAACATTTACAACTAATGCGAAAAGAACTACTAGATTTCTCTGCAAAAGCCGGAGAAGCAGAAGATGTTGTGCAAATCAACATTCAGCTCTTCCCCTTGACCCGAGGAGTGTGATGAAATTCTTTTTGTCCATAGCCACGATTGCCGTATACGCCACCGCGTTTTTGTCTTTGGTTGCTTGTTCCAACGACAAGTCCATTACTGGTATCGAAATTGGCAACCCGAGCCTTGCAGACAGCGATACAACCGGAAACGACACGACAGCAAAGGACACCTCTGTAAAGGATACTTCGGTCAAGGATACCACACCTAAGGATACTGCTGTCAAAAAACAAGCGGCACTGCCGCTTGTTGCAGAATTTTCTGTCGATTATTCCGAAGTCAACGTGAAGGCACTCGCCAAAGAAGCTTCTTCTGGTAGCGACACCGAAGAACCCGTTCTTCTCGATACATTCTCACTCGTTCTCACACAAGTGCGTTCGTTCTCCAGCTACTACACCAGCATCTCGGTTGACCCGGTACTCGGCCTGCAGCTTTGGCCCTACGAAGAAACTCCGGACGAAACTCTTGAAATTTCGTTCACAAAGGGATCTTCTGTCGAAGACCGTTTCAAGAACATTGACTTGCAAGAAGAAGGCTACCTCAAAGAAATGGGTGTTGGCTTTAAGCCCAACGAAACCATGGCCATATACGGTCGTGTACTCATCAATAAGAAGTATCATCCCTTCGTTTACAGTCTTTCGAACTTCCAGACACTCATGTTGCGCTACCACTACTCGCAAATCGACACTGCGGACGGAAAAGCAAACTTGTCTGTAATCTTCCGAGTCAAGCTCTTTACCAACGGAATCGACTTCTCCGGAGCAGAAGTTGGCGAAGACAGCGTGATTCACATTGATTCCAAGTACAATTCGGATTTATGGAACGCCCTGAACGAACGTTTCGTTACAAGCTTCCAGCCGCTGCGTTACGATTACACCACAGTCGCTGGCGACGCTCACTCCGAATACGTTATAGACATCTGGAAAGGCATTGCTGCCAAGAAGGGTGAAAATACGATTATCAACGGCAACTTCCAATCGCCCTTCACGACCGACTGGATCTTGATGAACCAATTCGGTGGTAACGCCGACACCAGTGTCATTCTTGAAAAAGGCTCCAAAGAACGCATCATGAAGGTGGATGTCACAGAAGGAGGCAAGCATTCTTACAGCGTGCAGTTGATTCAAGAAAATGTGGCTCTGATTGCAGGCGTCCAATACCAGTGCGTATTCACCATCTGGTCCGATGTCGAAGGCCAAATTACCGCCCGAATCGGTACGTACAACACCTACGAAACCATCGGTTTCCAGGAACATGTCGAAGTGCACACCACAGGACAATCGGTGGGTATCACCTTCACTCCGGAAGTCAACGACCCGTTCGCCCGCTTCGAACTCAACCTCGGCGGTTCCGAACGAACCTTCTGGATTAAGGAAGTCAAGGTCTTAAGAATCAACTAAAACCAAAACGCATTTTAAGGGCTCGCCACGGCGGGCCTTTTTTGCTAAATTTTCGTTACTATGGCTACTATTCCTACTCGCAAAGACAATCTCGTCATCGAAAACATTCGCCCCCAAATCGAAGGCGGGCGTTTTATGCTCAAGCGCGAACCGGGCGACACCGTCACGCTCACCGCAGACATTTTCCGCCACAGCCACGAAAAGTATGACGCGGCGATTTTCTACCGCCACGATTCCAAGAAGAAATGGGAGAAGGCTCCCATGCACTTTGTCGATAACGACCAGTGGGAAGGATCCTTCACGGTCAACAATATCGGCTACTATGAATACAAGATTTGCGCTTGGACAATCGAGCCCAAGGACGAACCGACCGAAAGCCCCGTGATGAAGCTCCGCGTGGACCCCTCTTACGCCCGCATTGGTACTTGGTACGAAATGTGGCCGAAGAGCCAAGGCACCGACCCCAAGAAGAGCGCCACCTGGAAGGATTGCGAAAACCAACTTGATTACATCGCAAACCTCGGCTTCGATACCGTTTACCTGGTGCCTATCCACCCGATTGGTGTCACGAACCGTAAGGGCGCAAACAACGCCCTGCACGCCAAGGTTGACAAGAAGGGCAAGCCGCTCGAACCGGGCTGTCCGTACGCTGTAGGTAACAAGAACGGTGGTCACTACGATGTGGACCCCGAACTTGGCACCATGAAGGATTTTGAACACTTTGCAAAGGCTGCCCGCAAGAAGGGTCTCCGCCTCGCACTCGATATTGCACTCAACTGCAGCCCCGACCACCCGTATGTGAAGTCGCACCCGGAATGGTTCTACCACGAACCGGATGGCAGCATCAAGTTTGCAGAAAACCCGCCCAAGAAGTACGAAGACATTTACCCCTTCGACTACTACAACAAGAACTACAAGGCCCTGTGGAAAGAAATCGAAAACATTATCCTGTTCTGGGCCGACAAGGGCGTGGAAATTTTCCGTATCGATAACCCGCACACCAAACCATTCCCGTTCTGGGAATGGCTCATCGCCGACGTCAAGGAAAAGCGTCCGGAACTCGTGTTCCTCGCCGAAGCATTCACCCGACCAAAGATGATGCATCGCCTGGCAAAGTCCGGCTTCGACATGAGCTACACTTATTTCGCCTGGCGCTCTGCCAAGTGGGAATTTGAACAGTACCTGAAGGAACTCACGCAGTCCGATGCCAAGGAATACATGCGCGGCATCTTCTTCCCGACGACTCCGGATATCTTCCCGAAGTACCTCGCCTACAAGGGCCCGAACGCCTTCAAGCAGCGCTACTTCTTGGCAGGCACGCTTTCTAGCCTTACCGGCATGTACAACGGTTACGAGCTCTGCGAAAACATTCCGAGCCCCATCAAGGAAGAATTGCAGGACAGCGAAAAGTATCAGTACAAGGTTCACAACTGGACTGGCCCCGGCATTCAAGACTTCGTGCGCCGCGTGAACACCGCCCGTCAGGAACACATCGCCCTGCAGGAATACGACAACCTCGACTTCCACTACTGCGCCAACGACCAGCTGATGGTGTATTCCAAGAAGTCCGGCGAAGACGTTATTTTGTGCGTATGCAACATGGACATGGATAACGCCCAAGAAGGCATAGTGGAACTCGACATGGCAAAGCTCGGCCTGAATCAGGACGCCTTCTACTTCTTGAAGGACTTGATTACCGATGAAAGCTTTGTATGGCGTGGCAACAGAAACTTTGTTCGCCTCGACCCGAACAAGGCTCCTGGCCACTTATTGGTGCTGAAGAAGATCTAAAAAAAATGTGTAATGTACATCACAACTTAATAAGCACAGAGCTCTGCACGTATAAAATATTGGAAGTTGTCCCCGCAACTTCCTTTTTTCTTTATATATTGAAGGCATGATCGATATTTATTCGCTTGCTAAGAATCCACTGGTTTTCCAGAAACAACGCACCATCACCTCGGCCTACATCGATGTTTCAGGCAAGATGGGCATCGCGCAGACTGTGCTCATGGTTCAGGACAACCTCACCGAAAATTTCGGTGCACTCAAGATGGACAACTTTTGCGTAAACGAAAAAGGCGGCTACTGGGCAATCTATAAAGCGAAATTCAAGTTTTTCAAGCGTCCGTTCTGGCGCGACAAAGTCATCACGACTTCTTTCCCCACGGACAACGCCCCGATTCGCACATACGTTAACACCTCCATTACAACCGTTGAAGGTGAACCGATTATTCTTGCCGTGCAAGAAGCCTGCTGCCTCGACTTGGAACGTCACCGTCCCATGAAGCTAGAAGCTGTCGACTTTCCGGCAGAAGGCGCTCCGGAACACTTTATGGACAACAAATTTTCGAAGTTCCCCGTGGAATCCGAAGAATACCAAGAAGTGTACCGCCAGAAGGTGTTGCCGCAGCATATCGACATGTCGCACCACATGAACAACATCGAATACGTGAAACTCGCCTTGAACGTATTCAGCGCTGCCGACTTGGAACTTTGCATTCCTGCAATGCTTGAATTGCATTTCATGGGCGAAACCCGCGAAGGCCAAGAAGTCAAGATTTTCCGCGCCGACAAAATGGGTGCGACCTACATGAAGATTGAAGACGACACCGGTCGCCAAGTCTTCGAAATGAAAATCAAGATGAAGTAACCGAATTAAAATTCGCGAAAATATTCAGGCCGATGAAAATCCGGCTTTTCTGTTCCGATTTCAAAGGCGCTCAAGTAATGGGGCGTCTTTGCCTTATCGGCACACTTGTAAAGGTTCCCCCGAAGAGTCACCCCTTCAAAGGTCCGCATACCAAAGAGTGAAGGCGGAATTTGGACCGTCATTCCCCAACATACAAGATTGCCCGCAACACTGGCAAGTTGCTTGGTGCGAACAACCGAATCAATTTCGGGTTGTGTCAGCTTGGTGCGCGAATTGCGATCGGGCCCGCGGGCAGCCAGCAAGTAGCCGCGGCAAGTCGTTTCGAAGTTGAAGTACTCAGCAGGGTTCGCCGGATTCTGCAAGAAAATTTCGACGCAGGAATCTTCCCAGCTAGAGCCGTTGTCTTCCATGACTTCAGCACGAAAGCAGTCTGAAGGTTCTTCGACAACAAAATTCACCGTAAAATAATCCGGCGAAACATCGACTTCGGCAAGCACCGACGGAAGAGTCTTTCCCTGGTTTGCCGCCCAATTCATATTCGGTTTCAAGAGCATGATTAAAAGGTAGTAAAGTGATTAATCACTGATTAATCAGTGATTAATCACTTTACCAACGTTGTGCCCCTTTCAGAAAACAGCGTTTCTGCGCGAAATTCGCCAATTTTGATTATTGGCATGCTATTTGCATTTAGAGGTTCGCTCACAAAGCATAAACACTAACAAATAGGAGACCTCTATGGTTACCAAAAACAAAATGCCTGAAAAAGAAACTGAGGCTAGTTCCGCATTCGATTGCCTCGCTGTCACCAACGTTCAAGTCTATCCTTTTCAGGAAGGACCCTCGATGGGACACACCAAGGGAATCGCATCGATTGTATTGAACGATCAGTTCATGATTCGCGGGCTGCGCGTCATGGATGGCGAAAACGGCTTGTTCGTGGGCTACCCCATCGACCCGTTTTTCAAGGGCGAAACCTACCGTTCGATTTGCAACCCGGTAACGCGACAGCTTCGAGAACACATCGAAAATTGCATTCTTGAAAAATACCAAGCCTCCGTCATGTAAGGGTTAGCATGTTCCGTCGAATCCGCTCTTATTGTTTGCTCGGAATCAAGGCAGTCCCTGTAAGCGTCGAAGTAGACGCTTCACAGGGGTTGCCCGGATTCACCTTGGTTGGTTTGCCTGACAATGCCGTAAGAGAATCTAGGGAGCGCGTGGTTTCTGCCATTCGTTCCGTAGATAAAGTGGTAACAGGATTCCGTACCACGGTAAACCTGTCACCCGCGGATTTGCGGAAAGAAGGGAGCGCCCTGGACTTACCCCTTGCTTTTGGGCTTTTATGTGCGACCGGCGAAATCGACGTTCCCGACTTGGAGCATCTCGTTTTTGTCGGAGAACTTTCGCTCGATGGTCAACTAAAGCCTGTCCGGGGCGTTCTTTCCATTGCAATGAGTTTGTCTGAAAAATCAAAAGACATTCTTGTAATCCCGAGAGCAAACGAACAAGAAGCGTCGCTTGTCGAAGGAATCCGCTACGTTTGCGCCGACACACTCAGGGAATGTGTCGAAAAGATGGAAGCCGGAGCAGAACTCCACGCAAAGCATGCAGCCGGCTTTAAGAACCAAATGTATTCTAAACCCGCCGACCGAGACATTCCCGATTTCAAGAATGTGGTCGGCATGGAAAGCGTAAAGCGCGCGCTCGAAGTCGCCGCCGCTGGAGCCCACAATTTCCTTATGGTTGGCTCGCCCGGAGCGGGCAAGACCTTATGCGCAAAATGCATACCGGGCATTCTGCCCGAAATGACCGAGCTTGAAATTCTCGAAACAACCCGAATCCATTCGTGTGCGAGAACCGCAGGTGACTCCGAGGAATTCAAGCCGGTCATGGTCCGCCCGTTCCGTACCCCCCACCACAGCGCCTCCATGGTGTCGTTGGTGGGGGGTGGCACCCGGCTAAAGCCGGGTGAGGCGAGCCTCGCCCACAATGGAGTCCTGTTTCTCGACGAACTGCCGGAATTCAATCGCAGCGTTCTGGAAGCTTTGCGCGAGCCCATGGAAGAGGGCGAAATCTCAATCAGCCGCGCCAGCGGGACCGTCACTTGGCCCGCGAGATTCATGATGGGAGCGGCCATGAATCCTTGCCCCTGCGGCTATGCCATGGACCCGAAACGCGCCTGCTCTTGCCTGCCCGAAGCACGCAAGCGCTATCAAGAAAAAATATCCGGCCCGCTCCTTGACCGCATCGATATCCAAGTGAGTGTCCCGCCCGTCGAAGCCTCGCAATTCGGCCGCAAGGGTACTGCCGAGTCTTCGGCCGAGATTCGCAAGCGAATCTGCGCCGCTCGAGAAATTCAACGCAAGCGATTCGAAGGCACGCCGTTCAAGACGAACGCCGAGATGTCTTCGGACCTAGCCAAAAAGAGTTGCAATCTTTCGGCGGAAACCGAACAATTCGCCATCAACGCCGCCGACAGAATGGGACTTAGTGCCCGCGGCTTCTATAGACTATTAAAGGTCGGGCGAACTATCGCCGACCTTCGAAATTCCGATTCTGTTGAAATTATAGACCTTTCCGAGGCCCTGCGCTACCGCGCCTTCCGTAGCTAGTCTACCGAATCACCTTGATACTGGATTCTGCGCCAGCACTTTGCGGAATTGCCAATGGCTTGCGGACAGAGACTTCTGCAGCAACCGTCTTCGGGTAGTGGTTCAAGATATACTTGGCTGTTTCAAGCACCAAGGTTTCTTCTAACTGGAAAGACGACCTGCAGACAAAATCCTGCACGTCGTCAGCAAGTTGCACATAATCAATGGAATGAGCAAGATCTTCATTTCGGGCAGCAAGAGTAAAATCAAGCCACACCGAAATATTCAATGGAGCGTTCCAATAATGCAGTTGAATTCCAAATCACGTATTGTGATTTTTCCGGTTTCAATTACCATACGAAGAGAACGACAGCGCCAGCAATGGAGGCAGCAGAAACACCGAACCAGATGTTACGAGCGGTCGTGTAAGAATCCTGCGTTTTCTTGTTTTCGTCCATACGCTTCTGCATGTCACTCAACTTCCATAAATCAGTACCACTACCTCGAGTAACATGAGAAGACAGGATTTCTTCACACTGGGTATCGCCTCCGCAAGTAGCGAGAATCTTGGTGTTGATGCTATGGAGTTCATCGTAAGCATCCTTGGCTTCGTTAGCCTTGCTGTGCTGCACAATACCAATCACAGCAGCGGTAACAGCGAGAGCGGAAAGACCGACTGCAGTCCAGAAACGGACTTCGTCAGCAATACCGAAACGGTCACCCACATCACCAGCAGCTTCACTTGCAGCATAATCACGATCATCGTCAGCAACCGGAGCGGAAGTCTTGTAAGAAGAGTAATCTTCATCGTCGTCATCGCAATCCGGATCGTATTCGTCACATTCGTCACCCTTGCTGCTCGGAACGGCCGGAGCAGCAGCAACAGATTCTTCTTCCTCTTCTTCAGCAACAGGAGCGGTTCCCTTCAAGTCAACAGGCTTGCCATTGATATAGGCGACTGCGCTCGAAAGACCGGGGGCATAAACAGCCTGACCGTCAAAGTAAACCTTTTCGACATCCTTGTCGGCACCCTGGCCGCGACGAGTATAAAGCTTAGCCTTAACGAGCTTGGAGTAATCAACGCCTTCGGCAGTCAAAGCGGTCATCGAAGAAAGGTCACCCTTGGCGCCCTGGTAGAGCTGGTAAGAGGTTTCAGATTCGCCAAACGGGTCTTCGAACTTTTGACGTACGACAATACGACCTTTCTGAAGAGTTGCAACTTCATCAGCCGGAGCAACCTTGAGTTCGCCGCCAAATTCAGCAACAATGTAATCGTCAGGTGTGCCAGCATCCTTGGCAGTAAATTCATCGATATCGTATATTCCAGCGAAAGCGGATACGACAGAGAGGCAAAGTGCCATCAAAAGTGAACGTTTCATTTGAACTCCAAAAAATCTAATTTTTGTTGGAAATATATAAAAAAATGCGAATAATGGTATCAAAAATAATTCTTTTGTAATATACGGCCGTGCACATAGTGTTCACCACAAGTTCTTTGTTTACCAATGTTTACACAAGGCTTGTTCGGTTCCATTGATTACAGCCGTAATACAGTCAATCACCAATTGCCCACTAAAATTGCTATATTTTCCCGCGTAAAATTTTAACCCTAAAAAGAGGATTGCTACAATGGCAAAGCTTTCTATCGAAGATCTCGAACTCGCCGGCAAGCGCGTGTTCATCCGTGTTGACTTCAACGTTCCGCAGGACCGTGTTGACTTCAACGTTCCGCAGGACAAGGTGACTGGCGAAATCACCAACACCAAGCGTATCGAAGCCGCTCTCCCGACCATCCAGTACGCTCTCGACAAGGGTGCAGCCGTCGTGCTCGCTTCCCACCTCGGCCGTCCGAATGGCGAAAAGAACATGAAGTACACGCTCGCTCCGGTTGCCAAGAAGCTCGAAGAACTCATCAAGAAGCCGGTGAAGTTCCTCTCCGACTGCGTGGGTCCGGAAGTTGAAGCTGCCTGCGCCGCTATCAAGCCGGGTGAAATCATCCTCCTCGAAAACCTCCGCTTCCACATCGAAGAAGAAGGCAAGCGCAAGATCAAGAACGCCGATGGCACCGAGACCAAGGAAAAGGCCGACAAGGAAGCCGTCAAGGCCTTCCGCGCAAGCCTCACCAAGCTCGCTGACGTCTATGTGAACGATGCTTTCGGTACCGCTCACCGCGATCACTCTTCCATGACTGGTGTCGAACTCCCGCAGCGTGCCGCTGGCTTCCTCATGAACAAGGAACTCAAGGCATTCGACCAGGTGCTCAATAATCCTCCGCGTCCGTTCCTCGCCATCCTCGGCGGTGCAAAGGTCGCTGACAAGATCCAGCTCATCAACAACCTCCTCGACAAGGCCGACAAGATCATC
>CADBHQ010000041.1 GCA_902794535.1 Fibrobacter succinogenes | reverse complement strand
CTTGGTGTCGGTAATCGCATTCTTGATTGCCTTATTCTGGAGCACATCCAGCGGAATCACGACCGTCGGCGCAGCACTTTCGCCAGCAGAACCTGCCTGCACCACAGCCTGCTTTACGTTACCGGCCATTTCAGGCGGAAGCGCAGCATTCCATTCAAACACCTTACCCTGCAAGGCGCCAGAGCGGAGCAATGCCTGCACATCGCCATTGTCCTGCGCGACTTCGCCGAGAAACACGGTACCCAAGCGCAAACGGTTCACGTTCACATCGGGGCGGTTACCCACCTGCGAAGTTTCGCGGCCGTAAGACTGCGTGTACGTCAGTTCGTGGCGAATCAGCAAATCATTCATATAATTCTGCACCGCACCAATCGTATTCGGCATCGCCTTTTCGGCTTCGTTAGAGGCTTGCTTCAAGCGAATCAAGCGACCATTCATACCCACCGGGTAATCACCCATAACATCGCCAAGCGTCTTGTCGATCGAAAGTTTCACCTGCGTATTCAATGCATCGTAGGCCGATTCTTCGGACTGCGCCTTTTCTTCAGCTTCTTCGGTCAGGCTCTTGCTTGCCGCCACTTCTTCACTCACGCGGCCAAGATCTGTCGAAAGCTTGGAATAGCGGGCATCCAGTTCGCGGGACGCTGCCTGGTGTTCTTCGGTCAGCTGGGATTCGGCATAACGCTTGCGCCAGTGTTCGGCTTCAAGCTTTTCTAGAGAATCAGCCTTCTGCAAGCGAATGCGAGTCAAAGCCTCTACTTCGCGCTGCAAGTTGCGAACTTCTTCAGTCTGCAGGGAATCCTTGATTCGAGCCTGGTCTTCGGCAGAGGCCTTGCTTTCGCCCGAACCCGACCACGGCCACGCAAAAGCAGAAGTCGCCGAGAGGAACAGAACTGCAGCAAAGACACCATTACACATTTTCACATTAAACATTATCTTTCACCCCCCACCACAGAAAGGCTTACAGGCAGCTTCACGACCTGAGGCGGCTTTTTTGCCTGCTTCACGTCAAGAGCGAGCTTTACCGCAGCGCGTTCTTCCAAATTCAAATCTTCGTTCCATTCGTAAACAATCTTGCCGTCCACCATCTTGCGTACGAGCGTTCCGAAAACGGTGCCGTTGTCGTCGCTGTAAACCATCCACTGGTTACCGATGCGCAGAATCGCCGCGTTAATGAGTTCGCCGTCTTTACGGGTCAGCGGGCTGTTGATGATTGCCACTTCGTCACCGAACTTGGTTTCTTCGGCAACAAGCGACTTCAGGCGAGAAAAAGCTTCTTCTTCGCTGGCGTTACCGCTTTCGATATCGCGGGTGAGCGATTTGACGCGGTCAAGTCTGCTTTCGCGTTCCCACGGGAGCGTCTGGGCGACTTGAGCCTCTAAACGCTTGCTGATGCCTGCGAGTTCTTCGCGCAGCGCCTTGCGCTTAGACGCCACATTGTCGCTCTTGTTTTTGGCGCGGGCCTGCTTGTTGCGTTCCGTCTGGAGTTCGGCGGCCACATTCTTGATTTTGGCATTCAAGGTATCAATTTCGCTACGGCGGCGTTCCGTGTCGGCCTTGTAACGGGCCTGCAACGTCTTGTAGCGGGAATCGTCCGCCTTGAGCATCGAATCGGTCGAGGCAATCTGGCGGTTCAATTTCTGGATTTCGGAATTCAGCTTGTCTTTTTCCAGCTTCAAATCGCGAATTTCGGCATCGCGATCAGCAAATGCCACCCCCGAAAGGAGCATCACGACAAGCGTCAACGGTAATAATTTCAGTCGTTTCATAACTTTCCGCAATAAGTGAGACATCAAAATTTACATAAATAAAACACCTGACCAAAACAAAAGTGTTACCGAAAAAGGAATTTTTTTTATTTTCCTGCACAAGAACTGGAGAAAATTATGGATATCAAAAAAATTGGCACATTCAGTGCTATTCTTGCCCTATGTTTCCTTACCGCTTGTAGCGATGACAGCTCTAGCAGCCCTATAGATTGGCCCGGAAAAGAATCAACTCCGCTCGCCGAATGCACAATGCCGGCATTCTTGAAAAAGGGCGACAAGGTTGCCCTAATTTCGCCTTCGTACACCACGCCCGATTCCAACATTCAAAAGACCGCCGATGTCATTAAAGAATGGGGATTCACGCCTGTTATCGGCAAAAATGTGGGCAAACTTGACGCAGGCAAATACGCAGGCACCGCCGAGGAACGCGCCAGTGACTTTGTTCGTGCTCTCAAGGACACAAGCATCAAGGCAATCCTTGCTAACCGTGGCGGCTACGGCACCATTCAACTAGTCGACCTCATCGACCCAAAGCTTGTGAAAAAGAACCCCAAGTGGCTTATTGGCTATAGCGACATCACCACGCTGCACGCCATGCAGACCAAAGCGGGTGTCATGAGCATTCACGGCACCATGAGTTCAAGCATCGCCAAGACCGCAGGCAAAGACGACAACAGCACACTCCTGCGCGACTTGCTCAAAGGCGAAGTGCCGACTTACAAGGTTCCCAAGCACAAATACAACCAGAAGGGTAAAGCCGAAGGCATTCTCGTAGGCGGCAACATGACCACCTTCGTACCGCTCATTGGTACAAGCGACATCGATATTTTCCAGAACGACGGAATCATCTTGTTTATGGAAGAAATCGGCGAAAACCTGCGCAATATCGACCGCATGTTCCATTCTATTGAACTGCACGGCGTCATGGAAAACGTGCGCGGCGTGATTCTCGGCGAGTTCGTGGATTCCGGCACCGATCTTGATTACGAAAGTACCGAAGCCATGCTTTCGAGCTACCTCAAGAAATATGACATTCCTGTGATGTGTAGATTCCCCGCCGGTCACGATGATGTGAATTTGCCGCTCGTCATGGGTGCAAAAGTGGAGATGAATGTAACCGATAAAGGCGCCACACTCGCCTTTGATATCGGCGGCAAAAAGAAGGATGTCAATACAGACAAACTCACGAACAAGACAACCCTTTCGAAGGCAATCCGCTTGATGCTTTCGGGTAAGATTTTCAATATCAACTAAACTGCAGACTAAAGCAGATCGTTACTGGCATTTCATGTGACCATCTTTCTTTTTATCACACCAGTTATCGCAAATAACGGGGTGGTAATGGTCACATATTTCCTGAACTTCGCGCTTGATGATGCTTGACTTTTGTTCCGTAAGATAGTAGCGGCTCACCAAAGCGCTCTGACATTGTTCCGTATTAGGCCAATCACGGTCAGCGCACCAAGCCCACAGATAATCCTTGCAGTAGTTTTCTTCTGGGCTCACAATGCACAGCTGGTACAAGTTGTAGCAATCGGCAATCTTGTTGTTTTCGAAGTTGCTTGCCACGCAGTAGCGTTTAAGGCCATCGGCGTAGGCATTGGACTTGTCTTCATCATGAATGGTATCGGGCAGGAACAAGGACCACTTAGTGGTATCAAGCATCATGGCGGCCTTCACGTTCGAGGCAAAACATTCTTCATTATGCCGGCTATAGACAGTATCCCGATATTCTTCGTAAGCACGCTTGTTCAGGCTCATCAAATCATTCGACAACCATGAGCTAGGCTCAATTCCCGCGCAGTAAACATCTTGATAAAGCCTGCACCCCTTGGAATCCCAGCTGTCCGAAAGGTCACCCTCGGTGTTATAGCAATTATGGTGCGCAATATGTTTCATATTCACGCCGTCGCCGTTGACATGCAATTCAATCGTCGACTTTGCCATTCCGCTAAACACACCCATACCGTTTTCAATATTCGATTCAGGCACAATTCGCGAGTCGCTTACAGATTGCTTCACCTTGTCGATATAGTCAATGTAAGCCGCATCGGTTGAATAGAAATCTACCGAAATATTCCCAAGCGGCATCATCATGTTCATCAGATAAAGCGTATCCAGCGCATAATAGTCGGCAACCCTGCGGTTCGAGGTATAGCCTAAATTTTCAGCTTTTTCCAAAGGATCGTGAATTGCAATACCACGATAACCTTGATCGTCTTCGTCGGTAAAGCCCTTGAGCATTTCATTAATCGTGGTATTCTGCGACTCGGCATTTTCCATGCCATAGTTCATCACCGATATGACGCCCTTGACAGTTCTATCGTAATCCATGGCACACTTCACGAAGTCCATGTCCATGGGGTATTCTAAGAATTCTATTTCAAACCTAGGATTTTTTTCATCGTAGGGAATCCACTTGTAGCTACCATCTTGCTGGGGCGAATTCAGGCCCTTGACGCTTACCGGGTTCGGAATGGTCGCTTCTGCCTTGTAGCGGGATTTGGCCTTGTGACCCGAGCTGTCCCATTCAAAGTAGGCTTCTAGCTTGTAGGTTTCACCGACAACACCCTCGTAATTATTGCCATAAAAGCAATTCGGCTTATCACTATAAGGGCGCAAGACAACAGTCGTATCCGCTTCGTCAATACTGCTGTAATGACTATCGAAATGGCCCGACACCGTTACGTAGGCGCTGTCATAAAACGCGAAACGTTCTGCAGCCGTTTCGTCAAGTTCGTAAACCTTCGAAAAGCAGACATAAGGAGTTTCACCACTGATAACGTAGCCGTAGGTATAAATTCCCGTGTACACGTCGCGCTTTTCAGGATAGTAATCCCACGGGCCGTGAAAATCACCACAGGCCGCAAGGAACATTGCAGCCAAAAGCCATGAGCAACGAATTGCAAGTTTAGTCTTCATCGGGTCCTTCAAATTTACATAATTAAAACACCCGACAAGCACAAAAGTGTCACCCGCCGCAAAAATAATCCAAAAAAAAGAACCGCACCTTTTACAGTGCGGCTCGCAAACATATCTATCCAGCTTATCCGAAAATCTTGGCGCAGAGTTCCGGAGCAAACTTGGAAAGGTATCCCTGAATCAAGAGGATCGAAACGAGAGCCGGCAAAATCCACTTGAAGTAGATTCTGAAAGCGGCATTGTACGGAATCTTGTAACCCTTACCGGCGTTCATTTCGGTAAAGAACTTTTCCTGACCCCAACCATAGCGGCTAGAGCAGAAGATGGCGATGAACATGCCACCAGCCGGGAGCATGGTGTTGCTCACGATAAAGTCTTCGAGGTCCAGAACGCAGCTGCCGGGGCCGAACGGTTCAAAGCCCGAAAGCATATTGAATCCGAGAGCGCAGGGGAGCGAAAGCAGGAACACGATCAGAATGTTCCAATAGGCGACCTTGCGGCGCTTGTAACCCTTGAGGTCCATCCAGAACGACACCAGGTTTTCGAAAACGGCAATCAAGGTAGACATGGCCGCAAACGACATGAACAGGAAGAATGCGGCACCGAAGAATCTACCGGCAGGCATCATGGCGAACACGTTGGAAAGCGTCACGAAGATAAGGCCCGGGCCCTGACCAGGAGACTGGTTGAAGGCGAAGCAGCTCGGGATGACGATGATGCCCGCGACCAAGGCGACGACGGTATCCAGAATGCAGACGCTCGTGGCTTCTTTTGCCAGGGAATGATTCTTTCCGATATAGCTACCGAAAATAGCCATGCTACCGATACCGAGGCTCAAGGTAAAGAAGGCGTGTGCGAAGGCGGCAAAGATAGCCTCGCCCAGGCCCTTGCCCGATTGCGTAAGGCGTTCTAGTGACGGCAACAGGTAGAATTCGAGACCGGCCGTAGAACCGGGGAGCGTCACGGCGCGAACCGCGAGGATCACCATAATGACAAGCAAGCAGATCATCATGGTCTTGGTGATGCGTTCCACACCCTTCTGGAGGCCGAGCGACACGATAAAGAGACCAATGACAATGGCGACCGTCATCCAGAAAATCATGAGGCCCGGATTCGAAAGCATTTCGCCGAAGCCGGCCGCAATCTGGTCTGGAGTTCCCGTGAGGAACTTGGGGTCGGTAACCATCTTGTAGAAGTAATAGAACATCCAACCGGTCACCACCGAATAGAAGGCCATCAATATGTAGTTGGCCGAAATCAGCGGGAACTTGGCCCAATGCCACTTGGTGCCCGGTTTTTCCAGGTTGTCGAATGCGCGAGCGATACCGCTCTTACCTCCACGACCCAAAGCAAGTTCTGCCATCAAGATGGGCAGACCCAAGAAGAGCAAGAAGCCGAGGTACGGGAGCACAAAGGCCGCTCCACCATACTGGCCAGCAATGTAAGGGAAACGCCACACGTTGCCCAGGCCAATGGCGCAACCGGCGGCAATGAGGATAAATCCGAGTCTTGATTTAAAGGTTTCGCGTTCCATAGTAGCTAAACTATAGAAAAATCCTATCGTCCTTGCTACTACGTTATCCTAGTTTCTAGAAATAATATTCGAAATTGAGCATAACAGGCAGGAACGGGAACTGCGTAATCTCCGTTTTTTCAGGAGGATTCTTACTCGTATCATAGAATGTATAGAACATGTTTTCGTGATCGGTCAAGTTGATGATCGTCCAACTAAAGTTCCATTTACCTTCGCGACCAATATCAATCGGCTTCACATCGATACGGAAGTAATCGGATTGGCGAGCACCATTGCGGCTACCCGGCAGCACAATCGTTTGGTCGGAATACTGCTGGTGACCCATTTCCTGCGACACATAATATCCCTTGTATTCGCTAATCGGCATACCTGCAGAATACTTCATAATCACAGAAGAACGGAAGAATCGTCCCGGCACTTTATGCTTGCGGCGAGCATCGTCTCCGCCCGACCAGTTAATGCCCAAATCCATCTTGAGGGCATAAGGCTGATGCCAACTCGGGTAATACGGCTTGGTACCATCGTCCGTTTTCATAACGCTAATGCTTTGGCTCCAGTTAATACCACCAAACCACCAGCCTTTATCTTTACGGAGCGAAAGTTCATAACCGAAGGAATAACCTTCCGCCGTTCCGAATCCGTCGGCCACCACAAAGTCGTCCGAGGTCGTTTCTTCGTTACTGTCAAGCACGGCAACAAACGTGTTCAAGTTGCTTTGCGTCTTGTAGTAAACGCCGACAGTCGCATCGTAATCGTCAAAGATTCCACGCTGGCTATATTCCGCTGCGAACAGCCAAGAAGAAGCGGGATCAATATGCTTGCCCTTGGTAGTTGTCGTTGCCGGATAATAGAATTCATTCAGAGTTTCCTGGTCCGTGTAGACAATCGAATTCAAGTATTGCAGGTAATAGCCACCGTAGAATTCCAACGTTTTTTCGTCGTCGATATTGATTGTCAAAGAGGCACGCGGTTCAACGCCAAAATGTTCCGCCGCGGTCTGGTAATTAAAGCGAAGGCCGTATTGCAACAGGTAATCGGGAGAAATCTTCCAGGCATCTTGCAGATAAGCCACATGGTGGAACGGTTTCTGAATGTCGGCCACGCTAATGGTAGACATCTGTTCTTGATAACGTTCATAGTCGTATTCCAGTTCGTATCCGGCAGTCAACGTATGATTCGGAATGCCACGATAATTGACCCACTGCTTGCCCGCGAAGGTGTAAAGGAACATCTCGATAGACATGAGGTCGCTAATTTTCATAGTCTGGTAGAATTCGCTGAAAGCAAACGTTGCGTTATAATCCCAGTCGCCATTAAAGCGGTGGTAGAATCCAAGCGGAACGGCAATGTTTCCCCAGTCCATATAAAGCGGGTCAAAACTTAAGCGGTCTTTACCGACATAGAAACTCAACTTCATGCGAGTGTCATCGGTAAAGTTGTACATGAAGGTTCCCTGCAAGTCGGTAAATTCGTAATCCAAATCCAGGTCAAGAACACCGAGCATGTTCATCAAGTCGAGCATGTAGCCAATGTAGGTCGTACGGCCTGCAACCACCCAGCGAGCGGGTCCCTTGTGGCCTTCGGTATGCAACTGTGCGGCAAAGGTACTGATTTTTGCACTCGACTTACTGAACCATTCTTCAACCGTATCTTGGCCACCGGCGCGGCCATCCATCTTGAGCACGGAACTCAGACGGTTACCATACTGCGCCGGGAATCCACTCTTGTAGAATTGCACATCGTCAATGCCTTCGACCAAGAATGTGCTGAAAAGCCCGAAGAAATGCACCGGCGAATAAACGACGGCGTTGTCGAACAAGAACAGGTTCTGGTCGGCGGCGCCACCGCGCACGTAAATCTTGGAACTAAAATCGGAACTTGCCACCACACCCGGAAGCGCCTGGATGCTCTTGATGACATCGGCTTCGGCAAGGCTCGGCATGCGCTTGATAGACTTAGCAGACACCACAGATTCACCGGGTTTGCGCTTGGGGCGACGGCGCAACTGCACCACGACTTTCTTGAGTTCAGTAACCTTGGCGTTGTCGCCGCTAGCAAGGAGCGCATCGACATCGATGTCTTGCTTTGCAGAATCTTGCGCCAGCGTATCGGGGCGTTGCGGGGCGTCAGCCACGCTAGAAGGGGTAGCGGATGCCGTGTCAGCGGCAGAAGCGAGGGGAAGGCTTGCCCCTTCCACTGTAGAATCGGGTTCAGCGAAAGCTTCGCCGAGAGTCTGCGAGAAACTGCGTTCGGCACCAATGTACTTGAGTTCGTAGCATTTTTCTTTTTCGGCGCCCGCAGTGTCGGAATTGGTGACGCACACGTTCCAGAGGGTGTCTTCGGGAAGCACGATGCTAAAAGGCGTGCCCACGGTCGTCTGCAAAGCTTCGCCCGATTCCAAAATTTCGACATTGAGTTTTTCACCCGCGGCAAAAGAAGAATCCTGAACGATTCCGTTAAAGGTGATCCCCTGGGGTGCAAGCGAATCGGGCACAGGTTCTTGTGCCACAGCGGCTACACACAGCATAGCCAGCAACAAAGCAAAAATTTGAATATAACGTTTCAAAAAAAATCTCGCGTTCAAATTAAAAATAGCAAATAGGAATCCCTATTTGCTATTGTAACACTATAAGGAGCAAAAAGTGTCACTTGTTTTTTAGAATTTTCCGACGGTAATGGCGGCATAGAATCCAGGCCACCAACGACCCCTGTGCTTTTTACTGCCGAAATCGTCGTGGTATTCAGCCAGCGGCTGTAGCCACAGTTTGTCAGCATAGCCGATGGTTGCCCAGTTGAGAGTTCCGCCAACCGAAAGGCCAAGGAAGGGAACTATCTGGCTCGTGTAGCCCAAGCGCAGACGATGGTGGAAGTTTGATTCACCCTCATCTGTGAATTCAACATCCCATTCATCACAGTCCCCATCGTACTTCACTTTCGAAGTTTGTGCCGTCAAGAACATGTATTCCAATTCAAAGTGGCTTCCGTATTTACCGAACTGGGTTCCAATACCTATACCCGATTCATATATATCGCTAAATTCCTTGAAGTCCGAATCTTTTTCAATCAAGCGTGCACCTTCGATTGCCGTGAACAGGTAAGGTGTACCCATGTGGAACGAAAGACCGAATGCGCCCATTTCATTCATAGAGGCTGTCACGCTCCACACGCCGTTACCGACAATGTTGATCAAACCGATTGGAGATTTTTCGCAATAACCGCAAAAGTTCACCACACCAACCTGACGTCCCTTCGCTTTACCGGTAATGTTCAGAACACCCACCTGAGCGTCATCAACCTTGCCAGCGATATTCAAGACAGAGGCCTGCACATCAGATTCTCCGGCAATGTTCAACGCGGCAGTTGCCTGAACGTCGGACTTTCTTGCAATATTGATGGCACCCGATGCCTGCAGACTAGATTCGCCAGCAATGTTTATCGCGCCGCTAGCCTGCACATCGGATTTGCCGGCAATGTTCAGCGCAGCAGTTGCCTGCACCTTTGTTTGACGAGCCAAGTTGCCTGCAGCAGAAATCTGCATACCGGACAAGGAATCACCTGCATAGTTGGCCGTTGCCGAAACCTGCACACCCGAAGACTTTTCCTTGGTTGCATTTACAACCGGAGAGATCTGGATGCCGTCAAAAGATTTGGCATAGTTCATCGTAGCCGAAATCTGTGCACCTTCAAAGTGTTCACGAGCGCCGTTGAAACCTGTCGTCAGCTGCATACCGTGCATTTCTTTGCGAGCAATATTGGCAAACAAGCTCACCTGAGAACCAAGCATATAGCTATCGCTCTTTGCTACGAACACGCCCATTTGCAAGCCCTTGCGAGGTTCCCTTTCTCTGTCGACCAAGCTAAACGTCACACGGTGTTTTCCGTTTTTATCCAAAGAATCCAGAGAGTATTCCACTGAATCGGGGCGGGAGTCGTTCTTGATTTCGCCACGGAGAGCCGTCTTTTCGGCAGCCACCTTGGTGAACTGCTTTTGAGAAAGGCGAGCATGGTTGTTGTCATACAAAGTCACCGAAGCTTCCTTGAATTCAGCAGGGCGTTCTAGGCGAACGTTATACTTACCGGCAGGGAAACCAAGGCTCATTGCGCGACCCGGCTTCTTGAAAAGTTCGGCAACAAGTTCACCCTTGTCATCGCGAATGAACAAGTGACCGTCAAGATCTTCATCGAGTTCAAGGCCTGCGCTTGTGCTGCGCAAATCGGTCATGACCACATCACCCGTACCGGCCAAGTTCATGTCGCGGCTCGGATGCTGGGCGCCACCCATCGTGGCTTCAGTCTTCTGCAAAGTTTCATTGAAGGCGAACTGGTAAGCTTCAGAAAGAGTCACCTTGCCATCGCCACTCACATCGCCTGCGCCACGAAGGCCGCTCACCAACGAATGCGTAAAGAAAGAACCTCTGAGCTTATCGCTTTCTTGGCTAGATTCATCTTGCGTGCTACTGGTAATAAAGGCATAGCCCTTCATATCGCTGCTCTTGTCGACCATGAATGCAGGCACTGCGACACCGCCCTTCACGCGGGTAATGGCACCCGAGCCACAAGCATCAATCACAGCAATCTTCACGTCGGCATGCAAGGCGTCCACACGCTTGCGGAATTCCTTCCAGCTGTAAATTTCTTCACCGAGGCGCAGGCCCTTTTCGTCGGCGTGACCGCTATAGTAAACCAACACTTCTTCGCGGGTTTCGTTATTCTTAGAACCCTTTGCTGCAGAAAGTTTCTTGTCGAGTTCATCAAGCTGAGCCTGCAAACCAGACACGCTCGGTTCAGTCACGCGGTAAACATTCTGCTTGGGCACGCCGCCCATTTGCGAAAGCACGTTCGCAAAGGCGCGGGCATCGCTTTCAGCATAACGCAAGCGCGGGCGTTCCTTACCGCCGTTATTGGCGCTCACGGCAAACACGTAACGGTTGATTGCAATTTCGCCGGAATTAGTAGCAGCACGAGCATTAGTTGCAGCGGCCAAAATCGCTACCAGGCACACCAGGCAAAAAATAGCCGAGCCCGACAGAAAATCGCAGAATAAAATCTTTTCCAAAATCTTCTTCATGACATCCCCCTTATTTTCCCACCTTGCGAAGCGTGAACGAAACCGTTTCCACTCCGTTCTGCTTCAAACTCTTGTCGATATCGTTTCCGTCAACCGTAAAGGATTTTTCGGACGTAAGCAAGAAGAACTTTTCGAATTTCGGCGCATTGTCGAGCTTGTAGGCAAACGGAAGCGTCGTCATTTTGCCGGGTTCCAGTTCAATGGCTCTATTGCCCTCGCCCATGTGCATGGTGATGGTTCCGTTGCCGTCCATACTCAAGAGCATGCCAAAGCATTTTTGCGGAACGCGATAGCGCAGCTGAATTTCGTCGCCTTCGTAGGCGTTGCCCAGGTTCACCATTTGCACGGCGCTGTCGCCCATTTTTTTCCAAACTTCAAGCGAAGCTTGCATACCCTTGATGCGCGTGCCGTCATCGGTGTTTGCCATGGCCACTTCCATCGAAGCGGAATCGCGGTCATAAGTAGCAACGTCGCGGTTCAACACAACCACCGAGAATATGCCAAGAGCAATCACAAGCGCCGCGGCAACCTTAAGCCACAAGCCACTCACTTGATTGCGAGAAACGTCAGCGATACGACCATCTACGGCATCCATACGGTCTGCAAGTGCTTCAAACGGATTTTCCGCCACAAAGCGCTTGCCCTGTTCACGCATTTCGGCCACGCGGGCTGCAAAAATTTGATCTTCGGCTTCGCGCTGTTGCAAAGCCTTCATTTCACTATCCGGAAGTTCCCCGAGTAGGTAACGTTCCAGTTTGAAATCGGAAATTTTATTGACGGTAGTCATCTTTCAACCTCCAGATTCTTGATTTTGGCCTGCAGGGTACGTAAACGCTTGCGCACTCCGCTCACCGAAAGTCCAACGGTTTCAGCAGTTTCTTCCAAAGTCATGCCGTCTACATAATGCAGCGTCGCAATCGTTCGGGTCGATTCCTGCTCCTTCGAGAAAATCTTTGCCAAAATTCCGCTGGCTTCGTGGCTGTCATCTTCTTCGGCGCAGGCGATGGTGAGCAAAAGTTCGCTCGAATCGCAGTCCAACCCGCGGCGTTTCTTGTCGCGAATGCGGTTCAGGCAGAGCCTGGTCGCCGTATTCCACAGCAAGCTCGACGGCTGTGACAAATCCAGGGAATCCACGCGTTCATACACGCGCAAGAACACGTTCTGAACCATGTCCTTGGCTTCGGCATCGTCCTTGAGCAAAAAGACACAACGCCTGTACACCATCGGGGCGTACGCCTCGTACAGTTTCGAAAATGCCATGCGATCAAGGAGATTTTTCCCGTTCAAGATTTTTCCCGTTCATACCATTGTAACACTAGAGGAAGTTAAAAGTGTCACCGCAAATTTAAAAAAATAGTAGGAAGTAGACAGTAGGCAGTAGGAAGCGGTTAGAGATTAGCCGAATGATAAAAAAAATGAGCCCCGCTTACGCGGGGCAACATCCGTATAAATATTTAGCAAACGCCAGTTTTTACTTCTTGGGAGCAGGCTTTGCGGCTTCGGCAGGCTTGGCTTCCGGCTTTTTCTCTGCCGGCTTAGCTTCGGCCTTGGCCGGTTCAGCAGCAGGAGCGGCAGCAGGGGCTGCGGGCACAGCGGTGCTGTCAACTGCAGGCACTTCGGCATAAACCTTCAGCAGTTCCACCTCGAACACGAGCATTGCATTCGCCGGAATCATCGGCGGCACGCCTGCTTCACCGTAGGCAAGGCCACTGGGAATCCAGGCCTTCACCTTCATACCTTCT
>CADBHQ010000040.1 GCA_902794535.1 Fibrobacter succinogenes | reverse complement strand
AGCGGGACTTTTTGTGGTCTAAACTTTATAGACTACTTCTTCTTGGTCTTCTTGCTTTCGAGCCATTCGTCGAAGGTAATGCTGCGATCGAGCACTCCGTTCGGCGTGAGTTCGAGCACGCGGTTTGCAACCGTCTGTACGAATTCGTGGTCTTGAGAGCAGAAGATAATCGGGCCCTGGAAGGCGGTGAGGCCGTTGTTGAGGGCTGTGATGGCTTCCAAGTCGAGGTGTGCGGTCGGTTCGTCGAGGAGCAAGCAGTTTGCGTTTGCAAGCATCATCTTAGAGAGCATGCAGCGCACCTTTTCACCACCGGAAAGAACGTTGGCGCTCTTGAGGGCTTCTTCGCCGGTAAAGAGCATACGGCCGAGGAATCCGCGAATGAACGTTTCGTCCTGTTCCTTGCTGTACTGGCGCAGCCAATCCACGAGGGAAAGGTCCGTGCCGAAGTAGGCGTCGTTGTTCTTCGGGAAGTAGCTGTAGCTAAACTTGGTTTCTTCGGCAATGAGTTGGAAGAATGCGGTCTTGAGGGTGTCGTATTCACCGACCAGGGCCACCTTGTCGCCGCTGTTCAGGCTGAAGTCGAGGCCCTTGCAAATGATGCCGTCGCCGCCGTCAATCGTCGCGTTCTTGACTTCGAGCACGATCTTGCCCGGTTCGCGGTCCATCTTGAAGTTGACCCACGGGAACTTACGGCTAGAGGCCGGCATTTCTTCGACAGTCATCTTGTCCAAAAGCTTCTTACGGCTAGTGGCCTGCTTGGCCTTTGCTGCGTTCGAAGCGAAGCGGCGGATGAATGCCTTCAATTCTTCAATCTTTTCTTCGGCGCGACGGTTCTGGTCCTTGCGCTGCTTCTGGGCGAGCTGGCTTGCTGCATACCAGAATTCGTAGTTACCACCGTAAATGTTGATCTTGCCGTAGTCGATATCGCAGGTGTGAGTGCAGACTGCGTTCAAGAAGTGACGGTCATGGCTCACCACAATCACGATGTTTTCGAAACGTTCGAGGTAGTCTTCGAGCCAGCCGACGGTTTCCAAATCCAAGTGGTTCGTCGGTTCGTCAAGCAACAGAATGTCCGGGTTGCCAAACAGAGCCTGGGCGAGGAGCACACGGATCTTCTGGCCACCATCGAGGTCTGCCATCAGGCTGTAGTGGAATTCTTCGGGAATGCCGAGGCCCTTCAGAAGCACGGCTGCATTGGAATCGGCTTCGTAACCGCCGATTTCGCCAAAGCGAGTCTCGATTTCCATGGCCTGCATGCCCTGTTCTTCGGTCATTTCGGGGAGCGCATAGAGTTCGTCGCGCTTCTTGCCGAGCTCATAGAGTTCGGGGAAGCCCATCATGACGGTTTCGAGAACGGTGTTCTGTTCGTAGGCGAAGTGGTCCTGCTTCAAGACCGCGATACGTTCGCCTGGGTCCTTGGTGACTTCACCTGTGTTGGGTTCGAGTTCGCCCGAAAGAATTTTCAGGAACGTGGACTTTCCGGCGCCGTTCGCACCGATGACTCCGTAGCAGTTGCCGCGCTTGAAGGAAAGGTTCACTTCTTTGAAGAGAACGCGGCTACCGTATTGAAGACTGACATTAGAGACGTTGAGCATGTATTATATAATTGGGGTTAGGCTTGATTTGCTTTTTCTAGTTCACGTGCATTGATGATGAGCATCTGCAGACGGTTTTCGATGTTCGCGAAGCTCGTATCCGGATCGTAGTCGAGACTCAGAATCTGGATATGCGGGCAACGTTCCTTGACGGCCTTGGTGAGGCCGCGGCCACTGATGTGGTTTGCAAGGCAGGCGAACGGCTGCAAGATGATGTAGCTATTGATACCATGCTGCGAGTTGTACAGGATTTCGCCCGGAATCAACCAACCTTCGCCAGTGTTGTAGGTCGGGTCGATAATGTCGGAAACGTAGTCCTTGAGTTCCACGCAGTCGGCATGGTGTTCGTACAGCTTGAACTTTTGCATGGACTTGCGAGCGGTTTCGACGGCATGCGTATAGACCTTGGCCGTCACGCCGCCTTCCACACGGTCCATAATCGGGTTTGCCGAGAATCCGCGCTTGATCTTTTCGGCTCGAACAACTTCGTCCACACGGAAGAAGTCCGTCATACCCGGCAGGTAGACTTCCATGCCGTTCTTCATCAGGTAATCTTCAACGAAGCCGTTGGCACTCGGGTGGTAGTTCATAAGAATTTCACCGAGTACGGCAACGCGCGGCTTGCGGATTCCCTTCTTGCGTTCTTCAGTGATTTCGATAGCGTTGAATGCTTCGATGCACTGTTCGAATACTTCGATGAGCTTGGAGGGGCGTACAAGCTGTGTGGTAGAAAGGTGGCCTGCAACGCCGATCACCTTCGGCATCCATTCGTTGTAAACCTTCTGGGTGTCGCCTTCGTGTACTTCGTACGGGCGAACTGCACGATACATGATTTCGATGGCGTCCATGGTCACGAGGCCCCACAGCATGTGGAGTCTAAAGTCGAGACCCAGCTGGAAGCCCGGGTGCATGCCCTTGTAGTCGACACCGGTCGTAATGATGGTGACATCCTTGAAGCCTGCTTCGTCCAAAGCCTTACGGGCAAGCACGGCGTACTGCACGGCGCGGCAGTTTTCGCAGTTCTTGGCAAGGCACATGGAAACTTGGTTCTGCGGAACTTCGGGGTGGTCGACGAGCCAGTGGAGCGCTTCGCCGATGTTCACCTGGCAGGGGAAGCAGATGTCGTTATGCACGTACTTCTTGCCGAGTTCGATTGCCTTCTTGTCTGCCACCGGCAGGTATTCGGCGATGAATCCTTCGCGCTTCATGTATTCGCTCGCGAGTACGGAGAAGGCGGGGGAGAGGTTCGGCGTCAGAATGCGGCGGCGGGTCTTGTCTTCGGCCACAAACGGCGTGTGGAACAGCGGTTCGTTGCTTTCCGGCTTGTCGGGCAGGTTCGCTGCACGGCGGGCCTTCACGGTTTCGATAAAGCTCTTGATACGGATTCCCACGGGGCCGCGGGCGTCGCCTTCGTCGAGCTTGAGCATGAGCATTTCCTTGTTGGAATCAAGGTGCAGCATGCGCATCATTTCGTCGGTCAAAATCGAGTCGTGTCCGCAACCGAAGCTCACGATCTGGGCAAGTTCGATGTTGGGGTCCTTGGCGGCAATCATGGTGGCACCAATCATGCGCAAGTGGAAGGTGTTCTTGATTTCGATACGGGTGTGGCTCGGCACATCCTGGTCGTACACGCCGGGGAGCGATTCGGTGGTGAGCACCGGAATGCCCATGGCGGTAAAGTGGCTTGCGATGTTGTGGTTGATGAGCGTGTCCGCATGGTACGGGCGGCCTGCAATCACCACGGCAAAAGAGTTCTTTGCGCGTACATCGTCCAAAATCTTCTGGCCTTCTTCAAGGAGCGTGGTGCGGTAGCTGTTGAGAGCCTTTTCACCTTCGGTCACTGCCTTGTCCAAAAGCTTCTTGTCGAGCTTCCAGTGTTCGTGGAACCAGTCAATGGTCTGGCTACGACGGAGCTTGGCGTTGAACCAGTGGAAAATCGGCTGGTCCATCGGAATGCCGTAATTCTTTTCAGGTTCGTCGGTGTTCTTACACACGTTCGGGTAGGCCTGCACCACCGGGCAAACAGACGTTGCCGTGAACTTGGTGTGGTCACTCGGCACAGCAACCATCATCGGGAAGAAGATTCGGTCGACCTTCTTTTCAATGAGGCTAAGCACGTGGCCGTGCACAAGCTTTGCCGGGAAGCACACCGTGTCAGAAGGCACGCTATGGAGGCCGGCTTCGAACATCTTGTAGTCACTCTGGCGGCTCACCACGACGGTGTAACCAAGGCTTGTAAAGAAGGCCTTCCAGTAGGGGAGCGATGCCCAGAATTCGAGAGCGCGCGGAATACCGATGGTCTTGCCGTTGTTTTCGACGAGCTTTGCCGGAGCGTAGTCCTTGACCAGGAGCTGGTTCGTGCGCTTGATCATGTCGGGCACGGACTGCATCTTCTTGTTGATTTCGGCGATGAGCGCCTTGGTCTTCGGATCGTTCGGGTCAGCGGTGACTTCGCCGCGTTCGCAACGGTTACCCGTCACGAAGCTCTGGCCGTCGCTAAAGGTCACGATGGTACGAGAGCAATGGTTGGTGCAGTACTGGCAGAGCTGGCCCGGCTGGTTGTGCCAGCTGAAGGTCTTCATGGCTTCAAGACCGATGAACTTGGTCTTGAGTTCCGGTTCGGTCTTGCGCTTTTCTTCCATGAACTTCTTGGTAAGGAGGGCAATACCGATAGCGCCCATTTCGCCTGGACGTTCCGGACGGATAGGCTTGAGGCCGGTGTACTGTTCGAAGGCGCGGAGCACCGCGTTGTTCTTGAACGTACCGCCCTGCACCACGACCTTCTTGCCGAGGGTATTCAGGTTACGGATACGAATCACCTTCGTAAACACGTTGTTGATAATGGAACGGCAGATACCTGCAATAATGTCTTCAGGCTGCTTACCGTCGCGCTGTTCGGTGATGATGGAACTGTTCATGAACACCGTGCAGCGGGAACCCAACTGCGAGGGGCTCTTAGCGTTGAAGGCGAGTTCAGCAATCTTTTCCATCGGAATGCCGAGCGAGCGGGCGTAAGTTTCGATAAAGGATCCGCAACCCGAGGAGCAGGCTTCGTTCAAAATGATACCCGTGACCACGCCGTCCTGCACCGAGATTGCCTTCATGTCCTGGCCACCAATGTCGAGGATAAAACTTACGTCGGGGCAAATCTTCTGAGCGGCATTAGCGTGAGCGACTGTTTCCACCGTGTGGAAGTCGGCATGCACGGCCTTAGCGAACAGCTGTTCGCCGTAACCTGTGGTACCTACGCCCAAAATGTTGAGCTTGCAGCCGTATTCTTCGTAGCGGTCCGAAAGTTCGTTCAAGGCGTTCTTGAGCACCTGCAGCGGTTCGCCGTTGTTGCTTGCGTAGAAACCGTCCACGATGTTTTCTTGTTCGTCCATGAGCACGAACTTCGTGGTGGTAGAACCGGCGTCGATACCCAGGTACACATTGAGTGTAGAACCCGATACGGGCTGCGGGTAGTGGTTGCCTGCCATCTTGTGTTCTTCGAGGAACATCTTGTATTCGGCTTCGTTCTTGAAGAACAAGTCGGCAGCGGCCTTGGCCTTGTTTTCGGCCTGGCGGGTTTCGTTAAAGTGGATGAGAGCGTCGAGAGAGCCATCCTTGCGGTAGAAGCATTCCTGGTCGGCGAACATGGAGCCCAAGGAAAGGGCTGCACCCATGGCCACGAGCACTTCGGAATGTTCCGGCACAATAGCCTGCTCGTCATTAATACCCAAGCGTTCCTTGAACGCACGCACGAGAGTCGGGTTAAAGGTCAGCGGGCCACCTTCGAAAATCACAGGCGGCTTGATTTCCATACCCTGGGCAAGACCACCGATGGTCTGCTTAGCAATAGCATGGAAGCTGGAAAGGGCGATGTCTTCCTTGGCGATACCGTTGTTCAGCATCGGCTGGATGTCGGTCTTGGCGAAAACGCCGCAACGGCCCGAAATTTCGTAAACCTTCTGACCGCGCTTGGCAAAGCCTTCGAAAGCTTCGGTCTTGATGCGCAAAAGTTCGGCCACCTGGTCAATAAATGCACCCGTACCGCCAGCGCACACGCCGTTCATGCGCATGTCCGAGGCGATGAGTTTGCCGGTGGTCTTGTCCTTTTCGAAGAACACTACCTTTGCATCTTGTCCACCGAGTTCGATGGCAACCCTAGATTCCGGGTAAGTTGCACGTACAGCAAGGGCATTTGCCACCACTTCTTGTACAAAGAAGGCGTGAGTGGCTTCGGCAAACGGCTGACCGCCGCTACCGCAGAAAGCGACCCTGAAATTCTTATCGGGGAAAAGTCCATGCGCCTCGCGCAGCACTTCGAAAACCTTCTGTGCCTGCATAGCGTTGTGGCGCTGGTAAGTATAATGCAAAAGTTTATTGGTCTCTGGATCGACGACCGCAATCTTCACGGTGGTGGAACCTACGTCCACGCCGACCCATAAATCGTTCTTCAAATTGCTCATAGTGGGCGTAAAGATAGAAAAATGTAAACATTTTACACCCCCAATTATCGCCTAAAATCGTATAAAAACGAAAAAAATCGTCGAATTAAGTAAGCGCGACGACAAGCACTAATCCAAGATAGAGAACGATTCCTGCGTAGAGACCGCCGAGCAAGTCATCGGCCATTACGCCCCATGCTTTGGGGAACTTTTCAAATCGGTGGATGCCGAGCGGTTTCAGGATATCGAAAAAGCGGAATAGGGCAAATGCGATGGCGAGAATCCAAGGCTGAGCGAGAATAAAATCCGTTGGAATGAACGCGAGAGCCATGAATATTCCGCAGACTTCGTCAATCACAATCCAGCCGGGGTCTTCGGTGGCGGTATCTTTCATCGCTTTATTCACGAACGGAATTGCACCGAAGAAAACGATAAGTGCCGCACAGATAAAGAATAAATTAAAACACCAACCGAAATTAACACTTCCGACCATATAGTCGGTTTGTCCAAGAGGTTCTTTTGCAGCAAAAATAGCCATGGGGTAGGCGACAATAGTAGCGGCCAAACTTCCCATGGTTCCAGGAGCTTTGGGCGACATGCCCGAGCCAAAAAAGGTTGTTATGAGAGTAGACAACAAATCAGTACCCCGCCACTCACGGGGTACACGCTTTTTGCCGTATTTCTCTTTAAGTTCCTCGCGGTTCACGAGAAATTAGTTGTCCTCATATTCGGAGCTGCCCCAGCCGTCGAGGTCACCTGCAGCACGGCCAAGAGTTGCACCGCCGAGGATTTCGTCGATACCCTTGTCTTCGGAATCGTCGTCCTCTTCTTCGAAGATGGAAGCTTCTTCCATTTCGAGGTCGTCGTTCGGAATAATCGGATCGTCATCCAGTGCGTTCTTGCTCTTCTTTCCAGCCATATTTTCTCCTTGGTAAAGGCGTTTTCGTATTCTTTAACGCTATATTATAAAATTTTTCGGAAAAAAGTAAATTTTCCCCGAAAAAAAGTGAAAAATTTTGCACATTTTTATAGTTTGTGTGTCTTTTTGCTCTATTTTTTCGCTGACAAGACCTTAATGACGAATGCGTAGGCAACTTTGTCGCCCATTCGACTCAAGAATCGAGCCCTGCTCAAGAGTTTTATTTCACCGAAATTTTCGTAGAATTCGACTGTTTCATGAGTCTGCTCCGAATGGAGTAGTTTTTCATATCGTTGCGTGGGGAGGTCGGCTGGCCCTTGCTGATGAACTCGCTCAAGAACTTCATCGGTGGTATCTGTTCCGAAGGAATTCAGGATTTTTTTGAAGGCGTTGTTCACAAAAATGAATCTGTATTTACGGTTTTCGCCTTCAATAATGGCAATCGGGATATCGCTTGCAATTTCAAGCTTGTGTTCACGCAGCGGAGTGTTGTCCAAGAAATTGATTCGGCCAATTTCGTCAAAGTAATGGCGTTCTTCCTGAGTTTCGTTCGTTTCGAAACAGCAAAGCTCAGCACGCTTTGTGTGATAATCTTCAAGCGGAATGGGCTTGTAGAAATAGTAACCTTGGATTAGTTCGCAACCAATTCGCTTCAAGAACTCGTACTGTTCTTTCGTTTCGACACCTTCGGCTAGTGTGTGAATGCCGAGTTTTTTCGCCATATCGACAATCGAGGCGATAATAACCCTAGACTTTGGGTTCTGGTCGAAGGTCCGCAAGAAGTTCATATCGATTTTGAGAAAATCGAAATCATAAATCTGCAGGTTGTTGAAGGAACTGAAGCCGGAGCCAAAGTCATCAAGCCATACTTGATAACCATCATCACGGAATTCCTTGATTGTCTCACCAAGGCTTTTCTGATCCGAGGCAAAAGCGCTTTCGGTGACTTCCAACACCAGGTATTCCTTGGGAACGTTGTACTTGGCAACGACCCTGTCAATGACGCTCTTGATGTCGCTTAATTCAAAGTCAAGTCTAGAAAGGTTGACCGAAATGGGCTGGTAGGCATATCCGCTATCGATGTCATCGCGAAGGTCCTTGCATGCCTGTTCGATAATGTAGGCATCAAGCTTGTGAATCAGGTGGACTTTTTCAAGAACGTCGATAAAGATTAAAGGCGAAATCATTCCCTTTACGGGGTCAATCCAACGGGCGAGGGCTTCGTATCCGCATACCTTTCCGGTAAGGGCGCGAACTACGGGCTGGTAATAGACATGGAAGTAGCCTTTTTCGAAAGCTTCTTCAAAATGGTCCAGCACATATTGCTTTTCTTCTAGCTTAATCTTGAGGGCATCATCAAAAACGGCGTATTCTTTATTGAAAATGCCGTGAACCTCGCGACAGGCTAGGGATGCTCGGTCCATCATCACGATGGGCTTTTGCGGTGAACCGTCGGAAACGTAGATGCCCGCCTTGATCTGATTTCTAAGTCCGCCTTCGAAGCGTCCCATTACCAGGTTTAATTCTTTGATTCTGTCGGCTATATCTTCGATAGCGAGATTTAGGCTGATGACTACAAGATGGTCTGCGCCGGCTCGTAATACGTTTTCACCTTCAAAAATGCGCTTGAGTTCGTCCCTAAACTTGCACAGGTAGGCGTTTCCGCCCGGGTAAGAAAATCTCTGGTTAATCGTCTTGAAGTTCATTACGTTAAAGAACGTAATGGTCGATTTATGAAGCGGGTAGAAGTTTGGGTCTCTTTGGGTTTGAGAAAAGAACCAAGCCGTAGTATCTAGGCCTGTAATGGGGTCTGTTTTTTCAAGATTTATGTTACCACGATTTAAGTCGGGACCTTCTTGCATAACAAACATTTTCTCCTTATCTCGAACTCAATTTAACTAAACGAGACGAAAAAAGGGGCTTTTCCTTGAAAAAAGTCCCTTTTTATTACAATTTTCTTACTCCAAATTGGAATATTTGAATTTCTATTTCATTGTTTCGTCGTAGTGGGCGCGTTCGCCGCCAATGAATTTTGGGCGGGTGCGGGCCGCAATCAGGATTGCCTTGCCGACATGAGTTTGCTGCATGTGCAGGGGAACGGCGACTTCTTTCAGGTGCATGCCGATAAGCGTGCCGCCGATGTCGAGGCCTGCGTCTGCCTTGATATGCTCGAGGGCAACAGGATGCTCGAATGCTCCGTAGCAGGCGGTGGCGAACGAGCCCCCGGCCTTGGGTTGCGGAACTACGTTCACAATTTCGGCGTTCGGCACGGCCGCGCGCTCAATGATGATGGCGCGGTTTAGGTGCTCGCAGCACTGTGCGGCAATGTAGATGCCGAGCGGTTTGAATACAGACTGCAAACCCTCGAAAATGGCCTTGCCAACTTCGGGCACAGAATGGCTACCGATGTCGTTTCCGAGAGTGGAACTCGTGCTGCAACCGATAACCACGATATTGCCTGCCGTGAGGCGGGCCTTTTCGACAACTTCCTTCGCGGCGTTTTGTGCGTCGTTCTTAATTTGTTCGACAAGGTTCTTGTCGTCTATTTCGTATGTAATACCAGCCATGTCTTACTCCCATTGCGCTTTCACTTTGTTCAAGCGCGTGTTCGCGCGGCTCGGTCATGACAAAAGCAATTTTTTGTCGCGACACTCGCCTTATTGACGCTTACGCCTACGGCTTCAGCGTCTGCTTGTTCGCCTCGGTCATAAAAATGAGCAAGCTCATTTTTGCGACACTCGGCTCCGCGCTACTCCCACTCGATAGTTCCGGGAGGCTTGTGCGTCACGTCGTACCACAGGCTGCCTGCGCCTTCGGCTTCGAATTTGCGCCAGAGTCCGGCGAGCATTCCCTGGTCGATTTCGGCGAAGTTTGCGGTCATGGCTTCGGTGGAGTTCACCGGGCGCATCACAATGCAGGGCTTGTTTGCCGTGCGGAGCGGAACGAGCACGACCGGCATCTGCCAAATCTTTTCGTACAGGTTGTTGGCCTGCAGGAATTCGGTGCAGATGTTGTCGAACTTGCGGAGCGTATCGAAGTTTTCGCGAGTGGCGAACTGTTCAACGAGCTTCGGATCTTCATCGGCGACGCTACCAATCTGGTAGATGACGCGGTTGATGGCCTTGAAGCGGTTGGCAAGTTCAGTCGAGAACTTTTCGCAATCCTTCCAGCTAAGGCCCGGAGTGGTGATGAGGAACGGCTGTGCGTAAGTACGGCCATCGCCCTGAACGCCCACGCTCTTGATGGGGAGCATGCGGCCTGCAATGTTGTTTGCCTTCAGGTAGTCGGCGAGGCTGTTGCCTGCGGTGTCCTTCACGTCTTCGAACTTGACCATGTCATCGGAGAGCTTGCCTTCGCTGCAGAGCAGACGAACGCCGAGGCCCGGACCCGGGAACGGGTGACGCCACACGAGGTTGTGCGGAATGCCGAGTTCTTCGCCGAGGGCGCGGACTTCGTCCTTGTACAGGTCGGCGAGGGGTTCGAGCACGAGGCCCTTTTCCATAAGGTCCAAAACTTCTTGCACGCGGTTGTGGTGCGTCTTGATCTTGTCGGCGTTCTTGGTGCCGCCGCTTTCGATGGTGTCGGGGTAGATGGTTCCCTGAGCCATCATCCACTGGTTCGGATCGAGGTTGAGCTTTGCCATTTCCTCGTCCTTCACTGTCAGGAATTCCTTACCGATAATGCCGCGCTTGGTTTCCGGAGCGGTTACGCCCTTGAGCTTTGCAAGGAAGTGTTCGCTCGCGTCGCGCACCTTCAAATTGTTCATGCCTTCCTTTGTGAGGAAGTCCATAATCTTCTGGGATTCGCCGAGGCGCATCATGCCGTTGTCCACGTGCAGGCCCAAGACCTTTTCCGGTCCGAGCACGCGGTTCAAAAGTACGAATGCCACGGTGGAGTCCACACCGCCAGACACGAGCAGGAACACCTTGCGGTCCTTGACCTGATCCTTGATGCGCTGCGTGATGAGCGGCAGGTAGCTCTTCATGTTCCAAGTTTTCTTCGCGCCCGTGAAGTCGATGAAGTTTTCGAGCAACTTCATGCCGAACTTGCTGTGCGTGACTTCCGGGTGGAATTGGATGCCGAAAATCTGGCGTTCGGGCTTGTCGCTATCGAAGGCGACGGCCGCGATTTCGCAGTCCTTGGTGCTGGCCACAATCTTGTAGCCCTCGGGGAGCTTCGTCACCTGGTCGCCGTGGCTCATCCACATGGGGGAGGCCTTCGGGAGGTCCTTCAAAATCGGGCACTTCTCGTCGCCCACGATAAGGTCGGCGATGCCGTATTCTTTGACCTTGCCCGGTTCCACGTGACCGCCCAACTGCTGGGCGATGAGCTGGTGACCGTAGCAGATGCCAAGCTTCGGCACCGGGAGGTCCAAAATTTCGGGATTGTATTCCGGGGCGTCGGCAGCATACACGCTGGAGGGACCGCCACTGTAGATGATTCCCTTCACGCCTTCGAGTTCAGAGACCGGGGCGGCAGGGGAGTGGATTTCGGTAAACACGCCCAAGCGGCGCACACGGTTAGCAATCAGGTGGGCATACTGCCCGCCAAAGTCCAAAACGGCAATCGTATCAACGTTCTTCATACGGCGACAAAGATAGAAATTTTAAGTCTTTCCTGTATTACAAATGTAAAAAAATAGCGCTGTTTGTCGCTGTTAATAAAAAAATAAATCAATTTTGATTTTTTTTTGCAAAGTGTACGTGTTGTACGACGTAGATGGAGTGTTGTAAAATCTGTTTGCTGATGTTATACAAATTAAATATGTTGTGTGAATGTAATTTAGTGAAAATTTATATGTTGTTTGTTTTTACACAAACAAAGTATGTTGACGATAAAAAATAGTTTGTTTAAATTTGAGTTCACTTTTTTCAATAAGGAGAACAAATGAAAAAAACATTACCATTGATTATTTCGCTTTGCTGTGTTGGTGCAAATGCGACTTCTGCTAACTATGACCTGCTTGGCCGTAAGAGTAGCAAAATGAACTCCCCGATGGTCTACAAAAATTTTGATTATTCGAAAATGAAAAAGAATGATCAGCAGAATATTGGTTCTACCTTAGAAACAAAAGCTTTGGCAAAGCAGGCTTCCGGATTAAAAGGAGGCGCAACGGCTATTGTTGGGTCTTTTGAGCCTAAAGGATATGGTTTTTTAGATTGTTCAAATTCTTCAAGTGGTTGTGGAAACTCCATTGGATTAGGCAATAGAAACCTCAGTTTAACAAGTTATCTAAATAAAGCAAACCCCAAATTTATTAAAAATATTTCACACCAAAAACCACGTTTTTCGCCTGATTACGCTTTTGTAACCGCCGGCCCTACAAGAAGTAATTTGAGCGGTTTTGATGCAGGTGAGTTCTCGTACAACGCATACGGAAACGTCACTTACACATCAAGTTTTAATAAAAACTTGCAAATTACGTATTCTCCCGTTTCTTCCGTAATAAATAATCTGAATCATAACAACTTGTCCAAAAAAAATATTGGCATTTATTTTGATGAAGAAGCTGTTCCAGTCAGATTGAATCCTGAAGTAGATGCTTACGCTCCTTTTATCCTTGCTGATAACGCCTCAATGGATAATTTTAACTCTATGCCTGGATATGAAATGCGAGCTTCCAGAATGTATAGGCTCGTTCATATGTTCTCGGATCTTTCTGCAGTTTATGCAGTCAAAGGGCAACCTTCAAACCCTGCTAGTACCGCAAATGGACCGCAAATTTATATGGGGCTTCATGCCCATGGCGGGAACGCAAAATCGAGTTATTCTGCGACAGCAAAAAATCTTGACAACTACATTTACAACAATCGTACTGTAGAAATTGTCGGAGCCGGTAACACTGCAGGAAATCTCTCTGCCAAAGCATTTGCTGTAAACGCCATTACCGTTGGCGCATTAAATACGAAAACAAACAAAACCGCTAGTTATTCCGCCAAAAATTTACCAAAGTATTGCAGTAATTGCGATACGTATAATAAACCAGAAGTAGAAAATTATTCAGATTTCTATACCGATGATTATTATAGAAGATATGTTAAATCAAGTCAGCTTTATGAATATTACCCGTATTATGACGGCACTGAAGCAGCAGCAGGTGTCACTGCAGGCATGATTTCAAATATGCTGTCTTACAATGAGTTTTACAAGTGGCATCCTGAAGTTGTTAAGGCTGCTGTTGTAAATGCTTCATTAAGGGAACCTTTTAAATACGACGGAATTGTATTTGATCCAAAAGACGATTACAAAACACATCATTCATATTATTTCATAGGTGATGTTAACAAAATCATGAAAAATAAAGAAATCGTGCTTCATTTTGGTAGAGGAGATCTTTCTTACGGACATAATAGTAATGTACAAGGTTTTTGCGCCACAATTGCATGGCTGAATAGTGGAAATGATATAGCAAACCTTGGAAAACTGCCGCAAAATTTTGAAATTTATGGATACAAAAGACCTTGTAATCAGAATTGCCATGAAACCTTGAGTGGAGCTTCTCTCGACGATTCATCTGAACGAAATGAATGGCAAAAGGGAAGTCCCTACAAATCCATATGTGTTGATAGCCGTCCTACAGATTCTACTCACGGTCTTTCTATTCGAATCGTTCTTAAAGAAGAAGATACGCGTTCCGAAAATTATGGTCAAATGGTTCTTGGCCTTGACGTAAAGCCTTTTTATAATTAAAAAAATTCTATTTTAACTAATATACAACACGACCGAGATTCATTTTCTCGGTCATTTCTTTATCCAAAGTTTCAACTATAAAATTAGGCGCTCTAGTAAAGAGCGCCTTTCGTGTTTTCTTTTTAACTCAAAGCGTTTTTAGCACATTTTGTATTCGTCATCGCAAATAATAATGTCGCCTTCAATGACTTCATCTTCGTCGCTTGCTTTTGACATGCGTCTTGCTAGTTCAATCAGCGTCTGCACGCCAAATCCGGTTGCGCCGTATTCGGTGTACTTCCAGGCCTTGGTCACGAATGCCGTGCCGGCGATGTCCCAGTGCGTCCAAGCGGTATTTTCGGGCACGAATTCCTGGAGGAACAGGGCTGCAGAGATTGCGCCTGCGTCACTTCCCGTATTCTTGAGGTCGGCGAACTTGTCCTTGAGGGCGTCGGCGTATTCTTCTTCGAGCGGCATGCTCCAGAACTTTTCGCAGCAGGCTTCGCCGCAGTTGATTACCTTGAGGCCAAGGTCGTCGTCATTGCTGAAGAATCCGGTGACAGCGTAGCCGAGGGCGCGGACCATGGCTCCCGTAAGGGTGGCGAGGTCCACGATGTGGGTTGCGCCGATTTCGCCGGCTTCGGCAAGTCCGTCGCTTAAGACCAGACGGCCTTCGGCGTCGGTGTTGTCGACCATGACGGTCTTGCCATTCTTGGCGGTAAAGATATCGCCCGGGAGAACCGACTGATTGCCGATTGCATTTTCGGCGAGGCAGCAGACGGCGCTCACGCGAATCGGGAGCTTGAGTGTGGCAATAGCCTGGATGGCGGCGAGCGCGGTCGCTGCACCACTCATGTCGCTAATCATTTCAGGCATGGATTTAGGCGGTTTCAGGCAGAGGCCGCCCGTATCAAAAGTGAGGCCCTTGCCGACAATCACCAAGTGGTCCTTGGAGGTGCGCTTTGCAGGCTTGTATTCGAGCGTAATCATGTGCGGCTCGTGAGAGCTGCCTTTGCCAACAGTCACGTGGCCCATGAAGCCTTCCTTTTCGAGTTGCTTCATGTTGCGAACCTTGATGCTCAAGCCTTCGGTGTACTTGGCAATGGTCTTTGCGCGTTCCACGAATTCGGCGGGGTAGAGGTCCGAAGCACTTGTGTTAATCAAGTTCTTGGCAAGCGTCACAGCCTTCTGTTCCACGGCCACGTCTTCGGCAATCTTCTTGAAATCCTTGACGTGCTCGCCGGCGACGATTTCGTAGGTCACCTGGAAGTTCGGCTTTTGCTTGCTCTTGTAGGCGTCAAACTTGTAGTCGGCGTAATGCAGACCATGCAAAATGGCTTTGAACTGTTCATCGGCGGCATCGGCTAGGAACAGGCTCACGCAGGGAACCTGCTTTTTCATGGCGCGCTTGGCCAAGCGATAGGCGGCCATACGCAGGTGGTCGAGGGCAGAAAGGCCGCGTTCCTTGGCTGCATTTACAAAGAAGGTGTTGCAACCATCAATTTCTAAGTATTCGAGATCTTCGAAGGGGCCATCATTCATGCCCTTCAGAATTGCTTCTACCTGTTCTTCGCCTTCGGGGGAGAGAACCGTGGAAAACTGGACCGATTGCTTGACAAAAAAGAGGGCATATGCCTTATTGTCGACGTTTTTAAGATTTTCAGAGGAAACAATATTCAGATTCATGCCATAAATTTAGATAAAATGAATAATAAACAAGGATTATCTGTAGCCTTCATTTTTCATTTTATCGCTCAATGATACGATTTTGTCCTGTTTTTGGCCTTTAAACAGCTCTTTTAATAAAAAAATATGCTATAATAAACTTCAAGAAAATGGAGGTTCAATATGAATCGTAAACTTACTGGTATTCTCACCGTTCTCGCCTTTTCGGCAATGTCTTTCGCTCAGGATGCGGCCCCTGCTGCTGCGCCTGCTGAAGAATCTGCTCCTGTTGCAGTTCGTGGAGCCGAAACTGCTGCTCCTGCTGAACAGGCTGCACCCGTTGCAGAAGCCCCTGTTGAACAAGCCGCTCCTGCAGCAGCTCCCGTAAGCACAGTTGAAGAACCTGCTGTGGTTGTTGCTCCGAAGGCTGTTCGTAATGCCGATTCGGATGCCGATAGGACGGCTGCCTCCGCAAGGGCTGTTGAACAGTTCCGTGATGCAAGAAATGCGGTTCTTTACGAAACGGTTTACACCCGTGATGATGGTGTTCCTGTTCGTACCGTTTATGTTGCTCAGCGTGAAGGTAAGGATACGGTCACAATGGATGAACTTAGGGGCCTTTATCCGATGAAGCTTAAAGTCGGTGCTCACGGCTCTGTTGGCGCTTACCAGTTGTCGGGTAACGATTGGGATAGCGACCAGTACAGTGGCTTAAGCTGGAGAGCGGGTATCATGTCGATTATTCCGCTGAACCAATACACGATGGGTATCAAGCTTGGCGTTCTTTATGAACAGAGCAAGGCAAGCGAATCTTATTATGTTAATGACGTTCCGACGAACTTCAGATTCAGCCAAAAGAAAATCGATGTCCCGGTTTTGTTCACCTTTAAGGCAGCATCCTCGAGAATATACTTCGACCTCGGTGTCGAAATGTCTATCCCGCTGTATGACAAACTCCGTATTTCTTACACCGACAGTAAAGATGAAAAGCATACTAGTCGAATTGACATGATGGATGAATACCGTACTAGCGCCGATTGTGCGTTTGTCTTCGGTTTCTCCGTGCTTGCAAATGACTATCTTTCGCTTGATGTTTCTGCAAACCTCGGTGTGTCCGACTTGTACGACGGCCATCTCAAGTACATGAACTTGAACTTGGATGCGTCTTCGCTCAATCTCGGAATTACCGTTTATCCTTTCTAATATATGATTCTTGCAATTGTTGCTGTAATTGTTGGCTTGGCTGTTCTCGTTTGGAGTGCAGATAAATTTGTGGATGGAGCTGTTGGTATCGCCGAATATTGCGGCATGTCAACACTCCTCATAGGAATGGTAATCGTAGGCTTTGGAACCTCTGCTCCGGAGCTTACGGTTTCTGCTATATCGGCCTCCCAAGGGAATCCCGAGCTTGCGCTTGGTAACGCCTACGGTAGCAACATTGCAAACATAGCCTTGATTCTTGGCGCTACGGCTTTGATTTCTCCGATTCTAATGCAACGCTCCGTGATTCGCGGTGATTTGCCGATTTTGATTGCGGTGTCGATACTTTCAATTGTGCTTGTGTGGGATGGAAGCGTGGTGCGCTGGAATGGCGTGCTTTTGCTGGTCGTCTTTGCGCTTGTAATGGGTTACAGCATTTGGCGTGAATTGAAGAAAGCGAAAGCCGAGGCTTCAAATTCTGCTGAAGATGAATCTGCTGGAAACCAGGCTTCGCTGGGCAAGTCTATTTTGTGGCTTGTTCTGGGACTTGCTCTGCTGGTTGCTAGTTCACGAGCCCTCGTTTGGGGCGCGGTTGAGATTGCCCGTACGCTTGGTGTGAGCGATCTTTTGATTGGCCTTACGATTGTTGCTATTGGTACGTCGTTGCCGGAACTTGCTAGTTCTATTGCCGCGGCCCGTAAGGGCGAAAATGATTTGGCTCTTGGCAATATCATTGGCTCGAATTTGTTCAATACGCTTGCGGTGGTTGGTCTTGCCGCAACCATTTCTCCGATGGATGAAATTGAAAAGGCTGTCACTTACCGTGACATGCCTTTAATGACAGCTTTGACGGTTGCCTTGATTGTGCTTGGCTTTAGGCGTAAAGGCGATGGTCGTTTGAACCGTATTGCTGGTGCAATCCTTTTAGCTGTTTATGTCGGCTACCTCGCTCTACTTATTGTGCAGGCAAAAGGCTAGTAGCTTTTTAATTGTCACACGGATGAACTAAAGTACTAAATGCTAGGCTCAGTTATAGGTCTGCAAGCAGACCTGCAACATTCGCCTTACGCATTTATCGGATTTTACTAACGTAAAATCTGTTTGATAAAATACTTATCAATAAAATTTTTTTTTATAAAAAAGCCTTGAAAAAACGTTAGTTTTTAGTTCATAGAACTTAACTCAACTAAAACAAAGGCTCTTGTTTAGTTTCGTATATCGAATCCGTGTGGTGTATAAAGATTCTTGCTATACGATACTCTGTTTGTTGTTGTTCAAGCTAGAGCATAAAAAAATGAAGAATTTTCTTTCTTCATTTTCTTTCGTCTCTCGTCTGTAGGTGCGTAGCACCGTCCTCTAGTCTAATTAGGCGGGAAGAACAGGTAGGCGATTGCGATTGCGGCAATCACGCCTGCAGCATCTGCAATTAAAGCGCATGTGACTGCATGGCGAGTCTTTTTAACACCAACTGATCCAAAGTAAACGGCGATAATGTAGAACGTTGTATCGGCGGCACCCTGGAACATGCAACTCAGGCGACCAGCGAAACTATCCGGTCCAAGAGTCTTCATGGCATCAATCATCATGCCGCGGGCACCGCTACCGCTCAAAGGTTTCATGATGGCGGTGGGGAGTGCGGGCACAATATCGTTACCGACGCCGCAAAGACCCAAAATCCAAGAGACTCCGTTCAGTAACAAATCCATTGCTCCGCTTGCACGGAATACGGCTACGCCCACAAGGATGGCTACCAAGTTCGGGATAATCATGACGGCGGTGTGGAAGCCGTCTTTCGCGCCTTCGACAAAGGCTTCGTAGGCTTGTACCTTCTTGTACACGGCAAGTCCAAGGAAGGCGACAATAATTCCAAATAAGGCAATTCCGCTAATCAAAAGGCTGGTGGTGCCAATAGCTTCGGCGCTCAGGTGGCTGAAGTACACCATAATCGAAATAACGCAGGCCGAAAGTCCGGCGAGCCAGGCCACTGTGACAGGGTCTTTGAGCTTTACTTTCTGGAAGAAACTGAGTGCGAAAATACCGGCCAAAGTGCTAAAGAATGTTGAAAGCAAGAGCGGCAAGAACACATCGCTTGGGTTTGCGGCTCCCATTTGGGCGCGGTAAGTCATAATGCTGACCGGAATCAGCGTAAGGCCGCTGGCGTTCAGCACAAGGAACATAATCTGGGAATTGCTTGCGACGGACTTGTCTTCGTTCGGATTGATTTCTTGCAACTGCTTCATGGCCTGCAGACCCATGGGGGTGGCGGCGTTGTCGAGCCCGAGCATGTTGGCACTGATATTCATGAGCATGGTGCCAATCACAGGGTGGTTCTTCGGAATCTCGGGGAAGAGCCTGCTGAACAACGGTGAAACAATCTTTGCGAGAATCTGCACGGCTCCGGCTTTTTCGCCGATTTTCATGATGCCGAGCCAAAGGGAAAGGATACCGGTAAGGCCGAGGGCGATTTCGAATGCGGTCTTGGACATATCGAAGGCACCGAGAATGGCTTTGTTGAAAATTCCAGAGTCCCCAAAAGCAATCCACTGGACCATACAGGCGACAAATGCGCCAAAGAAGAAAACGAGCCAAATAATATTTAAAACCATGTCGAGAAAAATAAAAAAAGGCGAACCTTTTATTTTCAAAGGTTCGCCTTAAATCCGTTCTAGACGTACTTAGAACATGAAGAAGATGCCGAGGTTGCCAACGAGGCCACTCCATGCGGCAGTGCCCAGGTTGTCAGCAATGGATGCTTCGATGACCAAGTGGTCGTAGCTGAAGCGGAGACCGGCATTAGCGTTAGTCGTGTTGGTACGCATCGAAATGACGGAGGTGTCATCATAGTTGGCTCCAGATTCTTCAGATTCGGTATGGTAGTCAATGACCTTCCATTCGAAGGCTGCACCACCGAAGAGGATCCAGTGTTCGCCGAGGGTCATTTCAGCAAGCAGGTTCGGAGTAGAGAAGAGACCGAAGTCGTAGACGTTGGTGCTGTTGTCGCCGTTTTCGATTTCGTCGAAAATGAAGATCGGCAAGCGAGTATTCAAGCCAACGAACACCTGAGCGTTTTCAGCAACAAATACCGGGAGCGCGAAGTTGAAGCGCGGCTGGATGAAGAGGAATGCATCGTTGTTGGTGGTTTCAACGGTGTTCGGACCGGCCTTCTGGCGACGGTCACTCTTTTGACGCAAGAAGTCGAGGCCAGTAGACCAGGCAAAGTTCGTTGCGGAAGGACCGTTAGAGAGGGTCACGCTAGCACCGAGATCCCAGTAGTCCGGATCATTTTCGGTCTTGGCACCATCGTCGTTGGTTTCAACATCGACTTCCTGTCTGAAGGTGAGCCAGTAGACGTTTGCAGTAATGTCGAATGCACCGAGCGGGGCACCGAACTTCACGTTGATGTAGTCGCCAGCTTCAGTGACGGAGCGATCTTCGGTGTTCTTGGTGTTGCCGATTTTTTCTTCGTCGGACTGCCAAGCCTTATCGATAGCGATGTCGACTGCGACACCGAAGGCCGGAGTTGCGATACCAGCGGTGAACAGGCCCATGGCAACATACGGATCATCCGGGTGAGAAATGCCAGCCGGCAGCGGATCACGAGAAATGTTGTTGTCGAAAGCAACCAGGTAAGTCATTGCGCCAGAGCTGAGAGCGAGATCAGCTTCTTCGCCAGACGGTTCGATGTAGATAAGCTTGCGGCCGTACATCTTGTAGACGGCGTTCATGTCGCCACCGATCGTGGAGGCGCCGAGTTCGTTGCCCTGCAGGTTGTATGCGTTGCCGTGGAGAACTTTGAAACCTGCAGCAGACGGTGTCGGAACACTTTCAGAAGCGGCAGGAGCTTCGAAGCTGGTGGTAGAAGAGGTTTCTGCTGCCGGAGCAGGAGCCGGTTCCGGTGCCGGAGCGGCAGGGGCTTCTTCCTGAACACTTTCGGTAGAAGAAGTTTCGTATTCGTCATCATAGTCCTGAGCGACTGCAGCAGACACTGCGAGCGCAGAGATGACAGAGATAAGCTTAATGTTCATACAATTCTCCTTTGGAGAGAGGTTGGGGGGATTTTAAGCAAAAGATAATAAAATGGTTATGGCACTGCAAGCCATAACCATATACTTTGTATTTAGCTTTCAATACGAGTGTATTGAAAAATTTTACTATGTAAAACTACTTTAATAAAGTTTGTTTTTTAGTAAAATAACTTTTTCGATTACTTCTTCGGTTCAATCACTTCCATGCCACCCATGTACGGACGCAGCACTTCAGGAATCTTGAGCGAGCCATCTTTCTGCTGGTAGTTGTCGCAGATACCGACCATCACGCGCGGGGTAGCAAGGCCAGAACCATTCAGCGTATGAACGTAAACGTTCTTGCCACCGATCTTGGTCTTGATATTTGCGCGGCGAGCCTGGTAGTCTTCGAAGTTGGAGCAGGAGCTGACTTCAAGCCACTTCTTTTCGACCGGAGCATAAACTTCGAGGTCGTAGCACTTGGCGGCACCGAAACCGAGGTCGCCCTTGCAGAGTGCCAAGCGGTGGTAGGGGAGGCCGAGCTTTTCCAAAAGCATTTCACCGAAGCGGGTGAGTTCTTCGTGGTCTTCGTAGCTGCGATCCGGATGAGCGAAGTACACCATTTCGACCTTGTTGAACTGGTGCAAGCGGAGAAGACCACGAGTGTCCTTGCCGTAGCTACCAGCTTCGCGGCGGAAGCAAGCAGAGTAGGCGCAAATGCGCTTCGGAAGTTCAGATTCCGGAATCACTTCGCCGGAGTAGAGGTTGGTCAGAGGCACTTCTGCAGTCGGGATGAGGAACAGGTCGTCGTCCTTGTCGCAGCGGTACATGTCTTCTTCGAACTTCGGGAGCTGGCCCGTGCCGCGCATGGTATTGCGGGTCACCAGGTACGGCGGCGTGAATTCTTCGAAGCCGTTCTTCATGTGTTCATCGAGGAAGAACTGGATGAGAGCGCGTTCGAGGCGAGAGCCCCAGCCGCGGTAAACCGGGAAGCCGGAACCAGAAATCTTGGCGCCGCGTTCAAAGTCAAAAATGCCGAGACGTTCGCCGAGGGTCTTGTGGTCCACGCGAGCGAAGTCATCGTTCTTGGTGTAGTAGTCGGCGGGAATCGGGCCGTCTTTTTCAACAACGTTGTCCGAGCTGTCCTTGCCTTCCGGAGAACGCGGAGCGATGTTCGGCACGTGCATGAGCATTTCGGTCTGCTTGTAGTCGAGGTCCTTGAGCTTCTTGTCAAGTTCGTCGATCTTGTTGCCGAGTTCGCGCGTTGCGGCCTGAGCTTCGTCCGCGTTTTCGCCCTTCTTCTTGAGTTCGCCAATGCGCTTGGACTGAGCGTTGCGTTCGCTCTTGAGGCGTTCGACTTCGGTGAGGAGCGGGCGGCGTTCGTTATCGACAGCCAGCACGTCACGAAGGCTTACGGTCGTATATTTCTTTTCGGTTTCAGCAATATAATATTCCGGATTTTCGCGGATTTTCTTAATGTCAAGCATTTTATGCCTCGGTTGGAAAAATTTTACGCGGAAAAGATAGTTAATTCGGGATTCGGATTTCGAAATTCGAATTTCAAAATGCAGAAAAAAGGAGTGCAAATTAATTTTCTGTGTTGTCTTTTGCAACAACACAATTGAATCGTGGAATGTTTTAATCCTATTTTTTCGGTATATATTATCCCTAGGTATCATATACATAGGGAGTGAAAAATGAAATACTTGTTACCAATTTTGGCAGCAGTGTCGATGTCTTTTGCCCAATGGGGTGGCTGGGGCGGAGGCGGTGGAAAATCCATCAATGACTATAAAAAGGTGTCTGTCTCGGGCCGAGATGTCTATGTCTATGCTCCGTCCGGCATCGCCGACAATAGTCCGTTGCTCATGTCGTTCCACGGCATGGACCAGGACCCCAATTATCAGCAGTCCAATACCCACTGGGAAGCCGTTGCCGATACGGCGGGCTTTGTTGTAGCCTATCCCAAGGGCGCAACGGGTTACAGCACCTGGGATATCAGCGGTGACCAGGATACCAAATGGATCACGCAGATTATTGACCAGTTGGCCAACGACTACAAGATTGACAAAAAGCGCGTGTACATGTCGGGCTTCTCCATGGGTGGCATGCTCAGCTACCATGCCATGGGTAAGATTGCCGACAAGATCGCTGCCTTTGCTCCCTGCTCCGGCTACCTGATGATGGGAGCCGGCACGGCTCAGCGTCCGGTGCCTATTTTCCATACTCACGGAACCAGCGACAACGTGGTGGGCTATGATGGTCTCGAAAACAACCTGAAGAGCTACCGCGACCAGTTCAAGTGCCCGTCTCAGGCGGAAGTCAAGAGCAATCACCCGAACAGCGAGAACAGGGCTACGCTTTACACCTGGGGCCCGTGCGAAAACGGCATCTATGTGAAGCACCTGAAGCTCGAGGGTCGTCAGCATAGCCCCTCCAAGGCCGATGTTTCCGATATTTGGAACTTCGTGAAGCAATGGGACTTGAATGGCCTTATCAGCGACAAGCCTGAACCGGAATCATCTTCTAGCGTAGTTGCTTCTTCTTCGTCTGAATCTCCGAAGTCTTCTAGCAGCGAAACTCACAAGCAGTCGTCTTCTAGTGAAGGTACTGAAGCTTTGGCATTAGATGCAAGCTTGGCATCTGTCTCTGTCTACAAGTCTTCTGACAACGGCATCATGGTTTCCAATGCTGAGGGCAAGTCTATCACGGTGTTCAACAGCCTCGGCCATCTTGTTCGTACTACCCGCGGTACCGCAAACGCTCAGAAGGTCTATACCGGAGCTAAGGGCGTGTACATTGTGAAGGTCGGTTCTAGGACGTTCAAGACTTCGCTCTAAGATTTAGCCTAATTGTTGCCTAAAAGACACTCCCTCTGGGAGTGTTTTTTTTAAATTTGCAGTATGCTTTCAAAGAATCTGTCTCGTTTGATGTATTTGGTCTTGGTGGCTTTTGTGGCATGCCTCTTGTCTGGCTGTTATAGCTTTACGGCGTCTACGCTCCCGAGTCACATCAAAACGGTCAAGATTCATGAAGTCGACGACAAGACGCTTGATCCTGTGCTTGCAAACAATATTCGCGAGGGCGTTGTCGAAATGTTCCGCAAGAATGCAGGCGGCGTGCGCCTTGTTACCGGCGATGCCTCGGCAGACTTCGAAATGACCCTTTTGAGCTACACGAACAAGCCTGAAAACTATACAAGCAATAGCGATGTCGAAACTTACCGTGTGACCATTCGCGTGAGTGTCAAATTCTTTGATAACGTGAAGGAAAAGGTCATTTACGAATCTAAGTCGCTCAGTGCTGAAGGCACCTACGACGTTCAGGCGAACGAGACTGAAGACCGTCATGGTCAGGCCCGAGCCATTGAAAAACTCCAAAATCTGATTATCACTAATGCTCTAGCCAAGTGGTAATTGCTGGGTAAAAAAATACACCGCCTTTGATTAAGTCGCTGGCGGTGCTAGGGGTTGGTTTGGAGTATTAATAAAGATAGTTCTTTTTACGTTAATAGTTTAATACAATCACGTAAAATATTTTTTCACAAGGACTTACATACTTAATTTGCCCTAAATTGGGGCATTTTGACCCATTTTTTTAAGAGGGTCATTTTCCTTGTGTGACCCCGCTCACAGTCACGGGTTCTTCGTTTAGCAACGCTTCGGTCAAGGTGCTGCCTTTGTAGGTTAGTTTGAGCGAAAAGAACGGCTCTCCGCGTTCGAGTAACGCCAGGAAAATCAGGTCGCCATCCCAGTGGGGGAGCTTTGCCACGTTTTCCTTGGGGACCCATTCGAGCGTTCCTTCGTCGCATTCCTTGAGTTCACCGGTGAATTCGGTTGCTGTAAACAGGTGCATGAATTCCGTTTGATCCATGCCGTCGCTAATGAAGGTGACTATCCCTCTGTACTTGGGGCGAATCAGCGTGAGACCCGTTTCTTCAAGTGCTTCGCGCTTGATGCAGTCCTCGGGAGATTCCCATTCCTCGAACTTGCCGCCAATGCCAATCCACTTGTCTTTGTTGATGTCGTTCTTTTTCTTGACGCGGTGGAGCAGCAGGTACTTGCCGTCTTGTTCGATGTAGCAGAGGGTGGTGTTGAGCATAATTTTATTTCGTATAAGTGTAAGTCAAGCCGATTGTCCAGCGTTTTTTATCCGAAAAATCGATGAGTCCAAAATGGCTTTCTACAGCGAAGCGATGTTGGTTAGTTCTAAAGCTGATATACGGACCAATGCCGCATTCAACATTAGAGAAATCTTCTTGGGTCAGGTGCGCAATCCAGAAGTTGCGTGAAATGTATTCTTCAACGCCAATGCGCAGGTGATTGCCGATGGGGAGTTGTTGAATAAATGAGAATCCTCCTGAAAACAGCTCGAATACAAATAAAGTCAACTCATCGAGAGTTTCTTCATCGTCGGAATCGCTTTCGGTGGCTTCGGAACTGTTATCTTCGTCATCGGCATAAAGGGCGGTAAAAGCAGCGAGCCAGATGGTTGAAACCCAGCCTTTTATGGCTATGTACTTGTTGCCACCGCCGGCATGAAAATATGGAGACGGAAGCAAGCCCCAGCCTACAACATAGCCTGGCGAAACGGCGGTACTCTTTTCGAATCCAACCGGCAAGTCCCATTCATCGGCGGAATGACTATACTTAATGTGTTGAACTTTAACAGAATAACTCGACGAATTGTTTCCGTCATAGCTTTGTTCCAAAGCTTCCATAAACGCAGTAGAGCTAGGAGGGTGCATAGAGCATCCTGCCAAAATCAAAAGTGCTATTGCGTATAGGAGTGTTCTCATTTTTTTGATAAAGGGTTCCCTTTTGCGGGAACCCTTAAAATTTAAATATATTGGGCTTTTTAATTAGCCGAGAGCTGCGATGATAGCGTCACCCATGCCGGTCGTGCCGACCTTGGTGCAACCTTCCTGGTAGATATCGCCAGTGCGGTAGCCCTGAGCGATGACCTTTTCGCAAGCAGCTTCGATAGCCTTTGCTGCTTCTTCTTCCTTGAAGGTGTAGCGGAGCATGAGGGCCACGGAGAGGATCTGGGCGAGCGGGTTTGCGATACCCTTGCCTGCGATGTCCGGAGCGGAACCACCGGCCGGTTCGTACAGACCGAAGGAACCTTCGGCGATAGAAGCGGACGGGAGGAGACCCATGGAACCGGTGAGCATTGCGCATTCGTCGGTGAGGATGTCGCCGAAGAGGTTCGGGCAGAGGAGCACGTCGAATTCACGCGGGCGCTTGAGGAGCTGCATAGCAGCGTTGTCCACGTAGAGGTGTTCGAGAGTGAGTTCCGGATAGTCCTTGATGACTTCGTTCACGACTTCGCGCCAGCGAAGCGGGCAATGCGTTCGACTTCGTAGCGGCTGTACTTCATGGTGTCAAAGCCGATTTCTTCCTTGGAGCCCGGAACGCCTTCGCGGCCCTTCGGCTGGCCAAAGTAAACGTCACCCGTCAGTTCGCGGACGGTGAGGATGTTGAAACCGTCGCCAACGATGTCGGCGCGGAGCGGGCAAGCGCCAGCGAGTTCCTTGTAGACGCGGGCCGGACGGAGGTTGCAGAAAAGCTTGAAGTGCTTACGGAGCGGGAGAAGTGCACCGCGTTCCGGCTGCAGGTTCGGGGGGAGGTGTTCCCACTTCGGGCCACCCACGGAACCGAAAAGAATACAGTCAGAAGCTTCGCCCAGCTTGAGGGTGCTTTCCGGCAGTGGAGAACCGCTTTCGTCGTAGGCGGCACCACCGACGTTTGCCCATTCGGCGTTCACGTCGAAGCCGAACTTCTTGGAAACCACGTCCAGCACGCGGACAGCTTCTTTCATGACTTCGGGGCCGATACCGTCGCCCGGAAGCACTGCAATCTTGTAATTCTTGCTCATTGTTAATCCTTGGTTTAAATTTTGACCAAGGCAAAGATAGAAAAATTGCTTCTATCGTGCAATCTGCACTTGCTTTACTGTGCCGTTCTTCACGGAGCGGAGCATGTAGACGCCCTGGACCTTGATGTCGCTAGTATTCTTGAGTATCGAAACGGCCTCGTCCATGGTGTAGGCGCGCAGACGGCCAAGGCGGACCCCGTTCAGGTCAAACACGTCGTATGCCTGGAGGGTATTCGCTTGCAGGTGGAGGCTGCTGCCGATTGAAATCGTGGAATCGCCAATAGTCGAATCCTTCGCAGTAGTATCTTCCTGAAAATTGAAATACTCCTTGAGCCAGGTCATTGCCGGGCGGTCTATGCCATCCCTGATAATGCCGGAACACCCTTGTTCCCTTGCGTCGCAAGATGCCCATGTCTTGCCGTAGATATAGCCCCAAAGGGTAATGCCAGCAATATGCTCCTCTTCCATGAAGAGGGGGATTTGTTCTGAATAGCATCTTTTCTGAATTTCATCGTCCAAAGTCGCAATATCGTATTCGGTAATGAACAACGGAATCTGCGTACTGTCTATAATTTCTTGTAGGTATTTTTTTAGGATATTGAAGTTGAGACAGTTTGTCGGGCTGGAGCCCGTAGCCATTAAATCATGTCCTTGCATTCCGTAGCCGTCGACTGGCGCACCGTTCTTTTTGATGGTATTGATAAGATTTATTCCGACATCTCTTTGCCATTGGAACGTATTGTAGTCGTTGTAAATGAGGATCGCCTTGGGCCAGCGCTCGCGAGCCATCTTGAAGGCCGTAGTGACGAAATTGTAGTCGCCATCGTTGTCACCGCCTAGGGCATCGATAAAGAGATTGCCTCTACCGAATCCAGAGTGGTACTGGTTTGTCGCTGATCGGCCAGCCTCGGTTACCACATCGATCATTTCTAGGTCGGGGTAATGCTCCGCGACAGCATCAAACCAGGCGGTAATGGCATCCTTGGTTTCTTCAACATTAAGTTGACTGACCCAACCTGGGTAGCGTGAGCCCCGTACGAGTGTGTTGAACTTGAATAGGACTCCGTTCTCTTTTGCCCAGTTGTAAATCGCATCGCACTTGGAAAAGTCGAATTCGCCACGAGTCGCTTCGATTTGGACCCACAGGCATTCGTATTCAGGGGTAATCTGGTTCCAGTATTTCGCGAAATCAGACGGGACTTCGCCATCAAGCGGAATATTGCCGAGGAACTTGGCCGCACCGTCGGCAAGGCCTGGGCCTGCAAATACACTTGTAAACGCGCAGAACAGCGCACAGGTGGCAATTTTTAAAATTCGAGAAGTCATAGTTATCCATTATAAACATATATTCCCTTTAGGGATAAATTCCCAGGGCGGCGCCGTTTATCGTGGACAATACGTCAATATGCAAAAAAGGAACCTTGCGGTTCCTTTCTGCTTGTTTTGGCTTTGAAATTATTCGTCGGCAGCGGTGCTCTGGGGCTTAGCGCAGCGGTCCCTAGACCAGTTGGTTTGCTTGAAGCAGGCACTTCTGGTGTAACAACATCCCTCGGCGTTGTTAGTTGTTATTTCGCAATTGCAAGCGATTCCGTCTCCTTCCTTCTCTTCGTCGATAAGTTCACCGTTAGCGCAGACCACCATGAATCCGCCTTTGTGATAACTTGTGTTGATGCAGGTCTGCAGGGTGTTGTGGCATTTGCCGAAGTAGGTTCCCAAGGCGTTGCACGATACGCGGCGCGTCTCGTTTGTAAGGTCAAACTCGAAAGGCCCCACTCGGTCATTAACGTCAGTGTGGGTATAGTCTTTCCAGTTGTATCCTGTAACGGTCTTCACTGCCATTTTTTCTTCGGGAATCAGGGCCTTCCATTTATTTTTCGTTTCGAAATCCCTGAACGGCGGGTAGTCGGGATCTTCATCCTTGAGAATTTGTTTGCAACGTTTCTCGTCGTAGCAGGGGTTTGGATTGGAGGGAGCTCCCACCATTGGTTCTCCCCAGCATGGATCACAATCAGAACATTGGTCTATGTCGCATTCGATTTCCATCTTCTGTGGATCGGTGCCCTCTCTACAAGCGACGGGACATTTGTAATTGTCCTTGTCGAGCGGGTCGAACTTGTTATGGAGCCGTTCCCATTGCCCGTCGACGCACCTGTACATGACGGCATTGTTGTTGTTGTCGTTGTCGCACCTCAGTTCGCCGTTCAGGCACTCGCCGCAGATGGCCTTGTCGGTACGGCACGACTTGTTGCCGCATATGGAAACGGCCTTCTTGGCTTCGCCGGCGACGCATTCGTAGACAGTTCCCTTTCCGGCTTCATCGTTGGTGCATGTGTGTTCGTAGTTCGTGCACGCACCGCAACCGTTGTCGCGCGGGTCGCAGGAATTTTCACCGCAACTTTCGGTCACCTTCTTGCCTTTTTCGCAGCGGGTAACCGTCGCCTTGAAGTTCTTGTCCTCGGTACAGGTCTGCACGTCGTCGAGGCATTCGCCGCAGTCAGTGCCATCTTCGTTACAGGAAACGGTGCTGCAGGAACGGTTTACGAGAACACCCTTTACGCATTCCTTGACAATGCCGATTCCCACGGGACTGTTGGAGCAAGTGCTTTTGTAGCTTTCATCGCATTCGCTTTCGTCGCTTGTAATTTGGTTGGCGCATTTCTTGGTCACGGTGTTACATACGGAACCGATGTCGCAAACTTCTTCGCTACAGGTGCAAACGCCGTCTTTTGCTTTACCGCCCGAGGCTTCGCAGAGCTTGGCAAAATTCTTGAGATCTTCTTCGGAAGCCTTAGAGGAACTGCTTTTTGAGCTTGTTTTTTTACTGCTAGAAGAGGACTTTGCTCCTTTTTCGGCACTCGAAGAACTTTTGTCATCATCGGAGGCTACTGGTGCCCAGTTTTCTCCGTCGCAGAAATATTCTGCATCTTGTTCTTTAGCGTAAACGGTATCGCCTTCGTTTTCTTCACCGCAAAGGCCAAGTTCATATATCGTGTTGACTTCGGTAATAGGCGTTTTTTTCTTGTCGCTACTTGAATCGTCGCCACAGGCTGCAAAGAATGCGGCAACAGTTAGAGCCGGAAACAAAAGGAGTGACAGCTTTTTCATTTTAGCCTCTTTTTATATTTTGTCCAAATATACCTAGAATTTAGGGAGGCGTCAAATTGCATTTACGGAATCAAGCGGGTGCGGTTGTTTATTTCCCGGCTAATTCTCTGGGATGGTAAGCGCGGTGTTCCTGCTTAATGAATTCCTTGTCGATATGCGTGTAAATCTGTGTGGTGCTGATATCGGCATGCCCGAGGAGTTCCTGCAAAACACGTAGGTCCATGCCCGCTTCAAGGCAGTGCGTTGCAAAACTGTGCCGGAATGTATGCGGTGAGACCTGTTTTGAGAGATGCATGGTATGCTGCTGTACGATTTTCCAAGCCCCCATGCGAGTCATGGGCTTGCCTCGAGAATTGAGAATTATGTTGTCTGTGGTCGGGTGGGTGAGCGGGCGTCCGAGTTCTATCCAAGCTTTCAAGTTTTCTTTTGCCTTGCTTCCGAGCGGTACCAAGCGCTGCTTGTTGCCCTTGCCAATGGGCGTGAGCCATTCGTTGTCCAGGTCGAGCTGGGCTAGCTTGATGTTCAGGGTTTCCGAAATACGGAGTCCGGCGCTGTACATGAGCTCGAATAGGGCGGTGTCGCGCAGCGGGTTCTTGCCGTTTGCGGCGCTCTCGAACACGCTGTCGACCTCCTCGCGGGTCAGGTATTGTGGCAGGTAATGCCCGAGCTTTGGGCGTTCAAGCATCGATTCGGTGCTGTAGTCGTACTCGCCCTGATTCTGCATGTACTTGAGGAACCCGCGCAGGCTCGAAAAATGCCTTGCGATTGATGTGGGGGAGTATTCCTCTTGTCCAGCGGTGAGCGTCAGGAACTCGTCCAGTTTTTCGGGCGTCAAATCCTTAAGGTCTAGGTTAATTTCGTCGAGCCAAGCTACAAAATGCCGCAAGTCTTCCTGATAGCTCTGGATGGTGGCGGGCGAAAGATTCCGTTCCACTCCCAAAAACGCCAAATAGGCATCCATGCGGTTTGAATTCAGGCTCATGGCCATAATATAGAACATAGAACCTAGAGCTTAGTGCTTAGAATTAGAAATTTTTTGAAAAAATGCGTTTTCACCCCTTGACAGCGGACCATTTTAATTCTATTGTGCGCGTCCTAAGCGACTATGGATGATTAGCTCAGTTGGTAGAGCAGCTGACTCTTAATCAGCGGGTCGCAGGTTCGACCCCTGCATCATCCACGAAAAACCGTCTCACCCCGAGGCGGTTTTCTTTTATTACAACAATATTATTATTTTCAGATACTCTCTCTCCATTTAAAATGCTATATTGCGAGTGTAAAGTTTTGTTTTTGAGGAATTTGGATTAAATGAAGATTGTTCTGCCCGTCGCTGGAAACGGACTGCGTCTACGGCCTTACACTGAAAATGTGCCGAAGTGCTTGCTGCCTGTTGCTGGTAAGACGATTTTAGATTGGATTGTTGAAGATTCCTTGAGCTTGAAGCCCACGGAAACGATTTTTATTACCGGCTACAAGGCCGAAGCTGTAGACAATTTTTTGACCAAGCGTCCTGCCTGGGGTAAAACTCGCGCTGTGGTGCAGTCCAACCCGCAGGGACTGGGCGAAGCGATTAGCCTCGCACTGCCATACGTGGACGACGATGAATCTGTTCTCATTATTCTTGGTGATACCCTTTTTGAAGCGGATCTTTCGATTCTCCATAATGTAGACGAAAATATCCTCTACACGTTCAAGGTAGAAGACCCGCGCCGTTTTGGCGTTGCTGTGACCGAAGCCGATGGCCGCATTACGCGCCTGGTCGAAAAGCCGCAAGAATTTGTGTCTGACGAAGCCATTGTGGGTATCTACTACATTAAGGACACCAAGGTGCTCAAGCAGTGCCTCAAGTTCCTGATGGACAACGATATCCGCACCAAGAACGAATTCCAGCTGACCGATGCTCTCGAAATGATGCTCGAAAAGGGCTGCAAGTTCCGTACGGCTCCGGTACAAAAGTGGCTGGACTGCGGCCTTGCTGAAACGCTTCTCGAAACTAATGCCCACGTGCTGACTCGTTGCGACAACTCCGCCTCGGTCAATGTTCCGGGTGTCAAGGTGATTGCCCCGTGCTATATTGGCAAGGGTGCTAAAATTTCGAACAGCACCATCGGTCCGAATGTGTCGGTAGGCGAGGGTTGTGTCGTTGATAATTGCACCATTAGCAACGCTGTCTTGTGGGATGGCGTCAAGGTCGAAGGAAAGACGCTGGACAACGTGATTGTTCACGAATAGTCGTTTTCGTAGACATCAAAATTTAAAAGCACCCGAGAGGGTGCTTTTTCTGTGGGCTTTATTTCAAGTCTTTTACGCAGCGGATGGGGAATGCGTAAGACTTTGAAACTCGGAATGCTGAGGGGTGCTTATCGCCTGAACCTATGGTTGTAAACTGGTCCGAGGGTGTATTGCTTGTCCAAGATTGGTTGTTTGAGTATCCATAGGCTTCAACGTAAACATTTCCTGCGGCAGATTCATCTGAGAACCATATTCCTCCAACACGATTTATAAATTCAAAACCTCCAGAAGCGTTCATCATGCCAGCAGCTTTGATTTCGAGTCCTTCGATTCTAGGATAGGCACTGGAGTAAGACGATGTTGGTGCGCCTTCTTGCCAAGACACATTTGATGTTATTGAAGGGGATAGAGGATGTTGCGTGTAAGTCCAGAAATCGTTTACACTCGGAACATGCCATCCTGTGGGGCAGGCGTCGCTGATATTGTTCCATGTGTATAGTCTTCCGAATTCGTCGCAATTATCGCTTTGGTTATTATAGCACCAACTATTGGCCGATTCATAATTCAGGTTTTCGGCAATCCAAAGCTGTTTGCCTACTTTGAGCGTTTTGTAGCTTTTTGATTTGCCTCTTGAATCTGTCATTTCTCCGTAGATCGGGGTCCAGATATTTTCTCCAGTGCACTTGTATTTCTGTCCAACAACATCTACGGTTCTTTCGCCGCTGCATCCGCCAAGGATTTCACGAAGTTGTTTGGTATCCCAATAGCTATCAAAGGAACCGCTTTTTCTACAGGTGTAATAGATTGAATCCTTGGATAATACAGTCTTTCCGGTGTTTTTCTGGGTGCAGGCGTAACCGACTTCCATGCCGACAGGACCGACGGCTCGCCATTTGTTAAGGGCCCACGGACAAAAGTAAATCATGTCGTTGTACAGTCCGATAGTACTATCTTTCATGCAATCTCTGGTTGTATCGATAGTGATGTTTTTGAGTTGGACCCAGTTCCCTAGGTAGCAGACTTTTGTCATAGAGGTGTTTTTAAGAATGCGCCCTTCGTCGGAGCAGGCTCCCATAGAGTTCATTTCTTCGGTAGCAGAAACCCAGCCTTTAGCTTGGCATGTATAGCTTTCTCCTGCATAATCTGCTCTTGTGCCAATTTTACTGTGAGAGCATGTTTCGCCGATATTTTTTTCTCTAGTAGTTTGCAGTCTCCATTTGGTGCTGTCACAAACGTAACCTTGGATGAGTTCGCCATCGTTTAGAGCGGTGCATTCTGCTCCTAATTGTTCCGCAATTGTGAGTTTAACCCACTGGTACGTACCTGATTTGTCCCTACATTCGTAATTCGACTTTCTAACGCCAACGCTGTCCTTGTTGCACATTCCGATTGTGTATGATAGCGAGTCGATCTTTTGCCATTGGTAGTTGTCGCAGATGTAATAGGCCTTAGGGCTTGTCGTTTTGGTCTTGGACCCTTGGTTTTTCTTGGTGCAGTAGGCGAGGGTGCTAAGGGGCGGTTCTGGGAGAACGGTCCATTTTTTGTTGATGCAGGCGTAGAGTTTGCTGTCATAAGAATATGTGGTATCCTGGAGCGCGTCAGTGCAGGCTCCATAGTATTCCTCGGCGTTCGTAATGCGCCATGTGCCCTTGTCGCAGATGTATTTCGTGCTGCCCGATTTTTTGATAGAGTCCTGGTTTTTGGCGTTGCAGAAGCCGTAAGAAATTTCCATTGAGGTTGGTGCGCGCCAGGTCCCGTTATCGCACACGTATTTGACGCTCGATACTATATAAATGGAGTCTGCTGTTTTAGTGCTGTCGCATTTCCCGATAATGTCTTCGGCTGCGGTGGTGGTGGTCCATTCGTATTCGTTGCACTTGTAGTATGTTGTATCCCTGTTGGAATATAAGGGCTTCACGCGTAGAACTTCGCCAAAGCGGTCCTTGCTGCAAACGCCCGAATCCTGCTCGATCTGGGTCAGTTTTTGCCAGGTGGTGCCGCGGCAAATGAAGTTTGTGTCGTTGTACGAAGCAGTTGTTCCGTTCTTGGCAGAGGTGCATTCGCCCTTGACTTCGGAAATGGTCGTGAGTCGCCACTTTGTGCTGTCGCAAACGTAGTTTTTATTATCGGTTGACTTGGTTGTGCCCGAAAGGGCCTTGGTGCACACGCCTAACTTGGCTTCGATTTCGGAAATGACTCTCCAGTTGCTGTTTATGCAAACGTACGGGTCGTTCTTGTAGAAGGTTTCGGCTTCGTTCTTTTTAGTGCAATCGGGAATATTCTTGAGTATCTTAAACCAAGTGCTGTAAACGCAGCGGTAAACGCTGGAATCTGCCGATACCGTTTTCTCTTCGCCGTCGGAGCAGGAATCCGCTAGATCGGTGACTGTTTTCACGGTTGTGGTGTCGATGTAGCTGCTGCTAGACGATTTTTCGCTAGAGCTACTGTAACGGCTTGAAGAACTGGAAGACTTGTTGCTAGAAGAGCTTGATTTTCCGTAGCTCGAGGAACTCGATTTGGCGTAGCTCGAAGACGATTCATCGTCGTCGTCATACCAGTTAGATTGGTTATTGTTGTTGTATTCGGAACCGTAGCCGCTGCACGAAGTGACAACGTTGATTCCGATAAAAAGAGTTGCGCATGCAATTGCGGCTTGCAGGTAATGGCGTAGAGATTTGTTCTTGCGTAAGACTTTGCGCATAGATCCTCCTGAACAAAATAAATTATAGAATTTTTACATTGAATTTAGGAGGGGTAAAATAAACGAAATAAAATAGGGGAGTAAACGAAAAAGACTCTCGAATCGAGAGTCTTTTTTCGCGGGATAGACGAGGCTTGAACTCGCAACCTCCGGCGTGACAGGCCGGTGCTCTAACCAAAATTGAGCTAACCAAAATTGAGCTACCACCCCAGTGGTTTTTCGTTTGGTCAGTTTCCTAACCGAACGAGCCAAATATAAAAAGGTTATTCGCGCTTGTCAAGGGATATTGGCGAAAAAACTGGAATTTTTTGAAAAAAAAAACGGTCCCGTTCTTTCGAACGGGAACCGTTTTTCCTGAATTAATCAGTACTAATTAAAGACTGATTAAACCTTCCGTATCCTTAGACATGGCGTCATAGAATGCGTAGCGGGCGTCCACTTCCTTCTGGAGGTCGTCGGCGAGCTTCTTGGCCACTTCCGGATTGCTACGGGTGAGCTGCTTGTAGCGGTTTTCGGTGTAGATGTATTCTGCAACC
>CADBHQ010000039.1 GCA_902794535.1 Fibrobacter succinogenes | reverse complement strand
ATGTGGACCCGCAAGAACTACTTCTACCCGGACCTGCCGAAGGGCTACCAGATTACCCAGACGGGCGGACTTCCGGTGTACGACCACCCGATTTGCAAGAACGGCTGGCTCGAAATCGTCAAGGAAGACGGCACCAAGAAGCGCGTGGGCATTACCCGTATCCACATGGAAGAAGACGCCGGTAAGCTCATTCACGACATGAGCCCCACCGATTCCCACTTCGACGCGAACCGCTGCGGCACTCCGCTCTGCGAAATCGTGACCGAACCGGATATTCGTAGCCCCGAAGAAGCCGTGCTCGTTTTGAAGAAGATCAAGCAGACGCTGGAATACACCCGCGTTTCCAATGCCAACATGGAAAACGGCAACATGCGCTGCGACGGCAACATCTCTCTCCGCGCCAGCGAAGACGCTCCGTTCGGTATCCGCGCCGAAATCAAGAACCTGAACAGCTTTACGAACCTCGAAAAGGCTCTCTACTGCGAAATGAACCTGCAGGCCTCGACCCTCGATGCTGGCAAGGAAGTGGAACAGTGCACCAAGCGTTACGACCCCAATGCGGACAAGACCATCGTCATCCGCAGCAAGGAAGACGCTCATGACTATAAGTACTTCCCGGAACCGGACATGGTGCGCCTCGTGACTGACCCGGCCTTCGTGGAAGAAATCCGCCGCACGCTTCCGGAACTGCCGGATGCCCGCCGCAAACGCTTCATGGACGACTTCGGTGTTTCCGAATACGACGCCATGGTGCTGACCGAAGACCGCGACGTGAGTGAATGGTACGACACTGCCGCGAAGAACTGCAAGAACGGCAAGGTGCTCGCCAACTGGGTGATTACCGAACTCTTGGCCAAGGTGAAGGAACTCGAAGGCGGCCTCTCTGCCCTCAAGATCAAGCCCGAAGACCTCTGCAAGCTCGTGAACCTCATCGCCGACAACACCATCAACGGAAAGATTGCAAAGACCGTCTTCGCCGAGATGTTCGAAACCGGCAAGGATCCCGAAGCCATCGTGAAGGAAAAGGGTCTTGTGCAGGTGACCGACACTGGCGCTATCGAAGAAGTGATCCGCGCCGTGTGTGCCGAAAACGCAGCCCAGTTCGCCGAATTCAAGGCTGGCAAGGTTGCGCTGAAGGGCTTCTTGGTCGGTATGACCATGCGTAAGTCTGGCGGCAAGGCTAACCCGGGCCTCGTGAACCAGATTCTTGACAAGCTCGCTAAGGAATAATGCCTTAATGCGTTTTGCATTCGCAATTCTTCTCGCGTTATTTCTCGCTTTGCCCGCAGCTGCTGCCGACACTCCAAACAAGTGCGACAGCCTGCGCGTGAGCACGCTGAATATGACCGAGGAGCAGATTGCTGAAATTTGTGGCATCGATTCTGCGAAGCTAGCTGAAGGGCCGACTCTCCAGGAACTCAACGAAGAGGACCCTAAGTATATCAAGCGCGAATACAACCACCGCCAGCAAGTCATTGTCGGTAGCGTGGTGATGCTCTGCGTTGCGCTGGCCATGGTCTTGATGAACAACTACAACCCGAAGCGGTGAGTCAAGCATAATTATCACACTGATGGGAATCACTAACGTGATTCCTTTTTTAATGTTAAACTGAAATGCCGTTAGGCATTTCTAATCCATGTGGCTTTTTGACTTTATTATACACTCTGTATAGTATTTTAAAATTTGCTAATTAAAAATTCGTAGAAGTATGGAAATTCTTATAAAAATCTTGATTTTGTATAGTATTTTTATTGACTTATCGAAAGTAAAAATATATCTTAGTGTATATGAAATCGATACTCGAATATAAGGACTATCGCCTGTATATACAGGATTACTACGACGAACGCAAGCGTTTGGGCGCGTTCTCGTGGCGAGAGTTCTGCAAGAGTGCCGGCTTTACTTCGCCGAATTTTTTGAAGCTCGTTTGCCTGGGTGAAAGCAGGCTGGGAGCACCTAAAATTGAAAAAGTCGCGAATGCCATGGGACTTCTCGGTTACGAAAAAGATTATTTCCGCGAAATGGTAACGTTTTGCAATGCCAAGAAGGATTCCGTCAAAAAGGCCGCTCTGCTTGAAATGCAGAGAATCGCGACGGAGCACAAGATGCGCGTTATTGACGGTGACGCCTTCCAGTATTATGAATCGTGGAAATACCCTGTAATGAGGGAACTTGCTCCGATGATGCCGGGTGCAAACCCGAGCGATATTGCTGAAGAATGCAAAGAGCACGTGTCGGCTGAAGAGGTTCGCGATATCCTGAGTTTTCTGGTCAAGGCTGGGTTCCTGAAGAAGGACGGGGACAAGGTCTACTCGCAGACGGAGCAGAACGTTATCGGGTCGAAGGAAGCTCTGCCCATTGCAATCCGTTCCATGCACAAGGAGATGGCGAACATGGCTGCGCGGGCTGTAGATCGCTATTCCCCAAGCGAACGCTATTTTACGGGGTTGACAGTCGGCGTGACCGAAGAGGCAAGCAAGAGAATTGTCGAAGAAATAGACGCTTGTTGCAAGAAGGTGCTCTCCATTGTGAACGAGTATAAGGATTCAGACCAGGTCTGTCGAATCAATTTCCAGTTTTTCCCGTTTACGGACAAGATTAAGGAGGCGTCCCATGCTTAAGAAGTTTGCTCTTGTCTCAGGTTCTCTGTTTTTGATACTTGTGATTGCGTGTTCCGGTGGAGGAACGGTGGATCCCAATACCTTGGCTGAAAACAGTAACTCGTTGAGTTCGTCGAGCAACGGTCTCTCTGAAACAGAAAACGGGATGGATATCAAGCCGGTAGAAGAGTCTTCGTCATCTGAGATATCCGATATGATCGATGGAGGTATTGCGCATACGAAGGACTTTTCGCTCCAGTGTTTGGACAATGTGGATCCTTTGAGCAATTCGGCAGAACTTTCGGACGATACAGAGAGGGATTCTGTTGCCAGTCGAAAGGTTGGTGACGACGGTTTTGATACTATCGTTATTCCCCAAATGTACATGTCTTGCGGAGCTGTTTTTGAATGTTTCGATGTCTATGCATCCGATGGAACTCTCTATGTTGATGTGGTCGAGGCTGCGGATAGCCCGATAACCAATTGTGTTTGCCCGACACGAGTGTCTTTCAGAATTGAACACAACGAAGCGTTCTTCAATACGCAATATCTCGTGTTTGGCAGACAAAAGTTTGTTATTGAAGATTAACTTTAGTTAAAGAGGAGAATGAATATGAAAAAGTATCTTGCATGCGCGGCAGCGCTTTCGCTTATGATGGTTGCCTGCGGGGACGATTCGTCTTCGAACGCCAAAGGCGGCGAAAAGGGAGGAACTCCCGCAGGAAAGGATATCGCACACGCTGGAAATTGCGGCGTCTTTACTCCCTGGGAAGGGGAGGGCGAGGCCTTCGTGATAGGATCTAAAGATGAAGGCTACCAAGTTCTTCTTCCGAAGATGGAATACGATGTCGAATTGTGCAATGAATGCCTGTACGAACGTTCCGGCGATACCCTGCATATCTGGAATTCGGATTCGACGAGTGAGGCTTTGAACTGGATCTGCACTACGGACTTTACGTTCGATATCTCTGATGCAGATGCCGATATCAAGTATTTCTCGTACGAGAATTCGGTTTTCAAAATTGTGGAAGGCCCTGCTCCGGAAAAGATTTCTTCGGGTATGGTCAATACTTCGTCGTCGAGCGAGAATCCGTCTTCGAGCGGGAATGAGCAATCTTCCTCGAGTGAGTCGATTGAATCGTCCAGTTCACAAGATGTATCGTCCTCAAGTGAACCAGGCTCTTCGTCGAGCGAGATTCCGCCGAGTTCTTCTTCTAGGCGTGAATATAACGGTCCTGTACCACTGAAAAGCATTACGGCAACCTGCCAGGAAAAAGTATGGACGAATGAACCGGTTGTTGATCCCGTGCTGCCTGCGGCGTATCTCAGCATTTCCAACAGCTATGCGCAAATTGACTTGGAGAATGTCAAGTTGAGCTACGCCTGCGATTCCGCTTTGCAGAAAGCTTTCTTTGATAGCCTGAAAGCGGATAATACCGTGGCGTCGGTTATCGGGGATACGCTCTTTGTGAATTTCCAGCGTTTCGAAGAGAAGGGGGTGGAATTCAGGTGTGGCTGCACGGCCGATGTGCAATTCACGTTTGACGAAAACTACAACGTCTTCGACTACACGGCGTTCGAAAACAACAGGCCGCCGCTGGAACTGAAGCATAAATTGATTAACCAGCCTGATCCGGGCTACCAGAAGATTTCCAATGCCGATTTGCAGTGCATGGGTAATGCTTTCTCCGAAGATCCGATGGTCGATGCCGCTATCCCGCCTGTGGCGCACATGTACTGGGACGGTGATTCTGCGCAGGTTGTCATAGAAAGTATTTCGCTTACTTGCGGGTCGGTAATCGAAAGCATCGAAACTCAGGTAAAGGACAGTATATTTTATGTGACTCCGCATTACGATACTTCAGCCCCGCTGGCAGATTGCATTTGCAATACAAGGGTCAGCTTCAACGTGGAGCTTAGAGACCCGTTTACCGAAGCGACCATGCTGGTGTATGACAATGATCTCGGCAACAAAATGCGGCTGATAAAGGAAGTTATGCCGTATGACATACAGTTGAACGCAGAGCAACGTTAATCTTGGCGACGAGTGCGGTTGATAAAGGAATATTTTTCTATATTTCGGGCCATGAAATACACAGACGAAGCAAAACAGAATTTCAAGGCCCTCTCCAATAACCCGTATCCTGGTCGTGGCATTGTGCTTGGCGAAAGCGCCGACGGCAAGTCCTACGTGCAGGTCTACTGGATTATGGGCCGTAGCGTCAACAGCCGCAACCGCGTTTTCGAAATGGAAGCCAAGACTGGCTTCATGAAGACGAAGGCCTTCGACGAATCCAAGCTCACCGACCCGCATTTGATTATCTACTACCCGGCCCGCCACACGGCCGACGTGCAGATTATCACCAACGGTGACCAGACCGATACGATTTATAACGCTATCAAGCTCGGCGGTACTTTCGAAAGCGCTCTCGCTACGCGCCAGTACGAAGATGACGCTCCGAACTTCACGCCGCGTATTTCCGGTATCCACTACAAGAATGCTCAGCCCGCCGTGTACAAGCTCTCCATTCTCAAGAGCCGTAACAATAGCGAAGAAGCTGGTTGCGAACGCATGACGTTTGAATACGAAAAGGCTCTGCCGGGCCTCGGCCACTTCATCAGCACCTACGAAACCGACGGCAACCCGATTCCGTCTTTCAGCGGTTTCCCGAAACTGATGCCGATTTTTGACAATGCCGAAGACACGCTCAAGAAGTATTGGGCCGCTCTCGACAAGGACAATAAGGTGTCTCTGATGGTCAAGTGGATTGACAAGAAAACCTTCAAGGCCAAGACCTTGATCGTGAACAAAAACAAGTAATTATTATTGTCTTCTATTTTTCCACCACGTTCCCGAGAATGTGGTGGATTTTTTTAATGCCATCGAATGCCGAGGGGCTGCTGATATAGTAGAAGATTTGTTCTACGAGCGCATCAGTGTTGAAGTCGTAAGAGGGAATGCGCAGCAGGTAGCTTTCCATGGAGTTGTCGAAGGCAATGTAGGTCGGGCCGATATTTGGCTGCGGAATTTCCATGTTGTTTTCTTCGACCATTTCCATGAAGATGCCCGCGACTTCGTCGTTCACGCAAATCCAGGGCATGTTGTTGCCGTTTTTCGCCTGAAATTCGAGGGCGCGTTCAGCGAGCGTTTTGAGTTTTTCTTTTTCGAGGGTTCGCGCCATAATTTCCACAGAAAGCTTTTCGACTTTCTTGCGGGCAATTTGTTTGTAATCCCAGGGGCTTGCGAATTCCGCGTCCACGTAGGGGTGCACCACCAGGCCTGATTCTTCGAGGCCGGTCAAGCGGTCTTTGGACCAGGAACTGTTGTGGTACGGCGAAAAATATCCGACTTCGGTCACGCCGAGGCCGAGCAGGTAGCGGCCGATTTCTTTGCCGGGGTTCTTGCCGAAGGTGGAGTTGAAGAATATCCAGTTGTCCTTGCGCAAAAAACTCTTGGGCACGGCGTCGATAGGGTGTTCCCACCATACGGCCACGGGGAACTTGGCGTCGGCGAAAAACGTTAGGAGGGGCCTGAAGTTCTGCACCAAAAGCGTCGAAAGTACGGCCCCCACGGCGTTCGGGTGTTCCGAAAGTTTGCAGGGCTTGCCACTTCGGTCAATGAGTTTGCCCGAGGCGTCGTTGATGCCGAACAGGGTCAACTTGTAATGGTTTTTACCTGCGGTCTTGTAAATCAGGCGCAAAAAGTCCAGTTCGCGTTCACTTTCGGCGCTGAATCCGCCCCAGCTGTTGCAGCGCGTCACGAAGATGAGTTCGCTGAGGGGGGCCTCGTCTCTTTGCTGCTGCTTGCGGTAAAAGACATATTGGCGGCCTTCCTTTTTCAGGATTCCGCGCGCGACCTTTTCTTCCAGGAACTTGCGGAGCGTGCCCTGCGAAACATTGTAGCGGGCAGAAAGTTCCTTGGAAAGCGGAAGCGGTTGCGAGGGTTTCAGGTAACCTTGTGCAAAGTCGCGTTCGAAAGCCTTGGCGAGCTTTTCGGAAACCGTCTCGTGAACAAAGGGAACCTTGATCCGTAGGGGAGACGTGCCCCAGAAACAGCCTTTACCCTGAATCTTGCAAATCTTTCCGTTGGATTCCAGCTCGGCAAGCGCAGCCTGCACCGTGCCCGACGAAGCGCCAAAACTCTTGATCATGGAACGCACCGACGGGAGTCGGTCGCCCTCGGCGAGGTTCATGTCGAGCAAAGCCTTGATAATCCGCTGTTTCATGCCTAAATATTAATAAAATATAATCTGCAATTGAGCCGAGCGGTCTGTGTGAGCCACAAAACCCCAAGCGTTAAGCTGGGGCGGTGGCGAGAGCGAGGCGACGTCACATTTTAATGTTTGAAACAGAGCCGAGCGGTCTGTAAACAAAAGACCTGCGCAGGGGAGGTTCCTGCACAGGTCGGGGTTGTTTGGGGTTGGATGAATTTCTAGAAGTTGAAGTCAACCTGATAGTTGGCCTTGTTGCTCGGGTTCACGCGAGCGCCCTTGGCATTCACGGTACCGCGGATTTCCTTGTTCTGGAGCTTGGCGCGGTTCTGGAGAATGCCGGTGTTCTGATCGCTGCTAGAGCTTACCGGATTGTATTGGCTGCTGGAGCTCGGAGCTACGCTAGAAGACGATGCGATGCTCGAAGAGCTCTGGACGCTGCTCGAAGACTGGGGGGCCGGACCAACACTATTGAATTCGGCGTCTCCGGCAGCGTCTTGAGGAACCTGACCGTTGAAGTTTTCCTGACCCTTGCGAGTGAGGGCCAAAATCAACATGCCGTTCCTAGAATAAATATTCTTGTCAGTGAGATCCACGCGGTTTCCGTCAAAGGTCCAGTCGCCCTTGCCCCAGCGGGAACTATTGAAATTCTCGAAATTGTCAGACCAGTCGAGCGTAAAGTCGCTGCCGTTCGGACCCTGGCCCGGAGTATACTTGTAAGCCTTAACCCAGTTGATGAACTGGAAAAGCGGAAGCTTGGATTCGTCGAAATTACCGACCCATTCGGCACTTTCAGAAGACCAAAGGTTAAAGCGCAGCCCCTGCGTTCCAATCAGGTTTTCGACCTGGTTCTTGCTGTCGTTCTGACCCTTGGTGGTCTTGCGGACTTCGACACCGTCGACAGTCCAACGCACATAATCAGGAGTCCATTCGATTGCGTAGGTATGGAAAGACTGGTCTGCAGCAGGATCGACTTTGTGGTGCTTTTCGCTAGTGACCTGAGCGCCGGCCTTACCGGTAATAATGTTGGACTGGAAGCTGCTCGGGCTCTTGCCGAGAACTTCGATATCGACTTCGACCCAACGGGGGGCGCTAGCCTGTTCGGAACCGTTCTGGTAGAGGAACATGGAACTGACGGTACCGGAGGCTGCCGCCATCTTCATGCGGGCTTCATACTTGCCATACGTATATTCTTTCAGAGTATAGAGTTCTGCGCCGCTAAAGTCTTTTGCCATGGTTGCTACCGCCGCGATTGCGAGTACGGAAAGAGTTGTTTTAAGATGCATCATGCCTCCGATTAACACATCCAAATCACCGTTAGTGAATTTATAAAGAAAATGCAGACGTTACAACGCCTGCAAATATCAAAATAAAACAAGTGTATCAGTTGTTTTGTTGTGTTTTACAAATCCAGCGATTCCTGTGCCGACGCTTCGGCAAGAGCCTTCGGAATGCTGCGATGAAGCATCTCGTAGGCGGTGCGCGTGGCGGTACGGCCACGCGGCGTTCGCGCGAGGAGCCCCTTGCGAATCAAGTACGGCTCGTAGACCTCTTCGAGGGTGTCCGGCTCCTCGCCGAGCGCAGCCCCGATGGTGCCCAGCCCCACGGGGCCACCGCCGAACTTGTCGATAATCATCGACAGAATCTTTCTGTCCATGTGATCCAGGCCTTCGCCATCGATTCCAAGCATTTCAAGCGTCTTGCTTGCCGACATCAAGTCGATGACGCCGGTGCCACGCACCTGGGCGACATCTCGGCAGCGCCTCAGTACACGGTTAGCGATACGCGGCGTGCCTCGGCAACGCCCGCTCAAAAGCTTGGCCGCATCTTCTTCGAGTCCCACATTCAAAATTTTCGCGCTGCGCATCAAGATGCTCTTGATGTCGTCTTCGTCGTAAAGTTCCAGGCGGTACTGCAAGCCGAATCGGTCGCGCAACGGGCTTGTAAGCAAACCGCTGCGAGTCGTCGCGCCCACCAGCGTAAAATGCTTGAGCGGCAAGTTCACGCTACGAGCCGCCGGCCCGGAATCCAGCATAATATCGAGCCTAAAATCTTCCATAGCGGGGTAGAGGTATTCCTCCACCACACGATTCAGACGATGAATTTCATCGATAAACAAGATGTCATTCTCTTGCAGACTCGTTAAAAGCCCCGCAAGATCGCTCGCTTTTTCGAGCACAGGACCGCTCGTAATGTGGATATTCACGCCCATTTCTTTGGCAATGATTCCGGCCAAAGTCGTCTTGCCAAGACCCGGAGGCCCGCAGAATAAGCAATGGTCTAGCGAATCGCCACGATGCTTCGCGGCTTCAATCGCAATCGAAAGGCTTTCTTTAATGTTCTTCTGGCCGGTAAATTCTGCAAGGCTAGGCGGGCGGAGTGTGCGTTCTACATCGCTTTCGTCGCCCGTTCTACGTTCCGGAGAAATAATGCGCTGGTCGTCCATTTTCGATTGTCATGCCCGGTGGAACCGGGCATCTCCTCTTATAAATATTTCAAAGCCTCGGGGATAAGTGTTGCGGCATCTGCCGAATCGCCCAAGATTTCAGCCGCCTTCATCACGGCCTTTTCTGCCGCCGGATCCTTCACGCCGAGTGTATGCAAGGCCAGAACCGCTTCCATCTTCGGGCCCGTCAGGGCTCCCATTCCGGTAATTCCGGAGCCTTCCACATCTCCCAAGGCCTGCAGCATGGCGCCCGCCTTATCCTTCAGCGAAAGCACCATCTGTTCGCAAGTCTTTTTGCCGAGCCCCTTGATCTTGCCCAGGGCGCTCTTGTTGTCGCTTGCAATCATGTTCAAAAGGTCTGCGGGGGAGCTTCCGCTCAGAATACGCTGAGCAAGCTTCGGACCAACGCCGTTCACTTCCAGCAGCATGATAAAGGTGTCTTTCTCGGTCTTGTCCGCAAAACCAAACAGCGTCATGGAATCTTCGCGCACCACCAGGTTCGTGTAGAGCGTTACTTCGCTTTCTACCTCGGGCAACTTGCCCGCTGTGTAGGCCGAAATATTCACGCCGTATCCCACGCCGTTCACGTCTACAACCACGAAAGTGGGGGACTTTTCAATCAAAATTCCGCGAATCCGTTCAATCATTGCACATCCTTAAGCAATAAACATCTGTTCACTGCACAAATATATACTATTTTAGCCAATTTTGTCAAGCCAAATCACATTTTTTACAAAAAAATTATATATTTTCCCCAAAAAGTGGTTTTGTCTTTAATGAAGTTCAGGGGGGCTTTCATGAAAAATACACTTAAATATTTTTTGGGGGTATTCCATAAAGTCAAAGCACAACGGATGCCACAAAAAAACGGCAAACTGTACGACCTTTTGGGAAGAACCAAAGGCTATTACATCCAGTAATCAACGAACCGAAAAACCAAAGATTTTCGACTTTGGGCCGTTTGTGACATTTTATCCAAAGAAATTGAGAGATTTTGTTTAAACTCCTTTATTTGAATTATATTTTTATTGGAAAAGAAGGAGAATAAAATGTCACATTTAACACGTAAGCTGTCTTACATTGCGTTTTTTGTGCTTGTGGCAGCCATTTCGGCAAACGCCTATACCATCAAGTATAACTTGAACGGGGGAGTCAATGATCCAGACAACCCGACAAGTTATGTTCAGGACAAAACAGACCTTTTTTTGAAGGACCCGACTCGCGAAGGATATTCCTTCTTAGGGTGGTATGTTGTCGCGTCTAGTTCGAGTGATTTTCGAGATGCCATGTATTTTGGATACTATCAAGGTAAAATGACGCACACTGTTGGCTATTACCTTGGAAGTTTTACCGTGGAAGCGAGATGGGGGCTTATTCCGGAGACCCCAAAACAAGATGAGCGTGGCTGTTACCTAATTCATAATGCCAATGAACTTTACGGCATAGCGTCGGTCTCTACTCCCAATAGGGATTCTTACAGCAAGCCACGTTACCTTTTTAACGGCTGCATTTCGCTCCAGAATGACATTGTTGTAAATGAAAATCTCCTGGACGAAAAGGGTGATGTTGCCTTGGATAACCCTGTTTGGTGGATTATGCTTGGCTTTCAGGGACAATTTGAAGGCAACGGCTTCAAGATTTCTGGTCTTGTGGGCGAAGGAGGCTTTTTTGTTGAACTTGGCAATGAAATGTATAGTTGGCTCGGGAACATCACTCGTGTAAGGAATTTCGGAATAGAGGATTCCTACTTTTTCGGGTCTACCGCGGGGAGTATTGCGGCTGAAGCAGTCGGTCCGGTGCGACTGAACAATGTCTATTCAAATGCGACGGTTCATGCTTCTTCAGGGATTGCAGGCGGTTTAATCGGCGTTATTAATGTAACGAATGACGCTTGCCCGACGGCAGCCCCTTTGCCGACAGGTTCTGCGAAGTCTCTTTCGATGGCGCAGAATATCGATTCATCGAGAGTTTCCATTATCGAAAACGCCTACAGCAAGGGTGTTATCAAAGGGCATTATGTCGGAGGAATTGTTTCGGAAATGGATGCCGCCATTTTGAGAAACGTCTATTTTGCGGGTGCACTGGATGGTAAATATTCGGACTGCATTGTGGAAAAGAAGGGCTTTACTTGCTATTCGAGCGAAAGCATTTTTGAACTGGAAAACGCTCTGTGCATGAATTCCAAGGATACGAGCGTTTCGCAGGCGAAATCGCTTAGTGCGGCGCAATTTGCGGATGGAACGGCTCTGGAAATTCTTTCGAAGGGGGAGAACGGTTCTCGCTGGGGTCAAAAAGTGGGCTCAGAAGCGTTCCCTCGTCTTGATAATTTCCTGTTTGGAATCCATTATGTGTTGAATGGCGGCAAGAATAGCGCTTTGAATCCGGATAGCTATACGAAAAATGACAGCCCATTTGCTTTGCAAGACGCTGTACGTGATGGTGATGAATTTGAAGGTTGGTTTACGGATGAATTCTTTACGCAAAAGGTCGATTCCATAAATACAAGCCTTTATGGCGAATGGACGCTTTATGCCAAATGGAAAAGCTACTTTGCCATCTATATCGACTTGAATGGCGGTAATCGCTATAAAGGGAATATTCAATACGAAAACCTGATGTTCCCATGGTCTGCGGATTCTTCGACATTTGTATTTGAGAGAGCTTCGCGCGACGGGTATGAATTTGAGGGCTGGTATACGGATACCCTCTTTACAAATAAGATTACGGAAGTTCTTGCCGGGAATACAGAAGATGTTACGGTGCATGCCAAGTGGAAAATGCTGGATTACACGATAACGTACCATTTGAACGGAGGTGTCAATGATCCAGAAAATCCAACTCGGTTTACGGTTCTTGATACAGGCTTTGTCTTTAAGGAACCGGCACGAGAAGGTGCAAAATTCTTGTATTGGACGAGCAGTGTACTCGGGTATAATGTCAATAGAAAAATAGACAAGGCAAAAGATTATTCTTTATATGCTGAATGGATTCCGATTCTACAAGAGCCCCAAAAGAATTCGAAGGGGTGCTATCTCCTTACAAATAAGGAAGAACTGTATTGGTTTGCCGAACTCGTCAATGGGGGATTAGACGTAACATGGGTTTATGATGCGTGCGCCTCTCTCCAGAACGATATTGTCGTTAATGAGGTTGTGCCGAAGAAATCTGTAAATGAACTTGACAGTATGGTTTACTTTAATTGGAACCCTATTTGGACTTTTGAAGGAAAGTTTGCGGGTAACGGCCATTCTATTTCGGGCTTGTTGGTAGATGATGAATGTAGCGATGAAAAATATTATGGTGGATTGTTTTGTGAAGTATGGGGTGAAAATACAATAACCGATGTTACGCTTAAGAATACGTATGCCACGCATTATGGCTATATAGACAGTCTTTATATTTCAGGGCATCGCATGGCCCTTCCGAGCGTTGCTGCGAAAAGTAGCTGGCGCGTCGATGTACAAGGAAGCCGTGTAGCTCTCTCCGGGCTTGTTTCGGGTAAACCGCTTCTTGTGATGGATGTGCAAGGCCGTGTCTTGCGCAAAATGACAACGCAGCTCTCGATGACTGTGGATTTGCCGAAATCGGGGCATTTCTTGATTCGCTATGGTCGCGAAACCAAGATTGTCACGATCCGTTAACCAAGTTTTTACCCCTTAAATGGCGATTTTTCCAACTTGGAATAATCGCCATGTGTTTTTTCGTCCAAAAAGATGTATTTTCTCTTTAGTGGACGCTTTAGTGACATTTTTGATTATTTTGGGGTCAATTCTGATGGTGGTAAACATCGTCAGGTATTTCATTTTTGTCAAAAGTACCCACGATGTGCTTTCGGCAGGAAGTCATCGTGACCGCGTCTGGAAAATTATTGCCGGAAGCTTGCTGTGTTTTTTCTTGATGGGCTACCTGTTCTGTGCGTTTGTGGGGGAGCCGGACTTTGTGATGGCGCTGATCCTCTTTGGCGGGAGCGTCTTTGTAGCGATTGTCCTTACGCTCATGTTCAATTTGCTCGATACGGCAAAGTCCAGGAGTATTGATATTGCCGAGGTTCTGGTGGGCGTGATTGATGCTCGTGACCCGAACTTGAATGGCCACAGCCGCCATGTGCAACGCCTGACCATGCTTTTCTTTGAATATTTGCCGGCGTCTATCAAACGTGGTATCAATCCGGTTAGCTTGGAATATGCAGCCCTGATGCACGACGTGGGCAAATTGGGCGTTCCTGAATCAATTCTGAACAAACCCGCTAAATTAGATCCAGAAGAATGGGTAATCATGAAGCGTCACCCCAAAGTTGGCGTCAAGATTTTGCAACCGCTCCAGACTTTTGGGCATATCATGAGCTGGATTCTTTACCATCATGAACGAATCGATGGCCACGGTTATTACAGCTGTCCAGGTGACAAAATCCCGTTGCCCGCTCGAATTATTTCCATCGCGGACACTTATTCGGCCATTACCATGCGTCGCTCGTACAAAGCGCCCAAGACTCACGAAGACGCTCTCCAGATTATCAAAGATGTCGCCGGCACGCAGCTAGACGCCGAACTCGTCAAGTATTTCTTGACAATCCCCAAAGAACGCCTGATTCAGTGCATTCCCGAACAGGTGAAATACTAATAATTGTCCCAAACAGACCCTCTTTGTGTAGGGGGAGGGGTAGGGCGGATGGGGGGTGTAACAACATTATTCCTGTATGGTTTATTTTCTCCCGTGTTAATACGGATAATGCGGTATCCTTCGGGAGTATATTCTGGCATTTTAATGCTGTATCCTTTGGATGTTGGTTTCGGTGAATAATAGCAAAGATTTCTATTCAGATATACTTCTAGCTCTTTATCTGTGTAATATTGTGAACAACGCTCTTGTGTATCTTCTGTAGGTTGTCCGTGTTTTACAGTAACAAACAGTGAACCGAGAGGTCCGCCAATTGCTGCTCCTATGCCAAACATTGATGCCATAATAATTCCCGTATCTTCAGCTGCCGCGATACTCAATAAACCACCAAAGAAGTAGCCCGTAATAACACCACCAATAAGAGCTCCATAAATTAATCCACGAAGCGCATGGTGTCTTACCCAATAGGTGGTGTCCCGGATGCCTTTTTTGCATAAAGTGACGCCATCTCGAGGAATGGCGACAAACAAGCCGTCTGAGGGTTCATTATCAAAACCATAGTCGCCTTTGAGGGGAACGACAAAATTTCTGTTTTGGGGATCATAACAGAAGTCTTTGGCTCCAAAAGCTCTTATACTATCGGCTCTACCGGGAGTTTTGGTTTCATACACAAAAAATCTTTTGTATTTGTTTTTGGTATTGATTTTGATGTTTTCGTATTTGACGATTTCTGCCTTGCTTTGTTCAGGCAAGTCAAGTGGATGTAACCCAGGTCTAATCGTATGTGAACACCCAGTCAGAATAAGAAATAATGAAACAACTAATAAAAGAAATCGCATAAAGGGTGTGGAACCTCTCAGAATTTACGTGCCTGTTGGAATATATACTCAAATTTGCCCAAAAAGTATTGTTCTTTTCGAGAATCTTTAGTTTACATAATCCGCATTATCGGCAATAAAGGGACGGAGGGTAGACGGGGGGGGAAGACTGAGGAAAATCACAGGATTTCTGCATTGCAGCCTTATTGGAGCCTTGCGCTAAACCCATTTTATTATATTGTACTTGAACCTGGTTTACAATAACAC
>CADBHQ010000038.1 GCA_902794535.1 Fibrobacter succinogenes | reverse complement strand
TGCAGGCAGGTGCCCGTGGCCGGGCCTCGCTCTCGCCGCCACGGCCTGTCAGTACAGGCCGCTTGCGGCTCACGGCCCCTTGCCGCAAACCCCGAGGGGGCTTTTTTTATGTCCGGATTGCACGGGGTCTTAGGGGCTTGGCCCCACCCTGGTGGCCATGCGCACTAAGCGACAAGTCGCTAAGTGCTGTCCGCCCTAGGCGAGAGGGTACTGCAAGCCACGGCGATGGCCTGTCCGCTAAGCAAACATTAGAGGCCGCAGGCCGAATCCCTGTTTGCGTGCGGAGCGGGCCGAGTTGTGGCTGGAAGTAGGGAGAGCCTTCTCCCTTATAAATCATTCGGCATCGCTGATGAATACTTTTTACTTACAAATTAATACAAGATGGAATATTCCAAGCTGGAATTTTGACAAAATGTCCATTGCAATTTTGTATCGCATGGGTTTTTGTCTAGTGCATATTGTACTTTAATAAATGGTTGGCAAAGCAATAGGGTGCGCCCTTTGCAAAGCGAGGTGTGTTATGGAAAACAATGAAATCAAAATAAGGAAACTGAGCCCTATTGTTGAAACTATTTGGGGCGTCCTAATTTTAGTATCGACACTTGTGTTGCTGTTTGTAGGCAGCTAGCTTAATTCGATTTCCAGAGAGAGGGAATCGGGCTCTGTGCATCGTAGATGTCTTCTGCGTCGCGCATGGGTTCAGATTTGCTCTTGAGCGGAAGCATACGGTGTGCGTCTTGATTTGCCGTCGGATGATTCACGACGGCTTTCTTGTACCAGCGCAGGGCCAGATTGTAGATGTGTGCGCGTTCCAGGATGTTTCCGATAGCGACATAGAGGCCTGCGAAGGCTGCATTGTCGCAGTCACTGAACTTGGCAAAGCGTTCGAATTCTTGTTCCCAGTAATCGATTTCTTCGTAGCAGGGCGGCACGGCCGACTCTGCTACATTTATTTCTTCGACCATTGCGGTAGAAAGCTTCGGGTCGGACTTCACGATGTTCTGAATGGCTTCTGCAAGCCCTTTGCGCCCCGTAGCGGTTGCAATCTTGATCCAGGGGGCGTAATAGCGTGCCATGCCGTAGAGGGCGTTCATGCGCTCCAGGGATTCGTTTGCGCAGGTGCAGCCGGCTGCCTTTGCCTTCTTGTACCATTCAGCGGCGCGGGCATAGTCGCCTGCGTTTTCACAGGACTGTCCGAATTGGTTTGCGAGCGTTCCGTTTGCGGTTTCTTGCAAAGCGGTGCTTTCGGCAGCGGTTGTGTCGCCGATTTCAAATTCGTTTGCCTTCTGGTACATTTCGTAGCAGGCATCGTAGCTATTAGCTTGTCTAAAATACTGTGCGAGTGCGAGTGCGAGCTGCTTGGTCACGGGCGGCGTCTGCATTACGTATCCAGCCCATTCTTCGACTTCGCCTGCGGGCGGTACGGCGGTAGAGTCGTTGCCTGCATTCACGGCGTCGGCGTGTCCCTTGGCCTGATTGATCTTTTCAAGAGCCTTGAGGCCGGCCGCAGTCGAGGTATCGGGGGCGGGTGCGTTTTCGATAATGTTCAGCAGTGCGCGTGCAATGGAAAAATGTCCCTGGTTCTTGGCCATGACAAGGCGGCTGTAATAGCTGGGGATGTTCGATGTATCCAATTGCATTTTGCCCTCTTATAAAATCTTTTACATTACGCGTTTTACAAGAGTATAATAGAAATTTTTGTTTATTCGCAAATGAGAGAAAATCGAAAAATGTCATTTTTTGTACTATACATAAATCTATATTGTGACGATATAAGAGATGTAGCTGTTTAAGAGGTATTTAAAGTGAAGTTTATCCATACGGCAGACCTGCATATCGGCAAGAGTGTTTGCGAACATTCGATGCTCGACGAACAGAGGTTTATCCTCGCGAGTATTTTGGATGTGGTTAAGCGCGAAAAGCCGGATGCTTTCCTGGTGGCGGGCGATGTATATGACAAGTCGGTGCCCTCGGCCGAGGCGGTCGCCGTGTTGGACGATTTTTTGGTGAGACTTTCCGAGACGGGCACGAAGGTGTTCGTGCTGAGTGGGAACCACGATTCTGCCGAGCGAATTGCCTTTGGTGGGCGTCTTATGGCCAATCGCGGTGTGTACATGTCGCCGGTTTATAGCGGTGCATTTACGCCTGTAACGCTCAAAGATGAGTCGGGCGAGGTGGATGTATGGATGCTTCCTTTTGTGCGCCCTGCGACGGTGCGTGCCTGCCTTGAAAGCGATGAGGACCGTGCTCAGGTAACGGATTATACCTCTGCTATGCGTATGGCGATTGCGCAGATGAAATTGACTGCTGGCCGCCGCAATGTACTTTTGGCACACCAGTTTGTGACGGGTGCCGAACGAAGTGATTCCGAAGAAAACGTGGGCGGCCTCGACAATGTAGATGCCTCGGTTTTCGAGGGTTTTGACTATGTGGCGCTTGGGCATATCCATAAGCCGCAGAATGTAGCGAAAGATGAAGCCGGAATGGCTCGTGTGCGTTACAGCGGAACGCCTCTCAAGTATTCCTTGTCAGAGGCTAGCCACAAGAAGTCTTTAACGGTTATCGAGCTAGGCGTGAAGGCGGAAATCGGGCTTGCCAATATCGATGTGCGCGAGATTCCCTTGACGCCGGAACATGATGTGCGTGAAATCCGCGGGACTTTCGCGGAGCTTGTTTCGCCGGAATTCCAGCGAAAGCAACTGGCCGATGGATTTAAGCTTGACGATTACGTTTACGTGAAGCTCACTGACGAAAACGACGTGCCTGATGCCGCTTTAAAGCTGCGCGGTATTTACCCGAACTTGATGATGCTCGATTACGACAACGAGCGTACCCGCAATCAAAAGATTGTGGTTGGTGAAGGCAAAGCGGAACAGAAAACACCGATGGAATTGTTCGGGGAATTCTTTAGCGACATGACCAAGCGTGAACTGAACGAAGAAGAAAGCGAATTCGTGCGCGACATGATTGAAAGCATTTGGGAGGAAAAATGAGACCGATTAAGCTTGTGATTTCGGCCTTCGGCCCTTATGCAGACAGAACTGTCATTGATTTAGACAAGCTCGGCGTGAGCGGGCTTTACCTGATTTCGGGCGATACGGGTGCCGGAAAGACAACGATTTTCGATGCAATTACGTATGCACTGTTCGGGCGTGCGAGTGGCGACAGCCGCGATGACGCGAAGCTGTTCCGTTGCTTGAATGCAAAGCCTGAAACGAAGACAGAAGTCGATTTAACATTCATGTATGCGGGGAAGGTTTACCGCATTTGCCGTAATCCCGAATACATGCGCCCGAAAGCCCGTGGAGAAGGCTTTACGAAAGAAGCTGCCTCTGTCACGTTCTATTATCCCGAATCTAGTGGCAAGCAGGGGCCAACGAGCCGTTCGGTAAGCAAGGAAAAGGATGTTGCTGCCGCGGTGCAAGAAATCATCGGAATTGATCGCGACCAGTTTACCAAAATCGCAATGATTGCTCAGGGCGATTTCATGAAGGTGTTGCTTTCGTCGACTGATGAACGCAAGAAGATTTTCCGCAAGATTTTCAAGACGGACAAGTTCAACGCCTTGCAAGATGCTCTCAAGAAGCGTGCCTCTGAAATGGATAAGCTTTGCAGTGATAGCGAATCTACTGCATGCACGATGGTTGCACAAATTCAGTGTGGCGAAGAATCTGCCAAGTTAGAAGATTTGGAGCAGCAAAAAAATTTGGCAGCCCAAAGGCAGATTGCAGATTGGCAGGGCGTTTGCGATTTGGTGCAGGCTGTTATTACCGAAGACGGCGAATCGCTCAAAAAGTTGCAGCTCAATCTTGATGAAAGTGGAAAGCGCCTTGCCGACATGGACAAGGAACTGGGTCGCGCGCAAGGTTTCGAAAAGACTCGCGCTGCACTCAAGAAGGCTAGCGAAGAGCTTGAAAAAATTCTGCCGACGCTTGCTCCGCTGAAAGAAGCGAAGCTTGCCGCCGAAGGTAAACAGCCGAAACGCGATAGCCTGCAAGAAAGTATTACAACGCTCAGGAATTCGCTTTCTGAATACGACAAACTGGAATCGTACCGTACACAGGCGAAGCTGAAAGATGGCGAGATTAAGGGCCTTGAAACAAAGCTGAAAGAGAATCGTGATACCATAGATAACTTTAAGGCGACAATTACAAGCCTTGAAGATGAATTGTCGACCTTGGGCGATGCTGGAGGTAAGAAACAGGAACTGATTGCGCAAAATGATAATCTTTCGAAAAGGCAAAATGACTTGCAGAAGGTGGGTCGGAATGTCAAGGAATTATCTACGCTGAGCGAAGACTTTGAAAAAGCGAAAAAAGCGTATCTTGCGGCCGATAGCGATTATCAGAAAATCAGTGACGATTACGAAGCGAAGAATCGCGCCTTCTTGAATGAACAGGCGGGAATCATTGCTGAAACTCTGGTGGAAAACGAACCTTGCCCGGTATGTGGCTCTACAAGCCATCCGCATAAGGCTTGCAAGTCGGTAGAGGCTCCGAGTCAGGCTGAATTGGAACGGCTCAAGAAGGCGGTTTCGACAGCAGAAACGGAGCGTAACGAAAAGAGTGCGGCAGCTTCGCAGGCGAAGGGCAAATTCGAAGAAAAGCAATTGGCGGTGCAGTCGCTGGTGCAGGAACTTTTTGGCGAGTGCACTCTAGAAGAGGCGCGCGAGCGCGGCAATACGGAATATGCCGAAAATCGCGACAAGATGGCTGCGCTTACTTTGGCGATTTCCAAGGAAGAAGATCGTGAAAAGCGAAAGGTTTTCTTGGAAAAGAATATTCCAGAAAAGCGTACAGAACTAGAGAAGTTGCAAACTTCATCGACTGAACTTGAAAAACAGATTTCGGGCTTGAAGGCCGAAGTGCAATCTTGCACGGCATCGGCAGAAGAGCTTTCGAAAAAGCTTGCCTTTGAAAGCAAGGCGGCCGCCGAAAAGCAAATTCGTGAAACGCAGGCCGCGCTTGACAGCTCCAAGCGTGAATTGGAAAAGGCGACAAAGGAATTTAACGAATGCGAAAAGCGAGTGAATGAATTGAATGCGGGCAAGGCAACGCTTGCATCTCAGTTGGAAGGCGCTCCGGAATATGACCTTGCCGCATTGCAGGCGGGCCGTAATCAAGCCGCCGAGGCGCACAATGCGCTTGCGCATTCGCAGAACGAAGTTTCTGCCCGTCTTGCCCAGAACACGCGCTACCTTGAACAAATCGGCAAGACGGTGGGTGCGCTCGGCGAGCAGCTCCGCAAGCGCGCTTGGATCAAGAATCTGTCCGATACCGCAAACGGTGGGCTTTCGGGCCAGGGCAAGGTGATGCTTGAAACCTACGTGCAAGCGTCTTACTTTGACCGCATCGTGAGTCGCGCAAACATTCGCTTCCGCATTCTTTCGAACGGCCAGTACGAACTGGTTCGCCGTATTGAGGCGGCCAATAATAGAAGCCAGAGTGGCCTCGACTTGAATGTGCTCGACCATTCCAGCGGCAAACAGCGTGAAGTCAAAACGCTCAGCGGTGGCGAAAGCTTTTTGGCATCGCTATCGCTTGCGCTCGGCCTTGCCGACGAAGTGCAGAGTTCTGCTGGCGGAATTCAGCTTGATACCATGTTCGTGGACGAAGGCTTCGGCTCGCTTGATGATGAAAGCTTGAAGCTCGCTATCAATACGCTACAAAGCCTTGCCGGCGAAAACCGCCTGGTAGGCATTATCAGTCACGTGAACGAGCTCGAACACAAGATTGATAAAATCGTTCGCGTCAAGAAAGACGAAAACAAAATCAGTCGCGTATCAATCGAGATATAAAAAAAGGCTCCTTAAAGGAGCCTTCATTTTTACAGAAATTTTTACGGGATATCGTTTGGAAGAACTCCGAATTCTCGGGCTTTACTGATATCGATGACTCTAGATTCTCCGGATTCAAAATGGCCGTCTTCGACTTCATCGGCGTATTTCAATTGGGCGCTGAGGTTCGCTTGATCAGCTGTTGCGTCCGGGTTGCCGAGCATGGTGGTTTCCATGAAGTCAAGAATCTTGCTGTCCTTTTCGACGCGCCAGCCTACAAAGGCGTGTCCGGGGATTTCAATGATAAGGGCTTGCATACCGAGGGCTTCGAGAATTGATGCGAACAACATGGTTGTTTCGATGCAGAGACCATCACGGCTGCGCAATACTTCGATGGGGTAGTTTATTTTTTGGGCAGTCGTTCCGGCTCCGTTGTTTTGCACATAGTGGATTCCGCGTTTGTGTAAAACATTGAAGATGGCCTTTGCGACACGTCTAGAACTGTAGGGGACAGATTCGTCATCGGCGTATTTCTGGTAAATCTTTACCGTACTGTCGGGTAATTCGCCCTTAAGTTCGTTCAAGATAGTGCTGATTGAATCCATGCCCGGTGTTACCCATACTGCTTCCCAGAAATGAGGATTTGCAATACCGACGAGTTCGCCGCCATTAATTTGCATCGGGTATATTTTCGTTGCTTTCGAAGAGGAGTAGAAAAGAATTTCCTGATCGTTTTCGAGGGCATATACGCGAATTTGGAACTGCACGGATTGCGGTGCTGTAAGAGCGAGTAATGCCTTGTTGTTGAATTTGAAGGAGGGGGCGAGTACAACGCTTGTGTCAGGGTTTACAATGCCTGTAACCGATGCGGTATCGCTAAAGCCTTCAATCCATGATTTGAGCAAAACCTTTTTCCAGCGGCAGGGTACTTTAGCATTGCCAGTTTCGCAGGTATTACGAACTTTCACCGAAAGCGGCATCGGGTATTCAATACCGTCGCTTGCGGTAAAGTCCTTGTACATTAAGGGGTATTGGTTTGCAAATGCGCCATAGATGTTTTCTTTAGAGGTCCATACAAAGGCATCTAACGTGCGAATAGCATTTTTCGAGTAGATGTCGGTATAGACGCTGTCATACAGCTTTTTGTAAAGCGAATCGTAGTTGGCTTGATTAAGGCTATCGATGAGTGCCTGGCGTGTTGAATCCATCCAAGATGTGCCGTAGGCGTTATCGAAAAGAATCTTGTAGACTGTATCGACATAGGGTTCGGCATACAGGCTATCCCAAAGCGTGCCCGTGATTTCTTCGCGCAGGACTTTAGCCAGCGAATCTACGTTGACTTCCTTGGCATCCTTACCGTCTTTACCGTCGATGCCGTTTTCACCTTTAGCACCGGCAATGCCGTCTTTACCGTCTTCGCCAGAGCAGGCGGTAAGCATAAAGCATGAAAGAATGGTGATGAGGCTCGCATTAAAAATACGTTTGTATAACTTAGTTGAAATACGCATAAGTTCTCCTTTCCCTTAATAATAAAATAATTTATTTACTTTGTCATACACGAGTTACTTATAGCAAGTAGTCCATGCGGATATTTCGCATGCTTTCGAAGAGGTTTGCCTTCAGGGTGGAATTCCCCTTGGTCAAGCTCTTGATTTCTTCGCGAATGGATTTGCGGTGCGATGCCTTCGAGAATTCGCAGTCGATAATTTCGGATTCTTCGCAATAGCACAGCGGGCGGATAATGCTGCAGGGGTATTTTTCGTAAGGAACCATCGGCGGCATGCCGCTGAATTCGCCCTTGTACAGCATATTCATCAAAAGGGTCTCTACGATGTCATCCATATGGTGGCCGAGTGCAATTTTGTTGTAGCCGTTTTCGCGAGCGAACTTGATGAGTTCGGTACGACGCTGAGTACTGCACCAATAGCAGTTGAGCTTGCGGCCTTCTTTGAGACGGCCTTCCACAGCGACATCTTTAAAGAAAAACGGAATTTGCGGGTACTGCTCGGCCATGCGCTGCAGGAATTCGCGCGGAGCCTTGTCGGCAAAGTCACTTTGGATATGGATTGCCCCGATTTCGCAGTTCGGCAGGAACTTGCCCATGCGGGATGCAAGCTCCATCAGGAGCACGCTGGAATCCTTGCCGCCGCTCACCGCAATCAGCACCTTGTCGCCGTCTTCAATCAGGTTGAAGTCGTGCAATGCTTTGGTGATTTTTTTGCTGATGCGTTTACGGATGGCGTTGGACATATAGTAGTAGGCGGTAGGAAGTAGACAGTAGGAAGTGGAAGATGATAGGGGCTTTGAAAAAAGGGCTCGCGAGTGCGAAGCCCTTTTTAATTTGTCTGTAATCCGTTCAATCCTTAGTCGGCGAGGCGGAGCGGCATCAGCAAGAAGCTGAAGCCCATGTCGTCACCAACTGGTTCGATGATGCAGGCGCCAATCGGGGTGTTCATCTTGAGCACCACTTCTTCGCTCTTGCACATGCCGAGGATTTCGTAGAAGTAACGACCGTCAAAGCCAATGCTGAAGCTGCCTTCACCATTGTGGGTAACAGCCAAGGCTTCGCGGGTTTCGCCACCGACATCCGGGTCGGTAGCAGAAAGTTCCATGTTGTTGCCGTCCATCTGGAAACGAATCTGGTGCGTACGCGGGTTGGCCATCGGCAAGATACAGTGAACCTTGTCCAACAGTTCGGTAGCGTTGGCCTGAACGGTGCGTTCGAAATTCTGCGGAATCACGGCGCGGTAGTTCGGGTACGGACCTTCGATAAGCTTGGAGATAATCTGCGTTGCGCCAATGCGGAACAGCACGTGAGTTTCGGTGGTGCAGATTTCGACAGAGTCTTCGTTCTTGGCGAGGCGGAGCACGAGCTGCAGAACCTTCGGGAGAACGATCACGCCGGATTCAAGGTTTGCGCCTTCCTGTTCGATGCTTGCGCGGCCCATGCGGTGACCGTCGGTTGCGACCATGGAGATTTTGCCGTCTTTGGCTTCCATGAACACGCCGTTCAAGTTCTGGCGGGTGTTGTCGGTAGAAACGGCAAATGCGGTCTTTTCAACCAGGAATGCAAGTTCGCTTGCAGCAAGAGTAAGGGTGCTGCCTTCGACTTCGGGGAACGGCGGGAAGTCGCTGGCGTCGAAACTCGTAATGGAGGCCTGGCCCTTTTCGCTCCACTTGATGCGGGTCAAGTGATCCTGCACGTCGATGCTTACGTTTTCGCAGCTAGGCACGAGGGCCTTAACGAGGTCGGAGAACTTGCGGGCGTTGATCAAGGCTTCGCCATCGCGTTCGCCTTCGACTTCTAGCTTAATCCTCACACCGAGGTTCAAGTCGGTAGCGCAAATTTCGAGAGTGTTTCCTTCGAGACGCAGCGAGTAGTCGTTAAGGATTTGCAGGGTGGACTTATTGGGGATGGCGCTGATAGCAATCTGGAGCGCTTCCTGCAATACGGATTTCTTGATATTGAACTTCATTTATGCGCCTCTTTGGATAAGCATGGTTCCAACAAAGAAGATAACGGCAATAGCGCCGAGGACTACAATGATCTTCGGGTCCAGCGCATTGGCCTTTTTCGGTGTAAATTGCTTTGCATTTTGCTTTGCGCGTCTACGATCGCTACGGCTCATAGGAAATCTCCATTTTTTATACGCGTAAAAAACTAATTTTTTTACGGACAAAAGGAATTAAGCATGGCTGAAAAAACGCTAAATAAGATTAAAAATACGGCATTGAATTATGCGTCCACTGCCCTTTTGAGGGTGGAACTGGCAGCCGAGGAATCTAAGCTCAAAAAACGCTTCCAGGCGCTCGGACAAAAGCTCCATGGAGCCGTTCGTGACGACCTTCTGGCCGCAATCAAGGACGATCCGTCGGTCGTCGAAATCCTGGGCGCGATTGAAGAAGAAAAGCGCGTCATAGAATCCTTACGCAAGCGAATCGATAACCCTGGGTCTGAAAGTGAAGAAGCTTGAGGTGCATGTATTCCCGACCAAGACAACGTCGGGTAGAAGTTACGAATTTTCGTTGATTGGTGCCATTGTTGCCGTGTTGGGTGTGGTGGCTGCTATTTTAGGGTTTATCCTGTTTTCGCCAGGGCAGATTCTAGACAACGTAACGAGTGGCAATATCACTAACGTCTATAAGCAAAATGCGGCCATCAGAAAGGAACTTAAAGAAATCCGCGCCTCGGTTGACGAATCTATTTTGAAAGCCGAAGAAACCCGCGTGCTCCGCGATAGCGCCTTGATGGTGGGCGGCCTTGGTTTTGTGCTTGAAACCGTTTCTGCAATGGACGATTCGATTTTGGAAAAGCGCAAGAGCGTGAACGAAGTGGAAGCCTCGTTCAAGAAGTTGCTCGCGGCTTTGGAAAGCGATTCTGCGACAGCCGAAAAGATTCCGGTGCTGCATCCGATGCGCAACAACCATGCCGTCAAAAAGCGTTTTGAAATGGTGTACGATCCGTTTACCGATAGCGAACTTCCGCACAGGGGTATCGACTATGTGGCGGCCGAAGGTGATACCGTTTATGCAACTGGTGCGGGCATCGTGTCCGAAGTTCGAAAGCATCGCGGTTTTGGGCTTTCAGTCAAGATTGACCACGGACATAAAGTGCGTACTTTCTACGCCCACTTGGGTCAGGCCTTGGTAAAGCAAGGGCAGCAGATTCAACGCGGAAAGCCCATTGCGCTCATTGGCGAAAGCGGCACGCAATCGAGTATCGGCCTGCATTATGAAATCCGCATTGACGGTGTTTCCATCAATCCGGAGAGCTTTTATCTGACAAGATAATTAGCGCACGAAATGGGCGAGCCCGTTTGCGTGGTAGAATTCCACATCCGAAAGCACTTGGTCGACCCAGCTCTTGGTGAGCGGCGACTTGCTCCAGTTTTCGGGCTTTGAATTGATTTCGGGATTGGGGTAGAATGTGGCGACCGCGTTTTCATGGCTTACGCCCACCTGAAGCATTTTGCCAAGGCGTTCCGCTCCAATAAAGATTTGTTCCAGACCTTCGCCTTCCTTGAGAGCAAGGATTCCCCTGGAATCTTTGCGGCCGCGGTAGTCAAAATTAAAGTTTGACACATGTCGTATGAGCGACATCAAAAGGGCCGGGTCCAACTGGTTTCTTTGGGCAGCCTCCATAACGGGGAGTGCCGTGAGCTGTTCGATATCCCAAGGTTCATCGTTGTATGTCACGATAAGTGTGTGAGTCGAACCTTCGCTTTCGATTTTGGTCTTGTAACGCTTGCCCAACTTTTTCTGCAAAAGCCTGTTCAAGCGAATGCCCCTGTTCTTGAATTGCTTGTAGCCTTTCAGCGCCAAGTGCAAGGTATCGTCGAGTCGCGTCACAATAGGGAGTGTGGGCTTTTCCACAATCTCATTGTAGGCACCGAGAATCAGTGGCAATACGTAAGCCAGTTCCGGTTCTGGGTGTTGCAAGTTGCAATCGATATTGACCTTGAGCGCCTGCAAGGAATCCAGCTTCATGACCGCCGTAGCGGCGTAGTCTTCGAAAAGCATTCTTTCGTTAGTACTGGGTTTGCTTGATTCTGGAACCAGGAGATACGTGACAACAATAGCTGTAACAAGTGCTACGCTCGCGACAATGGTACGCCAGACCCTGGGGGCTTTGAAAATCAATTTAAGCCAGCTACGTACCCTGGGGCTTTTCCCAAGGTAAATAGCCAAGAAGGCGAAAATGATTGTCCACAGGATAACGAATATCACGGATTACATTATAGCAAAGCGCGCAAATTCTATCTTTTAGCTATGCTGAATCCGCTAAAGAATGTCGTGGTCATTGGTGACCGAATCCTGATTAAGCCCCTAGAAGCATCGAACAAGACCGGAAGCGGCCTTTATTTGCCTCCGAGTGTTCGCGAACATGATTCCGTGCATACGGGTTTGGTTGTCAAAGTGGGGCCTGGTTACCCGCTCCCTGTGACGCAGGATAGCGATGCCGTATTCCGCGGTGAATCTCCGGACGAAGTCAAGTACTTGCCGCTGCAAGTCAAAGAAGGCGACGAGGCCCTTTACCTGCATGCAAACGGTCATGAAATCGAAGTAGACGGCGAGCGCTATATAATTATCTCGCAGAACGCCGTGCTCATGGTCATGCGCGAAGACGTCCCCGACGACGTTGCCGGAATCGAGAACTTGTAATCCAGATGTCATGCTGACGAAGGTCAGCATCAGCTTTTTTATATAGGATATTTATCGCGGGCGGCTTCGAGCTCGGCGGATACCTTTTCCCATTCCTCGTAGAGCTGGTCGATTTTCTTCTTGTTGTCGTCCATGTCCTTTGCGATGGCGGTAATGGCATTGCCGTCGCCGCTTTCAGAGGCGGTCACGAGTTTGGCTTCGAGTTCACCGCCCAAGGCTTCGGCCTTCGCGATGTCTTCTTCGAGCTTTGCGAGTTTCTTTTCGAGCGGCTTAATAATCTTGCTGCGTTCGGCGATGTAGTCGGCGCGAGCCTTGCGGTCTTCTTTGGCGCGGGGAGCACTGGTGGGTGCATCCGTTTTCACGTCGATGTTAGAGACCTTAATGTTGGCCGATTCAGAACCGCCCGGTTTCTTTTCGCTAGCCCAGCCCACCTTTTCGAGGAAGTCGGCGTAGGTGCCTTCGAACACGCGGCACTTGCCACCGTCGAATACCACGAGCCTTGTAGCAAATGCGTGCAGCAATTCTTCGTCATGGGTCACCACCATCGCCGTGCCTTCGTAATCTTCGAGGGCGTCAATCAGGCTTTCGATGGATTCCATGTCCAAGTGGTTCGTCGGTTCGTCAAGCAGCAACATGTTGCAAGGGCTTGCAAGAATCTTTCCGAGGAGCACGCGGCTACGTTCGCCACCGCTGAGCACCTTCACCTTCTTTAATGCTGCATCGCCGCTGAACATCATGAGGCCTGCTAGTCCACGGGCGCGGCTCTTCTGTGCCACTTCTTCGATGGCCGAGGCGATTTCTTCTTCAACAGTGTTGTCGAGGTTCAGGCGGTTGATATTCGTCTGGCCGAAGTAGTTAATCTGCAAATTCGGATTGTGGCTGATTTCGCCGGAGGTCGGCTGCAGCTCTTTGGCAATCAAGTTCAAAAGCGTCGTTTTACCGCGGCCGTTCGGACCGATGATTGCGATGCGGTCGCCCTTGAAAACTTCCATGGTGAGGTCGGTGATCAGTTCCGGGCCTTCGCCATAAGCAAAGTGCAATTCCTTGATTTGCAACATGCGCTTGCCGGGGAATCCTGCTTCGGTGAAGCTAAAGTCGAGGTTCCTTTCGTGGGTGAGGCGTTCGCCAGTGGCAAGCTTTGCCGCGGCCTTAATCTTGGATTGCACCATGGCGGCCTTTGCTGCCTTGTAGCGGAATCGTTCGATGACCTGTTCCAGCTGGGCCTTCTTTTTTGCCTCGTTTTCCTGTGTGCGCTGGGCGACTTCTTCTTCTTCGGCAATCGTTTCGCGGAGCTTTTCTACGGTGCCTTTGACCTTGCGCATCTTGTGGCGGTGAATGCCCACTGTGTGGGTGCAGACCTCGTCCATAAAATGGTGGTCGTGGGTAATCAAAAGGACTTCGCCCTTCCAGCTGCGCAAAAAGCGGCTGAGCCAGCGCATCGACACAATATCCAAGTAGTTGGTCGGTTCGTCGAGCAAGAGCATGTCGGGTTCAGATGCCAAGACCTTCGCCAGGTTCAAGCGGATTTGGAAACCGCCTGAAAGGAGCGCGGGGCTCTTGTGCATGGATTCTTCGTCGAAGCCCAGACCGAACAGAATCGCTTCGACTTTATGCTCTTCAATCCAGCCGTCTTCATTGGGCTTGAGTACGCTGCAGGCTTCTTCGTGAACCGTGGCGTGCGTAAAGTTCAGGTGCTGTTGCAGGTAACCCAGCGTGTATTTCTTGGGAATGTCGATGCTTCCGCCATCGATGCATTCCTGGCCGAGAATCATCTTGAAAAGGGTAGATTTGCCGCAACCGTTGCGGCCCACAAGGCCCACGCGTTCGTGGTCGCCTACAAGCATAGAGGCGCCGTCAAGCAGCACCTGCTCACCAAAAGACTTCGAAATGTTCTGAATTTGAATCACGAGGGTAAATTTAGAAAACGAGTTTAGTGATTATAAATATGAATGTAGCGAGAAAGAAGGAAAAATAAGATGGGAGTAAAACGGGGAAAGAAAAAAGCGTCGGCCAAGGATGGGGAGGGTGCTGGGAGGGGTCCCTCCCGCATTATATTAAATGAATTTTTATTTATAAAACATTTTGTTTTTTAAATATTTTTCACAAAAAAAATATACTTTAAGATTATAGGGGTGTCGCACCCCGAAGGAGTTTGATGATGACTAAGAAATTCTATTCAATTGCAGCGTCTTGCGCGTTTGCCATGGCATTCGGCCTTTCCGCCTGTTCCGGCGATTCTTCTTCGGGTGCGGAAGCCAATATCGATACTGGCAACGAAATCAATATTCCCGTTTCGGACAAAGGAACGTCGGACAATGACTTTATAAACGAGGGCTGGCGCGAAGACTGTCTTGCTAAAATCAACGAATACCGCGCTACCGAAGACTTGGAACCGCTCACGCTCGCCTCCGAGGAAAAGCAGACTTGTGCCGACAAACAATCTGCCGACGATCTTAAGTCGGGCAAGGCTCATGGTCACTTTGGCGACTGTGGCGAATGGGCGCAGAACAGCGGGCCGAATTTCAATGGAAGTTTCCAGAAGAATGCCTCGGCCGTAGCGGACTACTATTTAGAAATGATGTGGAACGAAAAGAAACTCGTTGAAAGCGGCGAGGCGGACTTGAATAGCGACGCCGATTATGGCAAGATTGGCCACTACAAGAATATGCGTAACAAGAGTTACACCAAGGTCGCTTGCGGAATCGCCTTATCTTCCGATGGCAAGAAAGGTTGGTTCAACGTAGACTTTTTCTAGTCGTTCTTTTTGGACGTCTTTGACTTTAATCTCTTGACGTATTCCAATCCCTTGCTCCTGTCGGCGGCGAGGGATAATTTTTGTTCCTTGAGATAGTCGATATAGATTCCGAGACCTTCTTTCAGATCCAAACCCGCGGCTTCGATAATGTTGAAGAATACCTTGATGGTGGGAATCTTTTCGCCTTTTCCGAGATGCCTTACGTATTCTCTGGAAATATCGCTAAAAAAGGCAATGTTCTTCTGGGTAGTCTTCGTCCTCAAAAACGCGATAAACGCTTTTAGAGCATTTTTGTGGACGTCTTCATCGAACATATTGTAATTGTAAAAACAGAACCACGAAAATCACGCCAACTAAAGTTTGCGACTTCGTATAAAAAAATGGCTATGTATGAAAAATTTATGATTGACTGTCGGTACAAAAAATTATATTGCCTCATTATATGAAATGGTGTAGCATCGTTCTTATTTCAGTTTCTGCTCTTTTTGCAAAGGAATTAACCTGGGTGTCCGACAAATTGCTCGGAGAACCCTTCAGAATGCATGAATTTGAGGCGGAGAGCTTTCATGCAACGCTTGTCGATTACCCATTCGATTTGGCAAAAGATTCTGTATCATTACGTGTTCCTAAAGCGACAGTTCTTTACATACACGGGTTTAACGATTATTTCTTTCAAAAGGAACTTGCCCAAAAGGTTGATTCCGCAGGCTATTCCTTTTATGCAATAGACTTGCACAAGTACGGTAGGTCTCTACGCGAAGGCGAAACGATTGGCGAACTTCGCGATATTTCGGAGTATTACGCCGAAATTGATTCCGCTATCGCCAAGATTCGTGGCCTAGAGGGGGATTCTGTCCCGTTTGTGTTAATGGGGCATAGCACCGGCGGGCTTATCGCATGCCTGTATGCGTCTGATCGAAATAACGGTGCAGGTATTGCTGCTATCGTCTTGAATAGTCCGTTTCTTGAAATGAACTATGTGTGGCCTATGCGTCATATCGTCGCCCCGATGCTTTCTGCATTGGGAAGCGTATTCCCGAATATCGGGATTCCGCGGAGCGAAAATTTGAACTACGACAAAAGCTTGCACAAGTCCGAGGGCGGAGAATGGGATTATGACCATAGCCTTAAATTGCCAGGTAGCCTGCCGATTGATTTGGGCTGGCTCCATGCGATTCGCCAGGGGCATGTCCGTGTCCAACAGGGTTTACACCTTGCGCCTCCAGTTTTGGTGATGCGTAGCGCCTGCAGTTTCCGCGATGACGACTGGAGCGAAGAATACACCCATTGTGACGGCGTGCTGAATGTAGAGCACATTCGCGAATATGGGGCTAATTTGGGCCCGAGTGTCACGCTCGAAGAAATTGACGGTGGTCTTCACGACCTGATTCTTTCACATAAACCTGCCCGAGACAACGCTTATCAAAAGATTTTCAATTTTTTGAATGATAAAGTGAAATAGTGGGCAATGAGGGCTTATTTGGCCCGGCGTCCTTTTACATCGACTTTATGACGTAATTTGCGTAGCTTCGGCTGCGCTTTTTTGTTGCGGTCCGGAGCGATTCCAGTTGTGCCGCTCAAATCGTTTACTTCGATTTCATTGCTCAGGAGCCAGGAATCGTTGTCGTTTTCAATCTTTACGAGAGCCTTGTATTTGCCCTTTTCGGTCAGTGTAAGGGTTGCCTTGTCGGCGCCTTCGATCAACTTGCCGTCTTTGTACCAATGAATTCCGAAATTCGTGCCGCTCACTTGCAAGGTTGCTTGTTCTTGCTTGAGTGCGGGTTTTGTGAGAGTCATGTACTTGTTCACGATTTTCGCAAGTTCTTGAGCGCCTGTCGCATTCGGGTGGACGCTATCGTCCAAGAACCATGCGGGGGTCTGGAACAGCGTATGCAGATCGATGATGTTGACGCTCTTCTTGACGGCGGTTTCCTTGATAATCGGGTTAATCTGGCTTACGATTGCCGTATCCATGATGGCCCAGCCCACGTTGTTGCTGTAGGGCTGCAGCGTCGCGTAAATTTCGGGATTGGTGGGCAGGTGGGCGAAGGTATCAATCAGCGCCTCGTAATCAGCGTACAGCTGGGACTTTTCACATTGCCCGTAAAGGTAATTGTAATTGCCGTCGGCACTTTCCATAAAGTACTTGCTGTCGTTGGTGCCGAGTTCGATAACCACAATGTTGGGCGAAGAGGCGAGGGCCGCCTTGAACTTTTCGGTTTTCCAGTAGCTGGAATTGTTGTCGCCCGATTTAATGGTGGCGCCTGCGAAAGTCATGGAGGATACGCCGAAGTTCGTGACGGCATAATCGCTTCCGAGCATTTCTTGCAGGTGGTCGGGGTATTTCTTTTCGCTCCAGATTCCGTAACCTTCGGTAATGCTGTTGCCGACACAGGCCACGTTTGTTGCGGCAAGTGCGCTAGAAACGGCCATAGCCAAAGAGACTGCAATCGTTAATTTTCCAAACATCCGAAAACACTCCTTTATGCCTATAATATAAAAAAGCCCCGGCAAGCCGGGGCTAAAAGTTTCACATTCTAGAATGCTACAGAATTAGAATTTCTGTATGAGGGCCTGCGGGCAATCCACTTCCTTGTAGGTGTGCAGCGGGTTACCTGCGGCTTCCATCCAGGTGGCAAGGAAGAGGCAGCCTTCCTTGGCCTCGGCGTCGTTGGCGAAGGACTTGTTGCACTTTTCGGTAAGGCATTGTTTGCGCTTGGTCAGAAGGTCGCCGTCATAGCCGACTTCGTCTTCGCACTTGGAGAGGAGACCACCGTATTGAGCGCCTTGATCGCCCCAACCCATGTTGGCGCAACCGTTGAATGCTCCCACGCCGCCGCCCGGAATCATCACGTCAAACTGGCCGCCCTGCACATCGTAGCCGATGTTGGATGCCATCACCACGAGGGTCTTGCCCTTGAGTGCCTGGTGGTTAGCCTTTGTTTCGTACTTGCCTTGACCGGTAAAGGTGAGGGCGAAGCACTTGCCGCAAGTATTGTCGTTACCCGGCGTTGCTGCGAAAGCGTAGGCGAGTTTTTCGCTCACGATAATGGGGGTCTGGCTCGTGCAAGTGGTGCCCTGGCCGTTAGAGCAGATGCTGCCGTTGTTGTTACCGATAGGAGTCTTACCCTTGGCGTCGCAGGTCTTGGCCTTGCCGCCGTGTTCGGGCCATGCGCAGTGGGGCATACAGCAGTCCCAGTAACGGGTTGCAAAGCCCTGTTGTCCACCTGCACCTGCATTGAGGTACTTGGCTTCTTCTGCAGAGGCGTTGGGATTTGTGGCCTGCGAACTCGAAGACTTTATCTGCTGCTGGCTGCTAGAGGACTTGGCAGAGCTCGAAGATTTCGGTTGCTGTTGTTGCTGGCTACTCGAAGATTTTGCGCTGGAGCTAGATTTCGGTTGAGAAGTGCTGCTCGCCGGAGCTGCGCCGCCGCCGAGGTTTTTGCAATTTTGATTGGTCGGATCGTAATAGCAGTTTACCTTGCAAGATTCGTCATAGGCGTATTGTTCGTCGTGAGAACCCTTGAGAGTGGTGTGCGGATCGACGCACTTGCCCGAAGCGCTGTCAAGGCATTTTCCGTCGCACTGATTGCTAGATGTAGCAGAAGAGGACTTCGGCTGCTGCTGATTCGAAGAAGAGCTTTGTACTTGCGGGTTTGTGGCAGAAGAAGTTACAGCGGTCTTTTCAGAAGAGCTGCTTGCCACAGGAATAGTGGGGTTGCTGCCAGAAGAAAGCGTCGGCGTGGGGTCCGTTGCGCTAGACAGCGTGGGAGTTGTAGAGGTGCCGGCAGACGAAGCGGGAGTCGTCGGCGTTGTCGTTGCGTTCACCGTAGCGCGAGTTACGAGGGGGAGTGCGCTGGCATCGACGTTTTCTACGATCACAGAGCCATCGATAGCGACGATAGAACCAGTAAGAGTTCCGTCGATAAAGGTGATGGTGCCCACTACGTTGCCGTTAACGTCGGTGACAATGCCTGCAGAATAAATGAGAAAATCACTGCCGGCTTTCAAAAGCCAACAAGGTTCATCTGCCGGAAGCGCGTTGGGATTGTCTTCTGTGGGTTGGTTAGCTTGGGGGTCGAGGTTATTGATTGCATCCGCGGTTTCTTCGGAGCAGTTGACAAGTGCTAGAACAGTGCTCAAAACTAGCACGGATTTTAGGAATCGGTTTTTCATATGCATCCTCAAACAAATACGATTAGACTTTCGTTCCGAAAGTCCTTCCAATTCCATCCGCGCTTAAAGATAGTTTAATTGGCGAAAAAATGCACGTAAATTTTTGGAAGACAAATACTTGCGAGATGCTTGTCACATTCTTTTTTTGAAACAAAAAATCCCGGGCGCTGCCGGGATTTGATATTTTGAAAATTTGAATCAGATTAGTATCTCTGTTTCAACACATCGGGGCATTCCACTTCCACGTAATTGTGTTCGGGGTTGCCTGCAGCATGCATGAATTCAGCGAGGAACATGCACCCCTGCTTGGCTTCGGTATCGCTACCAAAAGAGCTGTTGCACTTGTCTTTCAGGCAGGATAGCATCTTGCCGGCGTCGTAGTTGGTAGATTTTTCACAGTCGGAAAGAAGGCCGCCATAGCGTTCGCCTTGGTTTCCCCATCCCATGGCATTGGAACATCCGTCGAAGGCGCCTACGCCACCGCCCGGAATCATCACGTCAAACTGGCCCTGGTTCACATCGCCACCAATGTTAGTCACCATTACAATTAGCTTCTTGCCTTTGATGGCTCTGGTATTAGCGTTTGTAGAACTATAATGACCTTCGCCAGTGAAGGTAAGCTGGAAGCACTTGCCGCACTGACCTCCGTTCGCGGCTGGTACGGCTGCAAATGCGAAGCCAATATCGGTGCAGCCGTCGATAGTGAAGGGAATCTGGCTGGTGCAAGTCATCATCTGGCCGCCGCTGCAAATGCTTTGAGCGCCCCAATCGGTGCTAGAATCCTTGCCCTTGTTCGTACATTGCTTTGCCGGGTTTCCATGGGCGTTTTCTGACCAAGAGCAACTGGGCTTACAGCAGTCCCAGTAACGGGTTGCCCAACCGCTTCCGGTGGGACCGCCATTTACCACCTTGATATTTGGGCATCCGCCGGTCGGCTGGCTGGAGGAGCTGCTTTTTGCGCTGGAAGAGGACTTGGCAGAGCTACTCGATTTGGCGGAGCTGGAGGACTTTGCCTTGCTACTAGAAGATTTATCGTTGTTGATTGTTTGCGAAGAAGAGCTTTCGCCTTGCATTTCGCTGGAGGTGGGCTCCGGAATCTTGCTGTCGGAAGAAAGTTCCGGCAAGGTTTCCGAAGAGCCCGGAATAATGCCGGTAGCTAGCTGTTCAAGGGTAGTAATGGGGTAGAGGGAGACGTCTACGTTTTCAAGAAGAACCGTGCCGTCTGCGGCATAGATTGTTCCTAAAAGTGTCCCTTCGATGAAAATGACGGATCCGATAATGTTGCCGTTCGCATCGGCTACGGAACCAGTCGGATAAATCAAGATATTCTGGCCGATGTTCATGAGCCATGCACCTTCATTCGGGTCGACTTGGGCGGTGCCATTTCCGTTGTTGATTGTACTTTCTCCTGAATCGGAGCAGTTGACCATGGCCAATACGGTGCTTAAAACTAGCACGGATTTAAGGAATCGGTTTTTCATAAATCTCCTCATAACAATAAAACGAGACTTCCTTTTGAAAGTCCTCCAATTCCATCCATATATAAGATAATCTAAACGGGTGTGGAAAACACGTAAATTTTTGGAAGGTAAACGCTTGCGAGATATTCGTCACATATTTATTGAAACGAAAAATCCCGGGGCAAGCCCGGGATTTATTTTTTTGAAAATTTGAATCAGATTAGTACTTCTGTTTCAGCACATCGGGGCATTCCACTTCGGTGTACTTGTGAGTCGGGTTTCCAGCTGCGTGCATCCATTCGGCGAGGAACAGGCAGCCCTTCTTGGCTTCGCTGTCGTTGCTGAATACGCTGTTGCACTTGTCCTTCAGGCAGGTCACGACCTTGCTCGGGAGGTCCTTGCTTTGGCCTTCGCAGTCAGCGAGAAGACCGCCGTATTGGGCGCCCTGGTTTCCCCAGCCCATGCTGGCGCAACCATTGAAGATACCCACGCCGCCGCCCGGAATCATGACGTCGAACTGTCCCTGAGACACGTCGGTACCGACGTTTGTCGTCATGACGATAAGCTTCTTGCCGTTGAGAGCCTTGGTGTTGGCGTCGGTTTTGTACTTGCCCTTGCCATCAAAGGTGAGCTGGTAGCACTTTCCGCAGGAACCGCCGTCAGATGCAGGCACGGCTGCAAAGGCGAAGGCCATATCGCTACAACCGTCAATCGTAAACGGAATCTGGCTAATGCAAGTCATTGCAGAACCGCCACCATCGCAAACGCTGCCGTTGCCCCAGTTGGTATCGTTGGTTCTACCCTTGTTCGTGCACTGTCTGGAGTGGTTTCCGCCAGCGTGCTGGTCCCAGGAGCAGTGAGGCTTACAGCAGTCCCAATAACGGGTTGCCCAGCCGGAACCGCTTCTGCCGCCGCTCTTGGTCTTGATAGTCGGGCAGCTGCCGTTTCCGCCTTGCGAAGAACTGCTGCTCTTGGGGGCAGAAGAACTAGAAGATTTTGCTTCGGAACTTGAAGACTTTGCGCTAGAGCTAGAAGACTTTGCCGAAGAAGAACTTTGCGGTTTGATCGAAGAGCTCGAATAGACCGGATTAATGTTGGAGCTAGAAGACAGCACAGGTCCCGGGCCCGGATTGGGGCTTTCGGAAGAGGAGCTGTAGACGGGAACCGGGTTCGGGTTAGGATTGATATTGGGCTGGTAGACTTTCAATGTGGCGACGTCTACGTTTTCAACGATAGCGTTGCCGTCCATGCCGACAATATTTCCGACAGTGGTCGGAGATCCAGTTTCGTCCGGGTAGTAAATCATGACGCCAAGGGCAATGCCGTTTGCATCAGTGACGCTGCCGTCAGGATAAATGACATAAATCTGGTCTGCAGAAAGGACCCATGCCAAAGAAGAAATGACGGGCGGTGTCAAAAGATCGAGCTGTGAGAAATCGATGCCGTCGGCAATAATGGAATTGTCCGAAGCGTAGATAACGCCGTTTTGAATGTCGGCGAGACCTACAATATCACCGTCAACGTTGGTGACAACGCCGTTGGGGTCAATAATGTAACTTGTGGAACCATCCTTATACAGGTAGGAAATTTGGGTTACAATGGGGGTAGTGTTATTACTGTTGGCGTCAATGACGCCGTCGTCGCCACAATTACAAATAAAGGCGACTGCAGCTGCAGACAGCAAAAATGTGAATAAAGTCTTCTTCATAGGATCCTCGTGCGCCCGAAACACTCAGGGGGACAAGATAGCTAATTATTTGAGCTTTCAATGTAAAATTATATAGTTCAAAGAATTAGTGTTCCTTGCGTGTTCCTAAAAGTGTGGATTATTTTACAAGGCCCCTCGGAATGTAAAATTTCATAAAGTAAAAATCTTTTTACAAAAAAGTTGTTGATAAGTTGAATCTGCCGTACGGGGTTTGCCGGGGGTGTTTTTAAACTGTTGATAAGTTGGAATTAGTGCTGGATTAAAATATTGAACCCCTTAAATTTTGCAAAATTCGCCATTTTTTGTAAAACAAGCGGATGGCGGTGTGTCAATATCCAGATGGCGGAATTTGTCACCGAAATGGCTGAAATCCGCGTTTTTGGGCTAAAAAGCAAAAAAAAATCCTTGAAAAATTCCTTGAAATTGCTAAATTTGTTCGGCAAAATTCGCAAAGTACCGCTTCCTATGCTTTGCGAAATAACAGGAATATGCGTTTAACCCGCGCCGTTCCTAGGATTCGAAGCGATAAACCTTCTGCTGAAGAAGAGGAAAAAATGGCAAAAGAACATTTTGACAGAAGCAAGCCGCACTGCAACATCGGCACCATCGGCCACGTTGACCACGGCAAAACCACTCTGACCGCCGCAATCTGC
>CADBHQ010000037.1 GCA_902794535.1 Fibrobacter succinogenes | reverse complement strand
GTCAACACCCTTCTTGGCCTTCTTGGACGGATCGTTTGCCCAGCCTTCCTTCAGCTTTTCAGTGCTGCGGTCGAGCGTCTGGACAGTGGCCTTGCCCTTGAAGCCAGGAATGTTCAACTTGAGTTCGTAGTCGCTGTACGGGCTCTTGTTGATCACGAGGAGGCTCTTCTTCTTGCCGTTTTCGGTGTAGTAGGTCGTGATGAGCGATTCCTTGTCACCGGAGATTTCGGTCTTGAGGAGCTTGCCGCGGAGAGCGTCAGAAGCCATCTGGAATGCCCAGTAGCTCGGACGCGGGCAGTTCATGCATTCTTCTGCAGAACGGGTCAGGTAACCGTAGTCACCGCCTTCCGGAGTGATATCGTTGTGGATATCCCAGTACTGTGCGTTGTCCACATTTTCAGTGGCGAGCATAGCGAGGTAGTCAGCAACGAACAGACCGTTTTCGAGAGAGATGGTCTGCGGACCCGGGTTGAAGTCCACGGAGTTCCATTCGGTGAGCCAGAGTTCGATCTTCTTGTCCTTCTTGAAGTGGCTGGTCCACTTGTCCACAACCTTATGGAGACGGCTGTAGATAGGAACGAGGTCCTGCGGAGCAGAGAGGAGGGCGAAGTCGTTTTCTTCACCGAAGTGCTGCGGATAGTGGTGAACAATGAGACCGTCGGCAATGTCGCCGGTTTCCTTGAGCACGTTGTCATTCCACTGGCCATCGAGCACGCCGAGGACTGCGACCTTAATGGTCGGGTCAACCTTCTTCATGGCTTCGATGAACTTACGGGCGCGCTTACCATAAATGGTACCGCCGTCCTTACCATACTTTTCATAGTACGGGTGCCAGTTACCATAGACTTCGTTACCGATTTCCCAGTAAACGATGCCGGCCTTCTTGTCGATGTTCGTGTGCTTCACCCAGTCAGCGGCTTCCTTTTCAGTGCCGGAACCGAAGTTCACAGTGAACATGGCGTTAGAACCAGTCTTCTTCAACCAAGCGAGGAATTCGTCGGTATCGACCATCCAGTCGTGGTTGTCGAGGATTTCCTTCCAGTGGTCGTCATCGGCACGAAGACCACCCGGATAACGGATGATGCCGTGGTTGATGCGCTTGGCGTATTCAGCCGTCTGAACCTTGAACTTCGGATTGTCGAGCATGTCGCCATCCCAAAGTGCAGCGTTGATACCGAAGAGGCCGCCCGAGATGTTCGGGTTGATCACGTCGCCGGTACCCTTAACTTCAACCTTCACGAGAGCCGGACGCTGAGCAGCCTTGACTTCCTTCTGGTTGGTGAGCTTAATGTTGTCAATTTCGAAGCTACCGTTAGAACCTTCTCCACCCGGTTTGAAGTCGAGAGAAACGACGTTCTTGAGGTCGAACACACCGTTTTCCTTAGCGTTAGGCGGCTGGTAGTACGGGAACTTGGAGAACGTGCGGAACGGCACGATCACCGTGGTGCGACCGCGAGGTACACCGGTGTTAGAAACGAAGAGTTCGTTGCCAGCGTCACCGATCTGAACCGTAATGGACTGCCATGCTCGTTCGGAGTAGACGTCGAACATGATGCCCCAGTGGTTCGTCCAGTCGCGCTGCTTAGCGTCGTGAGCGGCACCGTTCTTGGTAAAGTCAAGAACGAAGTCCACCCAGTCGGACATTTCGAAGTGCTTGATGTAAAGGCTGTTGCCGTCGAGCTTGGAGGTCTTATACGGCATTTCGATTTCGGCCTTGGACTTCGGACCGAAAGACGGTTCCCAGTTGTCCTTGCCAAACTTGCCTTCGAAGTCAGAAATCACGACATCCGGAGCCTTGGACTTCCAGTTATCCCACTTGATATCCGGGTCAACCCAGTCGATATTTTCGGTGAAGGTAATCTGGTCCACAAAGATGGTCACAGGAGCCGGCTTGCCCGGTTCGCCCTGGTTTTCACCCTTGCCCACAGAGAAACGGATTTCCTGAATCTTGTTCCACTGCACGTCCTTAGCAACTTCGGCCTGCTTGTTAGCGTCCCAAGCCTTACCCTTGTCGCCGAACTTCTTCAGAGGAATCTTAACGAGCTTCCAGTCCTTGCTGACCTTGGAGCCTTCGATCCAGTCGTTCAGGCTGATCTTGGTCTGGCTCTTGATGTCATTACCCTGGTTGTCGAGGATACCGACGTACACCTTTTCGCCGCCGAGCTTACCCTTGATCCAGAAGTAGAGACCGCCCTTGTTACGCACCTTGGAAAGGTCAATGTACTTGCCTTCGCCAAGAGAGTAGGTCACGCCGGACCAGTCGTTGTTATCGATGTACAGGGCGAGCACGTTCGGGTTGCCCTGAGTCTTGGAGTCAGCTTCGCGCTGGGCAGAAAGACCACCGTAGCTGTAGCTGAAGCCCTTGAGCTGGTTATCGTAGAACGTACCGTTCTTGACAGGCTTAGCCTTGCCGTCGAGCTTTTCGGGGTTCTTCGGGCCGTCAATGACGTCGTTGTTTTCATCCCAGTAGACAACCTTCTTCTTCGGAGCGGCCTTCTTGTTGCCCTTCACGATTTCGATGTTGTCGACCCAGATTTCAAAGTCAGATGCGCCGCTCTTGTCGATAGAGAAGCGGATTTCTGCAATCTTGTCCCAGTCGATGCGAGCCGGGAATTCAGACTTACGGGTGTTGTCCCAGTACAAGCCACGGTCCGGGAAGTCCACGAGAGGAATGGAAACCTTCTTCCAATCCGTCGTCACGGCACCGCCCTGGATGTACTTGTTCATCGGGAGAACGACCTGAGTCTTCTTGCCGTCAGAAACTTCTTCATCCAAAAGGCCGACCTTAACGGCTTCGCCACCCTTCTTGCCCTTGATCATGAATTCGAGCTTGGAGTCGAGCATGAACTTGTTGAGGTCGAAGGTTTCGTTGTACAAGCAAACAGAAGCGCCCGAATATTCGCTCGGGTCGAGCTTGATGTTCAAGGCAGCCTTAGACTTGTAGCCGCCGTCTTTAGTGATGGTGATACCTTTGCTCTTGCCGCCGTAAGCGTAGTCAAAGCCCCCCGGACGATACTGTTCGTCGAAGAACTTGTAAGGAACTACACGCGGAGCTTTCGGCTGAGCCATTGTAGCCGTGACACCGAAGCCGAGGAGGGCGACGGTAGCGGCAGTCAATGTACGCTTCATCATATGATCGTGTCCTTTTTTTGTGTTTTTTAGTTTGATTTTGAAATTAAAATTTTCGCGTTCAAAAAGGAAGCACGCGACTCTAAGTCGCGTTTACAGATTGAACCGCTTGGTTAATTACTTGGCTTCCTTGAGCATCTTTTCGACGAGGTCCGGGCTGAAACGGTCCTGACGCTTGCCGTTGATGTAGAAGTTCGGGGTACCCTGCACGCCGACTTCGGTACCGAGCTGGAAGTCCTTGTCGATACGGGCGTTCATGGCAGAATCGAGAACCATGTCCTTCTTGAACTGTTCCACGTTCAAACCAATCTGCTTGGCCACTTCGACATAGATGGAATCACCGAGTTCGCGGCTATGCGGAGCGAGGGCGTAGCGGTATTCCCAGAACTTGCCCTGCTTGTGAGCAGCGATAGAAGAGGCTGCTGCAGCGCGAGCGTTGGAGTGGAAGCTGAGCGGGAAGTGCTTGTACACGAACTTGATCTTGTCCGGATACTTTTCGTTGAGTTCCTTCATGACCGGAGCGATGCGGGAGCAGTACGGGCACTGGAATTCGGTAAATTCAACAATCGTGAGCTTCGGGTTCTTGGTGTTGCCAAAGACCGGGCTATCTTCGTCGGGAATGTCCCAAACCTTGTTGTCCGCTTCCATTTCGGCGCGGGCCTGTTCCAAGGAGATGCCGCGCTTGTCGAGGGCATACTTGATGATTTCAAATTCTTCCTTGACCTGCTTGAAATCCTTTTCGAGGTTATCAAGCCTGGCCTGCTGGTTGAACGAACCGCCGGCGGAAGCCTGATTGCAGGCAACGAGACCAGCGAAACATACTGCGAGAGCAACAATGGGGAGACGTTTCATGTTTTTCCTTTTGATGTTAAAAAAAGACTCAAGTTCAAATGCGTTAAAAAAACGGCAAATGCGCTTTTTACGACAATAAAAAACAGCACCCGAAGATGCTGTAAAAAATTGAAAACATTAGACAGCGTTAACGCATTACCCCTGCGAGGTAGCGGCGAAGGTCAGGTTCTCGTAATTCTTGATGGCGAGGTTCAGGCGGTATTCGTTCGGGAACAGGCAAACGAGATTACGTTCCTTGTCCATCATGCAATCCATCGCATATTCTTCGGCGAACTTGGCCACATCCTTTTCGGGGCCAGACACCCAGCGGATGCCGTGAGCGGGCACGCGGTCCAGCGACACATCGGCGCCGTATTCGCTCTGCAGGCGGAACTTGAGCACGTCAAACTGCAACTCACCCACCACGCCAATCACAGGAATAGCGGACTTAAGCGGTTCGTACAGCTGGGTTGCACCTTCTTCGGAAAGTTCAGCAAGGCCCTTCGCCATCTGCTTAGACTTAAGCGGGTTCAGAAGCGTCACGCGGGCAAAGTGTTCCGGAGCGAAGTCCGGGATGCCGGTAAAGTTGATCTTTTCGCCATCGGTCAGCGTATCGCCGATGCGGAACAGACCCGGGTCATTGATACCCACGATATCGCCTGCCCAGGCGTGGTCGATAACTTCCTTGTCTTTCGCGAGGAAGGCGGTCGGGGCGGCGAGGCGAATTTCGCGGCCTGTGCGCACGTGGTAAACCTTTTCGCCACGTGTAAAGCTGCCCGAGCAAATGCGCAGGAATGCCGTACGGTCGCGGTGCTTGGGGTCCATGTTCGCTTGAATCTTGAACACAAACGCGCTAAAGTCGTTTTCGTCGGGGCTCACCGGGCGCTTGTCGGTTTCGCGCACCATCGGAGGCGGCGCAAGCTTTGCAAAAGCGTTCAACAGCTGACGCACGCCGAAGTTGTTCACCGCAGAACCGAAGAACACGGGGCACATTTCACCCTTCAGGAACTTTTCGTGGTCGAACGGGTCCATGGCGCCGGTCACCATTTCATATTCTTCCTTGAACTGAGCGACCCAGTTTTCGCCGCACATTTCTACGAGGCGCGGATCGTCCGGGCCTTCCATCTGGATGATTTCCTGATGGCCTTCTTCTTTATTGAAAGTATGGAATGTGTTTTCGGCAATGGAATACACGCCCTTGAACAGCTTACCCACGCCAATCGGGAGCGTAAAAGGGGCAACCTTGATTTTCAAAATGCTTTCGATTTCGTCGAGCAGGTCGAGCACATGGCGGCCATCCAAGTCCATCTTGTTGATGAACGTGATGATCGGCGTATGGCGCATGCGGCACACATCCATGAGCTTGATAGTCTGCTTTTCAACACCGTTCACGCTATCGATAAGCACGAGGGCTGCGTCGACAGCGGTCAGGGCGCGGTAGGTGTCTTCGCAGAAGTCCTGGTGCCCCGGGGTATCGACCAGGTTGAACATGCAACCTTCGAAGGGGAAATTCAGCACGGAACTCGAAACCGAAATACCACGCTGCTGTTCAATCTTCATCCAGTCACTCACCGTGTAGCTGCGGTTTGCCTTGGCGCGCACGTGGCCCGCTTCGCGAATCACGTTTCCGTACCACAGGAACTTTTCGGTGATGGTGGTCTTACCCGCGTCAGGGTGGCTGACAATAGCAAAAGTGCGGCGTTTTTCGATTTCTGCGTTCATGATTTATCCGTTTTTTACGGCGGCAAATATAGAAATAATGTGAACCTGATTAAAGATGCAGATTCCAGCGTAAGACATGAATGAGATGCCGGTATAAAAGAAAAACCTCTCCGTGAGGAGGATGCAGGGGTCGAACCTGCGACCCGCTGATTAAGAGTCAGCTGCTCTACCAACTGAGCTAATCATCCATAGTCGCTTAGGACGCGCACAATAATAGAAAAGATTTTTGACTCCGTCAAGGGGATATTCGAGCTTTTTTTATAAAAAATCAAGAAAAAAACTTTTTTTGATGCGGGCGGGGCCCCAGCTCGGAGTTGCGAAGGCCGCACGGGCCCCTCCCTGCACCCTCCCCATCCTTGGCCAACGCTATTGCTTCCACAACGATATACAACATTGATTTTCATCAACGTCATTCTCACTTGCATTTTACACAATATTTTGAATTTTTATCTATGATGATAGGGGTGGTTCTGCATGACCATCTGGACTCGGTAAAGCTGTTCAGCGAAAAGCACGCGGGCATGGTCATGAGTAAACGTCAACGGAGAAAGCGAAAGAAGTAGGTCAGCCGTCTTTTTCAGGTTTTCGTCGATGCCGTACGCCGACCCGATCAAAAACACGATGTTTCCCGGAAAACGATCACGCAAGGTGTCCGAAAGCTTAACCGTATCCATCAACTTGCCCTCTTCGGACAAAATGACGCGCTTGTATTCGGACTTCGGGAATTTCTTGTCAAAAAGTGTCGCTTCTTGCGCCAACGCCTGCACGCGGTCGTCTATCTTGGACTCCTTGAGTTCCACAACTTCGAGCGGGAACATTCCCCCACGCAAACGCTTGACATACTTGTCGACCTCGTCGGCAATGAACGGCGAACCAGCCTTACCAAAAACAGCTAAGACCCATTTCATGGGACTAGCGGCCTACACTCAGGCGGTCAATCAAGAAACTCGGCATGCCGGCCTTTTTCATGCGTTCCTGCGTTTCGAACACATCGTAATCGACGCGAATCAGACGCACACACATGGTCTCGGTATCCAGCAGGCACCAGCAAGAGCGGGGGTCGCGGTCACGCGGCTGTCCCACGCTGCCCACGTTCACCAACAGGCGTTCCGTATCCTCGATCCTGTATTCGTATTCGTCCAGAATCTTGGGAATAGCGTTCGGGCGGCTTGCCACAATCACCGGACTATGCGTATGGCCCACAAAGCAGTAGCGGCCCTTGAAATGTTCAAAGGCGTCGAGGGCATCTTCGAGCTCGGTCACGTACACCCAGTCCGCAGGCGAAAGCGGAGAGGCATGTACAAAGCAAATGTCGTTTTCTTCGCAAACATACGGCAGCGAACGCAGATACGAAATCGAATCTTCCGACAAGTGGTTCTGCGTCCATTCGATAGCCTGCTTAGCATAGGGGTTGAACCCGGCGCTGGACTCGTGCTTGATCGCCACGCTGTCGTGGTTTTCGCGAGCAAGACGAACGCATTCGTCCGGATCGGCACCATAACCCACTAAATCACCAAGACAAACCCTCCGTTCTACCCCGTTGTCCTTCATAGAGGCTAGAACAGCCTCGAAAGCCACCGCGTTAGAATGGATATCAGAACAAATACCGTAAAGCATGGCTGTAATATAGTAATAAAACGAGTTTTGCTTTCATAGAAAAATAATATCAAGCGCCCTTCTCCCCCAATCACGCGCCTCCGCCCTGTTATAAAAATTTTACAAGTAGGAATGGTATTCAAACTCCCTAAAAAAGCGTGTATATAATGGAATAGGGGCGGTCTCTATTCGCTCGCGGGAAGCTTTCTTGCAAAAAACAGCATACAAAAAGTATTGACTTTTTGTGCATACAGAAGTATATTTGTATATGAGGTATAACTGGAATCCAGAAAAAAATGAACTATTGAAAAAAGGACAGCGAAGCGTATCTTTCGAAGAAATTTCCGAGGCAATGGAAAATGGAAAAATCATCAGAGATTTTCCACACCCAAATCAGGAAAAATATCCGAATCAATTTATCGCGTGGGTGTTTTTCAGGGATTATGTGTGGCAAGTGCCATATGTAATTCAACCAGACGGAACTCTGTTTCTTAAGACAGCTTTTCCGAGTAGAGTGGCAACAAAGAAACATGGAGGTGTATAATGCTTACTTTTGAAGAACATGTCAAGAAGTACGAATTAGACGAATATGAACAAGAAATTCTTGCGGCATCTGAAGCAGGCTTGTTAAAGGAAGACGAGCATTCCGCAGAGCGTATTGCGCAACTTCAGCAGGCTGCGCACGAGACGATGGAAGAAATCAGGGCAAAACGGGCGGCGAATGCTACAAAGCCCATTACGTTGCGCGTGCCTGTACGCGTGATAGAACGTTACAAGCGCCGAGCATCTGCAACCGGCGTCAAATACCAGACTCTCATGAACGAAATCCTGGACGCAGCTCCGGTATAGTTACTTCAGGCGGTCGAAAGGCCGCCTATTCTATACACAACTTATTTTTATATTTGAGGTTCCATTCTCCTAGCCCTGCTCGCAGCATGTGGCGATGAATCCTCTTCTTCTGTTTCGCCGGAACCTCGCCAGTGCGAGGAACAGAGCGATGACTGCGATGACGCAAGTTCTAGCAGTGAAAAAATTTCCAAAAATTCTTCGAGCTCGCAAAAGAGCGCCGATAAGGGCAAGTCTTCTTCTAGCGAAAAGAATACGAAAGAATCTAGCTCTTCGGCAACAACTAAGAATTCTTCTAGTTCCGTTGATGGCGATAAGAGTAGTTCTTCCGTCAAAAAAGAAGACTCTAGCAGCAGTGCTGTGAAAGCCTCTTCCTCCAGTGTAACGCCGAAGTCGAGCAGTAGCGAAGACGTAAAGCAGTCTTCTTCGAGTGTTATGGCTTCGAGCAGCAGCGTAAAGTATTCCTCCAGCGTCTCACCGAAGTCAAGTAGTTCTTATGATAGAACTAGTGTGTTCTATGGTTACCTTTGGCGTGACGGAAAATATATCAAGTTTACTGACCCGCGCAACAATCGTGAATATTATTACATCCAGATTGATGGCAAGGACACGGCCGGCAAGGCTGCCTCGATCAAGGTGATGGCAGAGAATCTGGATATAGGTGATTTTGTCTGGGGGCATAAAGACCAAAAGGACGATTCTAAAATTGAACGCTATTGTTACGATGATGATACCGCCAATTGTGACAAGTATGGCGGCCTTTATCAGTGGGCAGAAATGATGCAGTTGCCCAGTCGTTGCAATACCGAAAGCTGTGCTGACTTGATTAAGCCAAATCACCAGGGAATATGCCCAGATGGTTGGCGCCTATTGACTTACAATGATTACTATATCGTGGTGAATGCCGATAATAATCCAGATGGGGTGGCAGGGACTCGTTCGGGGTCTTTTGGTGGCACTAATCAAACAGGTTACGCTCTTGTTGGGGCCGGGTACCTTTGGAACCATGCATTTACGGATATAGGGAAAAGTACGTATTGGTATTATCCAGAGGAAAAAGTTGGTGCTCTTATTGTTTATGCATCTGCTCAGAGTACGGCATCGAAAGTTAATCCTAAAGATGGCGTGAATAAGACTCATGGCTTTTCCGTCCGTTGCGTAATGGTTGAATAACCATTACTTTCAAATTGTAAAATTTTAAATAAAAAATCAAAAACTAGGCATTCCGTATGGAATGCCATTGGGAGTTATTATGTCCAAGAAGAACATCAAGAACAACAAGAAAAATTCCACCCGCAAGAACTACAAAATCGAATCTCTTGAACCGCGCCTGATGATGGATGCCTAAAGAAAGCGACGGCGAATGACTGGCCGCTAAGCGGACAGTAAAGGCCGAAGGCCGTAATGTGTCCGCGTGCGGAGCAGGCTGAGCCGGAGCGCTGTTTTTTCAGGGATGGGAGAAGAGAAGCCGGGGCGTTACGGGCGCGGCGACTGAGCGCCCGTTAGAGGGGGTGCTGGAAGACCCGGCGAAAAATGCTAATGGCCGAAGCGAATGTTTTTAGCAAGCGAACGATTCACGGGTTTTTCCGTGGTAGTGAGCGGGTAAAAACATCGTGAAGGCCTTTGCTTGATTTATAGCCGGGGCTGCAAGCAGGGGGATTCTCCCCCCCCCCATTTTTAACTATATTTGGGCGCGTATGGAAATGATTCAAGACAAGCTGAAGGTCAGCATTGCCTATTCCTTGAAGGAACGCACCGGAAAGATTCTCGAAGAAGTGCCCGCGAGCTACCCATTCGTGTACATTCACGGGTTCAACAACATTATTCCGGGGCTTGAAGACGCGCTGGAAGGCCGTCACTTGAATGAAAGTTTTACTGTCGATATTCCGTTTGAACAGGGCTACGGCCCCTACCGCCCCGACTTGGTGATGGAGGTCCCGAAGGACGAACTCCGCGAAGTGGGCGAAATTTGGCTCGGCATGGAGCTCGAGATGTACATGGACGAAGACGTACGCGAATTCCAGCTGCCGGAGACGGCGGACGAGTTCGTGGACGGGCTGAATCTGGACGATGACGACGAATCCGACGGAATTTACACGATCAAGGAAATCAAGAAGGACACCGTGGTCGTGGACGGGAACCACCCCTTTGCGGGCAAGGACCTGACTTTTGACGTGACGGTGGTCGCGATTGAGCAACCGAGCTTTACCGAACTCGAAACCGGATACCCCGATCGCGAAGAAGATTTTGACCATTTTGACGACGGCTTCGACGGGGCCGACGGCGAAGATTTTGACGACAACAACCACAACAGGAGATGGCGCTAATGGCATCGATGGACGAACTCAAGAAGGCTGCAGGCGTTCGCGCGGCAGATATGATCAAGGACGGCATGACCGTGGGTCTTGGAACGGGTAGCACCGCCGCCCACATGGTGAACCGCCTTGCCGAGCGCATCAAGACAGAAGGCTTGCATGTTGTGGGCGTGAGCACGAGCTGGAGCACCACGCTGCAGTGCCGTAGCCTCGGCATTCCGCTGAAGGAAATGGGCGAAGTTTCTCACCTGGACATGGTGATTGACGGTGCCGACGAAATCGACGACCAGCGCAATTTGATCAAGGGCCGCGGTGCCGCTCACCTGCTCGAAAAGATTGTGGCCTCGATGACGGACAACTACGTGATCATCGCGGACAGCGGCAAGAAGGTGAACAAGCTCGGCGAAAAGTTTGCTGTACCGCTGGAAATCATTCCGGGCGCAATCGCCGTGGTGACCGAACGCGTGAAAAAGCTCGGCGGCGACCTGAAGGTGCGTATGGGCGCACCCGGCAAGGACGGCCCGGTCATCAGCGACAGCGGCAACCTGATTGCTGACGCGAAGTTCGGCATTATCGAAGACGCCGACAAGCTCGCCCGCGACCTGGAACACATCGTGGGAATCGTCGGTCACGGGCTTTTCGTGGGCATGGCGACCAAGGTGATTCTCGCCGACGCCGAGAAAGGCCTCGTGGAATTCTAAGCGAAATTAAGCATTCCCGCCAAAGCGGGAAATTTCATACAAATTAGAAAATCCTCAGCAAGAGCCGGGGATTTTTTGTTCGCCTTGAAAAACGAAAACCTCCGGTCAATGACCGGAGGCTTTCAATTTCGCGCTAGCGCGTGCTCAATTAGTCTTCGTCGGCGAGTTCCGGAGCCTTCTTGATCACGTTGCGGCGGCCGTAACGGACCTTGGACGGATCGAAGGTGGTTTCGACGGCTTCGACTGCGGGTTCAGCAACGGGGGCTGCAGGGGCAGCGACCGGAGCTTCGACGGCAGGAGCGGCCGGAGTTTCAACCGGAATACGCGGAGCGAGCGGGCGGCGGGCTTCAGGAGCGGCGGCCGGGGCTGCTTCGACGGCGGGAGCTGCAGCTGCGGGAGCCTGGGCTTCGGCAGCTACGTTCTGAGCTTCAACGTTCTGTTCGCGGCGGCCTTCGCGGCGGTCGCGACGATCGCGACGGTTGTTGCGATCACGTTGTTCATTACGGTCGCGAGCGGGCTGCTGCTGTTTGTCGGCAGAGCGATTGTCGCGATTTTCCTTAGCAGGACGGTCCTTGCCATTGTTGTTCTGGCGATTTTCCTTGCGTTCACCGCGCTGAGCCATTTCCTGTGCGCTGATCGGGCGACGGGAAGCCGGCTTCAAGTTCATGTCCGGGGTGAGCTTCTTGAAAATCGGGGTACGAAGCATGGTAAGGAGCTTGTTAACCTTCGAGAGGATAACGATGCACAGAATCACTGCAACGAGTGAGAGTGCGAGTGCGATGTATTCCATTCGGGGCACCTCATAAGTAAGGGTTGACCGCAGGTGCAGGCTGGAAATAAACCCGCAGGCGGTGTGGCTGGTTCGTGTTTGTGTGTGCTTAAAGCCATCTTACTAGCGCCTCCTGAGAGGCTTGACGGCGATAAGGTTTCGGGCAAATTGGGCCAGCGAAACTATTTAAGGGGCCACTGCCGTAGCAGAAGGCCATTGTGAGCCACGGGCGCAAATATAACAAAACTGTTAAATAATTGGGGATTGACAGTTAAGAAACAGCCCCAAAACCGCTCCGCCGGTGGCGGTTTAAGGATGCATATCGAGCTTTTCGAGCGATTTTTTGACCGAATCGTTGTAGGTATTCAGCGAATCCAAATTCTTCTGCAACGAATCCAGCTGGCCCTGGAGCACCGCGTTTTCGTCTTTCAAGCGGTTCATTTCGGCCTCAGCCGCCTCGTCGGTACAAGCAGAAAGCGAAAAAACAGCCAAAACGGCGAACAGGATTGCAGACAAAGTAATCTTTCGGTTCATGCGTAGAATATAGAAAATAAAAAAGAACAAAGCCAATATTTTCTATCTTTCGCCACATGAATTCAAGCGCACAGACATCGCCGGAACTCTTGCTGCCCGTAGGCACGCGCGAAATGCTCGAAGCCGCCGTGAACAACGGGGCCGACGCCGTGTATTTTGGAGTCCCCCACTGGAACGCCCGCGGCCGCACTGAAGACTTTTCCTTTGACGATGTCCGCGACATGATCCGCTATGCCCGCATTCACGGAGTGCGCACCTTCTTGGCCATGAACGTGCTCGTTTTTGAGCGCGAACTGCAAGAATTGCCTGAATTCCTCGAAAAAATCATTTCGCTTGAACCCGACGCCTTCATTATCCAGGACATCGGTCTTGCCCGCCTGATTCGCGCCATTTGCCCGAACCAGGAAATCCACGCCAGCACGCAGATGACGCTTGCTAGCGCCGAGGGCGTGAACCTGGTAAAATCCATCGGATTCAACCGCGCCGTACTCGCCCGCGAACTTTCGGTGAAAGAAATCGCCGCCATCAAAGCCGCCACCGACCTGGAACTCGAAGTATTCATTCACGGGGCGCTTTGCGTGAGCTACTCGGGCCAGTGCCTAACCAGCGAAAACTTTGGCGGTCGCAGTGCCAACCGCGGCCAGTGCGCCCAAAGTTGCCGACTCCCCTACCGCATTTTCGTGGACGGCAAGGAATACCGCGACACCAACGCCCAATACCTCTTTAGCACCCGCGACCTGTGCGCCCTCCCGAAGCTCCCCGAACTCGAAGAAATCGGCGTAAATTCGCTCAAAGTCGAAGGCCGACTCAAGAGTCCCGAATACGTCGCTGCCGTATCCCGCGCCTACCGCAAAGCTTTAAACCGGATTCCGCTTGACACCAAGGACATGGAACCCCTGGAAGTGCTGTTCAGCCGCGGTCTCAACACCGGCTGGCTCGATGGCGATAACCACCAAGAGTTGGTGGATGGCACGTTCAGCAATCACCATGGTATGGTCCTCGGGCAAGTTGTGAAAACAGACCGCGGGCAAGTCATTGTCGGTCTCGACAGCGCAATCTCCGATGCCGGCGAAAACGCCTCCTACCCGCAACCAGGCGATGGCATTCTGTTTGAAAACGCTGCCCTCGGCATAAGCATTGGCAGCCGCTTGTACGCCGCGCAGGTCACTCATTTACCGCACGCAAAGCGCGGCGACCCCAAGCTCTTGAAGCTTGAATTCGGGCGTGAATTCGACACCCGCCAGATTGCGGTGGGCATGCAAGTTTACCGCAACGACTCGCCCGCGCTTGAACGCGAGCTGCGCAAGACTTTTACCGACCGCGAACAACTCGTGCGCTTGCCGATCCACATGACACTCTCAGGTAAAATCGGCGGCCCGCTCAAGCTTTCCGTTTACGATACGCCTAGAAACACCGTTGAAGTCGAGGCTGATTTCACCCTCGAAGAAGCCCGAAACAAGGGTAACGATGCCGACAAGGCTCTCCGCGATCTTGCCCAAAAGGAACTTTCGGCCTTAAGTTCGACCGCCTACCAGCTAAAGCACCTCGATATTCAAGTGGACCGCGGCGCGTTCATTCCCGGAAAGATTCTCCGCACGCTCCGCCAGGCTGCCATCGAAAAACTCGACGAAAAGCGCACGAAATGGAAGGCTTTGAATCCGAGCGCCGAGGCCGGCAAAACCTTCTTGAACGAGATTCACGTCAAGTTCAAGTCTGCCGCACCTGCCGCCACAGCAACCAAGCAGCCGATTATCAGCGTTCTGGTCCGCAATCCGGACCAAATCGCCGCCCTCGAAGGCCTCGCCATCGAAAACGTCATTATGGATTTCGACTGGGGCGTCAAATACGACACCCCGCTAGAACAAATCCGCGAACTCGGATTCAAGGCGGGCATGGCGACGCTTCGCATCCACAAGCCGGGCGAAAGCCATTACCTCAAGAACATCTTGCGGCTTTGCCCGGACTTTGCCCTGGTGCGCAATCTGGGGGCGCTCTCGATTCTTAAAGAAAGCGGGATTCCGCTCACCGGCGACTACAGCCTGAACGCCGCCAACAGCGCAAGCTACGACTGGCTCCTTTCGCAGGGCCTCTCGACGCTCCACCCCTCTTGGGACCTCAACAGCACGCAACTCTTTGATCTGCTCGAAAACATCGACGGACAGCGCCTCGAACTCACGCTGCACCAGTACATGCCCGCCTTCCATTCGGAATACTGCGCCTTCGCCCGTGCGCTTACCACAGGCCGTCGCTTCCCCGAATGCGACAAGATTTGCACCAAGCACAAGGTCGAAATCTTGGACCACAAGGGCGAACGCCATTTCTTACAGAGTGACGCCGAATGCCGCAACACGCTCTTTGTGGGCAAGCCGCAATCGGCCCTCAAACTTTTGCCGCGACTCCGCACCGCAGGCGTGAATCACTTCCGTCTTGAAATGCTCACCGAAGACGCCGAAACCGTGCGCCGCAAGGTGCTCATTTACACGCAGGCTATCCAGGGCAAAATTTCTATCGAAGATGCTATCCGTGAAGCGGGCATCCAAGAAAAATACGGTCTTTCCGAAGGCCAGCTCTTTAACGAAAGCACCTGGCAAGACCGCAAGAAGTAATGTTCTTACGCCTTCAAAAGAAGCCCCGCCGCGCCTAGAATTGGCGGGACTCCCCAACTGAATGTTCGCCGTCTGTGGAACGACAAACCGCCGACTTTCGCCGGCGGAAACAAATGTAGGCTATGTATTTTAAAATCGTGCAATCAACCGATTGCAAAAGTTCGTAAAAAAATTATTTCTTCTTTGCGCGGGCAATCGCCTCTTTCGCTAGTTTGTCTACAAGCTCATTCCACTTGACGCCGGTATGCGCTTCGACCTTTTCAAAACTCACTCGGTGCAAGTAAGGCTGAGCTGCCGCCACATAGCGCTTGGCAATATTGCTTTTCGCTTGCCATTCACCCTTGGCCCAACGGGCAATGCCCTCGTAGTCGTGGCAAATCGTACCCGTCTTATCATTAGAATCGAGCCAGCGCATCGCCTGGAAGGACGCCATCACTTCGCCGTCGATATTGCGGCTTTCGGCATCGAAAGCGGTAATGCCAGAACCGCGGGCTATTTCGACATCGTTTTCAGTCACCACGAATGCCCAGCCCGATTTCGGGAAATCTGGCGAAAAAGAGCCATCCACAAACACGCGAATTCCATCGGGTACAGGGGCTTCCATTCCAGAAATCCAGGCTTCGGCCTCGGCACGCGAACCAAACGACTTAAAAAGTACGCCCTTGACTCCATGGGTCAATTTTTCGCATTCGGCCCAAGTCATGACAATTTTGCTTTCATTCGGGGTCTTTATCGCATAATATTTCTGTTTAGGCATAGCCCAAAATTAGTATATTTTTCGTGTGAAACCATCGCCATATTTTGCAAGTCGTCTACGTTATTTTTTCAAGCGTTTCTACAGCCCAGAAAAGCTGTATCGCTGGTTTTTGAAACAAGCTGGTGAAGAATCCGGTGAATTCGATTTTCCGGCATCGCTTCAGGGCAACCCCAAGACTCTCATATTCCTTGCGCACGATCTTGATAAATCGGCGGCATTTATGCATGCCATGCCCGAATCGTTCTTCAAGAACGCCCTCATTTGCGCACACGAATCGCAGCAAGTTTTGGTTTCTGCCAAGCACGCAAAAGCAATCTACTATTCCGACCTCGAATGTCGCTTCGGCGAAGCCGCATTCGAAGAATTGCAATACCAGATCAAAGATTTCGGCCCGACAGTGTGCATTTACCTTGGCGAAGTATTCTGGCCAACCCTTTACCTGGCCAAGACAAGCAACGCAAACTGCCGCATCGGGTTTACAGAAGAACACTGCTTCCCGTTCCTGAACGTGTGTCTGCGCCCCAACAAAATGAGCGAAGCCGCCCTGATTAGTCAGTACTACGGGGTCAAGTAATGCAAAAGGGGTTTCCCACAATCATCACCGAAAACGGCGGGTATGCGGACCTCCACATGCACACCAAGCTTTCGGATGGAAACCTCTCGGTCGAAGAACTGCTCACCCTTTGCAAGCGCAAAGGGTTGCGTTGCATTTCAATTACTGACCACGACAACTTGGATAGCTACAACCTGGCCGTCGAACCGGCCAAGGAAATCGGTCTCGAAATCATTCCCGGTATCGAAATTTCGGCTGTGTGGCAAGGCAAAGACATTCATATTCTCGGCTACTTCTGCGACCCCACGAATCTCGCCCTGAACATGGAACTGCAAGATTTCGCCAAGCAGCGAGTCACCCGCGCAAAGGCCATCATCAAGAAACTGAACGCACTGGGCATCGACATCACCTACGAAAAGGTGGTCTCCTACTGCAAGGGCAAAGTCATCGGACGCCCGCACATCGCCATGTCCATGGTCGACGAAGAATACATTTCGAACTTCTCGGAAGCATTCACCAAGTACCTGGGCGACGGCTGCGTAGCCTTTGTCGAAAAGAAAGGCCTAAACCCGCAGCAGACCATCAAGCTCATTGAAAACGCCGGTGGAATCGCCGTACTCGCCCATCCCTACAAGTCGGGCCTTTCCGACGAATTCATCGAGAACATGGTGGAATGGGGCGTACAGGGTATCGAAGTTTATAGCCCCGCCCAAAAGGGAGCCGTTGGCCGCAAGTACAAGGAAATTGCCCAAAAGTTCGGACTCGTGGGAACTGGCGGTTCCGACTTCCATACCGAAGCAGGGGCCTACCCGCCGGGTTGCATGAAAATGCCTTACTCTGTGGTGAACGCGCTGCGCGAACGCCGTGAAAAACTGAGAGCGGAATGGTACTAACCAAAATGACATCTCTCGTCTCTCGTCTTTCGTCTCTCGTCTTGATTTTCTTGGCGACATCCCTGTTCGCTGAACCGCTAAAGCCAGACCAGTACGTAAAACCATCTGCGCAAGATTCCGTCTACAAGACCCCCTGGGCCATTGACCCCGCTCCCCGCGAAACCGACGCCGGCCGTTGGGTGCTCCCGCTCCGTGGACTCCTGCAGCGCACCTATGACATTTCGGGCCAGAAATCCGAATGGCTCCTGGGCACCTCTATTCTTGGCGCACCGGAACTTGAAGCCGACTTTTTAGGCATGGGCTCAATCCAGAGCCGCTACCCGAGCAAGCTTGCAGGCCTTTTTACCACACGACTAGGTTACGACGCTACGACTCTCGGGCTGAATGGTGAAAACGGTATTCTGACCGAAGAACGCAAGGGAATCCCGATCGACACCCCCGTGACCGACCTCAACTGGGAACGCCCCGCCTTTGGCGGTAACGCCCTGCGCCTCGACTTCCGCAGGCTCGTGACCGATTCCGTTTCGCTTGAATTCGGACTCGCCAGCCATTCCGACGTCGATTCCAAAGAATACAGCTACCAGAACGTGACGCACTCGCCGTACTTCGCGCTGGGCCGCGACTCCACACAAATTCCTTTTGGCGGGCGTAACATCGCCATGAACAGCATGCACATCCAGCCGATTCTCACCTGGAAATTCGGATTCGGTAAGGCATTCGCCAAGTTGAACTACGTGAACCTTCGAAACGCCGACAACACAAACCACAAAGTTCTGCTCGACACGCTCGACAAGGCAATTCGAAACTTCCAGACCGACCCCTACGTCATCGAGATTCATACCTTCGGTTACGGTGGCGGAGTCGAACTCTACCCGACCAAGAAACTCACGCTTTCAGCCGACCTGCAATACACCGAACACGATATTGAACTGGATTCACTCGCCCGTATCTACAAGGGTTCTCACGAATATACCGACACCGCAGGCGTTCTCCACCGCGATTCGCTTTTCTACGACACAGAACGGAAGACGAATTACCAATCCATGCTCGGCAACTTCGGCATCGGCTACCACACCATCTTCAATCCAGCCATCAAGTTCAAGTACGAATTCCTGAACACCGACAACACGGGCGTTAACGATACCACGAATACCTATTATCAGGACCGTGAAATCGGCTACCTGGAACTCAAGGATACCCTCTGGAATAAAATTCTTTTCCGCACGCAAACGGGCTTGCAGCGTAACAGCTCAGTACGCGATTCCGTCGATTACGCCCCGGCCTACTCCGCCGACCTACTCGCCTTCTTGCCCTTCCATTTTCGAGCAAGCGCTGGCTGGCGACACGACAACAAGTTCCCCGATGTGGGCCAGCTCAAGATTGACGAAACAGGCCGCCTCGCCTTCGCCCGCAAGGACCTCAAGTACGAAGAACGCGACCGCTATACCTTCAACTTGGGTTACCAGCAACGCGAAGTCTTTTACGGAATCGGGCTCCGTTACGAAGATGTCGACAACTTGATCAAGCCGCGCTGGGTCAAGCATAGAGCCGTCGATTCGACAGACGCCATCGACGACGTTTACACTTGGACCAACATCGACAACGTGAATAGCCTCGACTGGATTTTGCAAGTCGGCTTCAGGCTTGGTAACTGGAAGTTCTACCTGGAACGCGGCGAAACTCTTGACCGCAGCTTCAAGCTCATCGATACGCCGGAACTCTACTACAAGGGTTCCATTCACTGGCAGAATCGCTTTGTGTCAGATCGCTTGGGCGTGAGTGTGCGTGTGGACTGGCAGTGGTTCGGCGAACGCTACGACTGCACGATTGGGGAACACGGTGGGCCCGAACTGGAACTCATGAAAAAGTACTTGGCGCTTGACTTTGAAGCCCGCATGCAGATTCTTTCGTTCGAACTTTACACCCGAATCGAGAATTTCAACCACAGCATTTACATGCCTGCTAGCGGCTACACGCCCGAAGGCCTCCGCTTCGCCTACGGCATCGTCTGGACATTCAGGAACTGACACGCAGTGTCATCCTGAGCTCGGCTCAGCATCGGCATTTCATTACTTCAGTTTATAAATCTGCGGCCAATTCTTGCCGGTAATCCAAAGATTCTTGCCGTCGTAGGCAATGCCATTCAGCACATCAATATCCGGATGCTTGCGCTTGAGTTCTGCAACCTTGCGGCTTAAATCCAGATAACGAATCACCTTCCCGCTCGGGAGCGAAATGACAGCAATAGCGCCTGTCTGCCAAATATTCGCGTAAAGCGTATCGCCCACGATTTCAAGTTCGTTCAAGAGCTTTACCGGGCGACCGCCATCAGTCACAGGAATGGCTCCGACCACGTAGAATCCGCCGAGAGCCAGCTGCAAAAGTTCACTAGAACCGTTGCTCATAAGCAAAGTGCTCTTCCAGTAAGTAAGGCCCCAACCTTCGGTAGGAATGCTGAACTCGCCCTTTTTCGCAAACGGCTTGCGGCTGTAAATGAAGGCCTTCTTGGATTTCCAAGTCAAATAAAAAATGTCGTCACCCACCGCAATCGAGCCTTCGCCAAAATACTTGTCTTCAAGCCTTGCAGAATCCAAGATCTTGCCGTCGAGCGTACGGCGGTACAAGCCCGATTGTCCATACAAGCCGGTCGTTTCAATCAGTTCCTTGCCGTCAAAAAACAAGCCCTGCGTAAAATGAGTCTTTTCGTGGGGAATGGAATCCAAGATTTCAGGAACCACGCGAGGAGCCTCGGCAAAGGAGAGAGACGAAAGAACAAAGACAGAAGCGAAAGTGCAAAGACGGGAGAAAAAATTCATGCCCAAAAATTACTAAATTGCACGCCATGGGTGAATTAAGGACACCAGCCAAAGTCAAGATAATCGTAGGGATTCTCGCGAAAGATTCCCAGGCGGTCGAAGCTGTGCGTGACACACTCCGCAACCGCTTTGGCGAAGAGGAGCTTGCGCTCCCGCCGTTCCCGTTCACCTTCACGAACTACTACGTCGACGAAATCGGGAACGCCCCCGTGCGTGCCTTTTTCAGCTACGAGACTCTGGTCGACCGCGAAACTATTGTCGACATCAAGCTCTGGAGCAACGACGTCGAACTCGAAATCGCCAAGCAGAACGGCACGCCCGGGCTTCGCCCCGTCAACTTGGACCCCGGCTACATGACGCTTGGGCAATTCTTCTTGGCGACCACCAAGGACCAGCGCCAGCGTGTGTACATGCAGCGCGGCATTTTCGTAGAACCCACGCTGTACTTTCAAGACGGGCATTTCCACGCCTTCGACTGGACCTACCGCGACTACCAAAGCGAAAAATACATCCAATACCTGGAACAAGTGCGCGCCCGCCTCGCCTACCAACTCAGCACAGGCAAACCTTACCGCCTGCGCACCAACCATTAAACAATTATGAAAGCCGGAATCTTTACAGTCATTCTCCTAATTATCAGTAACGTCTTTATGACCGCCGCCTGGTACGGCAACCTCAAGCTCAAGGAAATGCACATCAGCACCGACTGGCCGCTGATTTTGGTGATTCTCGCCTCCTGGGGCGTCGCTCTCATCGAATACTTCTTCATGATTCCCGCCAATACCATAGGCAGCCGCATTAACGGAGGGCCTTTCACCCTCATGCAGCTCAAGGTCATTCAAGAAGCAATCTCCCTGACGGTATTTACGGTCATCGCAACAACCGTTTTCAACAACGAAGCCCTTCAATGGAACCATATTGTGGCCTTCATTTTCATTGTGGCCGCGGTATTCTTCGCATTTTTAAAGTAAATTTCACTCACTAGATTTTTCTTTGGGTTAAATGAGCTTTTTGGGACTTCACAAGTGGATGGGCATATTTGTCGCGATCATCGTGGCAATCTCTTTCACGAGTGCCCCCGCTTACGCAAAAGCCGCAACCGCCAAAAAATCCGACAAGGAAACCTCGGCCCAAACGACGAAAAAGAAGTCCGATTCCAAAAAGTCAGCAAAAAAATCTTCTAAAAAAGCCAAGCCCAAGAAGTCCAAGAAAGTCAAATTGAGCGAAGACGACCCGAAAGCATTCACCAAGGCATTGCTCTACGACAAACAGGGCGTCGAATACGAAATCGTCGAATCCAAAAAGAAAAAGCAAACCAAGAAGGATTCTCCCAAAAAGAAGGAAGAAGTCGAAGAAGTCAACACATTCGATTTTTCGACAATCCTCCCGCCCATCACGCACGAAGCGCTTATTGGCTCCCCCTATGGCATTCGCAGTCATCGCCTGCACCGCGGCGTAGACGTGAACGTGATTAAAGACGAACCCGTCGTGGCCGCCTACCCCGGCGAAGTCACCATGTCGCGTTACAACAAGGGCGGTTACGGCCACTACGTACTGATCAAGCACCCGAACGGAATCGAGACTCTTTACGCCCACCTTTCCAAGCGTCTGCTTAACGTCGGCGACAAGGTTTTCCCGGGCGACATCGTAGGCCTCGCAGGCAATTCCGGCAGATCGTCGGCCGCGCACTTGCATTTTGAAATCCGCTATGGCGAAATCAACATTGACCCGACTACCGTTATCGATTTCCCGCATTGGTCGCTAAAGCCGGGCGTCAGCAAATTCTCGATGAAAAAGGCTCGCAGCGAGCACCGCAAAATCCAGAGCAAGCTCATCAACAACAACTATTACGTTGTTCAAGCCGGCGACTCCCAAGGGGATGTCGCCAACTGGTTCAATATTTCGATTGAATCGCTCTGCCGCATCAATGACTTAAAGCCCGGCGCCCCGCTCAAAGTGGGCCAGAAACTCCGCGGCAGCAAATAGCTACAGAGCCTTAAACGCGGCCTTCAATTCTCGCGTAGCCTTTTCCGGATCAGCCGCCTTCATAATCGCAGACACCGCGCAAATGCCCGCAATGCCCGAACCCTTCAGCACAAAGATATTGTCCTTGTTGAGTCCGCCAATCGCATTCACCGGAATTGGCACCGCCTTCACAACATCCTTCAAAGTTTCAACCGGAGTAATCACCGTTTTCACATGGGTCGTGGTCGGATAAATTGCACCACAACCCAAGTAGTCTGCACCCTGTTCATAAGCTTCAAGCGCCTGCGGTACCGTCTTCGCGGTAGCACCTATAATCTTGCCCTCGCCCATGAGCTTACGAGCCAAACGCACCGGCATATCGCTTTGCCCCACATGAACGCCCTCGGCTCCAATCGCCAAGGCAACATCCACGCGGTCATCGATAATCAGAGGAATCCCGTAACGAGCCGTAATCTCGTGAGTCGCCTTCGCAAGTTCCAAGTATTCGCGGGTAGACCTGTCCTTTTCGCGCAACTGAATAATCGTCGCGCCCCCCTTACAGGCGGCCTCGACCACAGGCAAAAAACGATTTTCCGGCACAGTCGTGCTGTCAGTAATAAAATAAAGCGTCGTATCGAGTTTCATGATGCGCACAAATATAAAAATGTCCACTTCGTCAAAAGCGGACATTTTTTAAATCGTTTCTCAAACAAGAAACGCAGAGAGCAAAAAAATATCCGCTTCGATAGAAGCGGATACCAAAATCCGAATTTGGATTAGAACCGAGTGAGACCAGGCGTGAGCCCCCGTAGCGTATAAGGAATACGTGAGGGGGCGAACAACGCCGTATCACGACGGTTATAATTCAAATTAGCCAAGAGTCACGACGACCTTGTGCACACCCTTCGTGAAAATCGGGGCCACATCAGCGTCAATCTTCTTGCCATCGACGATCATCTCGGCGACACCCTTGCACACGTGCTTCGGGTTCTTCACTTCGATTTCGTAGGTAGCGCCGCGGAACTTGCGGGTCACCTTAAAGCCATCCCACTTGGACGGGATGCACGGATTCACGATGAGGCCCTTGAAGCTTGCGCGGACACCGATGATGAACTGCGTTGCAGCCTGGTAGGTCCAGGAGCTGGTGCCGGAGAGCCATGCGTTACGGCCCATACCGAACTGCTTGTGTTCGTCACCGAGGATGTTCTGCGGATAGCAATATGGTTCAGATTCGAACTCGTCGAGCTTGGTGTTCTTGGCAGCCGGGTTAATTTGGCTGTAATACTGGAAGGCCTTGTCGCCACGGCCGAGAATCGTTTCGGCAATCATCACCCACGGGTTGGTGTGGAGGAAGATACCGCCGTTTTCCTTGGCTCCAGGAGGATAAGTGGAGATGCCACCCACGTTCGGGTC
>CADBHQ010000036.1 GCA_902794535.1 Fibrobacter succinogenes | reverse complement strand
ATACCCGGCCGTGCTCAAGAAGCACGCCGACTACCTCCGCGGCCGTTCCATGATCGTGAAGAAGGCTAACCGCCATTCCGTGGAATGCATCGTGCGCGGATACATCGTGGGTTCTGGCTGGAAGGACTACCAGAAGACCGGTAAGATCTGCGGTCACGTTCTCCCCGAAGGCCTGCAGCTCTGCCAGAAGCTCGAAAAGCCGCTCTACACGCCGAGCACCAAGCCCGACGTTGGTCACGACGAAAACATCAGCTTCGAACAGACTTTCGATATCGTTGGCGAAAAGGTTGCAACGACTCTCCGCGACATGTCCCTCGACATCTACACGAAGGCTCGCGACTACGCAGCCTCCAAGGGCATCATCCTCGCTGACACCAAGTTCGAATTCGGTGAAATCGATGGCGAAACCATCTTCAGGTGGGCAAGAACCAGGAAAGCTTCGACAAGCAGTACGTTCGCGACTGGCTCGAAACTCTCGACTGGGGCAAGACCTATCCGGGTCCGGAAATTCCGCCTGAAGTCGTGAAGAATACGCTCGCCAAGTACGAAGAAATCTTCGTGCGCCTCACCGGCAAGCAACCCGAACTTTAAGAGACTGCTCGGCTCTATCGCATAAGCAAGAATGTGATATCGCCGACCGATTATCTCTATCATAAAAAAGGAAACTGGCTTCAAACCAGTTTCTTTTTTTTACTCAGAAAAATCGTTAGGAAATTCAACAAATGCGTAAGGCGAATGTTGCAGGGCTGCTTGCAGACCTATAACTGAGCCTAGCATTTGGTACAGGAGCGTCAGCGACTGTACAATCCGTGTGGCAACAAAACCACCTGCCGTCTGCATTTACTTTTTGATTAGCCTCAAGATTCCCTGCTTGTTGTATTCAGGGGCGTCCTTCGGGAACGGGTTCTTGGCTTCGGCGCGGAGCACGTAATGTACGCCTTCGCCGAGGTCCACTTCGGAGCCAGACTTTGCCGGGATGCCATCGCCGAACAAGGAATCTGCCGCCATCAGCAAGGCTTCTTGCGGGTCTTCGGCACTAGCCGCGATGCACAAATCCGGCAACACAAATGTTGCAAGCCCGAGCGTATAAATCGTATCACCCGCTTCCACGAAATTAATCCACGGGTCCATCGGGTATTCGCCATCACCCACTTCTTCGCGGAAACCATCTGCCGTCCATGCTGCACCAGACTGCTGCATATAAACGCCAAGGGCGCCTGCATTAAAGACTTTCAACGCAGCCAAGTTCACCTGAGTCACTTCTTCTATGCTCTTGACTTCACCGAGCAAGAACAGCAGTGACTTGTGCGCTTCGATGGCCGCAGCGGTTTCAGCAGAAATATCCTGATGTTCCTTGAAAATATCGGCAAGGCCAGCCACACGTTCTTTGCGGATAACCTTAAACATCACGCTACAACCCGGAATGATTGCAGACGTTGCATCGGCGGCAAGCGTCATGGTTTCGGTTAAAGCGAGCGGTTCGTTAATTTCTTTAGTGAGAGGAAATGCGAGAATGAATTGCGGCATAAACAGCATCCTTCAGTAGGTTATTTTCATCTTCGGGTTTCGGAAGAGCTACGCGGGCCTTTTCGCTAATCGCAGCTAGCAAAGTTTCAGTCGACAACTTGGATTCATCGATAGTAACAGCATAGCCTTCGTGGGCTAAATCGCGACCCAAGATAATCTGTTCATACTGTCCTGGAGTCGGCACGAATACACAACGGGCACCAAGGACAGCCATATCCATCACGGTACTGTAACCGCCGCGAGAAACAACCCATTCCGCATTTTTCACGACTGCAGCAAATTGTTCATCGGGCAAATGCGTAAACAAATCCAAGTTCTGTTCGTTAGAACTTTTCACGCCAAGAGACGGCTTTCCAAGAATAATCGCATGGCGACCAGGAATCTTAACAAGAGTCTTGCGCAATAATTCTTCAAAGCGGGCTCTAGCCGGTTCTACACCCGAAACGACAGCGACAAATCGATAACGGACATCTGATTTTTCGGTCAGTTTTTCGCCTTCAAAGCGAGAAAGCGCGCCCACATATTTAATAGGCACGGGGCATTTTTTCACATGCGAAAGCGTTCCTGCATATCCCGGGAGATCCGGCACATCTGGCACCCAGACTTCATCAAAGCGCTTCATGACAGAGGCATGCCAAAGCATTCCAACCGGTTCAAATGCCGACAGCACGCGCGGAAACGCAATCCGGCGTTGATGCGTCATGTAAATCGACTTTGCATTTCGGCTATAAAATCCAAAGCGGTTATCAGACACCAACACATCATAATGATAGCGTTCCACAACCTCTTCAGCAAAGCTATGCTCATAATTCATGACCGTCCGCAAATGCGCGCCATTCTTAACAAGCCAAAGGCCCATATTGTAGCCATGCTTCGGGTACACAATGTTGTAAGACGGCGCCAAGCGCTGACGAAGCTCCGGGAAAATATTCCGCAGTAAAGCCGCATTGGAACGCACGACCGCAAGTTCAACCTCGGCTCCCTGATTCAGAAATTCTCGGACCACGGGCACGCACCGTGTCGCATGTCCAAGTCCCCAATCAAGCGGTGCGACTAGAACTTTCAACGCACAGTCTCCAACCAAGCATTTGCCCAATCGCCGTGGTCATAGTCCTTATCATGCTTGTCGCCCTCATCCAAGCGAAGTTCAAGCACGCGAACGCCCGTCACATCAACAGCAATCGTCTGCTTTTCAGTCGAATACAAGCGCTTGCTGCGGAAAAGTTCACGGTTATCGCCCATCACAATGAACGAGGCGCCATCACCGCCGACACTTTCGTCATCAAGACCAATCGTCGCATGGAACTTGTTGAACGAACGCGGGAGTGTAAACCTTAAGTACGACGGCGCATGCGAACCAATTCCGTAACGGAAGACTTCCTTGTCAATCGTAATCTTATGATGTTCGACCGACGCATTCTTTTGCGGCTGGCCCCAAGCCTGTTCAAAGCTATCCATCTTGAGTTCCGAAAGCAATGCCACCTCAGGAGATTCAACAAAGAAATCCTTGGCCAGCTTCAGCGTATCGGAATCCGGCATAATGCATTCGAATGTCACGCGATTCATGCCTGCATGAATCTTAGAAGAATCCAGCAACAAGGTATCCGATTCCATCGACAGCATCAATTCTTCTTGCAGTTCGCCATTCAGAGAATAATTGCAAGTGATAGTTTCGGGGAATCGCTTGTTCACGACCATGGCATTGTTTTCCATATCGCTCACAAAGAAATTCTGCAAGTAAGTCGACACACCCTTCTTTGCCGCAATCTTGTAAACGGCAAGCGGGTATCCGAACAGTTTCGGTTCAATCAGAACTCGTTCGCTCTTGTAGTCCTTCAAAATTTCGTCAACCTGATCGGTCGTCTTAAAGCCCACCACGCGAGACTTGCGGTTCAGTTCTCCATAGCCGTCTTGTCCACGCACCATGTAAATGTTGCCGCCCGACACCTGCTGCCACTTGGCAAAGGTTTCGTTGTCCCAGCTCATAAAGGAACGTTCACTGAAGGAACTATGGCCCGAAGCAAGCATCTGCCAGGGGCGAGCGTAAATAAAGATGGAATTCTTGGGATAGCGTTCAAGCGCCTTATCCAAGTAATCTTCTTCGCCCAAAAGCTTATTCTTGTAGTAAAGCATGTTGTTACGGTAGCTGTCGCCATGATAAATCATGAGGCCTACCGATAACGCCGTTGCCACAGCCAGAATAATCTTGCCAGCAGCATCGGGCTTCATCTTGGTCGAAAATTCGAGGGCGTCGTAAAGACCGAGCGCCATAATCAACGCAAACAGCGGGAGCGCCACCAGCACATAACGTTGGTTGATATCGATGGTGAATGTTCCCGACACATTCAAGAGGATCACAAAAATCTGCAAGCAGAACGTAATGCCCAACAAAGCGCCGCGCCAATACCTGCGGGAATAAATCAAACGGAACAGGAGCCAAGCCGTTGCCGCAAGCAAAATAATCGTGAAAGTCGTGTAGAACGGATTCTGCATGATACCGCCAAACGACGGATCCTGATCCAAGTTCATCATGATTTCGATATTGGTCTTCAGGTTAAACCAGAAGTTTTCTAACGAATGTGCCGCATGTTCGCCGCCCTGGAAATCATAACCACGGTAAGCCGCCATGGTATTCACCGAAGGCCAGCTCACAGCAATCACTGAAGCCACAAACAGCGGAAGCCTATGTGGCTTTTCAAAGAAATACTTGTAGTAGTAAAGGGCGAACGGAATAAATGCAAACACGGTCTCTTGGCGAGTCTGCGCAAAAAAACCGAGCAGAGGAACCGTCAAAAGGAAATGTTTCCAGTTCACCTTATTTGCCGGCACAAAAGCATACCACGCCATCAGTACGGCAAGCAAGAAGATATAGAGAACTTCGGTCGAGGCAGAGCGTGCCTGCAACAAGTAAATCGGCATACCGCCCAAGAACGCCGTCGCCGCAAGCGCAGCCCATTCATTCTTGAACCACTTAGAAAGCGCAAAGAAGAAGAACAATAGGCTGAGCAAATAGAACGGGTAGTTCACCAGCAAGGCCGTATCGCGGTTAGGCTCCATAAAGTTGAACACCAAGGAATACACAAAGCCGAGAGCCTTGCCCTTGAAGTTGTTCACTTCGGTCTTGCAATCAAGAACCCCATTGCTCCATACACCTTCGTTACAGATACCGCCCGTATGTTCAAAGTACATCTGGAGTCCCATGGACTCCCAGCTCGTTTCATCACTCAGCACGCGGTGCGTGTTACTGATGTTCCCGAACATGAACACCGAAAACACAAGCGCAATGCCAGCGAATGCACAAATGCTCTTGCCCGACGGCTTAAAGCCTTTCCACCCCTGCACAATGACCGGAATGTTGACAGCAACGCCAACAACCAGCAAAATGAACGTCGAAAGGATAGCGTAATAGCCCCAATCAATATCCCAGCGACGGGCATACGAAACGGTCAAGTTGTTAAAAATAAGGAATGCGACTACCAAAACGGCAAGCGTAATTCCAATTACTGCAAAATGCCTGCGGCCAATGCCCAGACGTTCAAGAATATTCTTCATGCGTAGAAATATAGTAAGAACTATATCCTACACATTCACGTATTTGTCCATAAACTCGTCAACAGGGAGCGGTTTCGAATAATAGAACCCCTGCAAGCTCTTGATTTTAAAGCGAAGCAGGAATTCACGCATTTCGGGCGTTTCGATACCTTCAGCCGTCACTGACGACGAGAAGGAATCAGCCAGTTCCGAAATAAAGCGCACAGTCTTCTGGTCAGAAGGATCCTGTTCGATATTCATGACAAAGCTACGGTCAATTTTCACCGTGGTCACTGGGATTTCTCTCAACACGCCAATGGAGCTAAACCCTGTACCGAAATCGTCAAGAGCCACCTTGATACCACGATTACGAAGCTGTGTGAAAATATCCTTAAGAAGCGCCATGTCCAAAAGGCGGCAGCGTTCCGTGATTTCCAAGCACAAATTCTGTGGCGGGAACTTTTCTTGTTCTAGAATATAAAGCACACTTTCGACAAAGTCCGGCTTTTCAAGCTGCGTGTACGAAAGGTTCACATTGATTACAAAGTTTGGGTAAGCATCCAGGAATTTTTTAGCATCCCTGATAGAGGTCCTTAAAATCCATTTACCCAGTTCCGGGAACAAGTTATCTTGTTCCAAAACATCTACAAACTGTACAGGCGGGACAACGCCGTACTCATCGTTTTTCCAGCGGATCAAGGCTTCGGCACCGATAATCTTTTCGGAGTCTGCATCGACAATCGGCTGGTAGCACAAGTAGAAGCCTTCGCAATTGTTCACGATGCTGTTGCGGATCACATTGATTCGTTCAATGGCAAAACGCTTGTCATCGTTCACATCGTTCTTAAGAACGTACAACTCGCCCAAATGATTGTTCTTGGATTCGTAATAGGCAAAGCGCAAGCAAGAATAAACCGTTTCTACGCTGACATCAAATTTGTCCAAATTAACAGCGCCAGCTACGAACGAAAGAACCACGCGGGATCCGTCCACATTAAATTCGTGCAAGGAATTGTACTGAATTCGTTTGTACAAATTCTGAAGGTCATCGACAGAAGCCTTCTTACAGACGATGGCGAACTTGGTTCCATCCATTCGGTACCAATCGCCCATGCCATGAGCTTCGACCTTAATCATCTTCGAAAAATCTTGGAGCACGCGGTTTCCGAACGTGTAGCCGTAAATTTCATTCAGGCGAGAAAAATCATTAATGCCCAAAATCATAATCTGCAAGCTTTCGCCACGCCAACTCGTCGACTGCAGGTCTTCTAAAAAGCCATAAAGGCTTCTCATATTGGAAACATCGTCAAAATAGCTCAGGGTGTCATTATTCTTGATTATCCCGCCGAAGTAGTCCGGAGTACCATTTTCGTTACGGAGCAATACACCTCGGCATGTGCAAACAATGTAGCGGCCATCTTTGGTCAGCACACGGTATTGAAGATTATGTTCGTTCGTCTCGCCGGACATAACCTTATCAATGTTTTCTTTATAGGCGGCTCGGTCATCCGGATGGATTCTTTCCATCCAGGTATAGGCAACCCCCTGCATATATTCATCTGGTAAGTCAAAATAGTGAACAGCCTCTTTAGACCAACGGGTCCAATCGGTCTTCATATCGGTAACATAAGTATACGCCCCGTTTGCAAGAACAGAGAACGCCCCATACAGGGAATCAATTTTTCGCTTGACAACGCTATCCATCATTTTCTCCTTCAGACACCACAACGCAGTTCTTGCCATTTTTCTTGGCCCTGTAAAGAGCCTTATCGACGCGAACTAATGCGGTATCAGCGCTTTCGCCCCTCCGAAGTTCGGTTACACCGGCACTCACGGAACGACGTCCAGCTTTTTCAAATGTAATATCATTGAACGCGACACGCACCCTATCAGCAAAATCTATAGCCGTTTTTAACGAGGAATCCTGCAAAAGCACCATGAATTCTTCGCCTCCCCAACGGCCAATAGGAGATTTCACATCCATAATTACCGGTACAGGCCGCAAGGCATTACCACCATGAAGTTCAAATTCCTTTGCACACATGGCCCGGAAATCAACCATATCAAAATTGGCGGCTTCAACCCCGGATACACCGGTTTCATCGGCAACCCTTCGCAAGACATGGCTAATTTCTTGAATGACAACATCGCCTTCCTTGTGGCCCCAGATATCGTTAATTTGTTTAAAATTATCGATATCAAGCATCACCAGGCAACCAGGCCGCCCTAATTCCACACATCTGGTAATTCGGCGTTGGATTTCACCTCGGTTAAACACCTCTGACAAGGAATCCGTAATAGAGGTCAACTGCAGTTTCGCATAAGTTTCGGCTTGTTCCTGAGCCGTCACGTCAATAAAGGTGGCCAGGCGGTTAATCATGGAAATCTTGCCCGAGAAAGCCTCCTGAGGCATTTCAAAATCGTAACGGTCCCCGCCACTGCCTTCGCGCATTCCCGCTATCACAAGGGTTGCATTATGCTGATTCACGCAACAGCCCGTACGCAAGAATTCGCTAGAGGAATAAAAGCCCGAAGTAGACGCAATGCTCTGTAGCGGGAGCGTTTCACCGCTAATTTCTTCTTTGCACCAGAAAATTCGACGAACCACACAAGAAAAGACCTTGATAATTTCAGGGCTAAACACCCCGACATCGCGGCCATCTTTCCGGACACTCGCAAGAATCGTCCACGGGTCACCATAGGCAAGGCGCACTTTCACGCCTTCTTCGATATCCGACGACATGACCACAGAACCGTCTTCATTACAGGCCACAGGCGAACGCATGATATCGATTCCGTTGCGCTTGTAGAACAGCGGGAATTCCAACGTGTTATAAATAAAATGTTCGTCGTTCGGAATATTCAAATAGCGATGATAAATTTCATAAGCAGGCATGCCATCCAATTCATAAAGCACGGGGCCTACAGCCTTAGTCACGACAAATTCACGGCCAAGGGGTTTCCAGCCAATCACGTGAGAAGTATGGACAAAAAAGTCATCACCGCCCATCAACAAAACAAGCATACCCTTTCCAGAATACCCTCCCACATTCGAAAAAATGCATGTTTCCGTACTTATCAAGTTCGGATTAATGGCACCACCGCCAAAAATCGCAATCGAAGGATCCACATCTTTGAACGCATCGCAAAACGGTGTCATAGAAACACCAAGAGTCGTCAGCTGCAGTTCAACCGCCTTCACCCACGGATTCGCCTTGATTTCTTCTTTAATACTGCCAACCACATCAACGGCATTGTCCGCATCCATCGTATACTGCAACAATTTTAGCTGAGTCGTAGGGTATTCAAAAATCGTACAAATAACCGAAATTTCGGCATTAGACATTCGCCCATCTACAATATTGCCGCCCGTAGAGCAGCCCATGCAAATGGAATCCGGGAAATTCTGCGAAATAACGTCGCAGACAAGATCAATTTGCCCCTTATCCATAGAATTGGAATAAATCTGAAATACCACATGAGAAAACACTCTTGACTTGCACCAAAGGCTAATCTTGTCAAGGTCCCGTTTCAGCGAAGTTATGCTATGGTAATCAAATTGAAATTGTTTCATATAATTGGAGCATCCCCTATAACATTTATATAGAAGATACTCCAAAGAATACTTTTTTGTTCAAAAAAAATTACCACCAATATTCCAAGTTGGAATATTTGAGATAAAAATGCCTAAATCACGAATTTTTCAATAACTTCAGCAATTCCACCGTGGTTATTGTCAACCGTAGTCACGTAATTGGCAGCTTTTTTGGCAACCGGAGAGGCATTCAGCATTGCCACCCCCACCCCAGCGGCCTCGATCATGGGGCAATCGTTTTCTTCGTCGCCCACGGCAATAGTGTCCGAAAGCGGGACCTTGTAAAAATCGGCCATAAACAGCACCGCATCGCCCTTGTTAGACTGCATGTGCGAAAATTCGAGCATTTCGGGCTTGCTGAACACGTCAAAGAGCTTGCCCGCCGTGGTCTTGCGCATTTCGGCGCGAAAATCGAGCAGGCTATCGTGATTAAACGGCGTAATGATATTCACCTTGATGGGAGGCTTTACCACCACATTGATAAAATCACCGTAGTAGTCGCGAATATCCTTGACGACCACGTAATCCATCTTCATTAGCCGGCAGTAGGTTTTGAGCTGTTCCGTTTCGTATTCCGAAACCACCAAGTCGCCCGAGTAGGTGTGTGCGTGCATGCCGGCACGATGAGCCGCATCCATAATGAACTTGACCGATTCTACCGGAATGTAGCGCGTCAGAATGGACTGTTCGGTGGCGTAATCGTAAATGAGCCCGCCATTGAAACTCACCAGGAAAAAGCCCGGCTTATCGAAGCCGTACTTTTGCGCCAGCTGCTTTGCGCTCGTGAGCGGACGCCCGGTGCAAAGCACCAGCTTGTGGCCGCGTTCAAGCATTCCCTCGATGGCCTTCATGTCAACATCGAGAATCTGCTTGTCGTCGGTCAGGAGCGTACCGTCAAGGTCGGTGAAAAGGAGTTTCATAGTTCGAAATATAGAAATGTTTGCTATATTCCTTAATATGAGAATCGATGAATTTTTAAGCGAAGCAAGTTCCGTAGCCATTTTCGGGCATGTACGCCCAGACGGAGACTGCGTGGGTTCTACCACGGGCATTTACAACTACATCAAGGACAACTATCCGGGCATCAGCGTGGATCTGTACCTTGAAAACTTCCCCAACAGCTACAAGATTTTGCGCGGGGCAAGCGATGCCCAATCCGCCTGGACAGCCGAAAGCAATGGCGGCAAGCCTTACGACTTGGCATTCTTGATGGACACTCCGAGCTTTGAACGCGTGGGCGCGAGCGGTGCCGAATGTATCAAGGCCGCCAAGAAGACCATCAACATCGACCACCATATTTCTAACCCGCTGAACCTTTGCACCCTGAACCTGGTAGAGTCCGAAGCAAGCTCCGCCAGCGAGGTTCTATACGTAAACCTCGACAAGGCTAAAATCAGCCGCGACACCGCCAGTTCCCTTTACCTCGGCATTGTACACGATACGGGAGCCTTCAAGTACAGCTGCACCGGCAAGCGCACCATGCAGGTGGTGGGTGACTTGATTGAAGCTGGCGTCGACTTCGCAAAAATCGTGAACGAGACTTACTACACCCGCACCTACAAGCAGACGCTCATTACGGGCTATGCCATGCAACAATGCAAGCTGGGCTTGGGCGGCAAAGTCGTTTACAGCTACATCACGCCCGAAGACATGGAACGCTTCGGAGTCACGCCCGTGGAACTTTCCACCGTCATTGACACCATCCGCGAAGTCGGCGGCACCGAAGTGGCCTTACTCCTGTACCCCGTAAACGGCAAATACAAGATTAGCCTGCGTAGCAACTACATTGTAGACGTGAACGCCATCGCCAAGGAATTCGGCGGAGGCGGACACACCCGAGCCGCCGGCGGTGACACCAGCGACGCCCCCGAAGTGGCCATCGAAAAAATTCTGAAGCTGATTGAAAAGCAATTATAGTGCGAACAACGCGACTGCGAGAAGCACGAATACGACACCGCTGAACCAATTGAGGTTGCGGTTCGCCTTCGGGCTCTTGAGCATAAACTTCTTGACGGCACCCGCCAAAAGCGCTACCGAGCCGAACACAATAAAAGTCGCCAGAATAAATTCCGCCCCGAGAATCGCCATTTGAACGGTCGGATTCAACGGGCTATCCATTTTAACAGCCGGCGGAATGAACGAAAGCGCGAACAACACCGCCTTCGGGTTCGTGATGTTCATGATAATGCCGCGCAAGTAAAGCTTCTTTGCTCCTAGATCCTTCGACTCCGCACTTTGCGCTTCACTCAGGATGACACCACTACGCACCTGAAAACTCTTGTACGCCAAATAAAGCAAGTACGTCGCCCCCAGACACTGCATGACAAAGAACGCCTTCGAGCTAGCGGCAATTAATGCCGAAACACCAAGCACCAGCAAGGTCACCTGGATGACAATACCCGTGCAAAGGCCGCAAATTACGCAAAAACCCGCTTTGGCACCATGAGTTGCACTTTGCGCAAGCACAAACAGGTTATCGGGGCCGGGAGCGACCGCCACCACAAGCGCAGCAATGAAAAATTCAAGCATAGGAACTACAGCTTATCCAAGAAGCTGTCGACATCGAGTTCGTCGAGGTCTTTCTGCAAATCGGCAAGCACATCGTCCGAAATGACTGCCGGTTGGACCGGTTCATTCGAAGCAATCGCTCCGGCAATGTTTTCAGCAGCGGCATCGAATTCCGACGGGGCAGAACCTTCACGCGGGTTGGGCAGGCTTTCGCCTTTTTCGGCAGAGCGTTCTTCGGCCAGAGCCTCGGAGGCTTCCACCATCTTCTTGAGGGCCTCGGCCACCGCACCCATTGCACCACCGTTGCTGACAACGGCGTCAATTGCACGGGTCAGCTTTTGGCGCAGCCCTGCAAATTCGTCACGATCCAGTTCAGCAACCTCACCATGGTAATACATCAAAGGAGTCTTGCAGCGAGCGCAGCAAAACACCATCATGTTGGCGCCATCACCTTGGATTTGCGCGTCAAAAGATGTACCACAATGCGGACAGTCGATATGGAATTCACTCATGCCCTATAATTTAGAAATTTTACAGCGAAACCGCTTATATTTTTTTATTATTGCAACATGCTTTGTCAGTGGCTTTATCATTTAACCAGTATTGATCTTTTTGATGGCCGTCTGTTCCGCGCAGGTGCAGCTGCCATGCTCTCAATCATTCTCGTCATGACCTTCATGCCGATTTACATCCGAAAACTCCAGAGCCTCGACGCGACCTCTGACTTCGATAAAGACGGCAAATCCAAGTCTCCCCCGATTATGGGCGGTCTTCTCCTTGTTGTTGTGGTTGAAATCGTGTCGCTCCTGGTATGCAAGATGAACGGCTATACCATTTCGACCCTGATTGTGCTTGCGGCATTTTCTGCGGTGGGCGCTATCGACGATATCGCGAAAGTCAAGGCCAAGCGCCTGATCAAGCTCGGCAAACTCAAGGCCGCCGACTACATGGACAAGGCCGACGGTATTTCTAGCAGCCTTCGTTTGTTCCTCTATTTCTTGTTTAGCCTGGTCGTTGCCATATTCTGCTATAAGTTCATTCCCGAACTCAAGGGCGACCTGACTATCCCCTTCTGCCCCATTAGCGTTTTCCAGATTCACCTGCCCAACTGGATTTTCGTTGGATTCATGACTTTTGTGATTGCCGCCTCGGCCAACGGTACAAACTTTACTGACGGTCTCGACAGCCTTGTTTCTGTACCCATTCTTTCGAGCATGATTTTCGTGGGCCTTGTGGCTTACGTAAGCGGCAACTTTATCTTTAGCCAGTACCTGAGCGTTCCTTACCTGCCGGGCTGCGACGAACTGTTCCCGCTCGCCATGTCGATTGCTGGTGCGCTCCTCGCCTACTTGTGGTTCAACAGCCCTCCGGCCGAAATCTATATGGGCGACGCCGGTTCCGTGGGCTTTGGCGCTGCAATTGGCATTATGTTCATCTTGGTGCAGGCAGGGCTCTTCCTCCCCATCGTGTGCATCATCATCATCGCCGAGGCTTGCTCTGTTTTGCTCCAGATTAGCTGGTTCAAGTTCACCAAGAAAACCACCGGCGAAGGCAAGCGCATCTTCCTTTGTGCGCCTCTCCACCACCACTACCAAAAGAAGTGGGAAGGCCGATTCCCGAGCAAGCCGCTCATGAACTCTAAAATCGTGTGGCGCATGCACCTGATTAGCATCTTCGCGCTCATCGTGAGCATGGTGATATTCTTCGGCATTAGGTAGAATATATGGACATCATCGAAACTTTGAATGCGGCGGGCCAGCAGGAGCTGGTCGCCAAGCTTGAATCTTTGAGCGGGGATGCCCGCAAGAATCTGGAACGCGACATCGCAAGCCAGGACTGGGAAGAACTCAAGGCTCTTTACACCGAAAAATCGAACGCCTCGCTCGATGACAACGTTTCGGGCGACTTGAAGCCTATGCCGTTCAAGATTGCAACCGACGACTTGCGTTACGACTTCTGGAAAGAAACCGGTGAAATTCTCTTGGGCAAGGGCCAGGTGGCCGCATTCCTCGTTGCAGGCGGACAAGGTTCTCGCCTCGGTTTCGATGGCCCGAAGGGCATGTTCGACATCGGCCTTCCGAGTCACAAGAGCTTATTCCAGCTGCAGGCAGAACGCTTGCAGAACCTGGCCGCCCAAGTGGGTCATGCAATTCCGTGGTGCATTATGACGAGCCCGCTGAACCACGAAGCGACTGTCAACTTCTTTACTGAACACAACTTTTTCGGTTACGCCCGCGAAAACATCCGATTCTTTGAACAGGGCACGATTTGCGCTCTTGACCCGAACGGGAAGGCCGTCGTTGACGAAAACAACCGTTTGGCCTTGGTACCCGATGGCAATGGCGGGTGCTTTAGAGCACTCGCCCAGAGCGGAACTCTCGCCTGGTTGATTGAAAAAGGCGTTCGCTACGTATTCCTTTACAGCGTCGACAACGCACTTTGCCGCATTTGCGATCCGGCTTTCGTTGGTGCACTTGCAAGCGAAGGCCGCAGCATGTCTGCATCCAAGGTGGTGCACAAGGCTGGCCCGAATGAAAAGGTGGGCATTTTTGCCTTGCAAAACAACAAGCCCGGCGTGGTCGAATACAGCGACTTGCCCGAAAGCTACCGCGACATGACGAATGCCGACGGCAGCCTTACTTTCGATGGCGGAAACATCGCTATTCACTTGTTCAAAACGGAAGGTCTCCGCAAGTTGCAGACGAGCAAGCTCCCGTGGCACACCGCCCGCAAGACCGTTTGCGGTATCGAAAAGTGCTGGAAGTTCGAACAGTTCTTGTTCGATGCATTCCCGCAGCTTGGCACGATGATGCCGTTTGGTGTAGTTCGCGAAGAAGAATTCTCGCCCGTGAAAAACGCCGAAGGAAACGACAGCCCGAAGACGGCTCGCACCATGATTGGTCGCCTTCACCGCGAATGGTTGCGCAAGGCGCATGTCGAAGTGAAGCCGGGTAAGCTTTACGAGGTGTCGCCCACGCTGAGCTACGCTGGCGAAGGGCTTAGCCGCCGCGTATTCGAACGTGAACTCGGAAGAAATATTCTAGAATTTGACGAAGAGTAAGACATATAAAATTCTTGTTCATAGTTTGCTTCGGGTGCCGGATGTTTTCTATTCGGCACTTTTTGCAGTTGCGTTCCCCGTCTACAAGGCACTGCATACCAAGCGCGCTTACGGGCGCACGGTAAAACACCTTGCAAACGCGAAAGCCTATTTAAAAACAAGCGTAAGCGCACGCGACATGTTCAAGGGAATCTTCTGGAACGCGCTCGATTCTTACCGCGGACTCGCCCGCTTTAAAAGCGTCGAAAGCCGAATTGTCTACGAGAACGAAGAAATCATTCGCGAAGCCCTAAAGCATGGGCCTGTTACAGGCATCAGCATTCACCAAGGCGCATTCGAACTTTTGCACCGCGCTCTTTGCCGCTACAGCGAACACGTGCACCTGATTACCGATTCCGTGGGCAACGAGGATTTCCGCGAAGTGCTCAAAGAACTCCGCAGCGACCCGCACCTGACCGAATATCACCCCGAAGAAACTGGCAAACTCATTCGCGATTTGTTCAAGACCAAGGGAATCCTTGCGATGGTTTTTGACCAAGGCAAGAACACCAAAGGCAACACCGTCGAACTCTTTGGGCAAGCGAGCACGCTCTACTTACGACTCCCGCAAAAAGTGAACCAGATGGGAGCTTCCGTCGTCACGTTCCGCACGTGGACCAACACAAAGCGGCAAATCGTTATCCGCTTTGAAAGCGTCTACCCGCCCAAAACCAATCCCGAAGAACTCGTCGAAAATATTGCAAAAGAAACGGAGCGGTGGATTTCAGAACACCCCGAACAGTGGAGCTGGAATTACCACGGAAACTTTAGGGTTTAGCCACCCAACAGCGTATCCTTGATGCGCTGGAAAGTCGATTCTTCTTCGCCACTACGCACCATAATCACGATTTTTGACGTGGCGTAGTGATCTGTGAAATTGACAATCTGCCCACGTTCTTCGGTCACCGAAAAAGCGGCAAGGCCGAGGTCTGCTTTACCGGCCTTCACAGAATCAATAATATCGTCAAAATCCATATCGATGATTTCGAGATTGCGGCCCAGATAATTGGCCACATAACGGGCAATTTCAATATCGATACCCACGATTCCGCGTTTTTTGCAACGAAATTCAAACGGCGGGAATTCGGCATTGGTCGCCACTCTAAGAACAGGACCTGTCACCGAATCAGTCTTAACGTGATACTTGGATTGTCCGCCGATATAGGCATCAAAAATCGAATCGTAAACGCCCATCGCACGCATTTGAATCAAAGCGATGTTCACAGAATCCAGCAAGCCCATATTTTCTTTTGCGACAATGCCTGCATACGATTCTTCTTTAAAGACTTCGTTCAGGATTCTAAGCGAGGGATTTTTGCGGGCGAAAACCTTGGCGGGAGCATCGTCCGTGAGCACGGCATCAATGGAACCTTCCAACAAGGCGTCCACCGCCTGAGACAGCGTTTCAAACTTTTCTGCATGGAGTCGAGTAGAATCCGTACCATAATCGGCAGCGTATATTTCGCCGGTCGTGCCGACAAGAACTCCTACTTTTTTGTTCGCCAAGTCGTCAATAGAAAACACCCTGTTTTCGGGAATTTCAGTTTTACTGCAACCCACAAGAGACAAAAACAGGAGAAGAGTAGCTATTTTCCAGAAGCGGCTCATTTTTTTACAAAAATCTCAACTTTTTATTACAATATAAGAAAAAAGAACCTGAATTCAATGCAAAAAATTGTAATAATTGACGATTAGAAGGCAAAAACGGATTCAAAAACGGCATTTTCGGCAAAAAAATCTATTTTTACCGCAAAAAGAGAGAATCATGACGCTCAATCAAGAAGAAGAATTCCAGCTGCAGTGGATTAACAACCACCACATGGAAGACAAGGACAAGGAAATGCAGAAGGCAGCCGAAGAGCAAGCCGCCGCACGCCCCGCGCGCTCCCCGCGCGGGCGCAAGATGCGCCGTAGCCCCAGCGCCTGGGAACTCCCCGTACCCGAAGACGAAATCGACCTGCACGGCATGACCTCGGACGAGGCCGCAGAAGCTGTAGAACGGCGCATCGATGACCTAATGATTGCAGGCCTCAAGATTCTTAGGGTCATCCACGGCGGCGGGAATCCTAGCTACGGCAACGTGAAGCGAATTATCGATCGCAAGGTGCGTTCTGAATGGAGCAACCGCATTCAGCTGTACAAAGTCGAGCCCGACAACGCCGGATCGAGCATCATGATCCTCGGAAAACCGCGCCCAGCCCCGACAAAAGCCCCCAGAAAGCCCGCCAAGAAATAAAAATTCGATTTTTTCTATTATTGGACCACCGAACCGGAATATAGCTCAGCCTGGTAGAGCGCTTGCTTCGGGAGCAAGAGGTCGTGAGTTCGAATCTCGCTATTCCGATAAGACAAAAAGACACCTTCTAGGGTGTCTTTTTTGTCTTATATGGATTTGGAGGGATTGAGAACGAACGACGAAGTCGTGAGTTCGATTACGCTCATAGTGAACGAAGTGAAACGTAGAGCGGAAGCCTTGACCTGCAACAAAGTTGCAGGCAAGCCCGAAGGGCGAAACGGGAATAACAAGACCGTTTCGGCAATCTCGCTATTCCGCCCCCTACTTCCAACTCATGTTCAGTTTGCGTTTCGTATTCGCACAATCCGTCAAATACGAATCAATCAGTACCTGGTACGGAATACCGAGTTCCGCAGCCATATTTTTGAAATAATCGATTGTATCAGAATTCAATCTTATGGTTATTTGTTTCTTGAGAAGCTTTGCATAAGGATTCTTCTTGGCCTTCATTTTTGAGAAATCATATTCCTTCTTCATAAGCAATCTCCTTTTCTTGCGTTCCAATAATATTGAAATTCCTTTCTTGTCGCTTTTCGGGCACTGATGATGCGATTTATCAACTGTTCGGAAACAATCCCGCTTCGTTCTGTAAATACAACAACCAAAGTCCTCAATTGATTTGACAATCCGATAAGAATTGACCTGTCTTCTTGCGCAGAATGTTCAACATCAAAGAAAACTCTTGCATGGTCATCTTCGAAACAGGTTTTAGCCTCCTCAAACGAAACACCATGTTTCTTTTGATTTGATGTATTTTTCTTGTCATCCCAGACGAATTCTACTTGCATATAGATTTCCTCTGGATAATTATAATATAATTATAAAAATGAAAATGAGCAACACTTTCTCTAATCATTTATAGCCTTTAAGCGTTTCATCACGGGACATTCCGTAATGAGACAGAGCCACTGTCTGTACTACACACGCTTTTTTAGGGCGTTTTGTCGCCAATTTCGCGAAAATTTATTTCTTTTTACAAAATAAAAGGCCACACGGATTGAAAAAGCCCACGGCTCCAGAAAGTAAACGAAACTTGGCAACTTGTTGCCTTAGTTGAGTTATGCTCTATGAGTATAAGCTCGCCTCGCTCACATGGATTCGGCCTTCGGCCTCTAATGTTCGCTCGCCGACTTACTTTCCTCCGCCTTTGGGCATTCCACTCCCGTTGTCTTCCCGGCGAAGGCCGGGACCTCCTTTGATGCACGCTAAAAAGGCCACACGGATTGGAAATCACTAACGTGATTTCTGTTTAGACATTGATAATGGTGGTTACTCGACCATTACACAACGGACAGAGAAACCGTAGATTTTGTATTTAAAAGGTTTATGATTAGCAGTCTCTGTACTAGATTGCCACGACACCCAAGACGCTTCGTCCGAATACTCTTCTGGGTAATGCCAATACGTTCCATCTTTCATACCAGTAAAAGAATAATCCCAAAGATATCCAGCCCCTACAAGGCTGAATCCGGAATCATTGCTACCGCCAAAATGATAAGCCGATCGAGTCCCTTTCACACCATCTATATTATCATCCGCATGCACAACAATGTAATAGTCATTATAGGTCAACAAACGCCAACCATTAGGACAAATTCCCTGGTGGTTAGGCTTAATTAAATCGACACAGATCTCAGTATTGCAACGACTCGGCAAATTCATCATTTCTGCCCACTGGTATAGGCCTCCATACATATTGCAATTTGTCGTATCATTGTCATAACAGTAACGTTCAATCTTTGTATCATCTTCTTGATTTCTTTTGCCTTTAACCATCTCCCCAACATTCAGGTTTTCGGCCATCACCTTGATAGAGGCTGCCTTGCCCGCCGTATCTTTACCACTTATTTGGATATAGTAGTATTCACGCTTATCACGAGGATCAGTAAACTTCACATAATCGCCAGCACGCCAATGAGTTCCGCTAAACGCAATCGTTCGATCGTACGAACTACTCGACCGCTCAGCCACGCTACTGCTCGAAGCCACAACACTCGAAGAAGACTGCTTAACTTCTTCGCTGCTACTGGACTTCGGCGTTACACTAGAGGAAGAAGCAATTACCACGCTACTGCTGGAATCTTCTTTTTTGACAGAGGAAGAAGACTGTTTATCTTCACTAGAAGTAGGCTTTGCCGAGGAACTAGATTCGTTTGTCTTTTCAACAGAAGAAGATGATTCTTCACTCGGGTCCGGGACAGGCGCAGAACTACTTGAGTCATCGCCACAAGCGACAAACAAAACGGCAGAAAGCAACAACGCAGCAAAATATTTCACAGAAAACCTCCTGAAACCTCAAGAATTCAGACTGAATTTAGCATTTTTTCGGCAGAGAATGCTGATGCTGACCTTCGTCAGCATGACAACAGGCGGAGAATGCCGGGGCGTTGCGGGGCGGCGAGCGCCCGCAGAGAGGGTGCTGGAAGACCCGGCGAAAAATGCTAATGGCCGAAGCGAATGTTTTTTAGCAAGCGAACGATTTACGGTTTTTTCCGTCTGTGAGCAATAAGCCCCAAGCGTTAAGCGAGGGCGATTGCGAGAGAGAGGCTGTAAAGCCGAACAGTCTGTCATTGAGCGGGTAAAAACATCGTGAAGGCCATTGCCTGATTAAAGCCGGGGCTGCAAGCAGGGGGATTCCTCCCCCTTTTATCATCTAACACACCGTACAGAGAATCCGAAGGTCTTGGGTTTGGACATGTAGCCAAATGCCATGGATTTGCTGGTGAGGTACCACACGCGAGCGGAGCCCGGGGCAATGCCCTCGGAGGCGTCGTCGGAGCTCCAGAAGAAGGCGAATTTGGCGGTATTGCCGTAGGTTTCGTCGTCGAAACGGTTGCCAGCAGGCATCGCCGAGAATTTGAGAGTATCGTTGCCGTTGGTGTCGCCCGACCAGCCGTAATCAGCCTTAATCAAGTAGCCCGCGTTAAAGTCGGCGCCTGCAGCAGTCCAGAGGCTTTCAAAGTCAGCGTGCGTGGGCAAGCGGAACCCGGCGGGGCATGCCTTTTTGGCCGCATCCCAAGTGTAGAGCCTGCCGTAAACCATGCACTGGTCATCTTCATCTTTGTAGCAGAAACTGCCCTCGGTTTTGTAATTCAGGTTGTCGCCCAACCATTCGAGGCCGGCAATTTTCACCGTGCGATACGTCTGCTTGTCGCGCGGGTCCTTGAACTCGTTTTTCTTTTTGGATTTAGGAGCCGCCGAGGCATAGGCTACAAACAAACTAACAAACAAGACCAGCCAGAATTTCATGGTGTAAAAATAGCATAATAAAGGGGTCTCCCCCACGCTTTTTTGCTATTTTCTACCCAAACTCAAGGAGTCCTATGCTTTTCAAACGAATTTCAGCAGCTATCCTATGCGCCGTAGCCATGAGCCTTGCAGCCCCCGATGCCGATTCCGGGGAAGACATGATGATTTTCAAGGCGATTCTGCAGAGCCCGATTTTCAAGGATAACTTTGTGCAATCGTGTACCGCACAGTCCATGGAATGGCTCGGTGCAAGCCAGGCCGACAAGACCTGCAATTGCGCTTTTGACCGCATGGTGAAAGACAGCAAGTTCATCAACCGGATTCTGAGTTCGATAAACAGCGAAAACATTGATTTTGAAAAATGGGGATTCGACTTTATCGAGCCGTGCATTCCCCAGAACTACCCCGCCGAAACAGACATTGCCTTCGTGAAGGAATGCCTGAAGGCCGGCGACGTGGACAAAGCAACCTGCGAATGCGTGCTGAATTCGATCAAGAAAGATTACAGCGTGCGCGACCTGATGAAAACCGCTTTCGAAGACCAAAAGAAGCTGGAAGTCGACCTAATGCTCAAATCGGCGCAGTGCCTTTCGAAATAATTTGGGAAATACCCCTATAAAAAACTAACGGCATCCCCCCCAAGGGATGCCGTAGTTGGTGTTTGGGATGTTTGGTTTCGTATCCATAAGATAGATTCGTTTGCAGGCAAAAGGTATACTTTCAGCTTACAAAGCGTTGTTGTACTTTACAACACCCCGAACCCCGTTTCAGTCTCAAAATGAGTCAAAATGGCGTAATTTTTTGAAAAAAAGGCATTTTTTTATTAAACAACCCCCAATGATATTGTTGTAAAACTGCCGTTTTTTAGCAAAAAAGTGCCCAAAACGGCCCAATTTTCTTTTTTCAGGGCGTTGGCACGGCCTTTGCATATAATATGGCGTAAAAAAAGAGAGGAAAACATGTCCGATTTTAATAACGATGCAGAAAAGGTATTGGCCAAGGCCCAGAGCCTGCGCGACCGTTGCTCCCATTCCTACCTGGGTGCGGCCCATTTGGCGGTCGGCCTTGTAGAAGGCCCGGATGCCACCCTGAAGAAACTTTATAAGTCCAAGGGCGCGAAGACGAACGAACTCCGCGGCAAGCTGGAACCGTTCGTGCAGAAAATTCCGCGTATGGAAGGTGTGAACCCCGATGTGGAACCTGATAACGACTTGAACCGTATTTTGCGTGCTTCCGTGCAGGCGGCGCGTCAGGTGAACCGCATGGTGACCCCGGGCGATATGCTCGTGGCCCTGATGAAGTTCTCGGGCGACCGTGGCCTTGCGAAGGTGTTCGAAGATGCTTTGGGAAGCGTCGAGGTCGTGGAAACATGGCTTTCGGACCCGTTTGCAGGTGCCGCCAATGCCGAGGAACAGTCTCCGCTGAAACTGTACGGTCGTGAACTTGTGGAAATGGCTGCCGATGGCAAGCTTTCGCCGGTGATTGGCCGTGAAGAAGAAATCCGCCGCGTCATCTTGATTCTGAGCCGAAAGACGAAAAACAACCCGTGTCTGGTCGGTGAACCCGGTGTGGGTAAGACCGCCATTGTGGAAGGCCTCGCCGAGCGTATTTACCGCGGCGACGTTCCCGACGCTTTGAAGGGCAAGAAGTTGTTCGCGCTGGATTTGTCTGCCTTGATGGCGGGCGCCAAGTACCGCGGCGATTTCGAGGAACGTTTGAAAGCCGTGCTTGACGCACTCGAAGAAGACGGCAATACCTTGCTGTTCATCGACGAAATCCACACAATCGTGGGTGCGGGCAAGACTGAAGGCTCCATGGACTTGGGCAACATGCTCAAGCCGAAACTGGCCCGTGGCGAACTGCACTGCATCGGTGCTACCACTACGCAGGAATACCGCAAGTACATCGAGAAGGATTCCGCCTTGGAACGCCGTTTCCAGCCTGTGCAGGTTGACGAACCCAGCGAAGAAGAATCTATCTCCATTCTCCGTGGCATTAAGGACGGCTTTGATGCGCACCATGGCGTGCGTCTGCACGACAACGCGCTCGTGGCGGCGGTGAAGCTTTCGAACCGCTACATCAGTGACCGTTTCTTGCCGGACAAGGCCATCGACCTGATTGACGAGGCCGCAAGCCTTGTGAAGACGCAGATGGATACCGTGCCCGAAGCCTTGGACACCTTGCAGCGTAAGGAACTCCAGATGAAAATCGAGGAGCAGGCCTTGGCGAAGGAAACCGACGACACCAGCGTAAAGCGCCTGAAAGAGTTGCGTGAAGAACTCGCGACGACAGATGCAGCTGTAAAGCTGATGCAGGACCGCTGGCAGGAACGCCGTGCGAAAAACGCCGAATTGCAGGGTCTCAAGAAGTCCTTGCAGCAGGCGAAGGATGAGATGGAGCAGGCTGAAGCCCGCTACGACTTGAACCGCGCCGCCGAACTCAAGTACAACAAGATTGTGAACCTCGAAAAGGAAATCGCCGCGAAGACGGAAGAAATCAAGAAGTCCGCC
>CADBHQ010000035.1 GCA_902794535.1 Fibrobacter succinogenes | reverse complement strand
ACCTCTCGGCTTCGAGCGCAACCGCTTTCCTCACGGTCGTCGTGCCCAAGCCTACCCATCTGGCCAGCCACTTGGTTATTGTGTCTATGTCTGCGACGGCATTTTACCGCCGCGCGGGCGCAATTATAGAAAAATCGACCAAGCACGGCAAGGTTTGTCAAAAAAATGTCACGAATCCAAGCAAAAATTGGACAATCCTTTTACTTTTTTCCCAAAAGTGATTTAGTACATTGTGCAACACAGACAAACTAAACACCCCTTTAAAAGGAAGACAAACCATGAAAAAAACGCTGATTGCCGCCGCGGCATCGGTATTCTTTATTGTTGCCTGCGGTGACGATTCTTCATCAAATGCGTCTAGCGAAACCCCAGTATCGTCCGAAAAAGTCCAAACAACAACAGGGCGCTACCAAATCGACGAATCACAGAACCTCCTGATACTGTTACCTGACACCACATACACATGCGTAATCAGCGAAGAGAATGTCGCATGGGGGCCCTCTCCTCGACGTAGCGCCGACACAGCCAAGTATGAATTCCAGGGAGACTCGCTAATACTGCACGCATTCCGGGGAGGCCGTAAATCGTCATTAGAAGAAATATTTATCGGTGGAAAACCTGGAAAATTTGATGGAACCTGGTCGCGTTACTGCCTCACTTATTATATAGGCGACGAGCCCGAGGAACCTGATTGCTACGATCCACCCCAATTTTCGTTCACCTTCTCTGACGGAAAGCTAACGGAAACCACCATTCTCGATTCAGTTCCTGAACTTGATGAAAACCCTGACTTCATGAACTCCGCATTAATGAGCGAACTTTACTACTCAATTTACACGGGCGGATTCATTTTCATTTTTGACGCATATAAGCTATTCAGTATAAATCCATCTTACGTACAATCAGCAATTCAATCTAACGAGGTCAATATCAAAAAGAGCGACAAGACTAGTCAAGTCTTCGAAATAAACGGCAAGACATTCACGATTAACATCAATAAAGCAACCGAAACACCGTATTATAATGGATATATTATCCAAACAACAAAAAGCGTCCAAATGGAACTTTCAAACGGCACCACAACCTGCAAATTAGACTTTTCAGAAAAGCTTGTAGACAAAGACCTATGTAATGCCGAAAATTCCAAACACCTCGTTGTCGAAAAAGATATTTTAAATTCCGAAATAAAAACAGCAACCATTTATAGAGAGGAAAACGAAGTCGATTTTGAGAATTGCTTTGCTACGCTTCTATAGCGAAATATTCAAGAGCCAATTGTAAAAATATCGGCGCGAATGTAAAATATTCGCACTGTCGCTCACAAAAGCCTCAAAAAAAGCGTGTATAGAGCAGAGGCTTTATGAACAGACACGAATCCATGTTACGTATCGCGGCAAGCACCGACATTTCGGTGCTCTTGCTGGGGGAATCGGGCAGCGGCAAAGAGGTTGCCGCCCGCTTTGTCCACGCTCACAGCAAGCGGGCGGGCGGGCCCTTTATCGCCCTCAATTGCGGGGCGATTGCGAAGGGACTCACCGAAAGCATTCTAGAAGGGCACCGCAAGGGGGCATTCACCGGCGCCTCCGAGGAGCGCCTGGGAGTGGTCCGCTCGGCGGAACGCGGCACGCTTTTCTTGGATGAAATCGGCGAGATGCCGTTTGAAACCCAGTGCAAGCTGTTGCGCATTCTGCAAGAGCGCGCCGTAATGCCGCTCGGCAGTTGCGATTCATTACCTGTAGACTTTCGACTGATTTGCGCCACCAACCGCGACTTGCGCGCCGAGGTACACGCAGGCCGATTCCGCGAAGACCTTTACTTTAGACTAAATGTGTTCCCCGTAAAAATCCCGCCACTCCGGGAGCGCGAAGACTTTGCGAGCATCGCCCAAGAAATCTGGAAAGAATACACTGACCACAAGCCTCTCAGCGCAAACGAAATCGCATTGCTTTCAAAGCGCAAATGGCCCGGGAACGTGCGCCAACTCAAAAATGTATTGCAACGCTATTCGCTTTTAAAGCCCTACGACATCACCTTATCCAAATTGCTCGACGAAGAATTTTTCGATCCGATATTAAGCGACAGCGTCGCCGAGCCATTTAAGCTTTACAATGTAAAAGCCAGGCGCATTACCGAAACGCCCGAATGGGAATTAATTTGTTCAGAACTTTCCAAGAACAGCGGCAACAGGAGCATCACCGCACAAAAACTAGGCATCAGCCGCGGCTGCCTAAATTACCATATTAAGAAACACCAGAGCTAAAAAGAACTTAGTTGGCAGAACTTAGAACTTAGTGATTAACTAGAATCGAATGCCAAGCGTCAGGTAATGATACCCGCCGTCAAAGGCCTTCTTGGGGCTGTAGGCGTAGTCGAAATGCGCCATACCGATGGCAACACCAAGGCCCGCACTGATTCCGTCTTCGGTGTCGGGGCGCGCCGCGTAACCCATACGGAATGCGAGCATTTCAGCGTAAGTCAGTTCGCCCCCGAATCGCCACTCGGGGTCAGCCATGTCGGCGCGGCGGTAAGCGTCGGCAGACATATGCAAATTCCACTGGCTTTCCAAATTAAAGAGTTTTGAAATCGGCAAGATTCCCGTAATGCCAGCTTGCAAAGCCATCGGGGCGGTTTCATCTTCGCCATCGTAGTCGCTCATGTAGCCAAAGTTCGTAAGGGTCGCGCCAAAGGCAAAGTATTCATTCAAATGGTAGGCGCCACCCACATCGCCAAGGAACGCAATTGCCGATTCGTCGTCAATCGTCTGCTGGCACAAGCGTGCCGACAGCGCCCAGTTGAAAACCTTGCTGCGGTTACCGAGGCCTGCTTGCAAAGACCAAGCGTAAGCGCCGTAATCCGACGTCTTAAAGCCTTCTTCGTCGCGGCCTTCAATACCATCGTAACCCAAGAATTCAAAACCAGCCGACACCGTGAGCGGGAATTTCCAGAACTCAAACGGAAGCGCGAAATATGCAGTCGTAAAATCATCGGCCGTCATTTCCGGGAAAATGACATGGTTTATGCCAGCCTCGGCTTCTTGAACAGTTGCCATGGCCAGCGGGTTACGCGAAATTTCAGAAGCATTCGCTGCATCGGCAACGCCCGCACCCGAAAGGCCGGCAGTCCTAGCCGAAGCATGCATCGAAAGATACTTCATCGATACCCCGCCCGCATCTACATTCCAATGCTCCCCGGCAAAAGCAAGGGAACATGCAACCAGACTAGCAGCGAGAATCTTCTTATTCATGTCCTATAAGATACAAAATTTCAGGATTATTTATTCATCAATCGCTTTAAATAGGTTTCTCATCGGCAATTAATTCCATTATCAATAATCATCAATTGCAATATGCAATTCCGTCACCGACGTGATAGATAGTGCAAAGCCAGCGGCAAGCGATACACCCCAAGAAATCCCAATAGCTTTAGACCCTGTAGCAATAGAAAGAGGACACGCAACAGCTGCATACAAAAGAGTCCCTATCGCCAAAAACTGTGTTACACGAAAAGCCCAATAGTTTCCTCTCGATTCCGGGTTCGCCTTTAAATATGGATAAAGCTTATCCATGTCAACCTTTTCATAATCCAGCTTATATTCCCACTTGAAAAAGCCTACTTCGCGATAAAATAATTTATGGCAAAGCATTGGATTTTCTTCAAAACAAGTATTACCATTGACATCATATCCATTAACAACATCAATCTCTGTACCATCTTGAAGTTCGCTTTTTAACGTATCAGGCAACACCTGCGCAAACGCAGCACACGGAATCAAGACAAGGAACAATACTTTTATCAGGGATTTTATCACCACCCAAACCTAACAAATTAACAATCTTGTGTAAAGTAAAAAAAATAGTCCCGCGAAATTATCGCCGTTTTCCGGAGGAGCTTCGCCCGCCTTCCAGCAATGGAGCGTATCGAGCACGTCGCCTTCCTTGAAAGTGGACCAGTCCGTCACCTTCTTGAAGTTGTTTTCTAGAGAGGTGTTGTATCGGCTCATGTAGTGGTCGATCAAGTACTGCGGGCATTCCACTTCTTCAATGTAGTAGGTCGGATTGTCTGCGGCCATGTACCAGTCGGCAAACCAGTGGCAACCGCGCAACAGGTTCGGGAGGCCGGCATCGCCGAAGGCCGCATCGCACATACCCTTAATACAAGTCTGGTATTCAACGAGAGTAGCGTCGTAGCCGAGCTGGTTCTGGCATTCAGTCAAGAATCCGCCAAAGCCTGCACCCCAGTTAAAGTCGCTGCCTTTTTTCACCTGGGTAGTAAGAGCGTCAAAGGCGCCCACGCCACCGCCCGGAACCATCAAGTCGAACTGACCCGCCGGAAGATTAGGATTGCCGCCAGCCACATCCATACCGATGTTAGAGGCCATCACGATCATGTGCTTGCCCTTGAGAGCCTTGTGGGTTTCCCTTGGCGGGTTGTTTTCCATCTCGTTCGCGAAGTGGCCATCGTACTGCAGGTGATAGCACTTGCCGCACTTGCTGTCGGCAGTGCCCGCAACGTATGCATAAGAAAGCGTGTCGTTCACGGCAATCGGAGCCATGTCGGTGCAGGTGAACACGCCCTTTTCCTTTTCGTCGCCGCAAGCGCTTCTGGTCCCGTTGTAACCGAACCAAGCCTTACTGACGTCACCCAAGGTAAAAGTAGGGACTTCGACATCGTGGATGTTGCAGTTACGTGCAGTGCCATAGTCGGCAAGGAACGCCTCGTTAGAAGACGTATCTGCACGAGTTTTATCGTTAGAGCTTTCCTTAAGCCAAGAGCAATGCGGCTTGCAGGCATCCCAATAACGGGTATTCCAGCCACGCTTTGCCGTAGCGCTAATGTCCTTGGTGTATTCGGCCGGAGGTGCACCGTAAGATTCAAGGGTCGGGAACCCGTCGGGGCCTAGTTCCGGATTCGTGTTCACGGAGCTGCTGCTTGCAACAGGGTCTGTGCCCGCGCTCGATGTCGGATTCGTCGGATCAGTCGGGTTCGTGCCGCCCGCAGACGACGTCGGATCCGTAATGCCTGCGCTAGAATTCGGATTCGTGCCACCCGCGCTTGATGTCGGGTTCTGCACATTGCCAGGATCCTGCGTGTTGCCCGGATTGCTCGGGTCAGTCACGCTACCCGAAGAATACGGATTGTCGACACCTGCACCTGGGTCCAAAATCGGATCGGTGGCGTTGTTCGAAGTGGCATCGTCACCGCAAGCGCAAATCATAGCGACAGCACTTGCAGCAATCAGACTCTTGAATAACTTACGATTCATAAAACCTCTTACAGTGCGCAAAACTAGTAAGTCTTGGCCTTGTCAGCAGCCAACTGTTCCGGATCGCAGTATTCGCCCTGTGCATTGGGAGTTTTGCTGCAAGCATCCGTAGTGATAAAGTCACCGCCCTGGTATTTGGACCAGTCAGACTGGAACAAGATCTTGGTTTCAATGGAAGTGCTGATGGTGGTAGAATACTTGTCAATCAAGTACTGCGGGCATTCGACTTCTTCCCACTGGTAGGTCGGATTGTCGGCAGCCATAAACCAATCGGCAAACCAGTGACAGCCACGAAGCAGGTTCGGATAGTTGGAGTCACCAAAGGCTGCGTCACACATTTCCTTGACGCAGGTCTGGTAGCAATCCAGCGATCCATCGTAACCGCACTTGTCGTTGTTCTGGCAATACGTCAAGAAACCGCCGTAAGTGGCGCCCCATTCAATGCCGGGCTTGGTAATCTGAAGCTGCAAGGCATTAAAGATACCCGGACCACCGCCCGGTACCATGAGGTCGAACTGGCCAGGCTTCACGTCATGACCAATGTTAGATGCCATCACGATGATATGCTTGCCCTTAAGAGCCTTGTGTGTTGCCTTGGCGCCATTGCTCTCACTAGCATCATGGAAGGAACCGTCATACTGCAAATGGAAACATTTACCGCACGAAGTTGTCGCATCGCTACCGGCAACGAAGGCGTATGCCAAAGTATCATTTACAGCCACAGGAGCCATGTCGGTACAAGTGAAGCCACCACCAGATGCGGGGTCCGCTTCCTGACATGCGTTCGGGGTATTCTGGATACCTACCCAATAACGTTCCAGGCCCTTGCTGTAAGTGAACGTCGGAATTTCAATATCGTGAATATTGCAAACACGGGCCGTGTAGTGGCTGGCCTCGTATTCTGCCTGAGTATTAATTTTAGGCTTGCCTTCTTCACCATCGGTACTCGTCTGAGAGCAGTGGGGCTTACAGGCATCCCAATAACGGGTATTCCAGCCGCTAGTACCATTGCCAAGAATGTTCTTGAGTGTAGGCACAGGATACAGCTTGATATCTTCTTCGGGGTTGCCAGTCGTCTTGGCCGGTTCTGCGTTGCTAGAGCTGCTTTCGACAGGTTCAATGCCCGCGCTAGAAGTCGGGTCGGTCGGATTCGTGCCACCTGCAGAAGATGTCGGATCGATCGGGTTCGTACCGCCCGCAGACGACGTCGGATCAGTCGGGTTTGTGCCGGCCGAAGAAGTCGGATTTGTGGGATCGGTAGGATCGGTCGGATTAGTCGTAACAGAAGACGAGCTGAACTTTTCGATGGTACCCGTTTGCGGGTCAACAGTTGCATTTGCTTCGCAAGCGGTCAGGGCTGCAATATCAACACCCGTTGCAATCGGCGCACCATTCAAATCCATAATGACACCGGCGTCAAAATAGCCAATCGGCTGGCCAGCCGCATTCGTCACATTGCCATCGGCATAAATGACCAAATCAGCGCTACCCGTGTTAAAGATCCATGCCGTAGACGTTACGACAGCCTTTGCACAAGCGTTATCGGCAATCGGGGTTACGGGACTGCTCGAAGCGGAATCGTCGCCGCAAGCGCAAATCATGGCGACCGCACCGGCCGCGATCATCGTCTTGAATAGTTTTTGCTTCATACATCCTCTTATTGTTTTTTCAGTTCTAAAAATAAATTCTGTAGCCCGATTTTCAAAGCAAAATCAAGTTACTAAATCATTATATGTTCCCTAAATGTACACAAAGCCCCAAAATATGAGAACTGCGTCACGCAAAATTACTCGGGGCTTTGACGACTATTCCGAGCAGGCTGTTTTTCAGCCTGCCCTCCATAGTCGCATAACGCAAAAAAAAAGGCCGCACTTGCGTGCAAGCCTTTTTTAATGTGAAATGACTAATGATTCATTTCACATCTCACATCAAACATTTGTCATTAGTCGCGGAACTTCACCTGCTTGGTGCCCTTCACGACTTCACCGATCTGCACCCACTTTTCGCCCTTAGCTTCGAGGTGAGCGGTGACTTCGGCCTTGTCAGCCGGGTCGATGAAGATGAGCATGCCCATACCCATGTTGAAGGTAGAGTACATTTCGTCCTTTTCGACAGAGCCAGCCTGCTGGATCAGCTTGAAGATCATCGGAGGATCCCACGTGGTGCGGTCGATAATCACGTCGACATCGTCCGGCAAGATACGCGGAATGTTGCCCTGGTAGCCAGAACCCGTGATGTGTGCGAGGCCCTGAATAATCTTCTTGTTGCAAAGGTCAATCAGGCTCGGATAGTAGCTGCGGTGCGGCACGGCGAGAGCTTCGCCAATGGACTTGTCCATGCCATCGACCATGGTGTCGACCTTGTAGCCGGCCACGTCAAAGAGCACCTTACGAGCCAAAGAATAACCATTTGTATGCAAACCGGTAGAAGGCAGGCCAAGGATAATGGTACCCGGCTTGATCTTCTTGCCGTCAATGATGTTTTCGCGTTCCACGACACCCACGATGGTGCCGGAAATATCGTAGTCGCCCGGACCGTAGAAGCCCGGCATTTCAGCCGTTTCGCCACCGATCAAAACGAGGTCATTTTCGCGGCAGGCCTTGGCCATACCGGCAACGAGCTTGTCCATGACACCCGGTTCCAGGCGGCCAGTAGCCACGTAGTCCAAGAAGAACAGCGGACGTGCACCCTGAACGAGAATATCGTCGCAGCAGTGGTTCACAATATCCTGACCCGGGAGTTCGTGCGTGCCCATTTCAATGTCGACCTTGAGCTTGGTGCCCACGCCATCAACGGAACTCACGAGGACGGGGTCCTTCATGCCGAGATGGTTCAGCGTGAACAGGCCACCGAAGTTGCCCACGTCACCGAGAACGCCTTGGTTGAATGTAGTACGTACGGATTTCTTGACACCGACCATTGCCTCGTCGGCACGTGCCAAGGACACTCCTGCGTCTGCGTAATTCATCTTTTATCCTTTTGCCCAAGTCTTGGGCACGTGTTAGCCCTTAGTGGGCATTTTGTTTTTCATCAATATTTCTGAGCGCATCCAAAATCAGGCTCGTAGTATCGGACATCTGGTTGATGTTCACGATATCGGGCATCAAGTGCGTGTCAAGCTTGAAGAGCGTTTCGTCGCCCCAAGACAACATTTTTTCAAGAGCATCTGGGCCTGCCAGTTTGCCACACTTGGCACAGCAGATTCGGCCGTCCTGGAATGCGATAAAGCCCTTTTCGCCATTGCATTCGAACAAGACCGTTCCCGTCACGCGGCTCTTTTCCATAGTTTGCGCAAAATCAATAAAGGGGAGCACCTTTGCAGAAGCCAAAAGCGAAAGTCTTTCGAATTCATCGAACGCCTTGTTCTTGGCGCGCAGGCGGTCAGCGACCACCTTGTAAAGGTACACCATGATGTTCGGGTTCTTGTCCAGAAACTTCACGAATTCGTCGCGCGGAATGTGGAGCACCGTGGCACCATCTTCGCTCGCGATAACCGTATTACTCGTGGGTTCGTTACAGATAATGGACATTTCACCAAAGCATGCACCCGCATCAAGCAGGGCCAGCGTATTGTAATGGCCATCGGCCAAAATCTGACCGCAAATAAAAGCTCGACCACTTTGCAACACGCAGAACGAATCCCCGACAGAACCACCGTTAATAATGATTTCCCCCGGCTCGTACTCGCGGATCTGCGCATTCAAAAGCAAATAGTCTGCGCAGTCCCTGGGCACCTGCTGCAAAAAAGGCGTCCCAAGTTCATAGTTGGCTGCAATCCAGTCACCAATACCAGTATGAGTCTTCATGCCTTAAAAGATAAAAATATTGTGGTACCAGTCAAAACCTTTTTGGCTAGAATCAGCCCCATTTGTAGAGTTTTGTATACATGAACGCAAATTTGTAAGCGTTTCGGCAGGATACGCGACTGCAGACTCGAAAAAATCGTTCCCGCCACCGGCTCCCTTGATACCGTCGTTCTGGTACACGCGTTTTTCCTTGAACGCACGGATAAACTTGACGCGCGGTTCTGCCGCAATCAGGTCTTCGGGAGTCGCGAACATTCCCGGATTCACCCACACGTCGGCGCTGTCTGCCACCTGCAAGATTTCTTCGAGGCTAAACTGCAATTCCTGATTGGTATCTGCGGCCCACAAGTAGCAACCGCCAGCATCTTTGATAAGGCGCGCGGTAAAGCTATTGCCGCCCGGCGCATGCCATACACCGCCATAGCTCATGCCTACTAACACACGGGGGCAAGCCTCCCCCTCGCTCGCACGTTGTTGCTCGCTACCCCCTCTAGCGGGGGACACCCCCGCAACGCCCCCGTTGGTAGCCTGCAAATACAAACTTTTACTTTGTTCAAAAACAGAATCCGCGAGAGATTCTACACCGAACAAGCGCCCGAACAGCTTAATCCATTCGGCCTTCGCAAGCGGAGTCCGTTCCTGCCATTCCGACGTAAGCATCAGCGAAAGCCCAATGGCGCCAATACGCTCATAGTCGTCCATGCCGCCGCCAGTCGCAAAGTCGAACACCAAGTCCGGCTTTGCCGCCATCAGCTTTTCGAGCGAAAGCGTAGGCCCGTTTCCGACCTCGGCCACCTCGCCCGCAGCGACGCGCGCATACAGCACGCTATCGACCAAGTACTTGCCTTCGCCCACCGCCACAATGCGGTCACGGAGCCCGAGGCGCAGCATATAGCCCACCTGCGCCGACGAAAGCGCCACCACGCGCTTGAGTGGCTCGCCCAGCTTAAAGCGCTTGATTAGGGTATCGCGACCCACAATCGAGCGGATTTCGGCGTAATCTTCGCCACAAAGCTTGCCGATTTTAAGGTTTTCGCTAAATTCCAGCGCCGGAAGTTCACCGCAATCGGCCAATTTTTTTTCGCTTTCGGCCTCGTTTTTGCAACCCGACAGCCCAAAGGCCGAAAAAGCCATAAAAAGCCCGAAGGTGGCACTCAAGACCATTTTTCCACAAAAATTCAACATTCTAACTCCTAAAAAAGCACGTAAATCGTTGATTTTTAACGTCTTATGAAAATTTCTAATGCAATTTTCGTAAACATAATGTATTTTATAGCCTAGATATTATTATCAATGGAATCTTTTATGAAAACAAAGATAGCCTCTTTTTTGAGCATTGTCGCTCTCAGCTTGCTCACCCTCGCCACCGGCTCCTTTGCCGAAGAAGAAGAAGGGTTTTACGAAAAGGACCACGTCCGTGGGTTCATTTCGGTTGGCGCGGACTACCGCGGCATGCGTAGGGAATTCCAGCGCTATGTGAACAACACGGCGCTTGCCGACTACGGCCACCTGGCCGAAACTCCCGTCGAAAACTCCGAAGGTGGCGTCGACACCTTGCTGGTCGAATACTACGGGAACCCCGGCTACAAGAAGTTCAGCGACTGGTACTTGGGTATGCACGTGAACATCGGTGCCCAATACAAACAGTTCCTGACTTGGTTCGACCTCAACTTCATGGCACCGCAGGTATCCAAGCGTCCTGCATCTGGCTATACGCCGGTGGACAAAAACGGAAACGAAAGCCCCAAGAGCTATCCGCTTTATGACGTGGAATGGTTCGCCTATGGCGCCGACTGGATGTTCGGTTGGAAGCTCTTTGGCGAAAACGCTCCGATCAACCTGATTCCTTCTGTGGGCTTCGGTTTCAACTTGATCAACTTCCACTTCGCCTCTAACTTCTCTGTTTCTGAAAAGGGCAACATCGAAAACAACGATATCATGCGCGACCGCTTCTACAGCACGTTCGCCACCACAGTCAACTCCGAAATCGAACTCCGTATCGAACTCGGTCGCTTGGCTCTGGGCGCCTATCTCGGCTACCGCTTTGTGCGCTACAACGACCTTTCTATCGAAGACTTCGGTATCAACTACGGTCCGTACGGCACCGACAACGTCGGCGACACGTACTTCCTGGGCGTCCGCGCCACCTGGTACTTCCTGTCTAAATGGGAAAAGAAGCAAGCGGATAAGTTATAAGACCGCAAAGTCCCTATAGTCAACATGAAAATGTGACTGGACTTTGCTCTCACAACCACGCCTCGTTAATACGAGGCGTTTGTTGTTCACGGAGACCGCTCGACTCTATCGCATTTATGAAAATCGCCCTCGGTTAAAAGCCGAGGGCTTTTTTGTTAATTAAGGCGGCGAGGCGCGTGAGGATCGCGCCCCACCGCCACCTTTGGTCGAGGGTTACGCCCTTTGCTGAACGGGTGTTCGCATTGAAAGAAAAATCCGCGAGGCGCCTTTGAATTCAGGTCGTTATCCAGAATCTTTTCCATGGCCACGTAATGGGCGCAACTGCGCCTGAGGCACGAATCTGTTTTCCAGCGCACGTAACTTTTCGCCTTCGGGTAAACAAAATCCCAACCGAGCACAAGTGTGGGAATGCCCATGAGCCTTAGTCTGTCAGGGAGTGGCGCATACTCGCCCTGCGTGCTTAAAAGCACCACGGCATCGAGCTTGCGGTACATGGCAAACAACAAGGCGTCTTCCATGAGCAACAGGTTCGGGCCCACACAGCCCGCCTCTGCTGGATTGTTGAAATGCACGCTGTAGCCGGCCTGTTCCAGCACATGTTCTAGCTTGAGCACGCCTTCGCAATCGCGAGCGAACACATGCGGGTCGCGGTACGGGTGGTAATAGTGCGACTCCATTTGCAGTTCGCGGAACTTGTCGCCTTCAAAATAGCGGATTGCCTGCGATTCCACCCAAAGCCTTAGGCTCCGAAAATCCAAGCACGAATGGAACCGGTGAACGTTGCGGTAATAATCGTTCACCTTTTTTAGAGTGAAACCATCTAGGAAAAATCCTATGCGGAGCGGTTGCGGCATAATACCTCCATAAAAAAGACGTGCCTTTTACTAACACGCTTTTTTTAGGGGCTTTGTATACCGTTTTGATGTTAAATTTTCTATACAAAGTATCACGCAACATTTTGCGCGATAAACTTGCGTCGATAAAACCTTAAAGCAGCTTTTTCTTCTTCAGGTCGTCCATGAGCGAGCCCGGCATCCAGTCCTTGAGTTCCTCAAATTTCGGGTCGTCCAAAGTTTTGCGCCAGGCTTCGGCCTTTGCCTTGTCGCCCTTGTCGCTATAAATGCGAATCAAGTTCAGCGCCGAGCACCAGTAACGAATGCTCTTGCCCGTGCGCTTTAAATAGTCAGCGGCGCTACGCTCGTAAATGTCGGCAGCCTCGGTATACTTCTTGAGGCGGTAAAGCATGTCGGCCTTGATCTGCAGCATGACCGGGTGATTCGGCGCGCGCTTGAGGCCGCGTTCGGCAAGACTCAGGCCCGTCGCAAAGTCTTCCTTGTCGTAATGCATCCAGATAAGCGGAGTCAGAAACAGCGGCCAGAATCGTTCGGACTTTTGCGAGGCGCTGTCGAGAGTAGCCAGATAAAGCTCGCGATTGTCCGACTTGAACGGCACCCAGCTAAAGCTCTTGTCTATGTAATAAGCGTAAATGGCAAAGAAGGCGCGTGCCTCGAGTTCCTTGGAATCTTCGAATGCCTTAGCCGCAGAGCGCGTGGTCATTGCCCCTTTGACCGAATGCCCCGTCTCGCCCTGCACGAAACCCATCTCAAAACGGCGCAAGGCATCCCAGAGTCCCGTGGTCTTGCAGTTTTCCAGGTACTTGCCCGCCCTGAACAAAGCAGAAGTGTCACCCTTGTCATCGTAAGCGCTGATTCGCACAATGTTTTCGAGCACGCAGCCCACACCATCGTTTTCGGCACGGAGTTTCTTGGAATATTCCAGAGCATCGCCATAACGCAGGGCCATGGTCGCAGAAGTCGCCTTGGACCAGAGTTCCGCCTGGTTCTTGGGGAGTGAAAGCGTCAGAGATTCTTCGGCAAAACAGAGGGCGGCCAAAGCAAAAAGGGCAAAAAATATCGTGTTCAAAAATCGCATTGGTGCAAATTTAGAAAATATGGCAACCCGTGAAACACCCCAAATCTGTTGATAAACTATGGATAAAAAGACTCAATTCACTATTTATCCACAAGGGAAATGTTCATTTTTGCGAATTTCAAAAACTTATTTTCCTTATTTTTTACTCCAAATTGGAATATCCGTTTTGGCCCCTATTCCGGGGTGAAAGTGGCCTCAGCAGGCACCCGTTAATCCATTGATAGACAACAATTTAAGGTCCGCCGTTTTGGACAAATGTACTGTTTTTTCGAAAAATTCGCCAAAATTAGGAAATTGTTTCTTAAATCTTACATACCTTTTTGACTATTGCCTGAACACGCAAAATTATCTATAACTAGCATAGGTGATAAACAACTTATCAACATATAAACAACAATTTCACAATAAAAAAGGGTAAAACCGGGAATAACACGCGACGGAGGTCTTATGAAGCTTTTCCATAAAACATCTGCATTGTCATTCTACATGATCCATTCCGGCTTCTTGGCATTCAAGACCCGCGTCAAAGAAGAACTCGACGCAGCCGGTGGCGGAAACCTGGACGACCTTTTGGACGACGACAGCCTGCATGCCTACTACCGCAACGGAGACTCGCCGGATTATGTCGCCGCCTCGCTCTGGAACCCGGCTATCGAAGAAGACTAGCCCAACCCAAGCGTTTCACTCTCTCCCTCCTAGATGAAAAAAATTCCCGCAGTGTGCCTACTGCGGGAATTTTTATATCTCTCGTCTGTAGCCGCGTAGCGGCGTTCTCTCGTCTTACTTAGCCGGGCAGCCTTCGACGGTTTCGAACTTGCCCTTGTTCACGGTCACGATCTTGGTGTTCATGTTCATGCCGCGCTTGAACTTGATTTCGCCGTACACGCCCTGGAAGTTTGCGGTGTAGTTGATCAGGTTCGTGAGGCTGTTGGGGTTCTTGGCCATGGAGCTGAACACGATGTTTGCAGCGTCGTAGCTGAGTCCGCTCACCCTGTCTTCGCCGGGTTCTGCACCCCAGCGTTCCTTGAAGTCGCTCACGAACTTCTTGAGGCCGTCGTTGTTGCCGCCCATATCCATGGCGGGCACGCTAAAGTAGGAACTGTCGACCTGGCGCTTGCCCTGAATCAAAAGCTCGCGGCCGTACCATCCGGAGGCGCCGAGCAGCACGCCCGAAATCTTGTTGAAGGCCACCTGGCCTGCCATGAGGCCGGCATCGCCCGGGTTCGTTGCCGGAATGAAGATACCCGGGATGTTGAACGTGGAATCCTGCATGTAGAAGCGGCGTTCCTTGGCGTTCACAGCGTCGAGGTCAGATGCCCCGCGAGCAATGTTCTGGCGGCGGTTGAGCTGCTTGAAGCGCACGTCACGCAACAGGCTGAATTCGGTCTTGTAGTCGGGGCGGCCTTCTTCATAGTTGCGGAAGGCGATTACGGAGCCGCCGCGGCGTTCGACGGCGGTGGTAAAGCTCTGCGACATCGAGGCGCCATAGCCACCGAGCGGGCTCAAGATGGCGTATTCGCGGATGTTCAGGCACTTGGTCGCGAAATCGGCGATGCTTTTCGCCAAGTTATCCATGGTGATGTTCACCTGGAAAATGTTCGGGCCCATCTTGGCGATACCGTCGTCGGTAGCCGTCGGGGTGAGCATCGGGATATTCTGGAAGTTGCTGCCGAGCCAGGCGGCTACGGTCGCGGCCGGGGCACTCATGATGGGGCCGATAATGGCCACAATGCTATCCTGGTTAATGGCCTGCTGGGTACGCAGGAGCGCCTGGGCGGCGTCAGCACGGGTGTCGGACACGCGCAGGTTCACCTTGCCCTGGAGTCCGGCCTTTTCATGGGCGAGAATCACGCCCTGAATAGCCGCCGCACCAAATTCGGCGTAGTCGCCCGAAAGGGGGGCGAGCACCAAGACCGTCGGCATACCGGCGCCGCGGTCTTCCAAGGATTCAAGTCCCTTCTCGGCGGTGTTGGAGAGGTTTTCGGCTACCCCACCTGCAACCACCTTCTTGTACCAGTAGCGGGCGGCCTTGTAGCGCTTGGAATTCTGGCATTCGCGGCCAATCTGCAGCTGCATCCAGCCCACAATGTCCTTGTCGACCGGGTATTTTTCCAAAAGGGCCTGCAACTGTTCAGCCGTCAAAAGCGAAGCGGCCAGCGTCTGAATGGCGACTTCCTTGGTGCGACTACGGGCGGCCGGGTTCTTGGAGTAGGCCAGAATGCGGAGCATGGATTCGACACCTTCGTAAACGCTACCCTTTTCAACCATCACGATGGCATGCGCAAGTTCCATACGTTCACGGTAGACCGTGTTCACGTAGTATTCCAAGAAACGGGAAGAAAGCTTCAAGGCTTCGTCGCGCTTGTGTTCACGCAAGTAGCATTCGGCAAGCATCACAGAAGCCTTTTCGCCAGCGGGCTTACGGAAGCTCGACTTGTAGACCTTCTGGAGCGGGGCGATTGCCTCGGCACACTGGCCGTTCTGGATTAAATTCTTTGCCTCACGAATTTCGTCTTGGGCAAAAGCGGTAGCGGCAAGCATTGCCACCAAAGCAAAGGGTAAAAGACGTTTCATACTAGGATTCCGCAGCGGCTTGAACCACGTCGTGTTCTTTCTTGATTTGTTTTTGGAGAGATTCAGGCAATTTCGCCCAGTCCATGACATCGACCCGGAACGGGAGTCCGCTATCGACAAAAGCCTTTTCAACAGCGGTCATCGCTTCGAAAGAAAGGGGACTTTCTGAAATAACCACCAATTCCAGTTCTGTATCGGGAGTAAGGTCTACTCCAGTGACACGGGCTCCATGCGCCCATACTTCGAGCCCTTCGAAATGGAGGGCCAAGATCCTCTGGACCTTTTCCAAATGATCTGATTCAATACATAAAGCCATACGGGGTCAAATATAGCTAAACTCAAAAAAAGTTTTGCTATTATTGAAACATGATTGCCTTTCTATTTATACTGCTTATAGGCCTTGCACTCGTTTATATTAACGTCAGTAGCGTTGCAAAAGGTAAAACTGGTAAAATTATTGGCGGTGCTACGCTGTTCGTGCTCTTTTTGGGCATGTTGTTGCGCTCTACGCTAATAGGAAGTTACATTGTCGCTTTTTTTGCAGTCTGGCTTCCAAACTCCCTTATTCTTTATATACCCTGGACTCTTTATAGAGTCATCTACTATTTTACGCAACCGCATCACCTGAGCCGCCACCTGGTGCGCCGCGTGGGTCGTTATCTGCTTGGAATCACATGCGCCTTTACGTTCATGTTCATCGGCTACGGCATGCAGCACAACAATGAATACAAAACGAACTTGCTCACTATCGATTTGCCGAGCCAGTATACCGAAAACTTCACCGCGATATTCTTTAGCGACATTCATGTAGACCCGCTGTTCAGCGCCCAAAAGCTGGAACGCTTTATTGCGCAGGTCGATTCCATTAAGCCCGATTACTTGTTATTCGGTGGAGACTTGGCCGATATTTCGACCGAAAAAATGGATCGCATGGGATACGATACTTTGTTCAAAAAACTGACCGCCGGCGCGAAAGTGGCGGCAGTCGCCATCAACGGAAATCACGAAGCGTTCATGGCGAGCTCGGGCAACAATCCCGAAGAATGGATGCGCAAGGTAGGCTTTGTGGTACTCGACGATTCCACCGCATGCCTTGGCGACGTCTGCTTTACGGGCCGCACCGACTTTACGGTTGCACGCAGCAGGGACGCCGAACGCAAGCCGCTTAGCGAACTCATTCCCGATTCTATAAAGATCGTGGAACACGTAAAAGATACTACGGATTCTCTCGCAGATTCTACAAGGACGGTTGTCGCGCAAGATTCGACCATGGATACCGTTGCCACCGCCCCTGCAATTACTTACGATACGATTCCGCTTTACCGCCCCTGGATTCTCTTGGACCACCAGCCCAAGGGAATCGAGAAAACGCATGCCGGCAGACTCCCGGACTTCGCCCTTTCGGGCCACACGCATGACGGTCAGTTCTTCCCCGTGACTGTCATTATCGACTTCGTGTGGAAACTCGCCTACGGCAAGGGCGCACTCAGCGGCGTGCTATGGCTCGTGAGTTCCGGCTTCGATTGCTGGGGACCGCCTGTACGCCTAGGGAGCGACTCCGAAATCTGGGTGATTAAATTCAAGGCAAAAGAAACCGCCAGCGAACCGCAAGAAAACTAACCGAGAATTAGATTTTAATAGAAAAAGTGGTCAAAAATTTTGACCACTTGTTTTTTTAGAATAAAATTGTTAGATTACGCCCAGTCAGTTTTGTCGAACCTTGCGTGTTCTTCAATCTGATGATTTTTATATCCCTTTAAATTAAAAGCACTGGAAGTGCAGCAACCGGGCTGAGTTTTTTTTGAAAACTCGGTCTTAAACCGATTTTCTCTATCGAGAAAGGAATATCATATGGATAAAGAAAAGAACAAGACGACCAAACGCAAGCATGATCCGTTTTTCCGATGGCTGTTTGCCGATGTCAACCACACAAAAGCCTTGCTTGAACTTTCCGGTAAGATTAATGCGAAGGTTGACAGGTTTCTTTCAACCGTGAATCTCGACACGCTTGTGCGCATTCCCGATTCATACTCCAATGTCAGCGACACTGGCGAAGGCGACCTGGCATTCCGCGTAAGCGTCATATCGGGCGCTCCGGTACTTGTGGGGATTGTTCTGGAACATAAGTCCGGCAATGATCCCGATACGCTCAACCAAATTGCAAAATATGTAAACGCCTTGATGAAAATGCATGGTGAAAAGCGAGGTTATGACCTAATTCCGACGATGGCAATCATTTTCTACAACGGTCGCACGAATTGGGACCCGTTCAAAAAGTTGGTAGAAGGTTACCCAGAAGACTTCCAGCCTTCCATGTTGCCGTTTATGCATGCCTTTGTAAACATGGCCGACATCCCTGATAGTGATTGTCTCGCCTGCGAAGACGTAGCGACTGGCATGGGAATTATTGCAATGAAGTATGCGTACAATAAAGACAAGTTGCTAGAGATTCTTCCGCAATTCAATGAAAGATTGCGAAAATTGCCCCGCAATGAGGCGTCTTGCCTTTGGCAGAAAATAAATATATATTTAGCAGAGTACCTCGGCAAGGACATTTTCAAGGAGCTGGACATGGCATTCGTAAGCATTGGACAAAAATACGGCTTTGAAAGTGCCGGAGACTATTTCCGCAAACAAATTGCCGACGCCGAAGAAAGAGCAGAAAAAGCTCGTGACGAAGGAAAAGCTGAAGGCGAAACCAAAGGTCACGCCGACGCAATCAATGTGTTTGCAAACTTGGGTGTTTCTCCGGAAAAAATTGCCGAGGCCAAAGCTAGGCTTGACGCGTTAAGTTCCTCGCAATCAAAGTGATTTTATTCCAGAAAAGGCTCCCTCACGGGAGCCTTTCAAATTATTTCAAAACTTTGTTGTAGACGGCGATTTGGCGCTCAATGATTCCGTCCCAAGTGAAGCATTCAGCGATTCGCTTTTGGGCGCCGGCGAGCAACTGCGAAATTAATTCGGGGTTGCTGGCCAAGCGTTTGTAGGCGTTTGCTAGGGCCTCGGGGTCTTTTTCGGGAACGAGGATTCCCGTTTCGCCATCAATCACGACATCGGGGATTCCGCCCACATTGCTTGCCACAATCGGGAGGCCAAGTTCCATAGCCTCAATCAGCACGACGCCGAGGCCTTCGGTGTCGCCCTTGCTGTCGACAATCGCCGGGAGCGTGAAGACATTAGCGGTCTTGTATTCGTTGGCAAGTGCTTCGGGCGAAAGTTTGCCGGTAAAGATGATTTCAGCGGAATTCGGGGTCGCAGACTCCGAAGCCAGTTTCTTCAATTCTTCAGTCAAATCGCCGACACCGACAATGCGAATTTCGAACTGATCACGCGGCAAGTACTTGGCCGCTTCAATCAGGTAGCAAATGCCCTTGCGTTCTATATGGCGACCGACGAACAGGATTTTGAACTTGCCCTGGACGGGATGCGGTTCGGCGTTCCCCGTCCCCGTCTCTAAAGTTGTGCCATACGGGCTCCACTCGATTTCAACATTGCGGAGAGCCTTGATTTTACTAGCAGTAAAACTCGAGTTCGCAAACACGGCCTGAGCCTGGCTAATGGCAAACTTCAATAGCGGCTTGACCCATTTCTTTTTGCGAATCAGCAAGAGTTCGGCGCCATGGAAATTCAACACCAGCGGAATTTTGAACAACTTAGCGGCACCGAGCGCAATGTAGGCATGTGGGAACGGCCAATGCGCATGAATCACATCTGGCTTAAACTTGCGGCAAATCTTAATGCACTTGAAAAACCCGCTAATGATATAGGGGATCGCCAAAAGCTGGAGCCAAGGCTTGTTCGCCATCTTGCTGGGAGCGCCTTCTTCGTGCGTCAAGAATTCCCAGCTTGCGGGCGCGTAACGGAATCGGTTAACTTTAACGCCATCAATTTCGTGGCTCTTTAAGCCCTTGTATGCGGGCGCCAAAACCTGAATGTCGAGGCCCGCTTTTTTGAGGTGCGCAATGGAAGTACGCAACCAAGGGACCTCTGCGTCTTCATGGAAACGCGGATAAACCGAACCAATGACAAGTACTTTAGAAACAGCCATAACTAAACAGCGGTGCTTTCCGGCGCGGGCATATTCTGGATACAGGCCGGATAAAGGATAGGCTTAACGACTTTGTCCAAAATGGCCTTGACTTTTCCGTTGTTGTCGGTCTTCTGTTCAATACGACCCTTCACACGCTGCCAGCCATCGAGCTTGGAATCGAGCAAAAGCATACCCAGTCCCGATTCGTGTTCCAGGAACCCGACGATATCGCTTCCGCGGCTACCGCTGTTCAGCACGGCAAACATGGAATTCCAAAACTGGATAAATTCGCTTTCGTCGGGCAGTTCTTTTTTCAGAGTTTCAAAGTCAAATTCCAGATATACAAACGAGCTGTTATCCTCATCACTACGGATAATTTCTTCTTGACAACGTCTTTCAAAGATCTCTTCGGTATAAATCGAGATACTATACTTGTGTTTTCGTATCAAATTATAGAGCAGCTCTTTCATCATTCACCCAAATTTAGGCTATTTTTACGACATGCAGCGATTGTTAAAATTGAAAAAAGTGCTCAAGAACAGCATTTTGGCGACCTCCGTCGAAAATTTCAAGGGTATCAGGGCCGGAACTGCAAAATACCGCCACCTGACCGAAGACGAAATCCAGATTCTTGAAAAGAACGGCAACCGTTCCGAATCTTGGGACAAGGTCATGGTCGAACCGGACTTCGACCCGAACCGCATTATCCGTTCGTCGTTCATGGGCGAAGTCTACTTGCCCAAATTCTTTGGAACGCTTTTATTGCCGGGCGACGTGTCGTTCCCGACCGGCATTTACGACAGCCTTGTACACAATTGCTTTATCGAAAACGCTCTGGTCCACAAGGTGGCCATGCTCAGTAACATTCTGGTGCGCAGCAGCGCCGTGGTACAGAACGTGGGCTCGATTATCAGTAGCGGAAAAATCAGCTACATGATCGGAAACTCCATGCACGTGGGTAACGAAATGGGTGGCCGCAAAGTCGCCGTGTTCCCCGAAATCACCATGGAACTGGTCGAAGCCCAACTGTTCCACAAGCCTGAACCCGAAGTCGCAGCAGCCTTCGACGAACAGCTCAAGGCCTACCGCGAAGAAACCGCATTCCCGTTCGGCGTAGTCGGCAAGGGCGCCGTGGTCTGCAACACCAACATCATTCGTAACAGCTGGATTGGCGCACACGCACGCATCGAAGGCGCCGAAAAAATCCGCAATTCCGTGGTGCTTTCTTCGCTCGAAGAACCGAGCCACGTTTACGATTCCGTGATTCTCGAAAATTCGAACGTGCAAAAATCGGTCACCATTCACACCGGTGCCGAAGTCCAGGGCTCCGTGCTCATGAGCCGCACGACTGTCGCCTGCAAGGCAATCGTCAAGTCTTCGATTATTGCGCCTTGCTGCCACATTGAAGAAGGCGAAGTCAACAGCTCTTACGTGGGCCCCATGACCCAAATGCACCATCACTCGCTCTTGATTGCAGCCCTCTGGCCCGAAGGCTGCGGAAACCTTGGGTACGGCGCGAACGTGGGCAGCAACCACACTGGCCGTATGCCCGACCAAGAAGTCATGCCCGGCCAGGGAATGTTCTTTGGCCTCGGCGTGAACATCAAGTTCCCCGCAAACTACCGCGAATCTCCATTTACTCTGATTGCAACTGGACTCACCACGCTCCCGCAGCGCGTGAAGTTCCCGTTCTCGCTGATTCGCCCGGGCGACCCGCAACTCGTGGGAGTGGCCCCGCGCTTGAACGAAATCGTGCCGGGTTGGAACTACGCCCGCAACGCCTACGCGCTCGACCGCAACCTTTACAAGTATTCGCTGCGCGGCAAAGGCATTGTGCCGGCCACCTTCTACAGCATTTTTAGTCCCGATACCGTGCGCTATGTCTTCGACGCTTACCAGCGCCTGCAAGTGATTGCCATTCGCGACATTTACACCAAGGAACACATCGATGGTCTCGGCGAAAACTTCATGCGCGAACGCATTCGCCAGCAAGCGCTCAAGACGTACCAGGAATACATGGAACGTTACGCACTCGAACAGATTATCACTCTGGTAGTAAACGACCAGAACCTGCAAACGCAACCCGTAAAGGAACTGCGCCGCATGGCCACCAACGATGCGAACAAAGACGCGATGCGCGTGGTGAACTTGCCCGAAACATTCGACGAATTGCTCAAGCGTTACCGCCAGCTTGAAAAGGACTGGTACGAACGCGTGACGCATGGGCTCGACAAGGACAACGAACGCGGCCGCCAAATTTTTGACGACTACGACGATGCGCACCCGATCGATAAGGGATTCACCGAATGGGAAAAAGCCCGCGTCGAAGAAAAGCTGCGCAGGCTGAATTCCATTGATACTCGCCTTATTGCTTGCCATTGAATTCGTGGCACGCCTCGTGCTTGAAATTCGCGAGCGCAGGCTTACGCAAATGCGCGGCGGCATCTTTGCCGTATTGCGCTTGATTCCGCTATTGAATGACATCGTGCCGCTGCCCGAAAACCGCAAGGATCCTGCCGAAAACGAATTCGTGAAAAAGCACGAAGAAGGCCATGCAAGCCTGCGTCATGGCATTTTGCGCAACCTCGCCAAAGTGGCCCTGTTACTCTTGGCCGTGTGGCTGTTCGCCTTCTTGCTGGCAAGCCACGGCATGTCGCTTGTGGAATCAATCCTCTGGCTTCACTTAGCGGCAATTCCGTTCCGCACCCTATTCCACCTTTACTGCTGGCACCAGGAATACGAAGCCGACCGCTACGCCTTCGACAAGCTGGGCAAAAAGGTGGCCAAGGCTGCCATGCGAAACCTCGCCGAAAGCGAAATCCCGTATACAAAATTGTTCGCAGTGATTTACCGCGAACATCCGACTGTAGCTATACGCAGTCAAAAGATTTTGAACAAAGAAATTAAAGCGGCTTAAGCCTATTTTGCGGCACGAGATTCACGGCCAAGCGCAAGGATAATTGCGTTCACCACGAACGCGGCAATCATTAAGATATCCCCGGTATGCGAGCCAAGCGAACCCGGTAACGCCGGACACAGTTTACCCGCGAGCGCCAAGATTCCACCTGCCACAATGGCAATCCCCACAAACTTGGGCTTTGCCTTAAGGCCCAAAAGTCCCCACAGAATCGGCACCGTAAACGCACCTGCATAAACTGCAAGCGCAAGCAAGAGCGTGCCAATAATGTCGGTGAATACAAGCGCAAGAATCAAGGCAATCAAGCCGTTCATCAAGATAACGATACGGGCCTGGAACAGCGAAGGCTTGGGGCACAATCCGTTAATGATAATGGAACTGCTTAAAAGAGTTGTATCGGCACTGCTCAGCACCACGCTCAAAAGCGCAAGCGCAAATATCGGCAAAAGCCACGACGGCAAAACCGCATTTGCAATCGATGTAATGCGGGCACCCTGCTCTCCAACAAAACTCACTCCGTAAACAGCCAAGAAGCCGATTACAAATGCAACAGGAATCAAAACGCATGCTGCCATGCCAATTGCCTTCTTGGCAGTTGCGGCATCTTTCGCACAAAACATGCGGCTATAAATGTCTGGGCCCGCCGTATACGTGGTGCCGTAAGTGAGAATCAAAAGGAACAAATCGAGCGGTGTGAAGTTCGTGTTGAACGGGAACTTGGGCGCCACACTCGTCGAAGCACTCGCCACCATACTGCCGAGCTCGCCACCGCCAAACTTCGCAAAGCCCGCAAGCAGCAAGAGCCCCGCAATAATCAGGCATGCCTGCAAAAAGTCGGTACGCAAAATCGAAACCTGGCCGCCCGCAAGCGTGTAGCCCGTAAACACCGCCGCAGACACAATCGCCGCCGTCGTGTAGGGCATCGAGGTAAAAGTCATCAAGAGCTTGGCCGCCGCAATAATTTGCGCCGCCACAATGCCTGTCCACGCAACCGGAATCACAAAAGAAGCAACCAATCGCGGACCCTTGCCGTACAAGTTCTCGACCAAATCCGGCAAAGAATATTTGCCATGCTCATAAGCGCGACCCGCAAACGGAATCAGCGCCAACAAACCAAGCGCACCCACCAGCATGAACCAGCTCGCGGCCCCGCCGAGTTTTGCGCCGCTATCGACGGCGCCAATCACGGCCGACCCGCCCAAAATCGTTGCAACAAGGCTACCGGCTACCGCCTTCGCCGACGCTCCTTTGCGCGCCACAAAAAAATCCGGAATGTCCTTTACGTGCCGCGCACTGCGCACCGCAATCGCAATCAAAAACACCAAGTAGATAATTAAGGCAATATTCATGTTTTCTGTCATGCCCGCAACAGCGGGCATCTCCATTTTGTGAAACAAAATCTAGAATTTCCGGCTCATGATAAACATGACCGTACGCAAATCCCATTCGCTCCCCACCTGCTTTTGCAATAATTCCTCGGTTGTCGGGTATCGATGATTTTCAAATTTGCGGTCGCGCGAGACAGACGCCATAAGCATGCCGTTCCATTTTTGGCTCACCTTGATCGATGCCATCGGAGTTATACTCACCGTTACAAAGCTCGGATTGTAATCCTTGTATGCATCGTCAAAATCATATTCATGCTTAAAGCCGCTCGCATTCACTGCAAGCATCGCCATAGGCACACGCTCAAAAGGCATCATATAGATGAGCGTACCGCCATATTTGTACTTAAAGCCGTTCACCATGTTTTCGTTGCCGGCTTTCCACACCTCTTTATCTTCGGCGCCCGTATATGCAGAATACCGGAGTTCCGCCGTCCCCTTCAAAATAATCTTGGTCCAATCACTCTTGGGCAAAAAAGCAAGCAACGGAATCGTGAGCGCCGTGTGGTAACGCATGCCGTATGCGTATTCCGTAAACATAATATCACGCCTGTACTTTCGTTTTTCGGGCCGGTAAACACCCATAAAAGTTGCAGTGCGACCATAGTTCAGCGCCGTCCCCGTATTCGCCTCGGCGCCCAATTCCAACAAATGCATCAGTTCAATTGCAGCATCAAGTTTTACGCCAACCCCCGCAAAGTTCACATCGCCCGAAGCCAAGCCCTTAAAACTCAGCAATTTGCCGAAATCCTGTTGCACCTTAAAATGGTATGTGTACGCAGGCACCGCAAACGCAAAAAAAGGCCAGTTATGCAAAGTCTCCGAATTCTTAAGCGAATTGTGCGGCAACAAAAGAGAAACTATCGAAAGCGTGCCCTCGCGCGAAGTCTTGAGCCCTGTGCTATCAGCCACCGCAACAGAATCCGTCTTAACAGCAGAGCTATCGGCAGGTTCATCTGCAACAGCGAACGCGGCACCAAACAGCACCGAAACAATCACCAATTTACAAATTCTTCGCCAAAGCATAAGCCCTTGCGAATATAGATAAACAACCCGCCAAAGTTGCCCCGCACACATCAAAATTTGTATATTCTTGGACACAGAGGTTTATATGTCTCGAATTTCTAGCTCTCTCGCAATTCTTTTTACTGCAATCGCATTTTGTGCCACAAGCGCCCTCGCCTTCGATGTATCGGTCAAGGCGAACGTCGATAACGCCCAAGTGTTCGTGGGCGACATGTTCAATTACGAAATCCAGGTAGTGGCCCCCGAAAACGCAATCGTCGACTTACCGAGCTTTGTCGGAAACCTCGGCAGTTTCGAAGTCAAAGAAATGAAGAACGAAAAGGTGACCGAAGGCATGCCCAAGGGCACCGCCAAATTCACCTGGCTTGCAACGCTCAACACCTTCGTGAGCGGCGACTTTCTGATTGCCCCGCAGCAAGTGAGCGCCGTCGTCGGTAGCGACACTGTCAAGACAAGCACCGACCCCGTAGCCGTCAAAGTTTCTACCCGTACCACCGGCGAAGAAGAAGACATTATTGAAGTCGAAGACCCGCTCGACGATCCGCGACTCCCGCAGTGGCTCTACATTGTGCTGATTGTGATTGGCGTCGCCCTCCTCGTATTCCTCGGCTGGTTCTTGCATAAAAAGTTTGCCAAGCATGGCGAAGCCCCCAGGCTCCCGCCGTACGAAGAAGCGGTGCTTGCCCTCAAGGAACTCCGCCAGAAGAATTACCTTGCCGAAGGCAATCAGGGCGACTACTTTATGGCCCTCGGGTTCATTACCCGCCGCTATATCGAGCGCCGCTTCGAAGTCGATATTCTCGATGCCACCGTGGCCGAACTCAAGCAGCGTATGGCTCACGTAGCAGGCCTTCCGCAGGCCTACAAGGAATCGGTCGTAACGCTTGCCGTCGAAACCGAGCCCGTGAAGTTTGCAAAAATGAAACTTGAAGGCGAACGCTGCCGTTTCTGGGACGAATGGGCCGACCGCCTTTTGGAAGAAACAAAGCCTACGCCGGAAGAAGAACAGGCCAAGAAAGATGAATTGAAAGCCGCCGTCGATACAATTCGCAAGGCAAAGAAAAAGAAGAAATAACGCCATCGCCCCATGAAACGTATCGAGGTTGTTGCAGGCATTATTTGCGACGGGACTCCGCGTTCAGCGGGAGCCCGATTCTTTGCCACCCAGCGCGGCTACGGCGAACAAAAAGACGGCTGGGAATTCCCGGGCGGCAAAATGGAACCCGGCGAAACGCCCGAGCAAGCGCTTGCACGCGAGCTCAAAGAAGAACTTGCGATTAATGTGAACGTAGGCGACTTTATTTGCACGGTAGAATACGACTACCCCGCATTCCACTTAACCATGCACTGCTTTTACTGCACACTCGCAGACGGCAGCACTCCCACATTACTCGAACACGAAGCAGCCCGCTGGCTCTCGCGCACAGAACTGCATTCTGTGAACTGGCTCCCCGCCGACATCGAAGTCGTTAAAGCCCTAGAAAAGCACCTTCCATAAAAAAAGCCCGCCGTTGCCGGCGAGCCCTTAGGAGGTGTATATAGGAAATTCTAGAACTGTTCGAAGAACTTGTGGACTTCTTCGGGCACCCAGGTGCTTTCCCAGTTCCAACCCACGCTCATGTTGCCGGTATCGTGGGCTGTCCACTGGTGGTCACCCGGCCAGCTGCACCAGTCGTAGCACACGTGGCCGGTGTTGCCGCTCACTTCCTTGGGCTTTTCGGAACTTGCGTCAGTGAAGTCGCCATTCGCGTCTGCCTTGCCGTTACGCTTTAGGATGCGCGGGAGAGCGCTGTTCTTCGCGCGGTTATAATCGCAGCGACCATCGTTCACGCCGTGCACGTTCATCCAGGCAATAGGCAGGTTCTTCATGTTGTTGCCTTCGGGGAGCCAGATGTTGTAATCAGCTACGGCGTAAGTGGCGGCAGCACGCACGCGGCTCTGCATGTCCTGCATCAGAGAATAGCTGAACATGGCGCCATAGCTGAAGCCAGTAATGAACACGCGGCTCGTGTCAACGCAGTAGTTTTCGTTCAGAGTCGTGAGCGTCTGGGCGAAGAAATCGTGATCGCTCTGGCCCTTGTTCCATAAACCACCGATTGCATCGAGCGAAACAAAGATGTAGTCGCCGTTCTTGTCGAGCACCTGCTGGCCATAGTACGGTGTCGGATGGTCGTAGTCTGCTTTGTGATGCACAAAGTCTTCGCCACTGCTACCATAGCAGTGCAATGCAAACAGAACCTTGTGCGGTTTTGTGTTGTCGTAATTCTTGGGCAAGGTGATAAAGTATTTGCGGCTGTCGCTGCCTACTTGGATCTGGAACTGGTCACCGTTTTCAACGCTCTTGACCTTTTGCAACTTGGAATTGGTGCCGCAGCCCTTACTCGGGGTGGGCGCGTTGCCGAGAGCATAGCCAAACTTGAACTGAGGAGCGGTTGCCGTGAGTTTTACATTGAGAGTGGTGTCCAGCGTGCCGAGCGGTACGGTAAGCGTGTCATAGCCTTCGAGCACAAAGCGGATTGCTTCACCCGGAGCAGCCTCTTTCATGAGGGCGCCACTGGCCTGCGAGCCAATTGCACTGTTAAAGCCGCCATCGGTCGTAAACTTGAAATTCTGCTTGGCAGATCCGACAGAAACCTGCGCAAAGTACGTGCCGCGGGCCTTGACTGCATTGCTCAAGTTGTAAGAGCCTGCGCCTTGCAGTGTTTTCTGGAAAACCTGGTTGCCAAGCGAGTTGAAAATTTTTACCTGAACGGGCTGCGTGCTGCTCTGGGAATACGAAAGAACGCCATTATTCACGCCAATATAGCCTACGCTATTCTTGACGGCATGAATTCCCGTTTCTTCTACATCAATGGAGAATTTGCCCTGGTCATCCGTTGTGGTTTGACGGCCTTCTTTCAGAAGGTCTACTGCGACACCCTTGAGGCCTTTACCCTGGTCGTCAGAAACGGAACCAGAAATGGAATATGCAGACGCCATTCCGCAAAAAGCGAGAACGCACGCTGTCGTGAATAAATTGGTTGCCTTGATAAGCATGATGACTCCTTTTTCAAAATGCCCCTTTACAACACACCACTCCATGATGGAATATAAACTATAAGTGGGCAAGAATCTCGCCACAAAGCGCCCTGATTATGGATGAATTGTCTATAAAAATAAGTTTACGCTCCGTATTTTATCCATTTTTCATATTTTACAAGTAACATAAAAAAAATATTGAAGTAAGAACCCGATTTCTATATTGCCGTCCGCCAAATTTTTTTTGGAGGAATCATGAACAAGAAAGTTCTTACTGCCACTACTGTTGCGGTTTTGTCGTGCTTCGTTTCTAATGTTTGGGCCGAAAGACCGAACGAAGATGCGACTTGCAAGTTCCCGGGCGGAGCTTACTACGAATCCAACAAGACTTTGTACTTGGAATCGCTCAATAACGAATCCTCGTCTGTGGAAATCAACGATGATGACGTAGCTTGCGTCAACAAACACGCGGAAAACGGTAATTTCAACCTCATTGTGGAACGTAATACCGCCCTCACGGCCAATTCTACAATCACACTCCCTCTTTCTTATACTCCCGAAGACAAAGACTGCATTTCATTGTATCAGTCAACAAACTTCAGTGAAGATGCCGAAGGAAACTGGGTCGTCGTCGCACACAACACCATGGGTTCTGGAACTGCAAATGTCCCCCTGTTGATGATCGTTAACACTGGCGATAAAAAATGTTCGGAAATCACGGAAATCGCCTTTTCGGCTTCCAACTTCCAAAAACCCAATCCGGAACAAGCTTATTACTGGCTCTATAATCAAGATGACAACCAATCCGATTGGATTCTCCAGGGTACCTATTCCTATGTTAGCTGGGACAAGAACAATGCTGACTTAGGCAAAATCTATGGTTACACCGCCAAGGCCAAGGGCAAGTATGGTGCAGGCCAGTTTGCCAAGGCTGCAGCAGGCGCCTTTATTCCGCCTCTGCGTGCATACCTCAGGTATCAAGGTACACGTGCCCTCACCAAGTCCGCAGATTCAGCCGCCTTTGAACTGCCCAAAGAAATTAGCGTGAAGCTTATTGACGACAACAAGGGTACTACAAGTATCGCTCGCTGGAACATGGCCTCTGGCGAAATCAAGAAGACAAACGGTATTTATGACCTTAAGGGCCGCAAGCTGAACAGCAAGCCCCAAAACAAGGGCATGTTCATCGGCGACACCAAGGTTCAGAAGTAATTATTGGGGGTTGATTATGGAAAAGAAAGAATATACTGCACCGAAAATGGACATCGTAATGTTCAAGCACGACAATTACCTGCTTTGCGCCAGCGGTTGTCAAGAAGAAGAAGAAGTCGACGGCTATGACGATGAATTCAGTTTGAACTTTGGCGGCAGCAAGAACCGCCACGCCTAAAAACTAGCCCACAATCACCTTGTAGAATTCAAGGAACTGTGCAGGCGAAAGTTCTTCGGCACGAACAGTTGTCGGATAATCCAGGAGCTCAATAGCTTCCTGGATTTTCTTTTTGTCATAGGCGCGGCCGAACGAATTGGCAAGGGTTTTACGCTTTTGGGTGAAGGCGGCGCGCACAAAATCAAAAAAGCCTTCAGGAGCTTGGAGCGCGTCTGCCTTGGGCGTCAAGAGCATGGTAGCGCTGTCCACATTGGGGCGTGGGGTAAAATGCTCGGGCCCAATCTTGCGGAGAATCTGCGTGTCGGCGTAAGCGGACACCAGAACAGAGAGGCTGCCGTAATTGCTGCTGCAGGGGCTTGCGCAAATGCGTTCGGCGACTTCGAGCTGCACCATTCCCATAAAGCCCTTGGTCAGGTGCAGTTTGGGCATCAGGCCCGCGATAATCGCAGTCGACACATTGTACGGCAAGTTTCCCGTGACCCAAGGCTTTTCGTGGGCATCTAAAAACGCCTGCAAGTCAAACTTCAAAAAGTCAATATTTTCGATATGGAAGTTTTCGCGGCCCTGGAATTTTTGTTGCAAAAATTCCACGCACTGCTCGTCGATTTCGACGGCAGTGAGTTCCACGGCGCGTTCAAGCAAGTGTTCAGTAAGGGCGCCGTGGCCAGGGCCAATTTCAAGCACCCAGTCGCCCGCATTCGCAGGCAAATCGCCCGCAATCATTTGGGCGGTAGGTACATCCAGAAAGTTCTGACCAAATTTACGGCGTCTTGCTCTATCCATACCCTCAAAGATAGAAATAAAAGGCCCGCAATTCAATTGCAGGCCATTTAAGTTATGCTTTAAAGTTTTTCTAAAGTCTAGCCTTCACGAGCTTGTAAAGGTCAGCAAATACGGCGTCAGGCGTACGGTCGGCATCAATGGCGGCAACGCAGTCGCTGTAGTCACGGGCCGCGGCAAGGTAGCCCTTGCGCACCCTCTCGAAAAATTCGGCCTTCTCGCTCTCGAGTCGATCGGGTGCCTCGCCCCGCTTCGCGGTGCGCGCGCGTCCCCGCTGCACATCGATATCAAGCACCACGGTCAGCTCCGGAAAGCAACCGTCGCAAGTGATTTCTGTCAGGCGTTGCACAAGGTCAGCACCCAAGCCGCGGGCATAACCCTGGTAAGCAAAAGTACTCCAGGCGAATCTGTCAGCAATCACAATCTTGCCGGCATCAAGCGCGGGCTGAATAATTTCAGCAATCACCTGCGCACGTGCTGCATTGTACAACAAGAGCTCAGTTTTGTCGCTCATGATTCCCTTGAAACTCGTGTCCAGCAAAATCTCGCGCACGCGTTCCGAAATCTTTGCGCCACCCGGCTCACGCAACTTCACTACAGAATATCCCTCTTTGGTAAGGGCGTCAATCAGCATATCGATCTGAGTCGTTTTGCCCGACCCGTCGATACCTTCCAAACTAAAAAAATGCTTCGCTGTCTTCATAATCAATTTACAAGTACTTTAAAAAGGTAGAAAAAATTTATGAGGCGCCAAGAAAATACTATCTTTACATCGCCTTTTGCAACTAATGGAGTTTTTTATGCCTTCTGAAAATGCGATTATTGAACGTGCCGAAATGTACTTGCGCAAGCTTTCTTGCGGAATCAACCCCCTGACAGACGAAATTCTGCCCGAAGGTGACTCCTGCAAGCAGGAACGTATCAGCAAGTGCCTGGCTTACGTCGCATCGCTTTTGCAGCAGCAGCTGAACCACGACCAAGTGGCTCCCATGCCGAACGAAAAATTCCAGGGAGAAAAATTCGAAAAGCGCCCGGTTAAAAAGGCAAAGCCCGTCATGCAAGATTTGGCCATCGACGCCGAAACCCTGAAGGGTTACCGTTTCTTCGATTACCCGGTTTCTATTTCTCGCGTGGTGCGCAACGTGAACGAACTCTTGCCCAAGAACATGAACCACCTGCTGTATGCCGACGTGGCAAACTTCCTGGTGCAAGAAGGTATTCTCGAAAGGCAATCTACCGAAAACGGCACCGAAGCAAACCTGCCCACCGCAAAGGGTGAATCTTACGGATTCGAAAAGGGCGAATCGGATTTGCGCGGCCACCACAACATTTATACGCAGTGCTGGCAACAGGCACAGCAGTTCATTTTGGACAACATTCAAAAGTGTGTCGCTATCGCAAACGAACGCTATGCCGCCCGCAAGGCAAACCAGGCTCAGGATTCTCTGAACGACGACCAGGAATACGCCCCGAAGCGCGTACAGAAGGAAAAATTCCACCTGACCGCCGAACAGTTGAACGAATACCCCACTGAAGACACGCCCGTGCCCGTAAGCGAAATCGCGCGCCGCCTGAACGCACTTGTAAGCGACAACATGGAACGCATCTACTACAAGGTCATTCGCGACTGGTACGTGGAACAAGGCTACCTTGAATTCAAGACATCGCCCGAAGGCCGCAGCGCATTCCTGCCCACCGAAAAGGGCTCCATGAGCGGACTCTTCGTGGAATCGCGTACCGGCAAAGACGGCGAACTCTACGACGTAGTGATGTACGATGCTAAGGCCCAGAAGCTTTATCTGGACTTCATTGCGCAAGCCTAATCGCTGAAAATTAAAGACAGCTTTTAACGATTGTCGTCAGATTTAATGGCGCGATCTAGATAAAAAAGTATCAGAAGTTCAAGAACTACAGCCCCAGCTAGTTCCGCGAACATGATTATCGTCGAGCAATCGACTTCACATGAAAACATAAACACCCCCGTATAGCTACTGCTATACACAACGGCCCTAAATATAACTTGGCGCAGGGGGTGTTGTCAACATCACAACACCCCAGGTATTAAAATACTTCTTGTTTTTTTCTTACTGAAAAAATGTCCCGATGCCGTATGACATCGGGATTTATTTGCTTTTAAACGCAGGCGCTTTTAGGGCAACTTTTAGTCGCGACTAATGGCGATTATTCAGCGTCCTTGCCGTGGCACTTCTTGTACTTGAGGCCAGAACCGCACCAGCAAAGGTCATTGCGGCCGAGCTTCGGAGCCTGCTGTTGAGCGCGGCGACGAGCGGCGGCGAGCATGGCCGGATTCACACCCGGGCGAGTACCCGGCAGTGCGGACTGCGGCATCGGCTTAGCCTGCTGTTCCTCAGAAATTGCATTCGTTTCAGAAGTAGCGGCTTGGCCTGCGAGGCCTGCGGGCTTCGCGCCTTCGGCACTCATCTGTTCGGCAGAATTTTCTTCGGCAGGGGCTTCAGCCGGAACTTCGGCAGATTCTGCAGCGTTCTGAGCGGCAGCGGCCTGAGCTTCTTCAGCGGCCTTGCGTTCAGCGTCAATCTGTTCCTGGCTCTTAAGCTGCAACTGGTCCGGAGAAACAGTCACACCGTTCGGAAGCGTAATGCGGATGTTCAGAATGCGGAGCGCAGTGAGCGTTGCAATCTTTTCCATGCAGCCTTCGAACATCTTGAAGCCTTCGTTCTTGTAAACCATCAGCGGGTCCTTCTGGGCGTATCCGTGGAAACGGATAGAATCCTTCAGCTGGTCCATGGCGTACAAGTGTTCCTTCCACACCTGGTCAATGGTCATCAACAAGAAGCGGCGTTCAATCTGGCGGAAGTCAGCTTCCGGAATAATCTTCGTGAGCTTGTCGTAGCGGGCCTTGCAGAGTGCGATGATTTCATCGAGCACCTGTTCCGGCGTCTTGCTCATGGCTTCTTCGAGCGTGAGGCTGTATTCCATACCGAGGCTACGCTGCAAGTCAATGTGCAGGCCTTCCAAGTTCCAGGCTTCGGCGTAAGTCTTGGCCGGAATGTAGGCTGACACCTTAATGTCGCAGGCATCTTCGATACGGTTCATGATTTCTTCACTGATGTCTTCGCCGTTCAGAATGCGGCGGCGCAGGCCGTAAATCACCTTACGCTGTTCATTCATCACGTTATCGTAGTCGAGCAAGTGCTTACGAATATCGAAGCTCTGGCCTTCCACGCGGCGCTGGGCACCACGAATCGAGCGGGACACGATCGGGTGAGTAATCACTTCGTCTTCGCCCACGCCAAAACGGGTCATCAAGTTCTTCACGCTATCGCCACCGAAGATACGCATCAGGTTATCATCGAGGCTCAAGAAATACTGGCTAGAACCCGGGTCGCCCTGACGGCCGGAACGACCACGCAGCTGGTTGTCGATACGGCGAGATTCATGACGTTCGGTGCCAAGCACATGCAAACCGCCAAGCTCGGTAACTCCCGGGCCAAGGGCAATGTCGGTACCACGACCGGCCATGTTGGTTGCAATCGTCACCTTGTCCTTGTGACCGGCATACTGAATGATTTCAGCTTCGCGGCCATGGTTCTTAGCGTTCAAAACTTCGTGCGGAATGCCTTCCTTTTCGAGGAGGCCATGCAAATGTTCGGACTTTTCAATGGATGCCGTACCAACGAGGAGCGGCTGGCCTTTTTCGTGACGTTCCTTAATTTCAGCCACAATGGCGCGCCACTTGGCATCTTCAGACTTGTACACCATGTCCTGCAGGTCCTTACGAATGCAGGGCTTGTTGGTCGGAATCACCCAAGTATTCATGTTGTAAATCTTGATGAATTCCGTTGCTTCGGTTTCGGCAGTACCCGTCATACCCGAAAGCTTCTTGTACATGCGGAAGTAGTTCTGGAACGTAATCGTTGCAAGCGTCTGGTTTTCGCGACGAATCTGCACGCCTTCCTTGGCTTCGATAGCCTGGTGCATACCGTTGCTGTAGCGGCGGCCTTCCATAAGACGGCCCGTGTTTTCGTCGACGATGATGATTTCGGTATCGCGGACGATGTAGTCCACGTCCTTTTCGTAAAGGTACCAGGCCTTGAGGGCGTTATCCAAGAAGTGCACCCAGTCGGCATGTTCGCCGTACAGGTTCGTGATGTGCATGAGTTCCTGAATGTGGTTCACGCCCTTTTCGGTCAGCTGGATGTTCTTGTCCTTTTCGTCGACCGAGAAGTCCTTGTTCTTAATGAGCTGCTTGGCGATTTCGTTGGCCTTAGCGTACTTTTCAGTAGCGTCTTCGGCCGGACCACTAATAATAAGCGGCGTACGGGCTTCGTCGATCAAGATGGAGTCCACTTCGTCGACGATACAGAAGTTCAGTTCACGCTGCACCAGCTGGTTGGGTTCCACAGCCATGTTGTCGCGCAGGTAGTCGAAGCCGAATTCGTTGTTGGTACCGTAAGTCACGTCGCTATTGTAGCTCACGCGGCGTTCTTCGGGGGTAAGGCCATTCACAATCAGGCCCACCGTAAGTCCGAGGAACTTATAGACCATACCCATCTGCTTGGCGTCACGGCCTGCGAGGTAGTCGTTCACGGTCACCACGTGCACACCGTGGCCAGAAAGACCATTCAGGTAAACCGGGAGGGCTGCAGCAAGAGTCTTACCTTCACCGGTCGCCATTTCGGCGATGGCGCCTTCGTGGAGCACGAGGCCGCCAATCATCTGCACGTCGAAAGGCATCATGCGGAACGGCTTCACCGATTCGGGGTAAAGTTCGCGGACCTTTGCGTACACAGAGGCGGGCAGGTAGACTTCCCATTCGTTCTTGCCAGCGGCAAGTTCAGCCTTCGCAGCATTCACGGCATCCTGAAGCTCGGGGCCCAGGCGGCTAAAGTCGAAGTTGTTTTCGGGCTTGAAGATGTTGAAGATACCCAGACGGCGGTCGCAAGCTTCTTGGCACACGGCAAAGGCTTCGACCTTGATATCGTCAAGGGTAGCGCCATTCTTGAGCTTTTCGCGGAATTCCGCACTCTTTGCGGCAAGGGCGGCGTCATCCAAAGCTTCCAGGGCTTCGCGGGCCTTATGGATTTCGGCAATCACCGGGCGCAGCTGCTTGACTTTACGTTCGTGCGGGGTACCAAATATCGACTATGCTCATCTTTTTCCTTTTTACGGCCGAGGGCACTGCCCGCGGTCTCTGATTAAAAATTTACGGGGAGAATTTAGCAAATTGCATGCCAATTCAGAATCGTTTAGTCTTGAAACAAGGGCCTATTGCCGAGTCTATCGCAGAATCTGGGCCAGCATCGCCTTGCAACCCTCGTTCACATCGTCCCAAGTGGCCTGAAAATCGCCTGTATACCAGGGGTCCGCCACATCGCGGCTCTTGCCCACCCAATCCATCAGAAGCGAAATTTTGCCTTTCGGGTCTTTTTGGAGATCGCCCGGCAAAATCCAGCGGAGGTTACGCAAATTGTTACGGTCCATGAGCACGATATAGTCGTAATACTCGTAGTCGCACGCCGTCATCTGGCGCGCCGTCTTTCCGCTGCAATCGATTCCGTGCGTGACAAGCATGCGGCGTGCCGGCGGGTACACCGGATTCCCGATTTCTTCAGTACTCGTCGCGGCACTCGCAATTTCGAATTCTACATCCGCTAACGATTCAGCAGGCAAATCCCGTACCATCTTTTTCATCACGAATTCAGCCATCGGGCTTCGGCAAATGTTCCCGTGGCACACAAACAGAATCTTGATTTTCATAAGGCAAAAATAGTATTTTTGTGTCCATGAAAAAGCCCGCAAGCAAAGCCACTAGTAATGCCGCGCGAATCAAAAATGAACGCACGCATGTGACGCACGAGTTCCCGGCCCTATACGACCGCGAATCCCGCGTGCTGTTGCTCGGCTCCATACCCTCGCCCAAGTCGCGCGAAATGGCATTCTACTACGGGCACCCGCAAAATAGATTCTGGAAAGTCATGGCAATCGTGCTCGGCGAGGAATTCCCTAAAGGCGCCCCCGAAACCATCGCGCAAAAGAAGGCTATGCTCAAAAAGCATCACGTAGCACTGTGGGATGTTCTGGACAGCTGCACCATCGTGGGCGCAAGCGACACCAGCATCGAAGACCCCGTTGTAAACAACATAAAAGATCTCGTGAAAAAGTCAAAAGTCACGCACATTTTTTGCACCGGAGCCACCGCCCACAAACTGTACCAGAAACTCTGCGCCAAGGATGTCGGAATGGACGCCGTCAAACTCCCCTCCACCTCGCCCGCCAACTGCGCCGTATCGCTCGAAAAATTAGTCGAAGCCTACAAGGTAATTCTAGAATAAAGGTTGCGGCTAAACAAGCCGCCAACGCTAGCGGTTCCAGCCGGAATGCCCTTCGCCGTAATAGAGGGCGGCATCTTCGGGGCCAAAGTCGTCGGCCACGGTATCGCGCGGAGAAAGCCATCCGCGCATCTTCTTGATGCGTGCCTTGCGAGCCTCGGCAGCGGTGTCTGCTGAAGTTCGGGCTGCGGCAAGGTTCGTGCCACTTTCATTGTGTTTTTCGTCAAGTAAATCGGCCATACATTAAAAAGATAGTTTAATGCCAGCCAAAAAAGATTATTTTAAAAGCATGAGTATGAAAATCCACCGCACCTTCGTCGCAGCATTCGCCGTCACCGCGCTTACTCAAGCGCCCGCCTTCGCGCAAACGGCCTCCGACACCGTCTCGTTCGTGAACTTCGAGAACCGCGAAGTCGGCGTGTACGGCAATGCGGAGGCCAAGGAAGACTTCAAGCGCAACGACTACGATAAAAGCTGGTGGTACGCCATGGACAAGAATAATGGCGAAAATTCCAAAATCGTGTACGACGGCAAAGAACACGGCAACGTACTGCAGCTCAAGTACCCCAAGGGTTGCGTGGGCCCGAACGACAACGACACCCCCGCCTGCGCCGCGCAAATTATCCAGCCCCTCGTGAAAACCGCCGACACCATGTGGAGCGCCTACGACATATTTTTTGAAGACGGGTTCGAGTTCCAGCTGGGCGGCAAGCTCCCCGGCCTATGCGGCGGCAAGTGCTACACCGGCAACGCCATGCCCGAAACCGGCGACGGCTGGAGCGCGCGCATCATGTGGCGCAAAGACGGCAACGCCGTGCAGCTCATCTACTTTATGGGCCAAAGTTCTGTATACGGCGACGACTTCAAGTGGGATTTGAACGGCACCATTCCGCAAAAGAAGTTCACCACCGGCACCTGGCACCGCATTGTAAACAAGGTAAGCATGAATACCATTGCCTCTCCCGGCAACGGCGACAAGAACGGACGCGTGCAGACATGGTTTGACGGCGAACTCGCACTCGATGTAGATACGCTCAGGCTCCGCGACTACGACACCGTGAAAGTCGACAAGTTCTACCTCTCTACCTTCCACGGCGGAAGCAGCGCAGAATGGGCCCCCACCCACGATTGCTTTATCCGCTACGACAACTTCACCATATCGACAGATTCCATCGCAATTTCCGCGAAAGCAGCTGTTTCGGACTCGACCGTCCGCGATACATGCGACGGCGAAAGCTGCGGACAAGGCTCCGAGCGCATTTTGCAGCGAACACAGAATCGCGCCACAATTGCCCCTGTTGAAACCTACCGAATCGACGGCACACTCGTCGGCCGCAAAAACACCCTCCCCGACGCCACCACACACCAGCTCAAAAACGGGAAACGGGTGAAAGTTGTGAGGTAGTTTTTTTCACCGAATTTTTCACCGAACTCCCCATTCAACTTGTTGGGTTCAACAGGTCTAAGACTTCTCCTTTTCTTCATTAACTATCCATGATCCCTGTTTATTATTGCCAACACGGCGAACGGCCCCCATTTTTTGCAAAGCTCTCATATTCTTATTTATATGTACAAGAGAAATGGATATGCACTTGGACATTTCCCTTTGCGTTATTGCTGGTTTTTCACGCAATACATTAATAATTTTTTGCTGAATCTCACTGAATTTACTGTTAACCCTATTGTTAACCCTATTGTTAACCCTATTGTTAACCTCTTCTTTTTGAGGCTCTCCCACATAATCATTCAGCGATACTGTTATTCTAAACACATCGTCTTCCGAAAAAGTCGGATCGGCACCGCCGTAAGGCTTGGAATAAAGGAACATTTTGCGGACACCCGAGCCAAGCTGGTCGGCATAGCCGATATTCCTGAAAAACGACGCAATGGTTGGGTTCTTGGGCTTCGGTTCCAAATTCTCAGGCGTGATTATCTTTTGGGCTGGTGCACGGTTCGCATTTTCGACAAGCATGCGGTTTCGTTCTATAATGAACTTCGCCTGGTACGAACTCGTAAACTCACGGTGCATCAGAGTGTTCGAAATCATTTCGCGGACAATGATGTTGCGAAGGCTCTTGCGGAACGAATCCTCGACAAAGAACTTGTCCGGCAAATGCTTTTGGGCAAAAGCAAAAAGACGCTCGTAACTATTGATAAGGTTCGTATCTACGACATCACGGTCATCGTAACGATCAACATTTTCACGACGAAGCAAGGCATCTGTCCTATACGCCGGACAAATGCTATGGATCACCTCGTCACGGCCAAGCAGGAGTGCCGCCGCTAGGTTGAATCCCGGTTTATCCGAGTCGTAGTCCATGGTATAAAGTCCGGCACTCTTCAACAATGTCTCATCATCCATGTTTTTCCACGGATGGTCGCCTCCAGCATTGTTGACCGCCAAAAGGCGCACCCTGTCAAGCAATTCCAGGTGCAAGTCCTCTTTTTTCAGATACGGATAAATGCGCAGTTCGGTAAATATACCCTGTTTACGAATGAACATCTGCGCAATTTGTGAAGTTGCGGAAACCTTGACATCAGCGTCATTCACGCGGTCATAAACGACCCGCTTAAAACTATGCACCTCGGAACTCTGTGGCACATGAATACGGATTAACGTCTTGCCGTTGTGTCGTATGATTTCTGGATCAAGATATGTTGTCGGCTGGAATAGAGTCGGATTATTCGCAACATTGATGATGTTCTTGATCATATCGATAGCCGCATTTTCTGGAACGCCCTCAACTTTACCATTATCAAGGACCCCGAGATAAATATCGCCACCGAAACGATTTAAGAAAGCACACACAGACTCATAAACATCGTCGCCAACACGACCGCCAGCGCGCTTGAATTCTACAGCGACAGTTTCTCCGATTGCAAGAACGTTTTTAAGTTTCATTGAAACTGTTTGTCGTAAGATTTCACTTGCCATAGGGCCTCCTGCATTTATTGTTTCAACTAGGAACGCCCTCGCATTACGGCAAAGCCAAATAAAGCAAAAGCGCATCATTCCTTTCTAGGGAATGACGCGCTGGGATGTAATGTACCTAATATTCAGAAAACTGGCAAGAGGCCTAACGAAATTTTACAGAGCGCTTCAACTACTTCGCGTAGGTATGTTTTTTTTCTTTTATAATCGACACTATTTCTTTTTGACGATCGTTCAATACAATTTGACCACCTATTTGACCACCATTTATAGTGCCATCTCGGCGAGTTCCACGGGCAAGTCCCTCAGCCTGTTCAGGCACTTGTTCGGGTCAAGGCCGTTTTATCCTATCACTTATCCTATCATTTATCCTGTCGTTTATCCTATCACCCAACTTATTACCCAATTCATTACCCAACCGAAATCATGGTTCATTTGCGGACGAACTTTTCGACCGCAAAATTTCGGCCTTTTATTGAGTCTTTATTGGACATTTTATTGGACAATGTATTGGACATTTCTGTTTCATTGAACGATTAATGTCGGAATAAATTTTCCTCCCTATATGTCATTATTTGTCGCAGTTGGAGATTATATTTCATATAGATAAGGAGGTCATCATGGGCATAAAAGTCATCCGCGTGGACAGAGAAAACTTCAAGACGATCTACAAACTGCAAGTTTATGAAATCGTCGGCCTTTCAACGCCCAAGTACCGCCTCGACGAAGACGGGCGCCCCAAAGATTACCGCAACAAGCCCGGATTCTGCATATTCGGGACAGACGCCGGCTACTTCGAGACGCTCGCCGAAGCCGAGAAGCACATCAAGCGGATTGCCGCCCAAGGCGACTGGGACCTCTACGGCTTTGTCGTCAGCGAACGGCCGCTCGGCCACATTATCTCGGGCATGAGGGACATATCCACCAGGCGCTACCTGAAAGACGGCACCCTCTGGCAAGTAAGCAGCACCTCGGGCGTATGCCGTTGCGACGGGAAGAACATGGAACTGGGCGACACCGGCTTTTACGGCAGGGATCCCGAAACCATCCGCTTCAAGGAAGGCGACATCGTAGAAATCGCGAACGATGAATTCGTGGAACTCGCAATCGTCTGGCAGACGCCCGCCACCAAGGAGCAGATGAAACCCATCTGGAATGCACTCCGCGGACCAACCGGCGAAAAATTCCCGGACAACTACCCGGACATACTCGACGACCGCTATGTCGTCGCCATCCTCAACCCCTTAGACGCAGACGTCTTCTGCATCAGAACCCACATGCCCCCTACAGTCGACGTGCTGCCACCCTCGCAGCCCGTATCCAAGACACTCGCCGCAAAGCTCCGCAAGGCGCTCCGGCAAACCAAGAAAGAGGAATGCCCCGAGAATTACGTCCCGAAAGCAGAGGACTTCATCTAACGCAATTGAGTATATTAGAATCCAGACGCCAAGGAGATCTCGCGATGACTCAAAAAATCTGGAACACCTGCAAAAAGTGTGGCTGCGAAAAGCCCGAAGACACCGAGAAACTTTGCGAGCAGTGCAAGGCAAAGCGCCGACAATTCTGGAGCGACGTCAAGAAGGTCGGCGGCGTAGCCGCTGGCGCGTTGCTGGTGGTAATTGCCAGCGGGAAGATGAGGAAGAAATAAAGACCATTATGCCGACGTTGGCAAAATGATACTTAATGATGGCGACAACCGCTTAATCCTGATTACTCGTGAGATGAAATCCGCACCCATTGGGGCATGGATAAACATGTAGCGGAATCCCTATTTCTTTAGAACGGTGCTCCGCAACTATAAGCGCCTCGCCCTCCGTTGAATACAGCATCTTCTTTCTGCCGTCTTTACCACAACAAGAGCAAGCGTTTTCAGTAGAAGGCGACTCAGCAGATTGATTCGCCAGCTTTCCTATTTTTCGGTCTAGATTCTTTGATTTTGAAGCCTTAATCTTTTGACTTTTTTGTTCTGAGCTCCACTGATTCAACATCATTGAAACTTGTTCAGAATCTACACGTTTTTGCCATTCTTTGATAGATATTGCACGGATTGATTCGGAAGCCTGAGCTCTAAATGCATCAAAAGTTTTCCACTGCTGTTTTAATTGCGCATAAAAAGAAGACTTCTTGAATTCTACCGAATCCACTTGTTCAGCAAGCATTCTTTCACTATCATCAAGCCATTTCCGAAGAGCATCTTTATTACTCTTATCGACATCTATGTAATCCGTCAACAACTTTGTCAACCGTTGCAGCAATTCGCGGCACAACTGATCGCGTTCGGCAGCTTTATTGCGTCGAGTTTCAAAGAATCTTTTGATGAAGGAGAACATGGCTATATCCGGCTTATTTGAATATTCCTCAAATTTAAGACACAACCGTCTTCACGGCGCATAGTAGAAAATATTCCTGGTTATCCAAAGTTCTGCCATTGACCTTAAATGGGCCAACTATTTGGTTATAAGCAAATTTCCTCACCCTTTCAGTAAAAGAAACATATTTCTTGTGGCTTTTGACTGATTCTTCCGTACTTCCATGTGGTGCCCAAAGATCCACCATAATCACAAAATACTTTTTGTAGTTCTTTCTCTCGGGAACATAAATATCATCTATGCCACGGATTTTCGTCCAATCCATAGACAAATCGTCTAAACGATTCATATCACTTTCGATGGAACCAATAGCACCTTCAGCTCCAAGGCGCTTGGCTTCAACGATGTAAATAGACTTGTTTACATCATCAAAGATAATGGAATCCAAGTGTTGCTCCTTATCACTTAAGGGAACCTCTTGCCATACAATCATGTTTTCGTTTAGGCGCAACGCCTCATGGCAGAAATTGAACGTCAAATTACGCTCCGTGAAGCCCGTAGCTTCAAAAGCCGGATAATAGGTGTCCAGCATTTGAGAATAACGGGCCTGCATGCGTTTAAGGATCGTTTCAATCATTTTGATGCCTTTTCTTCCAAATAACAAGCTGCAGATATCAAAAAACGTTTTTCATCTGCAGACATTTCTTCTTTTATATCCACCCACTTATGAGCAAAAGAATCTACAACCCATTGAACACACCCCAATGTGTATAAATACCTGGCATCATCTGTAGCAGAATTTAAATCAGCATAAATGCAACCAAGCTGATAATCAACCTTTTCAACATTTTTCGGTCTAACATAAAGAACCGATTCAATGACAGAATATAATTTATCGTAATCTAATTGTTCAATTGCATCACATAAAGAAGGCAAACTGCAAACAATTGCCTTTTGATACTCTAAAGTAGATTCTTCATTTTGCTTTAAACTTGGCTTATATTTTAAGAAAAGAATACATTCAGAAATATCGCCTGTTTCTTCACACCTTTGTTCCAATTTCTCTTTTATTTTCTGCAGCATTTCAAGAGGGGGTAAATCCCGATTAATCTTATCATTTTTCCAACTCGTTTCCAAATCCAAGTATTTTTGTTTCAAATAAATCGTAGCAAGCGATAATTGTTCATATTTGTATTTCAGATAGTTTTTTATTCTCTCAAACGGAATATACACATCCAAAATATCTTTGCTAACGTTCGTATAAATCCTTGCTCCAACACATTCAGGATCTCCCCAAAAACGATTTATGAGGACAAACGGACAATAATGTTTTTCCTTTAATTCCTTACGAAGAAACTTTGCACGATTTGTCTCTACTGGATGGGCAAATGTCAAGGAACGAAAATATTCAAAAAACTTGTCATCTGTAGGAATGTCTTTTTCAGGGTTATATACTTTTGAGTTTACATATACATCTTTAAAAAACTGAAACAATTCTTCATTTCGATAATTATACTGAACATCAAATTCCTCTAAGATAGCATCAACAGCATCTCGCATCATGCAGGCAAACATCAAAAAAGACAAAAAATCTTCTTCTGTTTTCGGATGCTTCAAATGTTTATTCAAATACGCAACACATGTATTCAGTCTATCCGCAACCGCACAACACAAATTGAATTTCAGAGAAAACTCCTTACTTTTCTGAAAAAAAGGAATGTTCATAATTTTGCGAAAATCATCAATATAAGTCACATCAAAGAATTGCTTTCGATGCACCCGTTTCTTTAGTTTTAATGGGATTTCCAGTTTTATTTCACCATTTGTATCTTTGAATGTGATTTTGTCTATCATTTGGAAATTAATATATAAAAGTCCCAGCCTTTTTACTGGAATGTATAATAATCAAGTATCAAGTCAACCGCACTTGCGTCCTTGAGGATTCGGTTTTCGTAGCGAATTCGTCTGCTTCTTATTTGATCTTTCGCCAGTTTTTCTTTCTGTTTATATTCCTGTTGACGCATAATACTATTCTTAAACGGTTGGTATTGAACTTCTATCTCGGGCATTGGCTCGGGTTCGTTTCTTTTTTCAAAGTCCTTGAGATCCAAATACGTCGAAATCCTTAGACGGTTTTGAGAAGACAAACCCATGGCCGTAGCATAAACTTTTGCATTCCGAATGATTTCAGCACCAGGATCAATTCCTATAGAATTAAGATTATCCGGAATATAAGAGAAACCCATGAAATAGACTCTCTGTGCCTTTTTCAGGAATTCTTGATACTTTTCTTTTTCTGATCCATCACGATTCAAACGTTTTTCCCAGACCGTTTCCATACCCTCGGCAATTTTTTGATACTTGCCATTCTCTACAGCACCAAAAGGTATTTCCTCAAGGGGGCCGATAAAACCATTGATATGGTATATTTGCATTTCTTTTATGAATGAATGAGCGTCAGCATCTGCATATTGTTTGTCCGATGTCAAATACAAGAAGATGCAATATTCTAGAACGCGGTCATAATTAAAGGTAAGAAATACCGTTTGTTTCAGGATTTTTTCCCAATTGGATTGCTGGTCTATCCGAGAAAGTAAATGCTGAATCCAATCGATGTTGCCAAGCCATTGTTCTTTCTTTTTTCTTTCAGAACCTCTCGTATAAGGATTCTCAGACTCCCTTTCTGCAATAAGAATTTCTCGAGCAATAAGACGCTTACCAAAATCAGCTTCGTTTAATTTCTCCTGATTGAGGCGGTTCTTTAGAAACTCATCCGTCGAAACCATCATTGAATGGCGAATACTCTTGGCAAAGTTCTTTACTATTGAAGAAACAATATTGTTTATTGTTTGTTTTTCCGAATTCAACCTGCCATTATAACCTACAATTTGCCTTACTTTTTCTTTATACCCGTCAAATGTAATACACAAACGTTCTGGATATAAATCAAAGAGGTAATGTCTATCCAACAAATGCTGTGCCGTATACTCAATACGATCTTTATAGTCAAAATTTTTCAACTTTTGCATCAGCATAGCACCCGTAGGGAATCCGTACGGGACACTACAACCGGCACCTATGACAAAAACATCAGACATCATTTTATCGCCACTTTTATCGCCGTTTTTTAATTTTATCGCCATTCAGAATTTCTTGCTGTAAAGACATTCGCATTACATAATTTAACATTTCAAGGTTTTATTTTGGGAGGGGCAGGTTTTCCCCTCGCTTCTGCCGCTGACGCGGCATCCGCCACCCTTTCTAGCGGGGACACCCCGCAACGCCCCGAACGCTAAGTACGAATGTAATCATCTGTAATTTTTTATTTTTGAAATACAAACATCTATTCCATTAATTCCTTTTTCTTTCATCATTACTTCAATTTGCTTTTTATTTATTTCTTTTTCTGGACATTTAGGGCCAAGAATTATTCTCTTCATACTTATCGGTTTCTCAAATAATCCAATATCATAAACGGGATTTAGAATACTATTATCATTTGTTACCACCCATTTTCTTTTTTTATCATTTCCATCAAGTTTTTTTGTCAATAACACGCGATATTCTTTTTCAATACTATATTCATAAGGTTTAAAGAAATGTTTCCATTTTTCAAGGCCTCTTAAATCAAGTCCGCACTTAATCAAATCCCTTACAATATTGAGTTTTACATTCTTCCCATTTTTATCTGCATAGGACACTAAGTTCTTTACACAACCATAATCACTTCCACGCACATCAAACTCAATGCAAACTCCTTTGGCATTATCGCCATAAAGCCTCCACATAGTTAAATCGTCAGCCAAAGTTGAACATGACGAAATGAATATGTCATTTTTTTCTTCATGTAAATATCGTAAATAGTCGGGACCAACATAATCTTCGAAATAATCTATTTCTGTCGGATCATTCATTCCTACAATACAATTAAGTCTATAAGATTCATTCTTTAATGTTTCAAAAAGAGAGGAAAACGATGTATATCGATAAACAGAAGAAAAATCTTTTTCAGACGAAAGAAGATTATTAAAAAAAGACTCCGTATCATTTTCTCGCAAATAGCAGGGACCATTCTCATCCTTCTGTATCCGTGATGAAAATCTCTCTAAGCCATTTTCCTTCAAGCACGACTTAATTTTATCAAGTTCGTTTTCATACATTCCCCAAAATCGGCCATCAGTTATTTTATCTATAACTTTTGATATACTTTTTTCCTGATAATTAGAATATTCTCCATTTTCTTTCTCCAATATATCACATATATCCTTTTTAATTACAATAAAAAATCTACAGGAAGAGACTCGTTCGAACAGAGCTCTTGACTTTTCCAATTCAAAATCTGTGAATTTAGAACCATCAATCTCTGTTTGGATAATGGCATACAGAGCATTATTCCTATATATAGTCACATCAGAGAAAAATCGTTTGTCAAAACAAACTATTTTATAGGAGTCGGGTAATGAATTTTTCAAAAGATACATTATTTCATTTATTTTTGCACGACTTGATTGAAGTGTCATTCGTCACCTTCTTTTTTCAGTTTATGTTTTATAGATTCGTTGTAAAAAATTACTTCACCTTTATCTTTTCAATCTCAATTTTCTTTCCTTCAATGTCAAATACAAATTTCGTTTTCATGATTTGAACTTTAACATCTCCATAGTGAAGCTGACGATGATGGTTCGCGCACACTGTAATTAAATTAGGCAAACTCAAAGATCCTATTTCTTGTTTCGACACCGGGCATACATGATGGGTTTCAACATAATATGTTCCATTTCGCTTCGCAAACCCATGAGGATTCAATCCAAGCTTTTCACAAATAAGACACTTATAATTTGTCAGTTGTTTTACTCGATTTGCAATTTGTCCTCGTTCAATTCTTTTCGTCAAGACAGATTTTTCTTTGGGTTTTGCATTACAAAATTTCTTTTCAAGTTTTTCTATTGAGGAATTTTGAACATCACCATAATCCTCATAGACCTCAATTTCATCAAAATTTTGAGAATTACCAGAAAAGACATCCCTCCAATACGCAATCTTTTTTTCGCTATTATATTTTAATATGTAATTAAATAATTTGGTCACTCCCTTTTCATTTAGATAATTGAAACCTTGAGAAGAAAGTTGACCTTCAAAGAATTTTCCATTTGCAATTTTATCATTTATGGGCACGGAATTTTTCAAATACACGATATTTGAAGCTTTTACACGAATATTCCCATTGGAGTATTTTTTGTATAAGGGTGATAATGATTGAGTCCTTTCAAAATTGCAACCCTGTGTAATTTCAGGAAGTGCATAAAAACCGACAATTCTTCTGTCATTTACGGCAAAAAGGCTTATAAAGAAAATGACTTTTATATTCAGTTCTCGAACTTTCTTATTGAAGGCTGGCGCATAGCCGACGTAAGTGCCATCCGATTCAGGCGGATATTGTGGATACCCAAAATTTAACGACTCATGAGCCTTGCTGTTTCTCTTGACAAAATCAAACTTGCTGAAATTCAAGTCTTCTTCTGTAGGCTCTCCTTTCCAGCCAGTGCTGTTCTTTGATATGGATGTTAAAATTCCAATTTTGGCCATTGAAATCTCCTATTCCTTATACATCAAATATGATAATGACGAATCTACACAGAATTGTGGCTTTATAGTCCATTTTTTATCTAATGGGAAATTATCGAATTTTATTTTGTTTTTGGGAATTAAAAACAATTTCGATAAACCACTAGCCAAGCTATTTTCATGTCTAAACAAACGTGAGTCACGCAAAAAACAATTGTCAGGAATATATTCATATTCATTATATTGCCGTAATAATTCTAAACCATTCCATTTGATTGAATAAATTTCATTAGAGTCATCTTTAGAACACCATTCAACCTCAAAAAGTACCTCTGAATCATCTAGCAAATAAATGATTTTATCCTTGAACGACTGCAAAGCGTTTCTAATAAACAATTCTGTTGTAGATCCACTTTCCAATGCATCTAGCAAATAATTAAAATATTTTGCTTTAGGATTTTCTCGCAACTGCCCGAATTTATTAAAATACACCTCATAAAACATTCCATCTAAAAGATAATTGTCCCTTTCATCTGTATTCAATTTCACAACATTTTCATGCAAATTTTGTATATAAGCAAGCGAATCATTTTCACTTCCACATGCAGCTTGATATATATTTCGTCCCAAAACAAATAAAGCATCCTTGTTGTTGTCTAAAAAATTTGAATATGCATTCTTACCTTGTTCACTCAATATTTGCAAAAAGTCATGCATGCCTGACGATTGGGTATACCAATTATGACTTTTAAACTTATCTATACACAAATCAAGTCTATCTGATGATTTAATTACATATTCTGAATCATGAAGAGCCCTTATTGAATATTTTTTCAATGATTCTAGTTCAAAATTAGCCTTAGGATGCGGATTTTCATCAACGTTTGATACAGAAGGAGTTTCAAACTTTCCATCACAATTTAATAATCTAAAGAAAGGCATATAAGTAACATTATCTTCATTATATAAAATTTCCATAAAGGATCTTCTCGTAACAATAAAGAAATCATCCGTATTCGTTTTTTGCAAAAATTCTAGGCAAAGTTGTGGAGATGCGATACGTGCAGGAAGTCGCAATGTTTCAGAACTTTTCTTTGCTTCATTGGATATTAATTTCCCATCTAAAAAAATTTTTTGAGGTGTATACACCCAATCTTTTTTTTGGTCATTCGATAAAAAAATAGCCTTGTGATTAGGTTCCTGATTATCTAGAATTTCATTCCAAATAAAAAAATCTCCATAAACATTAGTTTTCTTATCTTCATCAAAACCAGGCGGAATCTTATTTTCACATCGAATTTTAAAATCTTTTTCAAGCCTACTTAAATTTTCATTTTTTTTCATCACACAATTAGGAATGAATAATTCAGAAATTTCATTATGAGCAACTGAAAAATCATTTATCATCTTTTCAATTTTACCAATAGTTGAAATAGCCTCATCATATTTTTCTCGACATTCATACTCATCTTTAAAATATTTTTTAGCCGCATTATCATCTAAATACAAATAAAAATTCTCTTTAAACCTTTCAAGATTATTTTTAAATTTAAAATCAGACCATGGACTTATATTTTTTAAAAGTTCTATATTAACTGCACGCTTCATATATTCCATATAAACCCAATAAGGGATATGGACTCGTTCAATTCGGTCTTGCAGCCAAGACAATATTAGCTTGCGAGCATCTTCTCGAGTAAATAGAAGTTTATTTAAAAAACAGGTATCCAAGTAGAAATGCGTTTCCTCTTCTTTTAAAGCACAGATTAACTCCTGCTTATAGGTATCATAATCAAATTCGAAATACGAACGAGTCTTCTCCATTTTTACACTCCTTTCATTTCAGCATTTTCCATCAGCGTTTCTTTAATTTCAATTACTTTATCAGCATATCCAAAGTCATGGATTGATGCGATAATAATTTGATGATTTGAAAAATCTCTTTTTAAAATTTCCATCATTTTTCGGACATTCTCTTCGGAAACCTCTCGGCCGCTAGGAGAATCCAAGATGATGGGTAAAATGCAATTACATTTTTCTTCAACAAGTCTCACATACGCAAGTTTAAAACAGAAAACAATTTTATGGAATATAGCTCCAGACAAACTCTTTAAGTCTGATGTAAAAATATAATCTTGGCTAGGGCTTACATAATCGTCAGCAACATCCAATTCCTGAGCATAGCCGTAAATTATTGTATGAATTCTATCAATTACAGATGTATCTGTTTTTGCCAGAGCATCCATTTCCTCTTCAACTTCTTTTCGCTGTTTTTCAAATGAATCCAATGCACCCTTAACTGCACATTGATTCATATTCAACGAACTAATTTGACGATCATATTGACTTTCTAAGGTTTCAACTTCTATCAGATTCAAATCTGAATCCGTTTTTTGTATTTCAGCATCTATTTTAGAAAGATTCTGAGTATATGAGCAAATTTCATCCGCAAGGAGCTCTATTCTAGCCTTAATCAAAGACTTATTTTCTTCAACACCAATCAGATTTTCTTTCGTTATGATTTGCCTTCTTCCATCTTCTAGCTTTATGCTCAGCTGCAAAGAATCTATAAAGTTCACAAAGGCGTTCTGATCTTTCAAGCATTTTTTTAGAATGGATACTTCTTTTTCTGAAGCTCTTTTCTTATACTCAAGCAGAGCTTTATCTTTTTCAAGAACAACCTTTGATGAATCCATTACAAAGTTATGTTCTTCATTAAGTGAACTTTGGTATTCTACGATATTTTGAAAATTCTTATACTTGGCAACAGCCCTATTTAGCGATTCCAACTTCCTTGACAATTCTTCCGAATATTTGCCAGTCAAAGACAATATAAAATCATAGATATTGAATCGAACATTTCCAATAACTTTACCACGGTTTAAAAGAGTCCAGCCCTTTTCTTGGTCAACATAAAAAACACCGAGTAAATTCGAGAGTAAAATTTCATCATTCAACTCAAAAACAGATTTTTGCAACAGCAACTGCTCTGCAGGAACTACAAAGAATTCATCGTTAAAAGTCACTTCTCTATCTTTTCTGACAACTTGAGCCGTTTCTCCACTTTTTAATTGAAAATTAAGCGTAAATTCTGGTTTAGTTAATGGAAATTTTTTTGTTCCTGGAATTGGATATCCCATTGCATAAATCAGGCTTCTCAGTAAAGTGGTTTTGCCAACACTATTGGGAGCGCTATGAATAAGATTAAATCCTTTCTCAAATTCATATTTTTTCTCAAAATAGCCATCTTTTATCAACAAAGAATTTATAATCATACTCCACCCACATTTTCTCTAATATTTTTTATAACAGTCTGATTATTAAAAATTTTTCCAAGAACCATGAAAATCAGCATTTTTTGTTGAATTGGCTTAACATCAGAAAAAAACGATGAAAATAGATTCCATTTTTCCTTAATAAAGTCCGTATATGATTTTTTCTGACTCGTCATTTTATATTTCTGATATTCTGAAAAAACCTGTGATATCAGTTGAAATTTATGCGAACTATCTTCTATAACGAAACCATATGTTTCTTTCACAGAATCTCTTAATTCATAATCACCATCAAATTCTTCATCAACCAACTCATCCGAAACAAATTCTCTTCCATTATCGCAAATAACGGCGATTACGCACCAAACAATATTATCTTTTGTTAGTACAACTTTCACATTCTCTTTAGATGCATTTCTTTGAAATTTTAACTGTAGCTTTTCAAGAATTTTCTTTTTAGGGGTATTTTGATTTGCAACATCATCCAGAAAAAATTCTACAGATTTATAGATTTCTTTGTACCGATTATCCTCGTCATCTCCATAAAAAGGAATAACCTCTATAACTAATTTATCTCTGTCTATGTTTGAAAAGTTGTTACCGTCTATAATCTCACCAATTATTTTTTGTGAATTTACACTTAGCTCGCTATATTTAAGACTTGTCCGACCTGAAATATAAGGATCTTTATCTTTTTCTGCATGATTAAAAGGGTAAATATGATTATTCGTTATAAATATCAACGACTTGACATTTTTCTTGCCGCCAGCGTCATTTAACGATTCCAAAGCCTTTTCAAGTTTTGCCTTCACATTAGTATCTTTTTCTGGATTCTGTGAAGCTTTGGCTTGAACATATGTCGTTCGCCCATCATTGAAATTAATTTCAATATCTTCTGTATCGCCCTCTACACGAACACTTTTAAAATCATCCTTAATATTTTTTAAGACAAGAACAATCGCGGCATTGTGTTGAAAATCCCAACCGAAATCACTAGCGGATGCATTTCTATTAGCCATATGCCAACCCCTTTCCCAAATTATTTTACTCCCACTTGGCCGGTCATGAGGAGCGGGAGAAGGGTGTTGCGTTGGGTGGTTAAGGTTTCGATTTGTTTGGTGTTTACGCCCATTTTATCAAATATTGGAGTTACTGTTTTTTCAAAAACGTCTAACGTTTTTGAATCTGGATATGGGAAGAAAATTTCATTAAAAGTTTGATTTGTCAAATTATTAATCCCAGTTCCATTACAAACAGATTTAATCTTAGCCTTAAAATAATCAGATATCAAATTCATATAGAAATAATAACGACATTCCCTGTTTGGCGTAAACTTTGTTAAGAAAGCCCCATAAGTATGTTTAGAATCATATTGAAACATTGTGCATTTTCCAATATGCTCCTTACTGCCACTAGACATGGTCATGATAATATCTCCCTTCTTTATATGTTGATTATCTTCAACCAAATTTTCAGGGATATACACGACATTCCCGTCATACACCAAATTATTGTCTTGAATATTATTTCCTCTTAAAACAAGAATACCACCATTATTCTCTTTTTGAACATCGGACTTATCATACGCCACTCCACGATAAAGACTTCACTTCCCAATCCGCAGGGATGTTGCGGTTGAGGGTTTTGTTGTAGGTGGTTTGGTGGCCGGCGCATTGGAGGAAGGTGTAGTCGTAGATTGTCTTGGCGGTTTGTTCCAATACGCGATTCTGGGCTCGGAGATTTTCAATATAATCATCTAGCGCCGAAAGGACCGCAGCAATTTTCTTTTGCTCCGAAAGCGTGGGCAAAAAAATTGGAAAATCTGCTATTTGTTTACCACTTATATGAGGGATCGAAGAGCCTGTCTTTATAGTATTCACATATTCAATAAATCTAGGCGATGAAATATACTGCCAAATATATTTCTGGTCATACCCTTTTTTTGCGCGAACACAAGCAACTCGCTGAACAAGAATTAATGGTAAGTCTTCTTTTTTTACAATTGCAAAATTTTTCCCAACTTTCGACCCATCCATTCCAATCACTATATCATACTCTTTCAAATAATACGGTGTCAAACCATCTGTTAAATCACTCCACCAACGAGAGTCGTTTCCAAATCTTAAAAAACGTTCCGATACATTCATCCCCCGAACAAGACGAATCCCGTTTCCTTCTGTATTGAATTTTTCACTTTCAAAAGGAAACCCCACTAATATGTCCGCCGCATCACCCAACTTATACTTCGTCATTTCCATACCATCACCTTCCTCGAAGGATTCTTTCAGATCGAATTATTCTGAACTCTTTTTCTATACGATCTTTTTTCGTCCCTTCAAAAATGGGAAAAGGAGAAGCGTTCGCTCTTCTTTCCGCTTCCTGCCAATCAAGTTGTTCTTGGCATTTTTCTTGTTTTCGCTTCAACTCAACCAATCGCTCTTTTTCTTCTTTTTTTTTCTCAGTCTGTTCTGCAAATTCAAGTTGTTTTTTTGCAAGCTCTCTTGAAACCTTAATAGAATGTATTGACACAAAAAGAGCTATCAAACTAATGAGGATAGCGATAACGTTCACAATCACTTCCATATTCACTTTCCCACGAATTTCAAATTGGCGAGCTGTTTCTGAATTTGCTTATCCAGTGTGACACCTTCTTTGGAAAGGGTTTCCAGTTCCTCGGCAAAGCCCTTTATCTTGGCCTTGAATTCTTCGGGGGTAATTTCCACATACTCAACCTTGATGTCAAAGTATTGGCCGGCACTCAGGCTGTAGCCTTTTTCCCTGATATCCTTGTAAGTCACAGCAACAGAGAAATCTTCCACCGTTTTCTTTTTGCGGAAGGTGGTTACAATTTTCTCGATTTCTTCGGTGCGTAAGCGACGCTTCTGGTTGTTGCCTTCCTTGTACTCTTCGCCAAGCTTGCTGGCGTCAATCAAAATCACCTTGTCGGAATCTTTCTTGGGCGATCTGTCGAAGAACAGCACAGAAACGTTGGTTCCGGTGTTCGCAAACACGTTACTCGGCATGCTGACCACACCACTAACGATATGCTTATCGGTAATGTATTCCAGAATTTTCTTTTCAACACCGGACTTGCTGGTAATAAAGCCCGTAGGGATAACGATTGCACCCTTGCCTTCGGCTTTGATGGAATTAATCACGTGCTGGATAAAGCAGGTGTAAATGGCCATCTTGGGTTTGTTGGGGTCAACCTTCTTTACCTTGTTGGGGATACCGGCCCAAAAGCGGACACTGTCTGCCGCCAGGGTGTCGGAATACTCAGGGAAGTCCAGCTTGAACGGCGGATTACTTACCACAAAGTCAAACTTCTTGGGGCTTCCATCTTTTTCTACATGGGCGGGTTCCAAAAGGGTGTTCCCCTGCACCACATTAGGCAAGCTGCCCACCAGATTGTTCAAAATCAAATTCAGTCGCAGCATTTCGCTGGACTTGTCCGAAATATCCTGGCTGTAAATGGAGCAGCGGTCCTCGCCCACCTGGTGCGCAAGCGCCATAAGGAGCGTGCCGGTACCAGCACTGGGGTCGTAACAGGTTGCGCCCTTGTATTCGGTTTCGGGATCCACCAAAAGTTGAGCCATCACCTGGGCAATGGCACGGGGAGTAAAGTATTCCGCATACTTACCGCCACCGGCATTGTTGTAATCCTTAATCAGGTATTCAAAAATGCCGCTGAAAAAGTCATACTTTTCGTTGAAAACTTCTTCAAAGTTAAATTCCGCGATGTTCTTTATCAACGCCTTGGCAAAATCATCGCGCTTACCGATGTCAGTAACATAAGGCGTAACGGCAGCAAAGATGTTCACTTTCGCCTTGCCCGAGGTCACCACCGAAAACTGGTCCTGGTTATAGGTCGCAATATCTACCAAGGTGGAATCTAGCAACGCCGAGAAATCGCCCTGGGTCGAAGCATTGTACAAGTGACTCAAGGTCTGATGCGGCTTGATTAAGGGAATGCCACCGCCCATGTAAGAGAACAAATCCTCGACTTCTTCATCGGTAAAGGAGTCATATTCAACATCCCACTTTTCAGCTTTGCTCAAGCGCTTCTTATAAGGAGTCTTTTGGTTCTTGGCTTCAAAGGCAAACTTGTCGTTAAAGAACTTGTAAAGGAAAATCTCTGTGATTATCTTGTATTCGTTGCCGCCATTTGCAAGGCCATACGCACCAGTCGTACTTTTAAGGGAATCAATAAGGGCTATGGTTTTGGCTTTGAGTTCTTCGGTGTTCATTTACACTCCATAACTATTATACTGATTGATGTATTCATTAGAAATCAGGTTGCTAATGAATTTGCGGTCATCAAGACTTGCAGTCAAATCAAGGTCCATGAACTTGTGGCTTACGCAGCCCAAAATATCCTTACGGAGTTTGTCCTCGTTTTCCACAATTCCCGGATTCTTTTCAAACAGGTCGTCGGCAGAGTCCTTGATTTCAATAAGGCTTTTCTGAATTTCGAATTCTTCTTTAGAAAGCAAGGGCCTTTCTTTCTTATCGCTTTGGGCACGCACTTCATTTGCTTCTACAATTCGCTTATGAATGCGGACAAATTTCTCATCGTCCTTGTAATGGGACTTTAGCGCGCGATTCTTGCGATTGATTTCCTTGATTTTAGACATTACGTCTTTCAGGTAGAAAATGCTGCCTTCGGCTTCAGTTTTGTCTTTAGGAATATAGCCGTGTTCCCTGAAATACTTTCTGAATTGTTCAATAAGGTTGACAAACTTGTCTTCTTTCTTATCGAAGTTGGCATCAAATTCGGCACGGACCTTTTCGGCTTCTTCCCTAAGGCTATTGATGATAATCTTGAGTTCTTCTGAAATGCCCTTGCGGAATTCAAAATCGAGACTATCAAGAATCGTATTGATTATGCCCGACACATCTTCGCTATGGTCGTTGCCTTCCTTGAAGTTAATAGCAGCAATGCGGCGTTCCACTTCACGCAGCAAAACAGGAATGCCACCAGGCAGCATGTTCTTATACTTGTCCTGCAGTTCAACGTTCCCGCTGGAACGGATTCTGTTGCCCAGGCCCTTTGCATCTTCAAGAATTTTACGAAGGTGGTACAGAGGCTCCTTGTCTTCAATTCCATCAATGACTTCGCGGAATTCCTCGTAATTCTCGGTAGGGAAATTCCACAAGAAATCCGTCAATTCCTTAATCTGCTGCTTGACTTCTTCGGGATTTTCAATAATCACCTGGCCCGGGTCAGCTGAAAGTTCCAGACCCGTATCTTCCGTGGTCTTGTTCAGTTCCCGCAGGTAACGGTCGTTGGTAGCATCAAAGTTTTCTTTGATGTCAACAAAATCCACCACGTAGCCGTATTTGAAATCCTTGTATGGACGGTTGACACGTGTCAGCGCCTGCAGCAAATCGTGACCATCGAGTTTGCGACCAAGATACAACTTTTTCAAACGGTTTGCGTCAAAACCCGTAAGCAACATTTTATTGACAATCAAAAAGTCCGTCGTCATGTTCTTCTTGTAGTCAACAATGTATTCCTTGCGTTCCTTCTTGTCTCCTTCATCATGGAGAATCAGGGACGCCTTCAACGGTTTTTCAAAGAAAGAAGCGTTGTAATGCATCAGCTTTTCTGCCGCCATGTTTGCGACTTCTTCTCTCTTTTTCTCAATGACGCTTAATGCAAAATCGTAGCGTTCGTTCCACAACTCAAAAAGTTTGCGGGCCTGGTCGTTGGTTTTGCAAACAATCATCGCACCAATAGACTTGTCGTCACATTCAACGCGGAAAGAGGTAAAATCATCGATGATATAATCCAGCAAGGCGTTCAAATACTTAGGATGCTCAATGATTTTATCCTTATCGATATCGCTCTTTTTGACTTGAATCTGGTTTGCCGAATTGTTTTCAAGTTCATCAAGAATCCCCTGCAAAGTTTCTTTGTAGTGGGTTTCAATGGGTTCACGCATCAACTTAAGCGTGTAACCGTCCGCAATTGACTTGTCGTAATAATAGGTGTGAATGTAATCGCCAAACACGCGCCAGGATTCACGTTCTTCACGAAGCAGCGGAGTGCCCGTAAGGGCGAGCTTTATTGCATGTTTGTCGGCACTCAAAAGGTTTGCAAGGAACGCTCCTTCGGGATTGTAGCCTCGGTGAGCCTCGTCAATAAAGAATATTCGTTGCAGGTTTGTGTTGTAGCCCGCAGAAATATCTACTGGGGCCTTGTCTTCGGCAAATTTCTGGATATTCACCACGGTGATTTCCAGCCTACCATCGGCACTTTTTACCAGCTGCGTATTCTTGATATCTGCCATGAGTTGTGCGCGATCTTCTACAGTCTGCACAACAAGTCCACGAGCGGCAAACTCGTCGCAAGCCTGTTCCATCAAGTCAATTCTATCCACGATGAAATAGAACTTGGCGGGAATAGACTTCTTCGCAAAATAGTCGGTGAGGCTCTTTACGGAGTAATAAGCCAAAGCCGTCTTGCCGGAGCCCTGCGTATGCCAAATAATTCCACTCTTTACGCCTTCATCCAATTTTTTACGGATGGCAAAAGAAGCGAAAAGTTGCTGGTAACGCATTACATGTTTTTCAAGCGTCTTTATCTTTTCGCCGTCGTCTTTTTCGACAGTCTTTTCTACATAGGCAAAACCATAACGAAGCAGGAACAAGAAACGTTCCTTGCTCAGCAACGAAGTCAGAATGCGGTTCGTGGGAGTAGTCACCTTGCAATTCGTGGCATACTCCGGATGGCACTTGAGGGAAAGACAATTTCTGTGCTTAAGAATCAGTTTTTCAGTGTCTTCCGAAACTTCCCGATACGGATACTTGGGGCCGAACTTTTCATCTTCTTCGCGGAACACATTGAAAAACGCTTTCTGCTTACCAATGCAGGCGTAAAACGCACCCTGGACAGGAACACGGTTCGCATTGTCGTATTCTTGATTGTTGCTAAAAATCATCAGCTGGGTGATGTTCAGAAAACGCCTAAAACTTTTGTTGGGCAAACGCTTCTGGTTTGTGCGGCTTTGCTCTGCAACAATGCCTTCTGCATTATTCGGCTTTTTCACTTCGATAAAAGCCAAAGGCAACCCGTTCACAAAGCACGTAATATCAGGGCGGAAACTATCACCCGTCTCCTGATTCTCGCAAGGAAGTTCCGTCGTCACGAGCCAGCTATTGTTCTCCGGATTTTCGAAGTCAATGTCGCTGCCAAGCTTGCTCAACGCAAACTTCGCAAAAATTTGAAGATCATGGAGCTTTTGCTCCGGATTTAAACGAACAAGGGCTTTAAGGAATTCATCGGTAAGAACGTTATTGTTCTTGTCGAGCCAACCTACTGGAGTTCCTTCGCCGCATTCAGCAAAATAGGTGTAACCCAAACGGCACAGATGGAGTGCCGCCGGGACCTGAACTCTAGTACATTCGTTAAATCCAGCCATAATCAATGTCACTCAACTCGAAAAAACGGTCTGACCAAGAGGACAAACCTTATGTTGACAATATAATTTAAAATCATGATTGACAAATCTGTTATTCGTAAAAATGAAGCATTTGAGAGGGAGAACTTTTCTCTGGCATTAAAAATCGTTCGCCGACGGCGAACGAATTTTTTTTGCAGTTTGGGCGTTGCGGGGTGTCCCCGCTAGAAAGGGTAGCGAAAGACCCGGCACGGGGCTGAAGCGAGGGGGAGACTTCCCCCTTCAAAAAATTTGCGCGGCCTATTGACAAACTGAATTTTTGAATCTATATTTAGTGCACAAGTGTGTAGTCTTTGGTAGGGAAAGTATGACTTTCGTGTTGTGGATAAGTCCGTGGCTTAGAATGGCGATTTTGACCATCATAAAGGACTTGTGTTTAAAATCTTAAACATTACTGGGGGCTTCAACACCAAAGTTCTACATCGCCTTCTGCAAGGATATCCGGTTTATGGAAGACGTTTCGAAAATATACGGATCCGCGAATGGGTTTGAAAAGACCTTTTGCCTGACTCTAGTTGATGACAAACTGTTTTACTCCTCAGAAGGCGACCTCACAACAAAAGATATCTATAGCTATTTCCGAACAGACACGAAAAAGGACATACCCTACGTTGCGGAAAAAGTATTCAAGCCAACAGGCAATAAAAAAGATGAACCAAAACAGTACTTGACAATTAAGGGTTCGCATCAAATTGAATGGAAATCACTGGACGTAAAAAACAGCAAAAAAACGTACAAGTACTATTTCCTGGACGTAACAAGGAAAGTCTAAGGAACAGGCGCCTGTTCGCTCCGACGTCCTTCACTTTACCCTAAATACCTAGGCAACACTAATCCAAAACAACACTACGTATAAGTCGAACAGTTCTAGGAATCCAATAATTTTATAAATACTGCGTTTTCCCCATAAAATCTATATCTATAAAATTATCTCTTACATTATTTCCTATCTCCCAATTAACCAACGACATCACTGTTGCATCTGGAATAGACTTCCACTTTTTATATGAACATATTCGCCATTTAGCATTTTTTGGGAAAAAATTTATATCTCCATTGCTACTTCCATGATGCGAAACAACATAGAAATTACAATTTTTGACACATTTTCTTGTCTTAGAATTTGTTCCATACCATCCACCGATTTTATTTGGGGGAAACTGCAAATCACCTGGGAAAATACATTTGTTATTCCCAGCAACATTTATTTGCACAATTACAGACGCATTGTTCTCAGACCCTGTAGTCACATCATATCTAGGATGTAAAATTTCAATATCACCAATACTATTAGATCTGATGGGGTCCACAAGATTAACGTTTGCGTTATTTATGGCATGTAACATCCGTGTATACGCACCTACAGGCTGAAAATATCTGAGATTTATAAAAAAATCAGTATTTGGGCCCATTGCTGCAGGCGTATTCGTTACTAAATCATATACTCCAGAATAATGATCAAAATGAGGATGGGTCAACACAAATGAATTTATATGGAAAGAAGAAGCCCTCTGAAAACTTATAATATGCGATTTTGCAGCATGAATATGTTGCAATGTCACTTTTGGTACTTTTCCAGATTTACTATTAGAAAAATCTATCGCAACAACATCTGTCTTCCCATAAACCAAACAACAATTTCCAAATCCTACATTTACAATAGCAGCATTTGTCAAATTAGAAACTTTTTGTTTTGGACTAGATTGTTTAAGCAGAAGGATTTGCTGTATTTGAATAAAATCTACTATTGATGCAAAAACAATTTGCCATGTTTTTTTATAAAGTTGAACCGGAATATATTGATGAACAATATGATACAATATATCATCCCAAAAGATGTCCCACGGAACTCTTTCACGCCAATACATAAACCAACTTTCCGCATAATCAATTATAAAATGAATAAACGGATGATCAAAAATAAAAAAAGCGTCCGATTTATGAAAAATAATAAACTTGGGCCTATTTGTTGCGCCTTCATCAAAAAAACGCCTATATTGGTGAAGATTAATATAACGATTTACAAAAAAAGACTCAAGATTTTCCATGCGAAGATAACGCTGGCTTTTTTCTTCTATTGAGGAGCGTACATATTGAAAAAAAGAAGAAACACTCTCAAATATATTTTCACCTAACATTCTTTTGAAAAAAGCAGTTTGATTAAAAAGAATTAATTCAATTCGATTTTGTTCTGCATCGATCAAAAAATCTTCAACGCAAAAAACATCAACATCTTCTTCTTTGATGTTTCTAAAAAAATTATCATGTTCAAGCATCTAAACCTCTATACATTAAGTATCTTGATTCGCTATCAATCCATATAAAATTAGTATCTAATTGAGATGCCAGATTCCACAACATTTAAATCAAACGAGACCTTATTATCTTGGCAAACTCTATCCCAAAACATTTTTAACGATTTTTTGCAAAGAAGAAATTTTTCTGATTTTGGAAGAACAGCCTCAGAAACCGCATCTATTGAATCGTTTCTAAAAATGGGTAATTTTATATAAGGAGTCAGAGTACCATCACCCTTTCGAAAATCTATAGGAATCTTTTCTTCCGAATCATTTTGTATATTATAGACATTTGGTGTTGCTATAATCCGAACCTCTTCTTCCTCCTGCCAAACTGATTCTTTAAAACATAAACACAACTGAATAAAACGAGTTAATAACCACGGAAAAAGTATTCCAGAAACACCTTCTGTCTCCGAGATATACTCCTCATTTTCTTCAAATAGATTAAGAACTTTTTCAAGGAATTTACCCATTAATTCTTTTTGTTCATTCTCATCATATATAACCTTTCTTAACATATATGGGCAATCAACATCATTCTTGTCACATACTATATTTCGTAAAAGAAAGCCTATACATACAGAATCATACTGTTTCCCATAACCTCGCCATTGACTAAGACGATCTTTATTCAAAGAGAAACTAATCATATACAAATCTGCTGATTCGAACGGGAAATGATCCTTAGAATCCATATGCGAAAAAGCACCCATAATCACTTGAATAAATGCATTTGCGCCTTCGCTTTGATATTTAATCAACTTATTTTTTAAATACTCTTTAGCATGATTTAATCCTAAAACAAATTCCTTTTCGTCGTTTAAATATCTATAATGAGTAGCCCAAATTTTTTTATTTCCTACTATCCCCTCAAAAGCTGTTAAATCGGTATATTGATATATAAGATTAATTTCTTTACTAACATCAAAAGATTCTCTTAAAAACTTATCTATATCAACAAGCGCTTCATTATATTTTGAGTGATCCATAATTATACCTCAAACAACATTTTAAATCAGGAGCATCAATTAATAGAAATATCAGATATTATCTTTTATATATCTATACAATCGTCTTAGTCCAAGATCCCGAATTTCCCCAAATTTATCAACTAAACCAATTTCTTGCGCATCGCGACGGAACTCACGATTGTCTAAGTATTTTTCAACCACATCATTCAATTGTTTTCTCACATCAGAGAATCTCGCTGACATAAAATTTTCTCGAGAAAAAGAAGATTCTTGCACAAGTCTAAATCTTATATAATCATACACCCTTTCTCTTAATTCTATCGGAGAGGGTCCTTTAAGACGATTCAGCTCCTTTTCAAGTTCGTCTTTTTCTCTCTCTAATTCAAGAAACTTTTTCGCCTCATTCAGCAAATTCTTCTTCAGCGTTTCAACTTCACTCTTGTCATTTAATTTCTCTTCTAAAGTTTTTGATATTTGACTGTCTATTTTATCCTTTTTTTCAGAAATATCTTTATTCTCTTTCTCTAATTTTTCTTGCTCTTTATTTTTTTCTTCCTCACTAACAGAATGTCCTTTATAAACTTCATTTTCAAGATGGCCAATTCCTTTTTTCATTTCTGCCAGTAATACTGAAGTATCTTTCGTAAAGCTGAATATATTATTATAAAACTGATTTGACTGTTCCGTCGACTTAAAATAAAATAAGACCGACAAGAAAATTGCAAAAAAAGCAATTAAAGTACTCAAGAAAAAAGAATAATTGAAGTTTTCCAATGAAATATCTACACACCATAACTTAAAAATGACAAAAGCAGCAAAACCAACTTCTAATAATGAACGCACTACCAACTTGGTAATTCTTTCATAACTCGGCATTTCTTCTTTCATTTTTTCTAGATTCCTTTTTTCACAATAATTGCCATATCAAGGTCCCTCAAATATAATTTCCTGAATTAAAAACCGCTTCAAATATCATTTATTATTTGTTATAAATTTATTACACAAACTAACTAGTTATAGCAAAAAAGATTTTTGCATGCTTACCACTCCCATTTCCGCATTTTTACGCTAATTTTCCATGTAGTTCTTCGTCTAGATTTCAGACAAATCCAATATTACACAATTCCCGATTCCGGGGTTTTAGGGGCGGAGCCCCTAGGAGAAGGGGTAGCGGATGACGCATGGAGATCCCCACCTTCTCCCCAAAGAGGATAACTCTACTATGGCAACAAGTTGCCAAGTATCGTATAGCGGGGATGACATGTGACAGGAGCGAGGGGGAGACATCCCCCTCCCCCTACGCAGGTTCGTTTTACCCTAACTGCCCGGGCAGCACGAGTTTTTCCTTGTACGGAAACTCCTTATCGTACCTTTCGAATGCTTCGGGATTGCGCATGGCGACAAAGTAAGGTTCGGGGTCACGGTAGCTGCCGGTGATTCCGTCGAGGAACCCTTCTTGCAGTTCTTTGCAGAGGAAGTAGGGAGCGTCACTTTCGGGGTCGTCAGCGTAGCGGATTCCCCTGGCGCTCGCGACCACAAAGCCGCTCTTGTCGTAGAACGCGATGTTCCCGCAAATCAGCAGGCAGCCAGCACCCATTTCAGCAGCGAGTCGCATGGAATGCTCGAGCAGAATTTTGCCGTAACCTTTGCGCTTGTAGTCGGGGCGGATGCTGATGGGCCCGAAGGTCATCATGCGGTTTTTGCGTCCATCGTCGGCATCGATGTGCGACCACGCGTACATCACGTGTCCGATGATTTCGCCGTCTACTTCGAGCACGAGCGAAAGTTCCGGCACAAAGTCGGGCTCGCTCCTATAGCAGTGCAGCACATAATGCTCGGTGCATCCGGGGCGGTAAACGTTCCAGAAAGCATCGCGGGTAAGGTTTTCGACGATTTTAAAGTCGCGCGGTTGTTCCGTGCGGATGGTATAATTTTCCGCAATTTTGTCCAATTTTTTCATGTACTCCTTCGTATAGATTTCGGGCATAACCGCGACAGAGTTTGCAAAAGTCGCGAACGAAACATTAACATAGGAGTAAAATCATGGAAAAAGCTATTCTCGGTAATGATATTTTCGAAAAATTCAACGAAGGCGAGCTCAGGCTCCCGGGCAAAACAATCGCTTTCAAGGATATCGCCTGGTCCAAGCACCCGACTTTCGAACTCAAGCATATCATTACCGCGAAAGAAACCGGCGGCACGTTCAGCTATCATTTGGTGAGAATCGCGCCGAACAAGAGCATCAAAACGCACATTCACGAGACCCAGCTCGAAACGCACGAGGTTATCGCAGGCAACGGCATTTGCATCAATGACGGCGCCAAGCTCGAATACACTCCGGGCATCACCTCGATTATGCCGGCAAAGATCCCGCACCAGGTAGACGCTGGCGACCAGGGGCTTTATCTGTTCGCAAAATTTATGCCGGCGCTGTGCTAAGAGATTGCGTCGCCCTTACGGTCTCGCAATGACGTATTAGTCATCTGTCTTCACGGCACGTTTATATTCTTTCGGAGAAAGGCCGACGACTTTTTTAAAGCAGCGGTCCATGTGGCTTTGGTCGTAAAACCCAGCGTCAAACGTCACCTCGGTTTTTGCGCCTTGCGGACTTTGCACTGCATCTGAAACTGGTGCGGCGTGAGTCCGAAGGCCTTTTTGAATTCGCGTATCATGTGAAACGGGCTAATGCACGCGTCATGCGCCATTTGCTCAATCAGGTAAATGTTCTCGGGATTTTCAAGAATGCTTTTTTGCAATTCATCCAATCGCGCGACGGTGCTTTCATAATCTCGCGCGTAGTCCTCAGCTACAATCTCGTCGGCCTCTAAAGCGGTACACAGCACCACCATCGAATAGCATTCATCGCCTACGGTCTTTATTTCGTGCAACGTATTCGGCGGAATCTGGAACTGTTCTCCGGCGCCATAAATTTTCGCCTCGCCGTTCAGCACCATGCAAACGCGGCCCTCTTCAATATAGCCCACAGTCATATGCCCGGTATGCGTATGCGGCGGGTACGACTTGCGCCAATCCTTGTACCGCACGCATTCAATCCGCTCATTCTTTTTGCTGTACGAAATCTCGCTCATTTTACCGCCTCATCAGGCGCCATAAAATTTAGCTATTTTACCATACACAAAAATCCCCCGGCATAACCGGGGGATTACTTCATTTAATCAGTTTTCACCGTTGTGCATTTCGGTTTGCTCGCGATCCATTGTGTACGTTAGGTACTCTTTGAAATCACGGTCAATGGTTACGCCATCGAAATCCGCCACATCGTCATCTAAGACGAATATACCGGTAGGATTGTCGATCCATGCCTGCACATTGAATTCAGACATGGTAAAGCTGTTATCGCCCGGGCCCTTCGCTACATATTCGAGCTTGGACTTAGCGACCCAACCTTGCCCACAACGCCCTTTCACCAAAACTTCGGTGTCAGCTTCCCGAACAATGGTCAGTTCGTCATTAAAGCTAGCCGTGCAAACCACCTTGCCGCCACCCTTTTCAGATGTGACATCGATGTCGCCCAGTTTAGACTTGACAAGCTTCGCCCCGAAAGATTCGGTAACCAAAAAGGCGAGGGTAATAAACATGATTAACTTTACGTACTTCATGATAGGCCTCCTTAAAACAGGCGAACATCCGCCCACTCCGCAAATTACAAACTAAAATTTACATAGACCAGTCCGTTCATATTCCAAATTGGAATACTCAATCTTTGGCCCGCAAAACATTTTATTATTTTGTCAATATTACGGAGATGCTTATGCTAGAACCTCTTCACAACATCATCACGACTCTCAGCGATTTTCTTTACCAGCCCTTTATCGTGCCGTTCCTTTTGGTGGCCGCGGGCTTGTACCTGTCCATTCGCATGGGGTTCCCGCAAATCCGCCTTTTTATCGAAACGCTCCGAGTGCTTAACGAAAAGCCGGTGCAAGGTAGCGGCATTTCTTCTTTCGGCGCGCTGATGGTTTCTACGGCATCCCGCGTGGGCACAGGAAATATCGTGGGCGTGTCATCGGCCATTTGCATGGGCGGCCCCGGTGCCGTTTTTTGGATGTGGCTGATTGCAGTCATCGGCAGTGCATCGGCATTTGTGGAATCGACCCTCGCCCAAATCTACAAGCGCGAAGACTTGGTGACAGGGCACTCTTACGGCGGCCCCTCTTACTACATACAAACTGCTTTGGGGCAGCGTTGGCTCGGCATCATTTTCTCGGTGTTCATCTTGCTCACTTATCTGGTCGGCTACAACCTTCTGGCATCTTACAACGTGCAGACCAGTTTTTCGGGCTACGGATTTTATAGCGAAACCAAGACGCCCATTATCGTGGGTGCCATGCTTGCCATTCTGTTTGCACTTTGCGTATTCGGCGGCGCCAAAAAACTCACGAAGATTACAAGCTACCTTGTGCCCATCATGAGCATCACCTACATCGTCGTGGCCATAGGCGTTATTGTTTTCAATTTCACCAACATTCCTTCGATGTTTATGACCATCTTGAAAGACGCCTTCTCGTTTGAAGCAGGTGCCGGTGGCTTCGCAGGAAGCTGCATTATGTACGGTATCAAGCGCGGCCTTTATTCTAACGAAGCCGGTATGGGTTCTGCCCCGAACGCCTCTGCCAGCGCAAGCGTTTCACACCCGGTCAAGCAGGGTCTGGTGCAGTCGCTCTCCGTATTTATCGATACGATCGTGATTTGCTCCGCAACCGCCCTGATGTGCCTTTCGACAAGCGTGACTCCCTCCAGCGAAATTTCGGGTATCCCCTACGTGCAGGCATCGCTTCACTCCGTCTTTGGTGAACTGGGCCCGATGTTCATTACGGTAGCAATTCTCTTGTTCGGTTTCACCACACTGATCGGCAACTACTATTACACCGAAGGCTGCCTGCGATTCATCATGAACCGCCGCCCCGGAAAAACGGTCATAACTGTATTCAGAATTATTGCCTCGATTATCGTATTTGCAGGCGCCCTTGCAAGCGCCGGCTTTGCATGGGATTCAGCAGATCTTTGCCAAGCTTTGATGGTTGTCGTCAACATCCCCTGCATCTTGATTCTTTCACCGATTGCCTTCAAGGCCCTCAAGAACTATACCGAGCAGCGCAAGCAAGGCAAGGAACCTGTTTACTACGCCAGGGAATGCGGCGTGAATCAAGACACCGATTTCTGGAACCGCTTAGAATAAAAATCTCACACGCTCTTCTTCACGCTCCAACTGCCCATGGTCTTACCGTCATGGGCAATGTCGCATTTATGAAACGTCTCGAAACCGCACTTGGTGTAGAACGAGATATTCTTTTCTGAATTCGTGAACAATGTGAGTTGCTTGCCGCCGCGTTCGCGGACATAATCTCCCGCAAAATCAATCAGCTTGGTGCCAATGCCTTTTCCCTGTAATGGCGGATCCACGGTGAGCGAGCCAATGTACCAAATACCCGGACCGCTTTTCTGGTAATCGTGGCAAGGCTTGCCGGCCGATTCATCCATAGCGAGCCACGTTTGCATGCGCTTGAAATTCACATCAAGATAAACCTGCAGCCAGCCATGAATCAAAAACTGGAAAACCGAAGGCCTCTTGAAATGCGGAGGTTCAAGTTCCGCAAGGCCCACGATTTTACCGTCTACCCGAGCTGTCAGAAAACGCGCTTGGCTAAAAAACGTCAGCCAACCCCTGTACATCACAGCCCAAAGCATCTTCAGGCGTTCCGTTGTATCAGGGAAGTAATTTGCAAAATACGCGTAGTCTTCATAGGCGCGAACCGACATTTCCACGGCCTCTTTCAGGTCTTCGCGTTTTAATACTCCGAATTCAATATTCAAAATACGCTCCTTTTTTTACCCAACTTCCATCAATGTAATATACATAATACAATACAATAAAGTAATAGTTTTTTCCTATATTATTTCGTATGAAACCAAATCATTTTTTTGCTCTCGCCTGCGCTGTCATCTTTATGGCAGGCACTGTGACTCATACAAATGCAAAAGTCATACAAACTTACGACGAAGACATTAAAATCGTCAAAGTAAACGACAGCAATTTTGAAAATGAAATTCTGCATTCCAAAAAGCCGGTCATCTTGGAAATTTCTTCGACCAGCTGCCCACCATGCCTTATCATGATTCCGACGCTCATCAGCATCGCGAAAAACTACAGCGACATTAAAATTGCCTCGGTCGGTATCGACGAACCGGGCATCGAAAAAATCAGGGCGTCGCTCCCGATTCAGGCATTCCCCACATTCTTCCTCATCAAAGACGGCAAGATTGTGAATAAATTAGTCGGCGCCGTCAAAGAAGAAGAATTGCTCGCGGCCTTGCAGTACACGCCCAAAAAGAACGCTGCCAAGCCCGCCAAGAAGGCAAAGAATTCTCCGAAGAATCTTGTATGCAAAACGAACGGCCAGTTCAACGGCCTCAAGAATCTGGTGACCATCTCATTCATATTCGGCGCCACCGAAATCGAAAATGTCGACATCGTGACCGACGTATTCGTGCCGCCCGAACTTAGCGACAAGCGCGAACAGATGATTGAGCACGTGCGCGCAAGCGGCAAGGGCGAAGTCACGCCCACCATGACCGGGTTCCGCATGCATATCGACAACAACTGCCGATTCATGAAGGCTATGGATATGAAACGCACCTCGACCTACGGCGAGATGCGTGCAGGCCTTGAACTGCAAGGCTTCAGCTGTCAGTAAACACCAACAAAGAGATTCCCGATCGAGTCGGGAATGACAGTGGAACATTACTGTTTCACGTAGCGCACATACGCAAAGCGCTTGCTATCGGGGGCCCAGGAATTCACGTTAATCGTGCCTTGGCCGCCGAACAGCTTTAGAATCGTGCGCGGCTTACTCCAGCCAGTTTTATCGCTACCCGTCATCAAGCGAATTTCCACATTCTTGTTCGGAACATGTTCGCCGGGGCGCACATCGCGCTCATGGTAAGCGAGCATCACAACCTTCGTGCGGTCGGGCGAAATATGCGGGAACCAAGTATTCCAATGCGCATCGAAAGTCATCTGCGTCTGCTCGGAACCATCGGCCTTCATGCGCCACGCCTGCATACGGCCAGTGCGCACTGAATTGAACCAAATGTATTCGCCATCGCAGTCATATTCCGGGCCATCGTTCAGTCCGAACGCCGTCGTCAACTGTATTTCGTTACCGCCCGCAGTCGGAATCGTATAAATATCGTATTCGCCATTGCGTTCGGCACAGTAGGCGAGCATCTTGCCATCTGGCGTAATGCCGTGCAAGTAACTCGGAGCAAGCGGCGTCACCAGTTCCGGCATACGGCCGTCATAGAAAATCTTGTAAATGCGCGAAAGCCCGTCTTCTTTTGTATGGTGGCTCACATAAAGTCCCGTTCCGTCAGGAGCAAGCACATGGTCGTTATTGCAGTTATCCACAAAGTAACTCGGCACTTCACTCATGTCACCCGAGGCAATTTCATACTTGTAAATGCGACCTTCGCTATTGAAGGTGAGGAACTTTCCGTCGGCACTCCAGTTGGGCGCTTCAATCACGCGGTCAAATTCATCGAGCACTTCGGACTTGCCCGTTTCAATATCGAAAACTTCAAGAATCGACTTGTCACCACTGCGGTCCCAAACCTGAGCGGGGGAGAGTTCGAACGGGTAAGACACACCCCATGCTGCACGAAGTCCATCCATCTGCGTCATCATCTGCATGGTCTTAGTGTGCGGCATTTCGGCACATTCCTTCTGGCCTTTTTCAAGGGCAGCCTTGCAGGCCAGAACCTCGTACTCGTAGCAATTTTCAATGCGTGGGGGAGTAATCGATTCCAAAAGCATGCCCGCCTTATCGAACAGCTGGATTTCGACCATGTCGTTCAAGTTCTGCACGCGAATGAATCCGCCTTCACCGTAAATCACGCCTTCGTTCTTGAGCGGCGCCACCATCGAAGTTTTCAAATGCGCCACCTGGCCATTTGCATAAACCAAATCAATCCAATCCGTGGCATCGACACCCGTATCGAACTTGACGCAATAAGTCTTCGTCTGAACAATATGATTTTCGGCGCCGGCAATTTCAGCATCCGTCAAAAAGATATCCGCAAAAGTCAGGCTGTAAATGCCCAAATCCAAAAGTGCACCGCCCGCAAGTTCCGGCTTACGCAAACGCTCGATATGCGAAAGCGGCATCGAGAAGTCGGCATCCACGCTTTCGACCTTGCCGATCTTGCCTGCCAAAATCAAATCCTTGACCATCTGCACCGCAGGCAAGAAACGCGTCCACATCGCCTCGCTCAAGAACACGCCCTTTTCTTTGGCAAGCGCAATCACTTCAGATGCCATCAGCGCGTTTGCAGTAAATGCCTTTTCCACAAGCAAGTTCTTGCCGTGTTCCAGGCAAAGCAGAATGTTATTGTAATGCTCGGAATGTGGGGTAGCGATATAAATCAGGTCGACCGCCGGATCTTTCGCAAGTTCCTCGTAGCTGCCGTAGGCACGGCCAAAGCCATAATCCTTCGCAAATTTTTCGGCCTTTTCCAGCGAACGCGATGCCACCGCATAAGCCTCTACGCCCCGATTTTCAATTGCCTTTACCGCCGCGGCCATCTTAGTCGCAATATGTCCACACCCAAGAATTGCAAATTTCATCATATCCTCAATATACACTTATTTCTCGTGAAACTCACACAAAACATGCCCTATAAATGGACTCACGTGTAAACATCAAAAAAGCCTGGCACAAGGCCAGGCTTTTTGTCGTAATGAAAAAATCAATTACTTTTCGCTGAGCTTTGCGGTTGCCTTCTTCTTGAAAGCTTCCACGATCAAGTCGGCAGCTCTCTTGTAAGCGTCCACAGATGCATCGCGGTGCATGTCGACAACGCTGTTAGCATACTTGGCAGACTGATCGCCTTCGAGCTGTTCCCAGCCGCGGTCAGTGTAAAGAACCAGGTTGCCATCCTTGTCAACAACAGCGACGTTCATCGTCACGATCGGAGTCACGTTGCCAGTAATCTTGGTCATCATGCCCCTCTTGTAGGCAAAGAGGAATTCAGCAACGACAACGGCGTCAACGTTCAGGGACTGGCAAAGCTTGCCAAGAGAACGGAGAGTAGCAACTTCAACACGTTCGCCATTCACGTAGTGAATGCCGTTCGGCTTCACAGCTTCATAAGGAAGCTTGCCAAGGCCTTCCGGAGCGATAAAGCGGTCGCGAGTGAAGATATCCTTAAGCGTTTCGGTCAGGTCCTTGTTCACGAGGGTTTCCTTGACGTCTTCGTTGTTGATGACTTCGCCAAACGGAATGGCTTCCCAGCCGTCAACGGAATCGAACATCTTGTTGAGTTCGTTAGCGCCATGAGAAACAACAGTCTTCTGACCTTCGGTGAAGATTTCAACGTTGTCCTTAAGAACGTTGCCAACTGCCGTAAGGAGGAGGTTTTCCTTCTTGCCTTCGACTTCTTCAATGTCCTTATATTCTTCGTTACTTGCAACGCTAACAACAGCAATCTTCTTCACATTGCCGATTTCAGGCTGCTTCACATGAACACCGGCACAAGAACAGAAGAACAGTGCCATGCCGCACAGTGCGATAATCTTTTTCATTTTATACCCTTTTGGTTCTCGCTCTTTCACCACGAAAAAACGTATTACAAATATAACAACAAATTAAAAATATTTCATTTCATTTACACAAAAATTACACAAAAAGTTTTTTTATGTCCCCTATTATCTTACTTTATTTATATATTTGCGCGAAACTTTCACAAACGGGATAAAACAGGAGAACTTTCATGAAATTGAATCCCCGATATATTAAGTTGTCCGCTGCCGTAGTGGCAAGCCTTATTTCCGCCTGTACTATCGAAGTGGAAACTCCCACCGACGATAACGGCGTTCCGTCTTACACGAATAAACTGTCGGAACTGTACGAAATCGAATGTAATGCAGATCGTGCCGGTTCCAAGGTTTTCGTCAACTATGAACAGATGACGTTCGAATGCGATGGTACCCAGTGGAATGGCGCCTATCCCGGCCAGGATTCCACAAAGCGAATTATCGCCCCCGTGGTCGACCGCAACTTTGCTTTCGGTTCCGTTGTCGATGCCCGCGACGGCAAGACTTACAAAACCATCAAGATTGGTAGACAAAACTGGTTCGCCCAGAACTTGAACTATAATGGCATCGATAGCTGGTGCTTCGACGAAATCACGAACTGCGCCGAAGATGGCCGTTACTATTCTTGGTACGGTGCCATGGATATTGACGAAGACATTTGGCTGATTTCTCTCGATGTCATTGAAGATGAACATCAGGGTGCATGCCCCGATGGCTGGCACGTTCCGACCCTTTCTGAATGGGAAGATCTTTTCACTTATGTTGCCGGCTCTTCGAATTACATGCTCTACGAAGACAGCATCGCCTACAAGCTCCGTTCCAACTTCGGTTGGGAATACAACATGAACGGTTGGGACGTCTACGGTCTCGCTCTCACTCCGAACGGTTACTATGATCGCGTAATCGACTTCAAAGTCACCTCGAAGACAACTGCTATTTACCAGTGGAGTGCAACACCGGAAAACGGCTACCGCACCCACTCCAAATATTTCGATATGAGTGACGACATGATTTTCATTGGTACAGGCTACGACAACAGAAATGGTATGTCTGTCCGTTGCGTCGAAAACTCTGAAAGCCTGAATCCGAACGAAACCAATCCTATCGACGACGATCCGATTGTCGCCCCGATTGACGATCCTATCGATACTCCGGTTGAAACCCCGGTTGATCCCGTCGAAGTGATTACCACTCCGGTTGACACTACCAGCCAGTCCACCGAACCGGCCGGCCCGACTGGCGACGTCGTTTCCTGCAATATGGAAATTTCCATCATGGGTATGACGACCAGCTCCTGCGACGAATACGCTGCCGGTTCTGCAACTGCCGAAGCCGCTGCCGCCCAGTGCGTTTCGGTTGAAGGTTATTACACTGCAACGCTCGGCAATGGCTGCCCGACCAACTACACCAAGAAGTGCGTCGTCAGCGACGAAGCTACCGTCTACTTCTACGAAGAAGAAAACGCAAACCAGGATTGCAGCGACCTCATCCAGACCAAATAAAGAAATTCATCCTTAAGGTTCGGGCCTTCATCCTTTGCGGGGTGAAGGCTTTTTTTATCAACACTTCTTGTTCTAGTCCCAAAATCACTTAACAGCGTTCAGAGTCGTATGTTGATATAATGTTGAAAATTAAAAATCGTTATTCCACAGAAATCGGGGATATAACACAACATATCCACAAAAGCACTATGTTTCACGTGGAACATTGTTATTTTCGGCTAGTTATTTCCACAATCTATTGTCAATCCTGTTAAACAAATCCCAAACTTATCCACCAAAATGAAAAACACCGAGCTCCACATGAAGTTCGGTGTTTGTAAAATGTTTATAAAAGTTATCAACAATTGGCTTGATTGTTGCACGTGAAACTAGAATTTCACGGTACGCGGAGCAGCTCCGAAAGCGTAGAACGTAGCAGTCGCGTCCTTAAAATAGAGCACTTCAGTGTTCGGATCTTCGACAGAATACATGGACTTGAGTTCAGGATAACAGTCAAGCATGTGGACCTTGGGCTCGCGGCGGTCATCACGCACGAGCGTACCTGCCAAACGGAGCCACTTGTTGCCTTCGGCATTCATGGCACAAATTTCGACCTTGCCGTTTTTCTGAATCTGCTTGGAGCAGTCCTTAACCTTAGATGTCTGAATATAGAGCTTGCCCTCGAAAATTTCGATAGTGCCGAAAGGGCGAACGCGCGGCTGGTCACCGTCGACCGTTGCCAAAAAGTAGGCGCCACATTCCTTGATGAAGTTCTTGACTTCTTCCATTATAAATCTCCTGTTAATGTTCTTTCCTATTCATAATATAGTAAAAAGAACTAATGCGAGGTCGTAATAAACCGCGTATAAATTTCTTCCATTTGAGTAGAGAAACAGCAGAAGATTACCTTCTTAACTTTTTTAGCCGGATAATTCTGGACCGTCTTCACGGCAATCTCGGTAGCGGCTTCCCAAGGGTAACCATAAACGCCAGTCGAAATAGCAGGGAAGGCGACCGTCTCACAAGCATTCGCCTCGGCAAGATCCAGGCAACTTTTATAGCAAGATTCCAGGAGTGCCGGTTCACCATGCAGGCCATCCCGATAAATCGGACCCGGAGTGTGAATCACAAACTTCGCCGGCAACCTAAATCCCGGAGTGATTTTAGCCTTACCCGTTTCGCATCCGTTCAAAGGAATGCAGGCCTTCAGAAGCTCCGGACCCGCCGCCCTGTGAATAGCTCCATCAACACCGCCACCTCCCAAAAGTGAACAATTGGCGGCATTCACAATTGCATCCACATTCAGTTTGGTGATATCACCTTGAATAATTTCAATCTCAATCATGTATAAGAATAGATGTTGAAAACTTTATCTCTTCACCCTCTCTTTTTGTATATATTATAGTGGGGTTATTATGAAAATCGAACATATTGCCATCTGGGTAAAAGATATCGACAAGGTGTGTGAATTCTACCGAAAGTATTTCGGCGGGGTAGTTCACCCGATTTACCATAATCCGACAAAACAATTCACCAGCCAATTCGTCACCTTCGACGATGGCGCCCGGTTGGAAATAATGCACCGCCCCGACATCGATGTTGGAACTGAAGGATTGTTCCACGTGGAACAATCAGAACATCTCGGGTATGCACACTTATCTTTTTCAGTGGGCTCCAAAGAAGAGGTGAACCGTTTAACCAAACAAATGTATGCTGATGGAATCCAGGTGGTAGGGGAACCCCGAACCACCGGCGACGGGTATTATGAAAGTGTGGTTCTCGATCCCGAAGGCAATAGGGTAGAGATTACAGTTTAAAAAAGTGGAGGGGATATATGAGGAGAACATTTATCATTCTGGCATTGGCTGCCCTGAACGTCCATGCGGTTGACTGCATCCGACACACATTCAATTATTTCGCAACGGACTTCGAAAATCACGTACTCGTTTTGCCCAGCGAAATGTTGCCGGACAGTCTCTATCAGGAACAAAACGGACGAGTCAATACCATCAAATATCATTGGACAGGCAATCACCTGGACAGCATGAGCCTATCCCAATCTTGCCTTGCCCGTAATGTCGAAAAAAAATCCACCTACATTCCCGACTGGAAAATCGACTCCACCAAGGTCGGCAAGGTCACGAAATACGAATGGAAATCCTCGAAGGACAAATGGCACTTCACCGTCTACCGCGCAAAGGATTCCGTCTATATCGATCTGAACAAGGAACAGCACCAGATATTCTACATCAAGAACGATACCATCCACGAAGCCGACAACTGGATTCCCAGGCACTGGACTATTTATCGTGATCCGGGCAACGAAGGCAAGTGCATTCGAAAAAGCGATAATAACTTTATCATCGACACTTATGAATACGAAATGAAGGGGAATACCCTTATCCAGAAATCAATCAAGTTCGACCATAACAGATACATCAAAGCCCCCGGCCCCTGCATGGGCGGCAACGAATATACCACTATATATTATAAGAAAGGTAGGTGACACTCACCTCGCCATGTTGGGACTATGACTATGTCATAGTCCTACACCCATCGGTCAGCAAATGAAAAAATGCAAGCATTTTTTCGCTTTCTGACCTCGGTTGTGTTTCACGTGGAACACAACCAAGCAAACATAAAACCTTTTACTATATTTCCCAATATGAAAAAGACATTCTTCATTATTCTTTCCCTCGCAGTCTATTCCCTTGCATTGGACTGTGTCAACCTTGCAACCTTTGGACAGATAAACACTCTCCCAAACGCACGACCAGATAGTGCAAGCACATATACCCTGATTCGCACCTTAGTCGGCGAAGAGCTTATAGAAACATTCGTTCCTCGTTATAACACAAGGAAAATAGTATGGAATGGAAACACCCTCGAAAAAACGATTAATTACGAAGGTAGCGACATTGATTCTTTAAAAGTCAAAAGTACTGTTTCGCAATCAATCACCATTGAACGAGACGGTGATAAAATTTATGCCATCTACGGCGGCGAAGGATCCAAATACGCAGATACAACCTACATCAGTCAAGACTCTTCATACGGCAGTTCTTCTACTCGCGGTTATAAGAACGGCTCTAGTTACGAAACGAGTCGAGTTGAAAAAAGAGTTGTCAGGAACGACTCCCTCTTTGTCTTAAAATCATTCTTCGAAAGCGGCAGCGATTATTTTTCTCGTGGCTATGACGGATATCTTATCACCCATGATCCCGACAACAAAGATCAATGCATCGAAAAGATATACCACTTTAACGATGACGATTCCATGGATGTGAAAGACAACATTCTCAGTATCTATACCATTGAAGAAACGGACAATGGTTTTGTGACAACGCGAAAAATGGTTAACGACAGCACCATTTATAAAGTTTTCTACGTATATAATGAGATGACCACATCCATCCATCACAAAGTTCGCCCGGCAGTCAATTACAAAAACGCAAAACATTTCGACCTCCTCGGCCGCCCCGCCAACAGCAAGTACATCATAAAAGTCAACCGATAATATCTAAAAGGTCTCCTTAAAGGAGACTTTTTATGTTTCACATGAAACATTTTCTTTTTTTATTAGCGAGGGATATAATCAACAACAAATATGCTCATCGTCTAGACGAGCCTGGCTGCGTCGGCCAAGGAATGGGAGGGTGCAGGGAGGGAACCGTGCGGCCTTCGCAACTCCGAGCTGGGTTCCCTCCCGCAAATAAAAGAATTATTCTGATTTCCTTAAAAAGTGTGAATTCTATTCACACAAAATCCACATTTATCAAAAACTTATCCACGGATATTTTTAAAAAGTGAAAGGGCGCAAGCCCTTTTTTGTTGTATTCACATTTCATAATACTAAATTGTTCCACGTGGAACGTTCCTATAGAAACAACAAAAACCAGCAGAATCTTTTGAACCAGTTCTTGACAGAACATGGTGTGCAGCTGTCCGAAGATGTTCTGGGCAAGCTTTATGATTTTGCGGACTTGGTCGTAGAGACCAAGCAGTTCGGCAACCTGATTTCGGCGAAGGATTCCGAAAAATTCTTGAGCAGACACATCGCCGATTCATTGGTTCCCTATATATATATTAGAGAAGATCTCTCGTCTCTCGTCTCTTCTCTCTCGTCTATCAAATGGGCCGATATGGGTGCGGGGGCAGGTTGCCCGATTTTTCCGCTCGCCATCGTTATGCCCCAGGTGGAATTCTTTGCCGTCGAACCCCGCCACATGCGCGTGGAATTCATGAAGTTCGCCAAGGAAAAACTGCACCTGAATAACCTGACCGTCGTGGGCAAGCGTTTCGAAACTTCGGGACTTGCCTATCTGGACTATGTGAGTTGCCGTGCTCTTTCGACTTTCGAAAACGACTGGGAACGTGCCCAGCCCGGTTTGAAGGGCGGTGGAAAATTCCTCACACTGAAAAGTTTCAACAATATTGTTCACCTGGAAAATGATCCGGCAGTACACATATATAAATATGCACTCCCGCAGGAAGAACAAGTTTACGCCTTAGTCACTCGAGGTAATGAATGAGTAAAGTGATAGCAGTCTGCAACCAGAAAGGTGGCGTGGGCAAGACCACGACCGCCGTCAACCTGGCCGCCAGTTTTGCCGCATTAGAAAAGAAGACACTCCTTATCGACATGGACCCGCAGGGTAACGCGTCGCAGGGTTTGGGCTATAACGAACTTCAGGATGTGGATATCCACGAAGTCCTGAACATGGCCGACAATCCGGACAATATTACCTATGACAATATCAAGGAAGCTATCCTCGATACGAGTCTCGATTACCTCAAGGTCATCACTTCTGGCCCGGACCTCGCCGTCATGGAAATCGAACTGGTGAACGCCATGAGCCGCGAACGCCGTCTCGAACGCGTGATGAATGTATTGAAGCAGTCTTTCGAATTCATCATCATCGATGCTCCTCCGAGCCTGAACCTTTTGACGCTGAACGTGCTGACCGCAGCCACCAGTGTCTTGATTCCGGTGCAGTGCGAATACTACGCCCTGCAGGGTATGACCGAACTTTTCAAGACTATCCGCGAAGTTCAGAAGAACCTGAACGCAAACCTCAAGATTGAAGGTGCGCTCCTCACCATGTACGATTCCCGCCTGAGCCTCTGCAAGCAGGTCGCCGAAGAAGTACGTGAAAATCTGAGCGATACCGTTTTCCAGGCAATGATTCCGAGAAACGTGAAACTCTCCGAAGCACCGAGCCACGGCAAGCCCGCCATCCTTTACGATGTACAGAGCAGTGGTGCACAAGCGTACATGAAACTCGCCGAAGAAATCTTGAATAAGGGAAAGTAATAAATGGGTAAAAAGTCTTTCGCATTGGGTCGCAGCCTCGCCGATATCCTCAAGGATCACTCCGCTCCGGCAGCATCTGATATTCAGCAGTCCAATCCACAATCCGACGAAAATGCTTCGCAGAACGCCGTCGAAAAATCCGAAACTGTTGATAACTCACAGAAAGTCGTTGAAATCAACGTCGACCTTATCGACCCGAACCCGTTCCAGCCGCGTAAAGTTTTCAGCGACGATGAACTGGTCGAACTTGCAGAATCTATTGAACAGCACGGGTTGATTCAGCCGATTGCTGTTCGCAAGGTGGGTGACCGTTACCAGCTCATCAGCGGTGAACGTCGTACCCGTGCAACCAAGCTTGCCGGACTCCCGACCATCAAGGCCCAGGTTTATGAAAACCTCGACGACAAGGCCATGGCCGAATGGGCGCTCATCGAAAACATCCAGCGTGTCGACCTGAATCCGGTCGAAGTCGCCAAGTCTTATCAACAATTGATCGATAATCACGGCTATACTCACGAAGATTTGTCCAAGATTGTGAGTAAGTCGCGCTCTGCAATTACTAACAGTCTTCGCCTTCTCAAACTCCCAGAAGTCGTACTTTTGTGGATAGAAGAAGGAAAAATTTCGGGCGGTGCCGCTCGCGCCCTCTGCAGCGACAAAATTCAGAATCCCGAAGAAGTCGCCAAGCGGATCATCGAAGAAGGCTTGAACGTTCGCCAGATCGAAGCGATTGCCCGCGGCGAAGATATTTCCAAACCGCAGGAACCGGAACAGGCTGCACCTGAAGCTGAAGACCAGCCAGAAATTCACAAGCCCGAAGTCGAAGCCAAGCCGAAGCCGGAACTTAGTGCCGACATGAAACAATTCGAGTCTCGTCTCGAAACCTATTTCGGAACAAAGGTCCAAATCAATCCAAGTGCCTCGACCGAGACCAAGGGTTCGATTGTTATTAACTATTATTCCATGGACGACCTTAACCGAATCCAGGAACTCATGGAACGCTAAATGAGCAAGTACTATAAAGTCCAAATTATTCCGGAAGACTCCAAGGAAATCAAGAGTTACCGCATCAACAGAAAGTGGTTTTTACTCTTGAAACTTTTCCTTATTGCCGCGGTCGTCGCTGCAGGCTTTCTGATATATAATGCAGGTCGTATCGGTCGCATGATGGCGAACTACGAAAACATCCGCATCGCAAACGGCCAGCTTGTAAAACAGAATGCCAACTACGAAGAACTTTTCATGAGAATCGATTCGCTCTGGGTTTTAGAAGAACGTATCCAGAATATCCTCGGCACGTTCATCGAAAACGATTCGGAAAAGGTCAACAGCCTTATCGACAAGAGCAGGTTCGCCCACACGCCTTCACAAAAAATCGATGTCGATTATGAAGGTGGCTGGAAACCGCACGAAGACAAGGTCCGCCTGGAACATATTCCAAACGTGATTCCTGTTGTCGGAATCGTGAGCAAAAAATTCAGTGAAGCAAACGACCACTTGGGAATTGATTTTTCGGCACAAGCAGGAAACCCGGTATTTGCATCGGGTAGCGGCATTGTAGAATTTGCAGGTCAACAAGACGAACTGGGTAACACAGTCGTCATCGATCACCAGAACGGTTACAAGACCAGCTATTCACATTTAAAAGATATTCGTACCCGCAAGGGTCGCAATGTCGGGAAAGGCGAAATTATAGGAACAGTCGGGAATACGGGAAACAGCAGCGCACCGCACTTGCACTATTCTATAAATAAAGATGGCAAGGAAACAGATCCCGAGCTTTTCATCAATTATTAAATCAACCAAAGAGGTAAAAAATGGCTACTAAAGAACAGGAAATCACTCAGATCGGTCACAGCGTGACAATCAAGGGCGACATCAGCGGCAATAGCGACGTGCGCGTTGCTGGTAATGTCGTTGGCGGCATCTCTATCGAAGGCGAACTCATCGTCGAACGTCAGGGCGTGGTCCAAGCTGAAATCAAGACCACTACTGCTGTGATTGCCGGTTCTGTCAAGGGCAACATCGAATGCACCGACAAGCTCATTCTCGAAAGTACCTCTCAGTATGAAGGCAATATCAAGACCAAGCGTCTCATTATCCAGGAAGGTGCAATTTTCCAGGGTAACTGCCAGATGGGTGCTCCTCAGGTCGCTCCTGCCCAGGCAGCTCAGCCTGCAGCACAGCAGTCTGCTAAGCAACAGCCTGTCAAAGCACCTAAGGATTTAGACCTCTAAGTCAAATCCACACCTATATCAATAAACACTAATTATTTATATAAATGATAATGGTAATTAGTGCCGTGAATAGTGGATAGAATTGTGAAGATGAAAACATAACTCATTGATGGTCAAAAAGTTGCAAAACTAAAATTGATGAGGAAAAATGTTGAAAACTTTCAATCTGTTCACTTTTTTCAATGTTGATAAATGTTGAAGGTGAGTTTTCAATACCAATTCACATGCGGTACACCGTTTTATGTTGAAAATCGGTATGATATGGCTCACATTTGGCAAGAAAGTGGTGTAAATCATAAACTTAGCGGCAATATAATATTTATATTGTTCAAACAAAATGTCTTCAAAGATGCTTAAAATAGGTCAGATATCCGATATCCATATTGGAAACGGAGAAGAGCTCGTTCAGGGGATCGACGTATGCGCGAATTTCCTTAAAGCTCTGAATTCTGACTCTATGCAAAATTTGGATCTCTTGGTGTTGTCCGGTGACCTTGCTGAAAATTCGCAAGCGGCTGCATACAAGCATGTAGCATCTTTATTGAAAGACTACAAAGTTCCGGTTTGTATCATTCCCGGTAATCACGACGACCTCAACATCATGCGAAAGTACTTCGACCTTGAATCCAAGATTCATGGTGACAGATGTTATTACCGTTATGACCTGGGTGGAAGGACTATCTTCTTTTTAGATAGTGGATGCGGGAATGTTTCACAGGATCAGCTGACATGGTTGCAGGAAGAAGCTTCGAAGATCAAGGGCGAAGTCATTCTGTTCATGCACCATCCTCCTTGTTTCTGTGGTCACCGGTTCATGGACTTGCGTTACCATTTGGAAAATATGGTTGAAGTTCAAGAAGTACTTGCTGGTATCAAGAACTTGACTCATATTTACGCAGGCCACTACCATCACCAGTTCGAAGTGAACATGGGACGCCAGATCGTGCACGTTGCTCCTGCAACTCAGTTCCAGATTGACCCGAATGTGCCGTACTTTAACCTGAAAAGTGCTGCGCCGGGCTGGCAATTGATCGAATGGGGCGAAAAATTTTTAGAAACTACAGTTTATTTTGAATAGACCCCTTGAAATTTTAAAACTAATTGACTAAATTTGGGAAAAATTTGGCGGCTTAGCTCAGTTGGTAGAGCGTCGGAATCATAATCCGCAGGTCTGTGGTTCGAGCCCACAAGCCGCTAGTATTTTGAAAAAGAGGCTGATATGTCAAGACGAATCCTAAAAGTGGCGTTGTTGATGATCGCCTCTTTTTTCGTAGCTCCGGTGTTTGTCGCTTGCGATAACGCTGACGATAACGTACCTGAAATGAACCAGGTGCAAGCATCCACTCCTAAGACCGTGCCTATCGTGCAGGTCGATGCATTCACTGCTCCCGCTTCTTCGGAAATCACTTCTGAAAAGGCCAAGCTTTATGTGAAGGCAAGTGCCGCTCTCGTGGAACTCGGAGTGCGTTGGTCCGAACGAATCGACAAGGCTAACGATACCGAAAAAATCCAGATTCTGAATGCCTACAATGTGGCTCGCGACCAACTCTGCGCTCGTGTGGGTCTTGCCGGCATTGCCGAATACAACTGGATTACCACGGTTGCCGTGCCCGATCCGAAAAACAAGGCGACGTTCGATGCCGCCGGTTTGCGCACGAATAACTAGCCTTTTTCCGGTAAGCTATTTAGTGTAATTAATACTAGATTTTCGTAATCAAATCAGTTTGACTTGAGCCGCGCCAAAATATATATTTGGCGCGGTTTTTGGTGTGTTGTGGTTGTTCCACTACGGGGTTAGAATGTATACACCAACCGATTACGCGACAACTGTTATGTTGTTCAAACTGCTCTGCATTGCAGGCTTTACGGTTCTCACACTCATTTATCTTTGCTGGTATTCCAGGTTCTGGACAGACGAAGATTTTCCGGGAATGCGCCAGGAACACAAGACTAATTGTGAAGACTCTTCAGTTCTGGAGAATACATCTTGTAAAAGTCCCTGCCATGCTCCTTTACAAAGTAAAGTGCCATGTCAGATGCACGGTACAGGTCTTCGAATTTCTTACCGTGTTCGGGGAATACGGATATTCCTATTGAAAGCGAAACGTGCCTTTCTAAAGGTTCGCCTGCAAAAAGGTGTCTTGCTTTATCCGAAATCATTGCGGCAAGCTTGATTGCCGTATCGGGCTTGATATCGCGCAAGTATACCATAAATTCATCGCCACCGATACGTCCTGTGATATCCATTCCTTTGAATGAATTGTGCAGAATGTTTCCGATTGCCGTGAGCACGCGGTCTCCTGCGGCATGACCGAATGAATCGTTTATCTCTTTAAACTTGTCTACATCGATCATCATCAAGGCACCACGTTCATTGCTGTTGCTTTCGGTGATACGCGTAATTTCGCTTTCGGTTTCTTGCTTGTTCAAAAGGCCCGTGAGCGAATCAGTCTTGGAACGTTTTTCGAGTTCCAGCTTAAGTGACTGAGTTTCTGTTACGTTATTGATAAGCGCGATAATTCCGCTAACTTTACCGTCGTCATCAAAGACCGGACGTTTAATAAGTTCCAGGTATTCGATCCCGTTTTTACCTTCTTCTTTAATGACGTAGTTGGTGCCTTTGCCCGTGCGCAAAAGTTCCTTGTCCGATTCCATGGCCTTCAGTGCGTTTTCCTTGTCTTCGCGAATTTCCACATCGGTCTTTCCGCGAATGGTCCAGTTCGGATCGCCTTCGGTATGCAGGTGGTGCCAGTAGTGAGTTGCGAAAACGTATTTGCCTTCGGCGTCTTTTAGGTAAATGTTCGACGGCAATTCCTTCAGGATTTTTTCGACTTCGGAAAATGTGGCCGAGTCCTTTCCCCTAATAGCATTGTTAATCCGGAGCATGACAAGTTCTTTACGGAACGGCGGTTCAAAGTATTCGTTTGCACCGCGGGCAATGCAGAGTTTGTAGTCATCGGAATCCGCGACTGTAGAAACGCCGATGTTTGGAATGCCTACGAAACGTTTATCTTCGTTCAAAATTTTCTGTAGCCAAAAGTCGCTTTGCTTGCACAGTTCCACGTTGAACAATACAGCGGAAATATTGTCGTGCTGCTTGTCTACCAATTGCAATGCTTCTTTTTCGGAATCCACATCGATAATGGGGTATTCTTCCGAAAGCATGGCGCGAAATTTTTTGAGGGAAGGGTTATTGATTTGTACAAGAACAAGCTTGCGTTTCGCGATAGGCTGAACGACCTTCGCGTCATCAATATTTGAGATATTTTCGTTTTCTAATATCTGCATAATCCTAACACTCTGTTATATCCATATATATAGTTTTTTCTGCGAAATAGGATAAAGCTGATTATTCCAGATTGGAATAATTATCCATATATCTTGGAATTGCAGCTGTAAAAACGTCGGTGAGTCCAACCATACCAAAGCGCAGAATCTTCGGCGATTCGTTTTTCCAGCCAGCGGTTGAATTCGTCGTTTACGCTGTTGTTTGTCGGAGTGATTTCAATTGCATGCAGGATTTTTTCTGTACCAGATTCTTCGAGCCAGCAAATGAATACGGGGGTTTGCGGCTGGTGCTTTAATAAAAAATCTGGCAGCGGATTCACGTGAACTTTTCTTCCGAGAAATGTTGCTGTGGTAGCACTTTCAATTCGGCTGTCCTGATCCATCAATAGACAGAATAAATTTTTGTCATCGAGGATTCGCAAGAATTCGCGCGGGCTCTTGGCGTTCACGGAATAATTTCTTTTGTCTACAGAACGGATTTTATTTTCGACAATGCGGTTGAGCCATGCGGGCTTAAGCGGTATATAGCTTGCCTTGAGCGGAATGCCCAAGCGGCAGAGCCACGGGCCAATCGCTTCGTAATTGCCATAGTGTGCAGTCAGGAATATTCCGCCTTCACGCATTTTGTTTAAAACGGGTTCGCTACCTTCTGCTAGCTTATATGTAATACAATTTTGCTTGAAGGGATAACTGCTAAAGTCGTGCGGCAATTTTTTGAATGAGCCGAAATCAAAAAGAATATCGGATACGTGATGTGCAAGGTGTTTTATAATTTGTTTATATTCGTTTGAACAAATTATTTTTGAATAATTGGGGTGTACGTATATCAAGTTAGCTTGTACAACATCTTGCTTCCAGCCAGATGCCAATAGTGCCCTGTACAATATCTTTTCGAAAATGTAGCTGAACTTGAACAAGGTGAGTTAGTCCTTGTCCGGTTTAGGCTTCTTTTTGATAGAGTCGTTGGCGGATTCGCTGAAGGGGAATACGAACCGTCCGCGGAGAACGCAACCGGGTGCTCCGGGGTCGCATTCCTTTTTCCGCTTGTTGCAGAATGTATTTCTTAGGTGTCTGCATTCGTAACTCATATATGGAATTATAGAAAAGAACCAGGAAAAAAGAAAAATTGGCTAAAAACAACGGCTATGATTGGCTATAGCCAGAATAAACATGTTAATAGAATGTTGATAAATTGATTATTATGTGGATATAAAACGAAAAAATGGAAAAAAGTGAAAAAAAATGAAAAAAATGCGCAAAACCTCTTGACAATCGTCACAGAAAGTTCTATAATTGGCCTCACCCTCGAACGAGAGAGCTGAAGAGCTCAAACGAACGAGAACGGAGGCCCGCGAGGCCGCCGGGAAGATTGAAGGAATCGGAGATGTGCTTAGTGACGGGTCCAAGAGATTTCTTGGAAAGTCAATAATACGAACGTGATTAACGGGACCAAGACTTTAAAAAA